>NZ_JAWLSG010000002.1:316320-721081 GCF_033142305.1 Rhodococcus sp. IEGM 27 | reverse complement strand
CGCATGGTGACGGCTGATCAGCCGAACTTGATCTCCAGGCCGATGCCGATGATCGAGATCAGCCAGATCAGACCGGTGAAGACGGTGAGCCGGTCGAGGTTCTTCTCGACCACGGTGGAACCGGACAGGCTCGACTGGACGCCGCCGCCGAAGAGGCTGGACAACCCGCCGCCCTTACCGCGGTGCAGGAGCACCAACAGAATCAGCAGCAAGCTGGTGGCAACCAGCAAGATATCCAGGAACAGTTCCATGTCTGTCTACGTCCACCCATCGAGTAGCAACAACTACGACCTCGTACACCCTACAGGCGCTCCGCGCTCGTGCGCGTTTCTGGTAGCGGTGGCTACCAGAAAGGCGCACGAGCGCCGGAGGCGCCTCAGGGCAGGGGGCCGCCGGCAGCGATCGCCGACAGCGTCGCGAACTCGTCGGCCTTGAGTGAAGCGCCGCCCACGAGGGCGCCGTCCACATCGGACTGCCCGACGATCTCGCCGACGTTCTTGGCGTTGACGCTTCCGCCGTAGAGCACACGGACCGTGGAGGCCACCGCAGGGGTGGCCAGTTCGCCGAGGGCGGCACGGACCGCAGCACAGACTTCCTGGGCGTCCGACGCACTGGCGACCCGGCCGGTGCCGATGGCCCACACCGGCTCGTACGCAATGACGACCTTGGCGACGTCTTCGGCGGACAGCCCGGCGAGCGAACCCCGCAACTGTTCGACGTTGTACGCCACGTGCTCGCCGGCCTCACGGATGTTGAGGCCCTCACCGATGCAGACGATCGGGGTGAGCCCGTTCTTCAGTGCTGCCTTGGTCTTGGCCAGCACGGTGTCGTTGTCCTCACCGTGCAGGGTCCGACGCTCGGAGTGTCCGACGACGACGAACGTGCACCCCAGCTTGGCCAGCATGGAACCGCTGATCTCGCCGGTGAAGGCACCCGAGTCGTGCGCCGACACGTCCTGCGCCCCGTAGGTGAGCAGGAGCTTGTCACCCTCGACGAGGGTTTGGACACTGCGGATGTCGGTGAACGGTGGGAGCACCGTCACGTCGACCTTGTCGAAATACTTGTCCGGCAGCGAGAAGGCAATCTTCTGAACCAGCGCGATCGCCTCGAAATGGTTCAGATTCATCTTCCAGTTGCCGGCGATCAGCGGCTTGCGCGCCATCAGCCCTCCAGAACCGAGATGCCGGGCAGTTCCTTGCCCTCGAGATATTCGAGAGAGGCTCCACCACCAGTCGAGATATGCGAGAAGCCGTCCTCGGGTAGATCCAGCTGACGCACCGCGGCCGCGGAGTCGCCGCCACCGACGACGCTGAAGGCGCCCTTGCCGGTGGCCTCGATGATGGCCTCGGCAACACCCTTGGTGCCCGCAGAGAACTTCTCGAACTCGAACACACCCATCGGGCCGTTCCAGAACACCGTCTTCGCGCTGGTGAGGATCGCCGCGAATCGGCGCACCGACTGCGGTCCGATGTCGAGGCCCATCCAGCCGTCCGGGATCTCGAGCACCGACACGGTCTTGGACTCGGCATCCGCCGAGAAGGAGTCCGCGATCACCACGTCCTGCGGGATGTGAATGACGTCGGCGTACCGGTCGAGTAGCCCCTTGCACGTCTCGATCATGGACTCCTCGCACAGCGAGTTGCCGACCGAGACGCCCTGCGCGGCCAGGAACGTGTAGAACATGCCGCCACCGATGACGAGGGTGTCGACCTTGGGGGCCAGTGCCTCGATCACCGCCAGCTTGTCCGACACCTTCGACCCGCCGAGCACCACCGCGTACGGCCGTTCGGCGGCCTGGGTCAGCTTGCCGAGCACCTCGACCTCGGCGGCGACGAGTGTGCCCGCGTAATGCGGAAGCAACTTGGCCACGTCGTAGACGGACGCCTGCGCGCGATGCACGACACCGAAGCCGTCGGAGACGAAAGCACCGTCGTCTCCGACGAGCTCGACGAGCGCCGCGGCGAGCTTGGTGCGCTCCGCCTCGTCCTTGCTCGTCTCGCGCGCGTCGAAGCGGATGTTCTCGAGCAGGAGCACGTCGCCGTCCGTGAGACCCTCGGAGCGGGCCAGAGCGTCCTGGCCGACGACGTCCCCGGCGAGCTGGACGTTGCGGCCGAGCACCTCCGCCAGCTTCACTGCCACGGGTGCGAGCGAGAACTTCGGATCGGGCTTGCCGTCGGGACGGCCCAGGTGGGCGGTGACGATGACCTTGGCCCCGGCTTCCGCCAACGCCTTCAACGTGGGGGCGGACGCGATGATGCGGCCGGGATCGGTGATCTTGTCACCGTCGAGCGGAACGTTGAGGTCGGAGCGCACCAGCACGGTGCGGCCTTCCACCCCAGCGTTCAGCAAATCCTGGAGAGTCTGAACTGCCACTGTTATCGGACCTTTGCTCAGAGAGATTTGGCGACGAGACCGATGAGGTCGGCCAGGCGGTTGGAGTAGCCCCACTCGTTGTCGTACCAGGACACGACCTTCGCCTGATCCTCGATGACCTTGGTGAGTCCCGAATCGAAGATCGAGGAGTGCGGATCGGTGACGATGTCGGAGGACACGATCGGCGCGTCGGTGTACTTGAGGATGCCCTTGAGCGGTCCCTCGGCCGCAGCCTTCATCGCGGCGTTGATGTCCTCGACGCTCGCCGACTTCTTCAGGTTTGCGGTCAGGTCGGTGACCGAACCCGTGGGGATCGGCACGCGCAGCGCGTAGCCGTCCAGCTTGCCGAGGAGCTGCGGGAGCACGAGGCCGATGGCCTTGGCCGCACCGGTACCGGTGGGAACCACGTTGAGAGCGGCGGCGCGGGCCCGACGCAGGTCGCTGTGCGGGCCGTCCTGCAGGTTCTGGTCCTGGGTATAGGCGTGGACCGTGGTCATGAGGCCCTTGACGATGCCGAACTCGTCGTCGAGCACCTTGGCGATGGGCCCGAGGCAGTTGGTGGTGCACGAGGCGTTGGAGATGATGTTCTGGCTGCCGTCGTACTTGTCGTCGTTGACGCCCATCACGATGGTGATGTCCTCGCCCTTGGCCGGGGCGGAGATGATGACCTTCTTGGCGCCGGCGTCGAGGTGACCCTTCGCCTTCGCGGCGTCGGTGAAGATACCGGTGGACTCGACGACGACGTCGACGCCCAGGTCACCCCACGGAAGTGCCGCGGGACCTTCCTTGATCGCGAGAGCCTTGATCTTCTGGCTTCCGACCACGATCGTGTCTTCGCCTTCGAGCGAGACGTCGTGCGGAAGACGACCCAGGATGGAGTCGTACTTCAGGAGATGCGCGAGCGTTGCGTTGTCCGTGAGGTCGTTGACCGCCACAATCTCGATGTCGGTGGTTCCGAGCGCCTTCTGCGCATCCACCGCCCTGAAGAAGTTACGCCCGATACGGCCGAAACCGTTTACGCCTACCCGGACAGTCACAATCTGCTCCTTTGCGCATGATTCTGGTGTACAGCTCTGCTGCTCCCGCACCACTCGAATCCATGTGTGCATGGCTGGGCGCGAGGGTCCATCGGTCGATGTGTTTCTTACCCTAGTGCTCAGGATCGCCCGGCGCGCACTTCACCCACGCCCAGCACAGTCCCGCACTCCGGCATGCGGGCCGGACAGCTTACGCGTCGTCGAGAAGGTCTGCGGTGACCGCCGACTCGGTGTCGGGGATCCCGGTTTCCTTGGCTTTGCGGTCCGCCATGGACAAAAGACGCCGAATCCGCCCTGCGACAGCGTCCTTCGTCATCGGGGGGTCGGCGAGCTGGCCGAGCTCTTCCAGCGACGCCTGCCGGTGCTCGACGCGCAGATGCCCGGCCGCCGCCAGGTGGTCCGGCACCTCGTCGCCCAAAATCTGGAGGGCCCGCTCGACGCGGGCTGCGGCTGCCACTGCCGCACGGGCGGAGCGCCGCAGGTTCGCGTCGTCGAAGTTGGCCAGCCGGTTAGCGGTGGCCCGAACCTCACGGCGCATCCGGCGTTCTTCCCACACGAGGCGGGTGTCCTGCGCCCCCATCCGCGTGAGCAGAGCCCCGATGGCCTCACCGTCACGAATGACGACACGGTCGGTGCCGCGGACTTCTCGCGCTTTCGCCGAGATCCCGAGCCGGCGAGCAGCGCCGACGAGCGCGAGCGCGGCCTCCGGACCGGGGCAGCTGACTTCGAGTGCCGAGGATCGTCCCGGTTCGGTGAGCGAGCCGTGCGCGAGGAACGCACCTCGCCAGGCCGCCTCCGCATCGGCGACACTGCCGCCGACGACCTGGGCCGGCAGACCGCGCACCGGACGTCCCCGCAGGTCGAGGAGCCCGGTCTGACGGGCGAGGGCCTCACCCTCCTTCGCAACACGCACGATGTACCGCGATGACTTCCGGAGTCCCCCGGCGCTGAGGACATGGACGTCGGCGCTGTAGGTGAACAGGTCGAAAATTTCCCGGCGCAGTCGCCGAGCCGTGGAGCCGAGGTCAACTTCGGCCTCCACCACCACACGGCCACCGACGATGTGCAATCCCCCGGCGAACCGCAGCAGCGACGAAACCTCGGCCTTCCGGCAACTCACATGAGTGACGACGAGACGACTGAGTTCGTCTTTGACCTCTGCTGTCATTGCCACGAAGCGCTCTCCCTTTCCTCTGGTGTCCCGGCCACAACGCTCCCCCGAGACCCCGGGTCGGGGCCGCTCCAGAGCTGTTCGAGAACGGACGCAAGTTTGCCTGCATGGTGCGTGTGGGTGCCGTGTTCCGACACGTCGGCGTAGACGACGCGGGCCCGGAACTGCTCCGCGGCGCGGTCGAGATGCTCGCGTTCCCGGCCCGGGGGGACGGACGCGGAATCGACGACCACGAAGTCGACAGTGAGCCCCGGTGCGTGCCGGGACAGCACGTGTAAGTGCCGTTCCGTGGAGAAACCTGCGGTCTCACCGGGCTCCGGTGCGAGGTTGAGCACCAGCACCTTCCGGGCGACGGTCGCGATCAGGGTGTCGAGAAGTTCGGGTACCAGGACGTGCGGGATGACACTGGAAAACCACGATCCCGGACCGAGGACCACCATGTCGGCGGCCTCGATCGCTCGCACCGCGTCGGGACATGCCGGTGGGTTCGCGGGCAGCAACCGAACGCGGCGCACCTTGCCCGGGGTGGTCGCGACCGCGACCTGCCCGCGGATGCAGCGGCTGACTCGCGGGTCGGCCTCGAGGCCTTGCACGTCGGCTTCGATATCGAGGGCGATCGGCGACATCGGCAGCACCCGGCCGTCGATGCGGAGCAGCCGGGCGAGTTCGTCCAAAGCGGCAACGGGGTCGCCGAGGACTTCGGTCAGGCCGGCCAGCATGAGATTTCCCACCGAATGCCCGGCCAGAGCGCCGATACCCCCGAACCGGTGCTGGATGGTGTCCGTCCAGTCCTGCACGTCCGGGTCGTCCGCTGCGAGCGCCGCCAGCGCCATCCGAAGATCTCCGGGCGGGATGACGCCCAGTTCCGCGCGCAGGCGACCCGACGAACCCCCGTCGTCCGCGACGGTGACGACGGCGGTGACGTTCCGGCTGAGCCGGCGCGCCGCACTCAGCGTGGCGAAAAGCCCATGACCTCCGCCGAGCGCGACCACTGCGGGGTAGGCGTGCTCCGCCGTCATTCGCGCCCCAGATCACGGTGAACGACACGCACGCCGAGCCCGGAGTCCTTTCCGAGCCGGCCTGCCAAGGCCTCGGACATCGCAACACTGCGATGCTTACCGCCGGTGCAACCCACCGCGATGGTCATGTAACGCTTCCCCTCCCGACGATATCCCGCGATCGTCAGATCCAGCAGATGGTGATAGGTGGTCAGATAGTCGTCCGCGCCGTCCTGCGACAACACGTAGTCCCGCACGTCCGGGCTCTGTCCCGTGTGCGGACGCAGTTCGGGGATCCAGTGCGGATTGGGAAGAAACCGGACGTCGCAGACCAGGTCCGCGTCCATCGGAAGACCGTACTTGAAACCGAACGACTGGACCGTCACCTGCATCGTTCGGTGCTCGGCGTCCCCGAAGGCGTCTTCGATCTTCTGCCTCAGCTGGTGCGCGGCGAGGGACGAGGTGTCGATCACCAGATCCGCGGCGGCCTTGACCTTGGCGAGTTGGTCGCGCTCGGCGGCGATGCCCTCGGACAGGGTGCCCTGGGCGCCGCCCCCGGACAGCGGATGACTTCGCCGCACCTGCTCGAAGCGGCGCACCAACACCTCGTCGGACGCATCGAGGTACAGCACCCGGGTGTGCACCGGCTTGCACTCCAGCTCGGTGAGAACCCAGCCGAGGTCTCCGGTGAACAGCCTGCTGCGCACGTCGATGACCACCGCGAGGCGTTCGAGTCGCGAATCGGATTCCAGACTCAGATCCACCATGCGGGAGATCAGTTCCGGTGGCAGATTGTCGGCGACGTACCACCCGAGGTCTTCGAGAACCTTCGCGGCGGTTTGCAATCCCGCCCCCGATAGCCCGGTGACGAGAAGGAAGTCCATCGGCCGAACCGTGGGTGGACGGTCGCTCTGCGCGTGCTGATCGTTCACTCGACACCTGTCCGTTGCGAAGCGTGTAGCCCTACTGTGTCGCGCTGTGCCGGCGGCTCCTGCTCTGCTGCCGGGTCCTGCTGTGCTGCCGTGTCGTGCCGGATGTCTGCGCCGTTCTCTTCTGTGCTGCCGGTTCCGTTGCGATCGGGTTCATCATCCCCCACTCCCGCCACCGCCGCAGACGGTTCCCCGGCCCCGAGGGCGCTGAGGACGGCCTTGGCCGTGGTCGTGCCGATCCCGGGCACCGCCGTGATCTCCTCGACAGTGGCCTGCTTGAGGCGGGCGACGGAGCCGAAATGGGTGACCAGCGCCTTGCGGCGGGTATCGCCGAGACCGCGTACGGAGTCGAGCGCCGATGCCGTCATCCGCCGCGAGCGCTTGCTGCGGTGGAAGGTGATGGCGAATCGGTGCGCTTCGTCCCGCACCCTCTGCAGGAGATACAGGGACTCACTGGTCCGGGGCAGGATCACCGGATCCTCCTCCCCGGGTACCCAGACCTCTTCGAGTCGCTTGGCAAGCCCGATCACCGCGACATCGGTGATCCCGAGTTCCTCGAGAACAGCGGATGCGGCCGCCACCTGCGGCGCACCCCCGTCCACCACGAAAAGGTTGGGCGGGTATGCAAAGCGTCGCGGACGCCCCGTCTGAGGATCGATCGCCGCCTCGGGTGCGAGATCGCCGCCTTCGGAGCCTTCACCCGCCGCCTCGGCCTCCGCCCTCAGCACACCGACGTCGCGGTTGTGCCGCAGGAAACGCCGACGGGTGACCTCGGCGATGCTCGCGACGTCGTCGGAGCGGCCATCGCCGGCGGCCTCCTTGATCGCGTAGTGGCGGTAGTCGGACTTGCGGGGCAAGCCGTCCTCGAAGACGACGAGTGATGCCACGACGTCCGTGCCCTGCACATGGCTGATGTCGACACACTCGATGCGCAGGGGCGCGGAATCCAGATCGAGAGCCTCCTGGATGCCCTGCAGTGCAGCCGACCGGGAGGTGAAGTCACCAGCGCGTCGCAGCTTGTGTTGCGCCAGCGCCTCCTGCGCATTGCGCTGCACCGTCTCGGCGAGGGCCTTCTTGTCGCCGCGCTGCGGCACTCGCACCCGGACTCCTGATCCACGCAACCCGCTCAGCCACTCCTGCACCTGCTCGGTGTCGTGTGGCAGTACCGGGACGAGCACCTCTCGCGGGACGCCGTTGCTTTCACTCTCGCCGTCGGCGCCGCCCGCCAACGCCGCCTGCTCGCCGTAGAACTGAGTGAGGAACTGCTCGACGAGAAGCGGTAGGTCCGAGCCTGCCTCGGAATCGACCGTTGCCCAGTCGATGACGTCTCCAGCTTTCTCGACCACCCAGCCGCGCTGCCCGCGGACCCGGCCCCCGCGCACGTGGAACACCTGGACCGCCGCTTCGAGTTCGTCGGTCGCGAAGGCGACGAGGTCGGCATCGGTGCCGTCGCCGAGCACCACCGCCTGCTTCTCGAGTGCCCGCCGTAGCGCGCCGACATCGTCACGCAGCCGCGCCGCCAACTCGAAGTCCAGCTCTTCGGACGCCTTCTGCATGCGTGCCTCGAGCTCGCGGACCAGCTTGTCGGTGCGGCCGGACAGGAAGTCGCAGAAGTCCTCCACGATCTGCCGGTGTTCCGCCGCCGACACGCGCCCCACACAGGGCGCCGAGCACTTGTCGATATAGCCGAGCAGACAGGGCCTGCCAATCTGGTTGTGCCGCTTGAACACCCCGGCCGAACAGGTCCGGGCCGGGAACACGCGCAGCAGCAGATCCAGGGTTTCGCGGATAGCCCAGGCGTGGGAGTAGGGACCGAAATACCGCACCCCTTTACGACGCGGACCGCGGTAGACGAACAACCGCGGGAACTCCTCGTTCAACGTGACCGCGAGCACCGGGTAGGTCTTGTCGTCGCGGTACCGGACGTTGAACCGCGGATCGAATTCCTTGATCCAGTTGTATTCGAGCTGGAGTGCCTCCACCTCGGTGCTCACCACGGTCCACTCGACGCTGCCAGCAGTGGTGACCATCTGACGGGTACGCGGATGCAGCGTCGTGACGTCGGCGAAGTAGGAGTTCAACCGCGAACGAAGACTCTTCGCCTTCCCCACGTAGATGACCCGGCCGTGCGGATCGCGGAACTTGTATACCCCCGGCGCCACCGGAATCGTTCCGGTCGCGGGGCGATATGTCGAAGGATCGGGCACCCCTCCACGTTAGTCGGCGCCACCGACCAACCCCGCATCCGCGACGGCTGTAACAGGCCGGCCCGTCAGGACGGTGCGTACTCCGACACGAGGTCGCGGAAGCGGTGCACGGCGTCCACCGCGTAGTCGCGGTCGTTCGACTGGATCGCCATCACGGGAACGTATTCGTCGTCGGGGAGTTCTATCCGCGCCCATGCCGCGCCGTCGGGAAACGAGAGTCCCTCGTACAGGTCCCAGTCGACGATCCGTTCGCCCAGAACGTTGCGGACAGCGATGCCGCGGGGGCCGACGCGCAACCGCGGACGTGTGAGCAGAAGCACCGCCCCGGCGAGCAGACACCCGATGCCGACGAAGGCCACCTGATCCGCGAGCCGGAAGTAGACGCCCGTCGAGTCACCGCGCAGGAGAATGGCGAACGTCACGTGAAGGACGACCATGAGAATCGCCACGCCGATCGCGTACCGACTCGACTTGCGTGGTCGCGAGACGAACTGCCACTCGGTTTCCGAGGAGGTCATGCGAGCGCATCTTCCGTTCGTTCCCGGCGCAGGCGCGCCAGGGTGACCGCAGTGTCGAGCGCCGCAGCGCACGCCTGCCCGCCCTTGTCCTCCACCGCACCGGGCAGGCCGCTGCGGTCGATCGCCTGCTGTTCGGTATCGGTGGTGAGAACACCGTTGCCGACGGGAGTGCTCTCGTCGAGGGACACCCTCGTCAGGCCGGCGGTCACCGCGTCGCAGACGTACTCGAAGTGCGGGGTACCGCCGCGGATCACGACACCGAGGGCGACCACGGCGTCATGAGTGCGGGCCAGTTCCTGGGCCACCACCGGCAGTTCGATCGCACCGGCCACGCGCACCAGGGTGACCTTCTTCACCTTCGCGTCCGCGGCGACCCGCTGTGCACCGGCGATCAACGCCTCCGAGATCTCCGCGTGCCAGCTTCCCGCCACGATCGCCAGCTCGAGGTCCTGAGCCTCACCGAGTTGCAGGTCGGGCAGACCTTCCCCACTCACAGCAGTTCTCCCGCTTCGAAGTCGTCGAGCCCGATCAGGTCGTGCCCCATCCGGTCGCGCTTGGTGCGCAGATACGTCAGGTTCTCGGCGTTCGCGCGCAGCGGCATCGAGACACGCTCGGTGATCTGGAGGCCATAACCGTCGAGACCGACCCGCTTGGCCGGATTGTTCGTGAGCAACCGCATCGACGAGATGCCGAGATCGACCAGGATCTGCGCACCGATCCCATAGTCGCGGGCATCTGCCGGCAGACCCAGCTCGAGGTTGGCGTCGACGGTGTCCGACCCGGCGTCCTGCAACTGGTAGGCCTGCAGCTTGTGCATCAGTCCGATGCCACGACCTTCGTGCCCCCGCATGTAGAGCACCACGCCGCGACCTTCCTGCGCCACCATGTCGAGCGCCGCGTCGAGCTGGGGACCGCAGTCGCAGCGCAGTGACCCGAACACGTCACCGGTGAGGCACTCCGAGTGCACCCGCACGAGGACGTCGCTGCCGTCGCCGTCGGGACCCGGCAGGTCGCCGCGGACGAGCGCGACGTGCTCGACGTCGTCGTAGATGCTCCGGTATCCGACGGCGGTGAACTCGCCGTGCCGGGTGGGGATCCGTGCGGCCGCGACCCGTTCGACATGCTTTTCGTGTTTGCGGCGCCATGCGATGAGATCGGCGATGGAGATCAGCGCGAGATTGTGGTCGTCGGCGAAGACCCGCAACTCGTCGGTCTGGGCCATGTGGCCCTCGTCCTTCTGGCTGACGATCTCGCAGATCACGCCCGCCGGCCGGAGGTCGGCCATCCGGGCCAGGTCGACGGCGGCCTCGGTGTGGCCGGGGCGGCGCAGCACCCCGCCCTCCTTGGCGCGCAGCGGCACGACGTGGCCGGGACGGGTGAAGTCCTGGGCTCCGCTGGACGGGTCGGCGAGCAACCGCATGGTGGCGGCGCGGTCGGATGCGGAGATCCCGGTTCCGATGCCCTCACGGGCGTCGACGGTCACCGTGTACGCCGTGCCGTGCTTGTCCTGATTGGTGGCGTACATCGGGGGCAGACCCAGCCGATCGCAGTCCGCACCGTCGAGGGGCACACACAGGTAGCCGGAGGTGTATCGAACCATGAAGGCAACCAACTCGGGGGTGGCCTTCTCCGCCGCGAAGATGAGGTCTCCCTCGTTCTCCCGGTCTTCGTCGTCGACGACGACGACAGCCTTGCCTGCGGCGATATCCGCAACGGCGCGCTCGATACTGTCGAACCTGGTCACGTGCTCGGTCTCCAAAGTCTTGACTTACGCATCTTCGAATACAGCAATCGCATCCGTCGGATGCTTCTCAACAGTACGACTCAGCGGCCGGCGGCTTGCAGGCGCTCCACATACTTGGCGATCACGTCGACCTCCAGATTGACGGGTGTGCCGACCGGCGCCCCTCCCAGTGTGGTCAGGTTCAGCGTGGTGGGGATCAGCGAGATTTCGAAATACTCGTCGCCGCGCTCCCCGCCGAGCGCCGACACGGTCAGCGATACCCCGTCGACCGTGATCGATCCCTTCTCCACTACATACTTCGAGATCGCGTCGGGCAGAGCGATCCGCACCACTTCCCAGTTGTCGGACGGGCTCCGGCTGATGATGTGACCGGTACCGTCGACGTGCCCCTGAACGAGGTGACCGCCGAGCCTGCTGTTCAGCGCTGCCGCCCGCTCGAGGTTGACCCGGCTCCCGACATCGATCTTCTGCAGACTCGACCGGTTCAAGGTCTCCTGCATGACGTCGGCCGTGAACGACCCGTCGGCGAGCACTTCCACGACGGTGAGGCACACGCCGTTCACGGCAATCGAGTCTCCGTGCGACGCATCGGAAGTGACCACCGGACCGCGCACGGTGAACCGTGCGGCGTCAGCCAGCTCTTCCTTGGCGACGACCTCACCCAATTCTTCGACGATTCCGGTGAACACGGTGGCTACTCCTCGTTTTCAGGGCTGACAGTGATATTCAGGGCTTGCTGGACAAGGCCGGGTGCTCCGGCGGTGCCGGAATCAAACTCAACAACAAATCGGGGCCGATTGTTTCGACGGACTCGTGGTGGAACCGCAGTGCGCCGTCGATCGTGGACACCCCCGCCTCCGACACCGCAGGCCTGCCGGCACCGAGTACCAGCGGAGCGAGGTAGGCCTGGATCCGGTCGACCCGGCCTGCGGCAAGGAAGGCACCCGCCAACCGGGGCCCGCCTTCGAGCAGAACGTCGGTGTACTCGGCGAGGGCGGCGACGACGTCGTTCACATCGTGAGTGCGGAGCAGCAGCGTGGGCGCCGAGTCGTCGAGAACCCGAGCGCGCGGCGGAAGCTCGCTCCGGCCCACGACCACGCGCAGCGGTTGGTGGGCCGCGAGGGACCCGTCGGGCAGCCGAGCCGTCAGCCGGGGGTCGTCGGCGAGCACGGTCCCCGTGCCGACCACGATCGCATCGAGCTTCGCGCGGTCGGCGTGGACCCGCGCCCGGGCGTCGGGACCGGTGATCCACTTGCTGGTTCCATCGGCTGCGGCACTACGGCCATCGAGGGTCGCCGCGTATTTCCAGGTGATGTGCGGCCGGCCGGTGCGTTGCCGGTGCAGCCAGGCCCGGAGCGGCCCGCGCTCGACTTCCTGGGCGCGCAGTCCGGAGGCGACGGCGACGCCGGCGGCCGCGAGAGTTTCGGCGCCACCGGCTGCCTCGGGGTTGGGATCGGCCACCGCATAGTGGACGGCCACGACCCCAGCCTCGATCAGCGCGGTGGAGCAGGGCCCCGTGCGGCCGTGGTGGTTACACGGTTCCAGAGTGACCACGACCGTGCCTCCGCGCGCCGCGTCACCCGCCTCCCGCAACGCCACGACCTCGGCGTGTGGACCGCCCGGGGGCTGGGTCATTCCCACCCCGGCGATACGCCCGCCGGCGTCGAGCACGACAGCACCGACCGCGGGGTTTGGGCTGGTGAAACCACGCGCCGACTCCGCGGCGCCGATGGCGATCAGCATCGCGGCGTCGAGGTCTGCGGCGGAATTCTCGTGGGGCACGTTCACGGCGCGGCTGGGCCGTTACCGCGAGATGCTCAGGTGCGGAGAGGCTTTGGCCGCACTGGCTCGGAGCGCCTGCACCGCTTCGGCGGGATCGGAGGCGCCGTAGACGGCGGACCCGGCGACGAAGCAGTCGACTCCCGCCTCGGCGGCGGCCTCGACAGTGTCGGCGTTGATGCCGCCGTCGATCTCCACGATCAGCGTCAGCTCGCCCGAGTCGACCAGACGGCGTACGGCCTTCGCCTTGGACAACACCTCCGGGATGAAGGACTGTCCGCCGAATCCGGGCTCCACACTCATGACGAGAAGTGTGTCGAAATCTTTCAGAATTTCCAGGTAGGGCTCGATCGGCGTTCCCGGCTTCACACTGAGTCCGGCTTTCGCGCCGGCCGCCCGAATGTCGCGGGCCACCGACCGCGGGTCGTCGGTGGCTTCGGCGTGGAAGGTCACATTGTGTGCGCCGGCTTCGGCGTAGGGCGGTGCCCAGCGTCCCGGGTCGTCGATCATGAGGTGGCAGTCGAGCGGAATGTCCGTCGCCGCGAGCAGGCTCTTCACCACGGGAAGACCGAGCGTGAGGTTCGGGACGAAATGCGCGTCCATCACGTCGACGTGAAGCCAGTCGGCACCGGCGACCGCGGTCGCCTCCTCGGCGAGACGAGCAAAATCTGCAGACAGGATGGACGGTGCGATCATCGGGGTTGCCACGCGCCGGAGTTTAGTCGCACGCGGAAACGTCTCGGACCACACGGTCGGACCCCGCGAGAAACGTCGTCGCCCGCCGTCACGATTCCGTCATACTTGGGGGCATGGCGACCTGGGCGGACGTGGTGGACATCGGGCGGTCACTTCCCGCAGTGGAGGAAAGCACGTCCTACCGGACCCCGGCGCTGAAGGTGGCGGGCAAGCTGATCGCGAGACACCGCACGGAGTCCGACGGCGGGCTCATGGTGGTGTGCGGTCTCGACGAGAAGGCCGCTCTCCTCGAGGAGGGAAACGCCTTCTACACCACCCCCCACTACGACGGGTACGGCGCGATTCTGGTCCGTCTCGCCGAGGTCGACCTCGACCAACTCACCGAGCTTCTGCAGGATGCCTGGCGGATCAAGGCCTCTGCTCAGCTCCGCAAGCAGGCCGACCGTCCCCGATCGCCAAGTCCGCGGCGATCGTAGGGCGCGGTGCGCCGCAGGCGCGAAATCCGGTACGCAGACTCAGACCCCCAGCTTGAGACCCGCTCCCGCGTCGACCCGGAGCTGCTGTCCGGTGACGAACCGCGACTCGTCGGACGAGAGGTATACCACCGCGTGGGAAATATCCTCGGGCTCCACCCACGGCGTCGGCATCGCCTGCATGAAGGGGAACGTCACCTTCGCGTCTTCGGCCGTCGGGTTCTCGAGGTCGGGCCGGAACGTGCGGAACATCGGCGGGCTCTGGAGCATGTCCGTGTTGCAGTTGGTGGGATGGATGGCGTTGACGCGGATGGACTTCGGGCCCAGGGTGAGCGCCAGCGAATGCGTGTATGTCTGCAGCATCTTCTTGGCCAGACCGTATCCGTCTCCGCCCGGCCCCTGGAGAGCCTGCTGACCGTTGAGGCCGGTCTGGGGGACGAGGCCGGCCACCGAACCGGTGGCGATGATCGACGCGCCACCACCGAGATGCGGCAGAGCGACGTGGATGGTGTTGACCACACCCACGAAGTCGACGTCGAATGCGTCCACGAATCCTTCGACCGGCACATCGTTGCCGAGTGGGGCGATACCCGCGTTGGCCACCACCACGTCGAGCCGCCCGAGTCTGGCGACGGCGGCGTCGAGTTCCCGTTTCAGCGCCGCGCGATCACGCACGTCGACCTTCGCCGTGACCACGCGACGTCCCGCCTTCTCGACGAGCTTCCCGGTCTCTTCCAGATCGGCCGGCGTCGCGAGGGGATACCCGTTCGATGCAATGTCCTCGCAGAGGTCGAAGGCGATGATGTCGGCGCCCTCGTCGGCGAGGTGGACGGCATGACTGCGACCCTGCCCCCGTGCTGCGCCGGTGATCAGAACTACTTTCCCCGCTACCCGATTCATCGTGAGTCCTCCACTCGCTTGTGACAGACGACCTTCGTCGCGAGAAAAGTAGAACACGTTTTAGCACGAATGGGAACAGGTTCTAGTTATCTGAACGAGCGTCTGATTACGGTCACTCCATCGGCTTCCGCAGCGCAGCGAGGAACATCGCGTCGGTGCCGTGGCGGTGCGGCCACAGCTGCACACTCGTACCGTCACCGAGTCCCGGAACGCCCGGGACCAGCGCCCTCGTGTCGAGCGCTGTCGCGCCATAGCGGCGTACCGCATCCGCCACCACCGCCACTGTCTCCGACAGGTGCGGAGAACACGTGGAATACACGACGACACCACCCGGGCGCACCAACCCCAGCGCCGAGGCGAGCAGTTCCCGCTGCAGTTTCGCCAGACCGGCCACATCGGACGGCTGCCGACGCCAGCGTGCCTCGGGGCGGCGCCGCAGGGCACCGAGACCGGTGCACGGCGCGTCGACCAGGATCCGGTCGTAACCACCGGCAAGCCCGGGATCGCGCCCGTCCGCGACATGCACGTCGACCGGGAGTTCCCGCGTCGTCTTACGAATGAGGTCGGCGCGGTGCGCCACCGGCTCCACCGCATCGAGTCGCCCGCCCTCGATACCTGCGAGTGCGCCGAGCAGCGCGGCTTTACCACCGGGTCCGGCACAGAGATCGAGCCAGCGCCCGCCGTCCGCTCCCTCGAGTGGGGCCAGGGCGAGTGCTCGGGCCACCAGCTGACTACCCTCGTCCTGCACACCGGCCAAACCCTCGCGCACAGCGTCGAGCTGGCCCGGGTCGCCACCGTCGAGATACACCGCATACGGCGAGTACCGGCCGACCTCTCCCCCGGTGACCAGAGCCAGTTCTTCCGCCGAAATCTCACCCGGACGCGCGACGAGGTGAACGGCCGGACGGGAATCGTCGGCGATCAGGACATCCTCGAGTTCGCCGGCGTCGGGCCCCAGCGCATCCGCGAACACCTGCGCGATCCAGGCCGGGTGCGCATGCTGGAAGGCCAGCCGCCCGATCGGGTCGGACGGCGCCAACCGCTCCACCCACTCCGCTTCCGACCGCTCCGACACCCTGCGCAACACGGCGTTGACGAACCCGGCCTTGCCCGGACCCGCCTCTGCGCGGACGAGGTCGACAGAGGTTGCGACGGCGGCGTGCGGGGCCACCCGCGTACGGAGAAGCTGGTAGGCGCCCAGCTGGAGCACATCCAACAGCGGGCCGTCGACCTCCTCGATCGGGCGGCCCGCACAGTCCGCGATGACCGCGTCCAGCAGTCCCCGCGCTCGCGCCGCACCGTAGGCCAATTCGGTGGCCAGCGCGGCGTCCCGGCCGTCGAGTCGCCGTTCCCGCAGCAGTCCGGGGAGGACCAGGTTCGCGTAGGCGTCCCGTTCACGCACTGCCCGCAACACGTCACGCGCAGCGAGCCGAGGCTGATCCAGACCCGCTTGGGCGGCATCGGGCCGACGCGCCTGGCGCGGCCGATTGTTGCTCGCGCCTGTTCCTGCCCTCTTGCCGCGTGCGGGTCTTCTCGAGTCGCTCACTGTGCCCGTACCTTCGCGTCGAGTCGTGCGCCCCGCGCCCAGTCGAGAGCGGACATCTGTTTTTTTCCTTGAGGTTGGATCCGGTCCAGCCGGACTGCCACCGTGGAGGTTCCGACGAGGAAGTCGCTCTTGGTCACGGAGATTTCTCCGGGCTCGAGCCTGTCGTCGGTGAGGGTGAGCGGGCCGACCTTGACGCGAACGTCCCCGATCGTCGTCCATGCTCCCGGTGCGGGTGTCACCGAGCGGACATGCCGATCGATCACCACAGCTGTTCTGTCCCAACGGATTCGGGCTTCCTCCACCGTCACCTTGGGTGCATACGAGACGCCGTCCCCTGGCTGCGGAACCGCGGTGATCGTGCCGTCCGCCAGTCCGTCGAGAACGGATTCGAGGAGAACCGCCCCGCTGTCGGCCAATCGGCCGAGAAGGTCACCTGCGGTATCGGTAGCGCGGATTCGCTCGGTCACGACCCCGTACACCGGTCCCGTGTCCATTCCAGCCTCGAGCCGGAAGGCGCTGGCGCCCGTCATGTCGTCGCCGGAGGCGATCGCCGCCTGCACCGGCGCCGCACCCCGCCAGGCGGGCAGCAGCGAGAAGTGCAGGTTGACCCAGCCGAGGGCCGGAATGTCCAGCACCTTCTGCGGAAGCAACGCACCGTAGGCGACGACGGGAGCACACTCGGGTGCCAGGTCGGTCAGTCGCGCGAGGAACTCCGGATCGGAGGGTCGCTCGGGCGTGAGCACCTCGATACCGTGCGCGTCCGCAAGGGCACCGATCGGCGATCGGACTACCTTCCGCCCTCGCCCGGCCACCGCGTCCGGCCGCGTGATCACGGCGACCACCTCGTGACGGGCGGAACGGATGAGTCGCTCGAGAGACGGCACAGCGGGTTCGGGTGTACCGGCGAAGACTAGGCGCACGTCGGCGACCCACACAGCTGACGACGGACCGCGGTGCGGGCCGAAACGATACTCACGAAAAAGCTCCCCTTGGGTCGACGGTGTGACGACCAGTCTAGGGAGTCGCGCGCCTCACGATGACACTGCGATGCGCAACCACGACAAACCGGCGGGCTCCAGGAAATGTCGCGGCACGCCTGCCCCGGTACGCCGCCGTCGCGGCATACCTCCACGAGCGGGATGGTGACCCGGTGACCGCTGCACGGCTCTACGCGGACGCTGCCCGATCGGCGTCCAGCCTCGCCGAACGCGACCACCTCACGCGACAGGCGGCACGACTCAACGCGCAAGGCCGCCGGTGATCCCCGGCGACAGGCCACACTCGCGTCTGCGATTTCAGAAGTTGCTGTCGACGACTACCTGGGGAATGTCCGCGCCGATCGGAACGAACTCGCATCGCGCATTCGGAATGGCGTTGGGGTCCAGAGCCGTTCGGATGAGATCCAACGCGAACGAATCGTACGGTGCCCGGAAATGCCCCGACCCGTCCTGCGGACACAGGTCCTGGATGACGAGGTTCACCGCCCCGTCGCCGTGCAGCGCCATGTTGGAATACGGCTGGATCATTTCGTCGTAGCGCGAGCTGACGGTGGTGTAGGAGACACCGGGAACCGTGTCGCCGCCGGCATTCAGTTCGGTCATGAACGGCGACCCCTGCATCTGCTGACCGACCGCCACAGAGGTGAGCTCGGTGACCACGTCCGGCCCACCGGGGAGCGCCTGGAACATCGGGGCGAGCCCGAACATCACACCGCCGTAACTGGGCGAAGCGAGCCCTACCCACTGGTCGACGAAGCGCGCACCACCGAGCTTGTTCACGTAGTACCTGCTGACATTCGCTCCTTGCGAGTATCCGACCACGTCGACTTTTTCCGCACCCGTCGACTCGCGGACCTGAGCGACGAATCGGCCGAATTCTCCGGCACTGTCGACGATGTCTTCGGTGCCGTACGTGTCGGCGCCGGGTTTGCCGCCGTAATTGAGGGCGAAGACGCAGTATCCGTCCGCCGCGAGCAAGGGAGACAACGCCGCCCAGTCGGTGTAGGCGCTGGCGTCGGTGCCATGCGCGAGAACGACGGGCTCGGGATGCTCGGGCGCGGGCGTACAGGAGAAATCGTTCGATCCGGCGGGAGCGCTGCCCGGATGCGCTTCCGCGTACGCGGCGGCCGCGCTGCGCGCGCTCTGCGGGACCCCGACACCCGCGGGCACTTCGAGTCCCGACGCCTGAACGTCTTCGGCCTGGGCTGTGGTCGGCCCGGCGGAAAACAGCAAGGCAACACAAGCAGCGACCGTGACAACACCTCGAAGGTTCATGATCTCTCCCCGACACCGCGGATATTCCCTGTGAACTTTCCCAGAGTGTGCCCGTGGTGTCGCGACGAGAGTGGGACCCTACGCGCGGTGTGTCGCTAGGAGTCGGCGCTCTTCGTGTCGCCGGAGTCCTGTTCGTCCTCCGCGAGAAGCCGGTACAACGCACGCCGGGTTTCGGTGAGAATTTCTCCGGCTCGCCGGATCTGATCCTCATTTCCCACAGCGGCAACCTGCCCTGCCGCGCCCATGAGCTGCCCGATCAGGCCGCGCAGGTCTTCGGCCGGCCGGCCGACACTCTCGCGGACGTCGTCCCAGGGGGTGCCGAGCTCTGCGGTGTTCGCCTCGACGAACGCCTTCCCTTCCTCGGTCAGACGAGCGGTCTTGCGTCCCGCGACCTTCTCGATGAGAACGAGCCCCTCGTCCTCGAGCTGCGACAGTGCGGGGTAAATCGATCCGGGGCTGGGCTTCCACACCCCACCACTCCGGTCGACGATCTGCTGGATGAGCTCGTACCCGTGCATCGGTTCCTCCGCGAGCAGCAGGAGGATCGCCGAACGGACATCACCGCGTCGCCCCCTGCCACCGCGGCCCCGGCCTCGGCCGAACGCCATACCCGGACCGAATCCGGGATCTCCGTCCGGACCGAACGGGCCGCGACGGTGCCCGTGACGGTGCGCGCCCTCTGGGCGGCCCGTCCGCTGGTGCGCGAATCGGTCCCTGCGGGAACCGCGGTGTCCGAAATCAAAGTTCTGCATGTCAGCCTCCTCAGGCTTATCGGTGATGCATCAACGATATATCGTCAAAAGCCCTCGCGCAACCATAGGGGATGAGTGCATTGGCATCAGCCGATGTGGATGGGGTCGATCTGGACTCGCACCGGATGCGATTCCCGCCGGGCACTGCGGACCGCCTGAGCTGCAGACAGCGCCTCCGCCAACGGTTTTCCCTCACCACGGGGTACGCGCACCAGCATCCGCTCGACATCGGCCGGCTCCGGCGAATCACCGGCGACAGGCAAGCGGGCCCCCTCCGGCAGTTCCACAGGGCCCAACAACTCCGCGTTATCAGGAAGGTCGGCCAGTTCCAGGAGCTCCGCGACAGCCTTTGCGCTGCCGTCGACGGCCGCCAGATGAATCGCCGGCGGAAACCCGACTTCTGCCCGTTCTTCGTACTGCGCGCGGGCGTGACCGACCGGATCCCATCGGACCAGTGCTTGCACTGTCGGAATACCTGAATCGGCGACAACGACCACCTGGCCACCGTCACCGAACGGCTTCACGAGGGCCGAAGCCGTCATCCAGCGCCGCAGGGTCTCCTCAGCCGCTCGGAGATCCGGACGTCCGAGCAACGCCCAGCCGTCCAGGAGCAGTGCGGCGCCGTATCCGCCGGTCATCACCGGTTCGGCGCCGACGGTGGAGACCACCAGCGCCGGCCCCGGCTCGACGACATCGATGACGTCGCTTCCCCCGGACATCCGGACCGGTACACCGGGAAACGCTCGCCCGAGTTCCTCCGCCGTCCGGCCTGCTCCTACCACCACGGCCCGCAGCGCTCGGGCGCCGCAGGCGTGACAGCGGTGCGCGGCGTCCGCGACCCCGCACCATCGGCATGCCGGTGTGCCCGCCCCGTCCGGACCGGCGGCCGACGGAAGCGCCAAGGGCCCGTTGCACCGTCTGCAGCGGGCAGGAGCGCGGCATTTGCCGCACGCGAGACTCGGGACATACCCACGGCGGGGCACCTGGACCAGCACTCCCCTGCCTGCACCGAGCGCCTCGCGTGCCGCGGCGAAGGCAATGGCAGGCAGGCGGGCAGCGCGGGCTCCCGGGTCTCTGGCGAGCGCATGATCGCTGTCAGCGAGGGCGGTGATCTTGGGGGCGCGGGCCCGGACCACGTCGCGGGACGCGACCAGGTCGTGTGCCCATCCGGAGTCGACGAGGGCCTGCCCCTCGGCGGTGCGGGCATGCCCGGCCACCACCATTGCGCTCCCGGCGGCGTACGCCCGCAGGAGCGCCACCTCGCGAGCGTGGGGGTAGGGCGCCCGCGGCTCGGAGTGACTGTCGTCGCCGTCGTCCCAGATGACGATCAAACCTGTCCGAGGCGTCGGCGCGAACACGGAACTGCGGGTGCCCACGACCACTTTGGCGGTCCCCCGAAGGGCGGCAAGCCAACGCCGGTACCGCAGCGCGGGGCCGAGACCCGCGGCGAGACCGACGACCCGGTTACTGCCCAGCAGGGACTTTACAGCCGCAACCACCCGATCCAGATCGCGCTGATCGGGCACCACGATGACCGTGCTGGTGTCGGCGCCGGCGGCGATTGCCGACAGTTCGGCCAGCCGTGCCGGCCAGTCCTCGCCGGGCAGCGCCTGCCAGACGGCCCGCGGACTCCGCTGCTCCGCAAGGGCGGACAGGAACGCCTCACCGTGAACGTACTGGGCCCACGCTTCTCGGTCGACGGCGTGTTCCGGTGTCGGAGCGGATTCCGGCGCGCCCTCCGCTTCTGCCCGGGCGTGCCGCGGCGGAACGGCCAGACGCAGCACATCCGCTCGGGTACCTGCGTACCGAGCGGCAACGAGTTCCACGAGCCGGGTGATCTCCGGAGTGAGTACTCGCTCCGGAGAGATCACCCGTTCGAGCCAGCCGAAGCGTCCCTGGTGATCGCTGGTCGCCGTACGGGAAACCACGAAACCGTCCACGAGACGCCCCGCAAATCGGATGCGCACCCGCACACCCGGTTGAGCCTGCTCGTCGAGCTCGCGAGGAACGAGATAGTCGAACTCGCGGTCGAGGTGCGGGAGCGGCAGCATCGGCAGCACCCGCGCCACCGGATCGACCTCCGCCGCAAGCTTGGCTGACGTCACAGCCTGCCCTCCACCGGGACGGCGCCCGCAGCAGGGCGGCTACCGATCAGAGACCTGCAGCTGCGCGCAGCTTCTCCGCCCGATCGACGCTCTCCCAGGGAAGATCGATGTCGGTGCGGCCGAAGTGACCGTACGCGGCAGTCTGTGCGTAGATAGGGCGCAGCAGGTCGAGGTCGCGGATGATGGCGCCCGGACGCAGGTCGAAGGTTTCGGTGATCGCCTGTTGGATCCGCACCGGATCGGTCTTCTCGGTTCCGAATGTCTCCACGAACAGCCCGACCGGCGCAGCCTTTCCGATCGCGTACGCCACCTGAACCTCGATGCGATCCGCGAGACCTGCCGCGACTGCGTTCTTGGCCACCCAGCGCATGGCGTAGGCGGCAGACCGGTCCACCTTCGACGGGTCCTTGCCGGAGAACGCGCCACCACCATGACGGGCCATACCGCCATAGGTGTCGACGATGATCTTCCGCCCGGTCAGCCCGGCATCACCCATCGGGCCACCGAGGACGAACTTGCCCGTCGGATTGACGAGAAGTCGAATGTTCGACGTGTCGAGCTCCGGCATCCGGAGGTCGGCGAGCACCGATCCGAGAACCTTCTCCCGCAGATCCGGTGTGAGGAGGTTGTCGAGATCGATGTCGGCAGCGTGCTGCGTAGAGATGACTACGGTGTCGAGGCGGACGGGCTTGTCCCCGTCGTACTCGATCGTGACCTGCGTCTTTCCGTCCGGTCGCAGGTACGGCAGGACGCCGGACTTACGGACCTCGGTAAGGCGACGGGAGAGCCGGTGAGCCAGCGCGATCGGCAGCGGCATCAGTTCCGGGGTGTCCGTGGTGGCGAACCCGAACATCAGTCCCTGGTCGCCGGCCCCTTGCCGGTCGATGTCGTCGTCGGTCAGGCCACCGGTCCGGGCTTCGTGTGAATGGTCGACGCCCTGCGCGATCTCCGGGGACTGCGCACCGATCGCTACGTTGACGCCGCAGGAATTGCCGTCGAAACCCTTCGCCGACGAGTCGTACCCGATCTCGAGCACGGTGTCGCGCACGATCTTGGGTATGTCGGCGTAGGCGGTGGTGGTCACCTCGCCGGCGACGTGGACCTGTCCTGTGGTAACCAGGGTCTCGACTGCGACCCGGGCGCGTGGGTCGTCCGTGAGGAGGGCGTCGAGGATGGAGTCGCTGATCGCATCACAAATCTTGTCCGGGTGCCCCTCGGTCACAGACTCACTGGTGAATAGCCGACTACCGGACTGGCTCACAGAATTCCCTCTCGACAGTTGTCTTCTGGACAGCGCTTGGAAACAGCTTAGCTATGTACCATCGCGAACGACCCTAGCGGCACCCCGGTGTGAGTGACACCTTTACGCTCACCGAAACAACCGAGGATCCGTCCTCAACGGGCCCGGAACAGTTGCTCGACGGCATCGAGCACCCGGCTCGCCATCAGTGCCTTCGAGCCGTGCTCGAGGGCGGACTCCGAACCGTCCGCGCCGAGTAGCCATCCGTCGTTGTGGTCGACCTCGAAGGCTTTGCCCTCCCCGACGGCGTTGACGACCAGGAGGTCGCATCCCTTCCGGGCGAGCTTCGCGCGCGCATAGGTGAGGACGTCTCCGTCCGCGTCACCGGTTTCGGCGGCGAAACCGACGATCACGGTGGCCGACGGGATCTCGCCTTCGGCCCGGGACTGCACCAGACCGGCCAGAATGTCCTCGTTCTTGGTCAGTGCGATCGCGTCGGGCTCTCCGGCGCCCTTCTTGATCTTGCTGGCCACCGTGGTGGACGGACGGAAGTCGGCGACCGCGGCCGCCATCACGACCGCATCGAACTCGGGTGCGTGTTTGGCGACGGCAGCACGCATGTCCTCGGCCGTGCGCACGTGAACGACGTCGACGGCGGCCGGATCAGCGAGGCCTGCGGTGTATCCGGACACCAGCGTGACGTCGGCGCCGCGCTGCACCGCGAGACGGGCGATGGCATAGCCCTGCTTCCCGGAGCTGCGATTGCCGAGGAAACGGACCGGATCGAGCGGTTCCCGGGTGCCACCGGCCGAGACGAGGATCCGACGCCCTTCGAGATCGCGCGGCAACGCGTCGGGCCGCTCGAGGAGCAACGAGGCGAGCCCGACGATCTCATCCGGTTCGGGCAGTCGGCCGGCGCCGGTGTCCTTGCCCGTCAGGCGACCGGATGCCGGCTCGATCACCGTGGCCCCACGCAAGCGCAGGGTTGCCACATTGGACACCGTGGCGGGATGCTCCCACATCTCGGTATGCATCGCGGGCGCGAACACCACCGGACATCGTGCAGTGAGCAACGTCGCGGTGAGCAGGTCGTCGGCCCGCCCGGCGACGGCACGGGCCATCAGATCCGCGGTGGCAGGCGCGATGACCACGAGGTCCGCTTCCTGCCCCAGGCGGACGTGCGGCACCTGCGGAACGTCGGCGAATACTCCGGTGTGCACCGGATTGCCGGACAGCGCCTCGAACGTCGCCCGGCCCACGAACTCGAGGGCGGACTCCGTCGGGATGACGCGCACGTGGTGGCCGCTCTCAGTGAACGCGCGGATGATCGCGCAGCTCTTGTACGCCGCGATACCGCCGCCGACACCGACGACGATTCGCTTGCGTGCGACTACGGAGGGGGCAGATTCGGAGAGACCCGTTTCGAGCCCGGGGCTCGCCGCCTTGTCGGGCACGGCAGTTCCTCCGCTCACTCGCCTTCGGTGTGCTCGAGCAGATCGGAGTGGATCTCACGCAGCGCGATGGACAAGGGCTTTTCCTGCAGGCCCGGCTCCACCAGGGGGCCGACGTACTCGAGGATGCCGTCACCGAGCTGGTTGTAGTAATCGTTGATCTGCCGGGCACGCTTGGCCGAGTAAATGACCAGCGCGTACTTCGACGAGGTGCGTGCGAGCAGCTCGTCGATCGGAGGATTCGTGATTCCGAGCGGTGTGTCATAGGCAGGCAGGGCGCCATGGCTGGGGGTTGCGGACGCGGCTGCGGGGGTGCTGCTCACTCGGTATCTCCTGAAATAGTTCTGGCTAGTGGATGTGAGAACTAGTGGTCTACCCGGACTGTTCCCGGGGTCCAACCAACAAGGATACCAACTCGTCGCACGATCGGCTGACATCCTCGTTGACGATGACCTCGTCGAACTCGTCCTGAGCCTCGAGCTCGACCTTCGCGGTGGCGAGACGACGCTCCACCACTTCCGGCGATTCGGTGCCCCGGCCGGTCAAGCGCTCGACAAGTGCTTCCCAACTGGGCGGGGCCATGAAGACCAGAAGCGCCTCCGGCATCGCAGCCCGCACTGCCCGGGCACCGGCGAGATCGACCTCGACCAGCACCGGTTTTCCCTGCTCGATGGCACGGCGGACCGGTTCGGCTGGGGTCCCCGACAGCTGGAGGCCACCGTGGATCTCCGCCCACTCGAGCAGCTCGCCCGACTCGATCATCCGCTGGAATTCGTCGCGAGAGGTGAAGCGGTAATCCTTACCGTCCACCTCGCCCGGGCGTGGGTCACGTGTCGTCGCGGACACGCTGAAGACGAGCTCCGGCAGCCGTTCCCGCAACAATCGCACCACGCTGGACTTACCGACAGCCGAGGGGCCGGCCAGGACAACCAGCCGACCCCTCCGCACTGCGGTCTTTCTTTCTGACACTCGAGCGTCAGCTACCACTGTCGCGCTCAGGCCTCGAAGTCGAACCTGGCGAGCAGGGCCTTACGCTGCCGATCGCCGAGGCCACGGAGGCGACGGGTCGGAGCGATCTCCAGCTCGGTCATGATCTCCTGCGCCTTGACCTTGCCCACCTTGGGCAGTGCCTCGAGCAACGCCGACACCTTCATCTTGCCCAAGATCTCGTCGTCCTCGGCGTCCTTGAGAACCTGCTTGAGGTCGGTGCCGCCACGCTTCAGGCGCTCCTTGAGCTCAGCCCTGGCTTTACGGGCAGCAGCTGCCTTCTCCAAAGCAGCAGCGCGCTGCTCATCAGTCAACTGGGGAAGGGCCACGGTTCCTCCGTCTCGTCGTTGGCAAATAGTCCAAACCACTGGATAACCAGCAGCGATAGCGACCGTACTCACGCCCGGCGCCGATTGCGAACCCACCCCCCGAGGTCAAAGCCGGATTCCGGTGGGCTATGAGAGTGCGGACTCGACCTCGTCACGAACCTTCACAGCGGCCGCACGCAGGGCCGTCACCGACGGACCCTCACGGAGAATACCGCGAGAACTGTTCGGCAGCAGCAACTTCCGGGAATCGGGAAAAATGTCCGCAAGGTCACGTGCTGTGGCACCCTGGGCACCCAGTCCCGGCGCCAGAATTGGTCCAGAAAAATTCGACAAATCCAGACCGTGTCCGCGTGTCGCACCGACGACCAGCCCGACCAGGTCGGATTCTGCCGCATTGTGCTCGGCCGCCGCATTCACCACGGACTGTGCCACCGACACGCCCCCGGCAACGTCAGCACCCTGCAACTCCCCGCCCTCGGGATTCGAGGTGCGAGCAAGCACGAACAGCCCGCGGCCCTGCTCCGCCGCCAGCGAGAGGGCCGGTTCGAGCGCACCGAACCCCAGATAGGGCGAGACCGTCACCGCATCGGAAGACAGCGCCGAGTCCGGGCCGAGCCACGACTGCGCGTAGGCGGCCATCGTCGACCCGATGTCACCCCGTTTCGCATCCGCGACGACGAGCGTCCCGGCCTCCCGGAGAACACAGATGGTGCGTTCGAGCACCGCGTACCCGGCCGAGCCGTACGCTTCGAAGAACGCCACCTGGGGCTTCACGACGGCCACCTCACCGACGAAGGCCTCCACGCAGATCTCGGCAAAGGCCTCGAGCCCCTCCGCATCGACGGGAAGGTCCCACGCCTCGAGCAACCCCGGGTGCGGGTCGATGCCGACGCACAGGCGGCCGCGGTGCTCGACCGCGGCCCTCAGCCGAGCACCCCACGCCAGGTCGTGGTGCCGGTCCGTCACGAGGTGAGCGAACCCGTGTCGGAACCCTCGAACGGGGCCGGTGAGCGCAGCCGGGCATGCAACGCCTGCAGCGACTGAACGCCGATGTCGCCGCGGATCGCGGCCTCGATGCCCTGGACCGCAGCGGACGCGCCCTGCACGGTGGTGACGCAGGGGATGTTCACGCCGACGGCCGCGCTACGGATCTCGTACCCGTCCACCCGGGGCCCGGAGTTGCCGTACGGGGTGTTGATCACCATGTCGACCTCACCGTCACGAATCTGGTCGACGATGGTGCGGGCGCCCTCCTCCAGGGGCTCGCCGGAGTGCTTGTGCACGTCCTCGCAGACGATGCCGTTGCGGCGCAGGACCGCCGCGGTGCCCTCGGTCGCGAGAATTCGGAAACCCAGGTCGGCCAGCCGCTTGACCGGGAAGATCAGCGACCGCTTGTCCTTGTTCGCGACCGAGACGAACACCGACCCGGAGATGGGGAGTGACCCGTACGCAGCTGTCTGGCTCTTGGCGAACGCGGTGCCGAAGTCGGCGTCGATACCCATGACCTCGCCCGTCGACTTCATCTCGGGACTCAGCAGTGTGTCCACCCCGGTGCCGTCGGCGCGTCGGAACCGGTTGAACGGAAGAACGGCCTCCTTGACGGCGACGGGTGCGTCCGCCGGGGTGAAACCACCGTCACCGGTGGCCGGAAGGAGTCCGGTTTCCCGCAACTCCGCGATGGTCTCGCCGAGCATGACGCGTGCGCAAGCCTTGGCCAGTTGCACGGCCGTGGCCTTCGACACGAACGGCACGGTCCGGCTGGCACGGGGGTTGGCTTCGAGGACGTACAGGATGTCGTCCTTGAGGGCGTACTGCACATTGAGCAACCCCTTGACGCCGATACCCTTCGCGAGCGCCTCCGTCGAACGGCGGACGTTCTCGAGGTCAGCGCGACCGAGGGTGATCGGGGGCAGGGCGCACGCCGAGTCGCCGGAGTGAATGCCGGCTTCCTCGATGTGTTCCATCACTCCCCCGATGTACACCTCGTTCCCGTCGCAGAGCGCGTCGACGTCGATCTCGATGGCGTCTTCCAGGAACCGGTCGACCAGTACGGGCCGGTCGTCGGATATTTCGGTGGCGCGGGAGATGTAGCTCTCGAGCGAGGCCTCGTCGTAGACGATTTCCATGCCGCGGCCACCGAGCACGTAAGACGGTCGCACGAGCACCGGGTATCCGATACCGGCGGCGATGTCGCGGGCACCGGTGAACGTGGTTGCCGTTCCGAACTTGGGCGCCGGCAATCCCGCCTCTACCAGTACCTTGCCGAATTCGCCACGGTCCTCGGCGAGGTCGATGGCCTCGGGGCTGGTCCCGACGATGGGCACTCCTGCGGCTTTGAGCCGTTTCGCCAGACCCAGCGGTGTCTGTCCGCCGAGCTGCACGATCACGCCGGCGACGGTGCCGGACAGCGACTCCGCCCGGTACACCTCGAGCACGTCCTCGAACGTGAGCGGCTCGAAGTACAGCCGGTCGGCGGTGTCGTAGTCGGTGGAGACGGTCTCCGGGTTGCAGTTGACCATCACCGTCTCGTAACCGGCCTCGGACAACGTCAGGGCCGCGTGGACACAGGAATAGTCGAACTCGATGCCCTGACCGATGCGGTTGGGGCCTGAACCGAGGATGAGGACCTTCGGACGCTCCGTCTGCGGAGCCACCTCCGACTCGGCCTCCGGATCGAGCTCGTAGGTGGAGTAGTGGTACGGCGTCTTCGCCTCGAACTCGGCTGCACAGGTATCCACGGTCTTGTAGACGGGGTGGATGTTCCACTGCTCGCGCAGCGCCCGAACGGAATCTTCGTCACCCAGCTCGGGGCGAAGCGCCGCAACCTGCCGGTCGGAGAACCCGTGGTGCTTGACGCGCCGCAGCACGCGCTCGTCCACCTCGTCGACCTCGCGCAGCTCGCTACCGAGCTCGTGGATCTGCAACATCTGGTCGAGGAACCAGGGATCGATTCCCGTGGCGTCGAACAACTGCTCGAGGGTGGCACCGAGACTCATGGCCTTCTCGATGCCGTACAGCCTGCCCTCGTGCGGCACGGCGAGCTCGGCGAGCAGCGTCTCCAGGTTCTCGGTGGCCACCTGCGGCCCGGTCCAGAATCCTGTCTGCTTCGTCTCCAGCGAGCGCATGACCTTACCGAGCGCCTCGGTGAAGTTGCGGCCGATCGACATGGCCTCACCGACCGACTTCATCGTGGTGGTGAGAGTCGCGTCGGCACCGGGGAACTTCTCGAATGCGAAGCGGGGAGCCTTCACCACCACGTAGTCGAGCGTGGGTTCGAAGCACGCCGGGGTTTCCTTGGTGATGTCGTTGACGATCTCGTCGAGGGTGTAGCCGATGGCGAGCTTTGCCGCGATCTTCGCGATCGGGAAGCCCGTCGCCTTGGACGCCAGAGCACTCGACCGCGACACCCGCGGATTCATCTCGATGACGACGAGGCGGCCGTCGGCCGGGTCCATCGCGAACTGAATGTTGCAACCACCGGTGTCAACGCCGACCTCGCGCAGGATGTCGATCGACAGGTCGCGCATCGCCTGGTACTCGCGGTCGGTGAGAGTCATCGCGGGAGCGACGGTCACCGAGTCACCGGTGTGCACGCCGACGGGATCGACGTTCTCGATGGAGCAGACGATGACCACGTTGTCGCGGCCGTCGCGCATGAGCTCGAGTTCGTATTCCTTCCACCCGAGGATCGATTCCTCGATGAGCACGTTGGCGGTGGGCGACGCGGCCAGTCCGCCACCGGCGATGCGGGCGAGGTCCTCGTCGTCGTACGCCATGCCGGACCCCAGGCCACCCATGGTGAACGACGGCCGGACCACCACCGGGAAGCCGAGTTCGGCCACCGTGTCGCGGACCTCGTCCATCGTGTAGCAGACCCGGGACCGGGCCGACTCGCCACCGACCTTGGCGACGATGTCCTTGAATTTCTGGCGGTCCTCGCCGCGTTGGATCGCTTCGAAGTCGGCGCCGATCAGTTCGACGTCGTACTTCTCGAGGATCCCCTGCTCGTGCAGGGCCACTGCGGTGTTGAGCGCGGTCTGACCACCGAGGGTCGCGAGAACCGCGTCGATGGGGTGACCGTTCGCGGCCTCGAGAGCGATGACCTTCTCGACGAACTCCGCCGTGATCGGCTCCACGTAGGTGGAGTCGGCGAACTCGGGGTCCGTCATGATGGTGGCCGGGTTCGAGTTGACGAGGCTGACCCGCAGGCCCTCTTCGCGCAGCACCCGGCATGCCTGCGTACCGGAGTAGTCGAACTCGCAGGCCTGGCCGATGACGATCGGGCCGGAGCCGATCACCAGGATGTGGGAGAGATCTGAACGGCGTGGCATTACTTCTTGACTCCCTCGAGCAGGCTGGTGAATCGGTCGAACAGGTAAGCAGCATCGTGCGGGCCGGCGGCGGCCTCAGGGTGATACTGCACCGAGAAGGCCGAGCCGTCGAGCAGACGGACTCCTTCGACGGCGCCGTCGTTGGCGCAGGTATGGCTGATCACCGCCCTGCCGAAGGGCGTGTCGAATTCCTGCCCGGCCTCCCCTTCGAGCGCGAACCCGTGATTCTGTGCGGTGATCGCGATGCGTCCGGTTTCGTGTTCGATCACCGGGACGTTGATTCCGCGGTGACCGAATTTCATCTTGTAGGTGCCGAGGCCCAGCGCGCGGCCCAGGATCTGATTGCCGAAGCAGATACCGAACAGGGGCAGGCCCTGCCCGATTACTTCCTTCGTGAGATGTACGGCGCCGTCCGCGGTGGCCGGGTCGCCCGGACCGTTCGAGAGGAACACGCCGTCGGCCTTCAGGTCGAGGATCTGCTCGAGCGTCGCGTCGGACGGCAGAACGTGTACGCGGATACCCCGCTCGGCGAACATGCGCGGGGTGTTGGTCTTGATACCCAAGTCGATCGCGGCGACCGTGAAGCGGGCCTCGCCCCCGGTCGGCTCGACGACATACCCGCTGGTGGTGCTGACCTCACCCGCGAGATCGGCGCCGAGCATCGACGGCTGGCTCTTCACCCGCTCCAGCAACACCTCCGGTTCGGCGAGCGCATCTCCGGAGAACACTCCGGCCCGCATCGACCCCCGGGTGCGCAGGTGACGCACGAGGGCGCGGGTGTCGATGCCGGCGATCCCCACGACACCCTGCTTCACCAGTTCGTCCTGTAGCGACCCGGTCGCGCGCCAGCTCGAGGTGCGGCGCGCAGGATCGCGGACCACGTAACCGGCTACCCAGATTTTCGCTTCCGCACTGCTGCCGGTGGGACCGACGGACTCGTCGTCTTCGTCGTTCCAGCCGGTGTTGCCGATCTGCGGCGCCGTGGCCACCACGATCTGGCGGTGATAGCTGGGGTCGGTCAGTGTCTCCTGGTAGCCGGTCATGCCGGTGCTGAAGACGGCCTCGCCCAGTGTCTGCCCGACGGCACCGAACGTGGTGCCGCGAAAGATCCGACCGTCCTCGAGGACCAGTACTGCCGAGTCGGTGTCATAGCCGCTCATGCGTTCTCTCCGTTCTGCTCGACCTCGCCAGAGCTCGCCGCATTCGCTGAATCTTCACTGTCTGTGGTGCCGCCCGACTCGCCCGAGTTGACCCAGACGGGGTAGACGGACTTGTCGTCGCTGCGGAATCCGGTGTCGATCTCGGTGCCGGACGGCAGTGCCCATCGGATCACCAGGAGTCCGTCCTTGCTCATGACCTTGCCGGCGAGGCCGCGCTCCGTGCGCACCGCACGAATCGCGTCCTGCGGAATCCAGATCGCCGAGGCGCCGTCCCTTTCGAGCCGGATGCCGGAGTGGTACCTCGAAATTTCACCGGTGGCCCGGAACCCGAGGTCCCCGACCGCAATTCGGTCCTGCCAGCTGGGTGCAAGCGTGCTGCCGACGTAGAGTCCGGTGGCCGGCGCGATCGTCTGCGCACCCAGGTGGGCGGGAACGGACGGCAGCTGACCGATGCGGTCGGCCTGCCGACGGGCCCGGCCACGCCATCCGACGTACATGAGGTAGATCGCCAGCGCCCAGAAGGCGGCCAGGCCGACGATCCAGAGGATTCTCTCCATCACTGTCCTCCGCCGCCGCGTACGGGAATGCGGACGTCACCGTTCCGCGCGGTGACCCGGCCCCGGAGGATGGTGGTGGTGACCCGCGCCGGCAGCGTCATCGACTCGTACGGCGTGTTGGACGCCACGCTGGCGAGTGCGGGCCCGTGCACCGTCCATTCGGTATCCGGATCGACCAGCACCAGGTTGGCCGGTTCACCGACGGCGATGGGCCGCCCCTGGTCGTCGAGTCCGACGATCTCTGCGGGACGTTCGCTCATCACCCGGGCCACCCCACGCCAGTCGAGGAGGCCCGGCCGGACCATGGTCATCGCGACGATCGACAACGCCGTCTCCAGACCCAGCATGCCGGGACGAGCCGCGGCGAATTCGCAGCACTTGTCCTGCTCGGCGTGCGGGGCGTGATCGGTGGCGACGCAGTCGATGACCCCCTCGGCGAGACCGGCGCGCAACGCGGCGACATCACTGGCTTCGCGCAGCGGCGGGTTCACCTTGTTGACGGCGTCATACGTTTCGAGGCGTGAGTCGTCGAGGAGCAAATGATGCGGCGTCACCTCGGCGGTGATCGAAATGCCCTGCCCTCGCGCCCATTTCACCAACTCGACCGTTCCGGCGGTGGAGGCATGGCAGATGTGGACACGGGCGCCGGCATCCCGGGCGAGCAGCGCATCACGGGCGACGATCGATTCCTCGGCTGCACGAGGCCAGCCGGCCAGGCCCAGCCGGGCCGCGGTCGGGCCTTCGTGGGCGACGGCACCGACGGTCAGCCGGGGTTCTTCCGCGTGCTGGGCGATGAGCACACCGAGCGAGCTCGAGTACTCGAGGGCGCGGCGCATGAGCAGTGGGTCGTAGACGCAATGACCGTCGTCCGAGAACATCCGGACCCGGCCGGATCCTGCGGCCATCGTCGCCATCTCGGCGAGTTGCTTCCCCTCGAGCCCGACGGTGACGGCCCCGACCGGATGCACGTCGACGAGCCCGACTTCCTGCCCGCGGCGCCACACGTGGTCGGTGACGACCACCGAGTCGGCGACGGGGCTGGTGTTGGCCATGGCGAACACTGCCGTGTACCCGCCGAGCGCAGCCGCAGCCGAACCGGAATCGATGGTTTCGGTGTCCTCGCGGCCCGGCTCACGCAAATGTGTGTGCAAATCGACGAATCCGGGCAGCAGAATCTGGCCGGCCGCATCGATGACCTCGGTTTCTGCAGCAGCGGACTTCGCGGCGTCCGCGCCGATGGCAGCGACGAGTCCGTCGTCGAGCAGCACATCGGTGGGTTCGCCCTCGCCGTACAGCAACGCGTTCTTGATGAGCACTGTCTCTCCTGTTCCTGTCGAGTTGCTCATCCGGCAACTTCCTCTGCACCGACAAGCAGTCGGAACAGCACGGCCATACGCATGTGCACTCCGTTGGTGACCTGTTGCAGCACAGCGGCTCTCGGGGAGTCCGCGACTGCGGAGGCGATTTCCATACCGCGCAGCATCGGGCCCGGGTGCAGCACGACGGCATGCTCCGGGAGCAGAGCGAGGCGCTTCTCGGACAGTCCGTAATTGATCGAGTACTCACGCTGGGACGGGAAGAATCCCCCGTTCATCCGTTCCGCCTGCACGCGCAACATCAGGACCGCATCGAGCCCGGGGAGTTCGGCGTCGAACGAGTGGGCCACCGTGACCGGCCAGGACGAGGCACCGACCGGGAGCAGCGTGGGCGGTGCCACGAGAACGACCTCGGCACCGAGCATCGACAGCAGCAGCGCGTTGGACCTGGCCACCCGGCTGTGCAGGATGTCGCCCACGATGGCGATGCGCTTGCCCTCGATGTCCCCGAGGCGCTGCCGCAGCGTCAGTGCGTCGAGCAGCGCCTGGGTGGGATGCTCATGGGTGCCGTCCCCCGCGTTGATGATCGCCGGTCCGCCGTCGTCCTGGCCGGCCGTCCACGAGGCGATCTGGTGAGCGGCGCCCGAAGCCGGATGGCGCACGATCAGCGCGTCGGCGCCCGCGGCACGCAACGTCATCGCCGTATCACGCAGCGATTCGCCCTTCGAGACCGACGAGCTCGAGGCGCTGACATTGATGACATCCGCGCTCATCCACTTGCCCGCGACCTCGAAGGACACCCGGGTCCGTGTCGAGTTCTCGAAGAACACGGTCATGACGGTGCGGCCGCGCAGGGTCGGCAGCTTGTGGACCTCGCGCCCGAGGAGGGCCTGTTCGAAGCGCTCCGCCTCGTCGAGAAGCTCGACCGCCGATCCTCGGGTCAGGTCCGCAATCGACAACAGGTGCTTCACTTAGCTCTTTCCCCCGGAGATCATGACCGCGTCACGGCCGTCGTGTTCGCCCAGGAGAACCTTGACGTCCTCGGTTCGGGCGGTCGGCACGTTCTTCCCCACGTAGTCGGCGCGCAACGGCAGCTCCCGATGGCCGCGGTCGACGAGGACCGCGAGCTGAACTGCGCGTGGCCGTCCCAGGTCACGCAGGGCGTCGAGAGCCGATCGGACGGTGCGACCTGAAAACAGCACGTCGTCGACCAGCACCACCAGCGCGTTGTCGACACCGCCCTCGGGGACGGAGGTCCGCTCGAGGGGGCGGTGCGGCTTGGTGCGCAGGTCGTCGCGGTAGAGGGTGATGTCGAGTGAACCGACCGGCGGGCGCACGCCGGAGAATTCTTCGATCTTTGCGGCGAGACGCGCCGCCAGGGTCGTGCCGCGGGTGGGTATCCCGATGAGGACGACGCGAGGCGCTTCACCGTCGGCGGCGTCGATCGCGGTCTTCTCGATGATCTGATGCGCGATACGCGCAATGGTGCGGCCTACATCCGCTGCGGACAACAACTCACGCGCGGGCTCGACTGCCGGTGACGACTTCGGTGTTGCGTCTGCCGGTTCCTCGGCAGGGCGGGACCCTTCGGGCACGCGCATACAACGACCTCCTTCTCCGCCTCACTGGACGGATCGTTAAAGGATGCCTGACGCGGCCAGCTTAGCAGCGCGCCGAGTTGCGCCAGGCCGGGACCCCGGCCTCCGGTTCCCGCGCGCCACTCGGCCTGAGGTACGCCGCGGGACCGGAGTGAGGCAGATGGACCTACGAACGCGGATCTTCCGGCTCGTCGCTTCCTGATTCGGCACGCCGGGAGGTGGCCGCGGCAGCGGACCGCACCTGCGGGGCAACCAGCACGACCTGGCCGAGGACGCCGTTGACGAATCCCGGCGAGTCGTCGGTGGAAAGCTGTTTGGCCAACTCGACCGCTTCGTCCACCGCCACGACCGGCGGGACATCGGTGGCATGGAACAGCTCCCACACGGCGATCCGCAGAATCGCCCGGTCCACCGCCGGTAGCCGCTCGAGCGTCCAGTCCTGCAGGTGCGAGGAGATCACCGCATCGATCCGGTCGAGGTTTTCGGCCACGCCGGTGACCACGGTGACGGTGTACGGGGCGACGGGCGCAACGGACTCGTCCTTGCCGGACATGTCCGCCCGCTCGGTCGCGAGATCGACCGGGTCGAGGTCGCGCGCTTCCGCTTCGAAGAGGAAGTCGACGGCGCGCTTACGGGCCTTGTGCCGTGCGCCGAGCTTCTTATGGGTACCGGACACTCAGGAATTCACACGCCCGAGGTAGTTGCCGTCGCGGGAATCGACCTTCAACTTGTCGCCGGTGTTGATGAACAGCGGCACCTGAATTTCGGCACCGGTCTCGAGGGTGGCGGGCTTGGTTCCACCGGTGGAGCGGTCGCCCTGCAGACCCGGATCGGTGTGCTTGACCTCGAGCTCCACCGTGACGGGCAGTTCGACGAAAAGCGGGACGTCCTCGTGCACGGCAACCTGGACCGCCATGTTCTCGAGCATGAAGCGTGCACCGTCGCCGACTGTCGCCTCGTTGATCGAGATCTGGTCGTAGGTGTCACCGTCCATGAAGATGTAGTCGCTGCCGTCGTGGTAGAGGTACGTCATGTCGCGTCGGTCGACGGTGGCAGTCTCGACCTTGACGCCGGCGTTGAAGGTCTTGTCGACGACCTTGCCCGACAGCACGTTCTTCAGCTTGGTTCGCACGAATGCGGGGCCCTTGCCCGGCTTGACGTGCTGGAACTCGATAATCGTCCACAGCTGGCCCTCGATCTGCAGGACCAGGCCGTTCTTGAAATCACTAGTGGAAGCCACTTGCTTCGCGTCTCCTCGATAAGGTCGAAACCGTCTACACGACAGTCAGGTCTTTGGTGGTGAGGGTGAGTAGCTCCGGACCCTGCTCCCGAACCACGAGCGTGTCCTCGATCCGCACGCCTCCGCGCCCGGAGAAATACACGCCCGGCTCGACGGTCACCGCCGCACCGTCCAGAAGTGTACCGGTGCCCAGCTTGCCGATTCCGGGTGCTTCGTGGATTTGCAGGCCGACGCCGTGCCCGAGCCCGTGCAGGAACAGCTCTCCGTAGCCTGCTTCCTCGATCACGCTGCGGGCTGCCGCGTCGACGGCGGTGACCTCGGCGCCCGGCCGCAGGGCGGCACATCCGGCCGCCTGCGAGCGGGCGACCAGGGCGTACACCTCCCGTTGCCAGTCGGCTGCCTGTTCGAGGATGTACGTGCGCGTCATGTCCGAGTGGTAGCCGCCGACCTCGGCCCCGAAATCCAGTTTGACGAAGTCGCCGCGCTGCAGCACCGCCGAGGTGGGACGGTGGTGGGGAATTGCGGAATGGGCACCCGCCGCGACGATCGTCTCGAATGAGATGCCGTCGGCACCGTGATCGAGCATCAAAGCCTCGAGCTCGCGCCCCACCTCTTTCTCGGTGCGTCCCGGCCGGAGTCCGCCACGCTCGAGAAGGTCGGCGAGCGCGGCGTCGGCGGCAGTGCACGCGGCCCGGAGCAACTCCACTTCATAGTCGTCCTTCACCATGCGTAGCTCCTCCACCAGCCCGGGAACCGGTTCCAGACGCGTATCCGGGGCGAGCAGCGACCACGCTGCGAACTCGTCCACCGTGACGACATGACTTTCGAAGGCGAGCGACGACGCCGTCCGGCGGGCGACCGACTCGACGAGGTGGGCGGCGCTGGCGCGGGCGATTTCGGCCCGGAGGTCGGGTACCTGCTCGGCCACCTGGGTGAGGTAGCGCCCGTCCGTGCAGATCACCGTGCGTTCCTCGGCGCCGTCGGCGTCCGCCGCGTCGACGAGCACTGCGGCATTGGACCCGGTGAAGCCGGTGAGGTACCGCACGTTCACCAGATCCGTCACGAGAAGTGCGTCGAGATCGCGGGCGGCGAGCGCCGCGCGCAGTGCCGCGCGCCGCGAACCATGATCAGCAGGCATGAGAGCAAACGTACCGGCATTGCCACCCGCCCCGCTGACGAGGGACACGACCCGCGCGACGGCGCCGAAATCGACCACCATCGGCGGTGAGAACAGGTTGCAGACAGCGCGTCTGTGGGTTAGACCACACGCCGGAAAACCTTCTCGTTACGCTGTGCCCATGAATGCGTGGGTGGTACGCGGCCTCGGGATGGCCCTGATACATATTTTGGTTCGTGTGTTGCTCGGTGCGGCGATCACACAGTGGCCCCTCCAAGGTTCGATCCTGAGGTGGGTGGCGCTCCTGGTCGTGGTGTTGGTGGCGTTGATCTGGGCGGGTATCGACGGCATCCGGGACCGGCATCGCAACCCGGACCCCGACCAGGGTGCCGACCTCACCATGCTGTGGCTGAAGGCAGCGTTGCTCGGCGGCATCGTTGCGGGGGTCGGCAGCTGGCTGGCCGATCTGTTGCCCTCCCTCAACGTCACGCAGAACTCGTTCTTCTTCGAAATCACCTCCGGTGCCGCCTTCACTGTCCTGCTCATCTTCGTTCCGGCCATGCTGGCCGTCTTCCTGGGCCGTTTCTTTGCCGGGCGTGACGCCAAGAAGGCATCGCAGGGGCGTGGCGGCGACCGAGATGCCCGGAGGGGCGCCGGATCGGCGGTAGGCGCAGCAGCGGGAGGTACGGCAGCCGCTGCTGTCGCCGACGACAACGGCTATGGGCAGCACTATCCGGACGGAACGCACGACCAGACCGGTTACGCCGATCCCGATGCCGACACCGCGGTTTTCGAACCGGTACACAACTACCGCCAGGACACCTCGGACCTCGATGCCGGCGAGGGGCAGGACACCACCTGGCAGGAACCCGTCGACCTCGGCAAGCGCAACCCCGAAGAGCCGAAACGCGGCGAGTAGACCGCACGGGTCGGTCTGGTCCGAAGGCGCCGCCGCGGCGGAGGTGAGCGGGTGCTCGCCTCCGCCGCGGCGTGCCTCGGCGTCAGAGAAGTGTCGTGTTTCTGGGTCAGAGAAGTACTGCGCCGCCGGCGGTCTCCTCGCGGGCGACGGCCGAGTACGCCGCGACGAGCAAGGACGGGTCGGGGCCCTCCAGACGTCCGGGCTTTGCCAGTCCGTCGAGAACCACGAACCGCAGCACGCCGGCGCGGTTCTTCTTGTCGGTCTGCATTCCCTCGACCAGCTGACCGAACGCGTCCGCGTCGTACGTCGTGGGGAGTCCGACCAGTTCGAGGATCCGGCGGTGCCGATCGGCGGTCTCGTCGTCGAGCCGGCCGGCCAGACGGCCGAGCTCGGCCGCGAACACCAGTCCGACCGACACCGCGGCGCCGTGACGCCAGCGGTAGCGCTCGCGCCGCTCGATCGCATGACCCAGCGTGTGCCCGTAGTTGAGGATTTCCCGCAGATCGGATTCGCGGAGATCGGCCGCCACAACTTTGGCCTTCACCTCCACCGAACGCTTGATCAGTTCCGGCAGCACGGACCCGGTCGGGTCGAGCGCCGCCTCGGGGTCACTCTCGATGAGGTCGAGGATCACGGGGTCGGCGATGAATCCGGTCTTGATGACCTCCGCCATCCCGGCGACGATCTCGTTGCGGGGCACGGTCTCCAGTGTCACGAGGTCGATGAGCACGGCCGACGGCTCGTGGAACGAACCGACAAGGTTCTTGCCCGCCTCGGTGTTGATTCCTGTCTTTCCGCCGACCGCGGCGTCGACCATGGCGAGCAAGGTCGTCGGCACATGGACCACCCGCACTCCGCGCATCCAGGTGGCTGCGACGAATCCGGCGAGGTCGGTGGCCGCGCCGCCGCCCAGGGAGACGACGGCGTCACTGCGGGTGAGTCCGATCCGGCCGAGCACCTCCCAGCAAAAGCCGGCCACGGCCAGATCTTTACCGTCCTCGGCGTCCGGAATTTCGATCCGGTGAGCGTCGATGCCCTTCTCGGCGAGTGCCGCTCGCACTGCCTCCGCCGTTTCGGCCAGCGGCGGCTGATGGAAGATCGCCACCGTCCTGGTTCCGGCGAGCTCGTCCACCAGCTCACCGAGCAGACCGCGCCCGATGATCACCGGGTAGGGGTGTGCCGTCTGCACCTGTACACGTACCGGTTCGGTCACTGTCTGCTCCGCTCCGTCTCGTCCGATGTTCTCGGATCACCTGTTCCGCCGGGGTCGCACCTCATCCGGCAAGCTTCGCGACCAACTGCTGCACCACCCGCGCTGGGCTACGTCCGTCCGTTCGTATCCGAATGGACGCCACCTCGCGATACAACGGCCGACGTTTGCGCATCAACTCGGCGTACTTTTCGCGGGGGTCGCCACCGGCGAGCAGGGGGCGTGCAGTGCTCGTTCCTGTCCGTTTCAGGCCCTCACCCACGCTGATCTCCAGGTAGATCACCGTGTGGCCCTTCAGGAGTGCCCGAGTGCGCTCGGACAGTATCGAGCCGCCTCCGAGCGAGACGATACCCTCGGAACTCTCGATCGCCTTGCGGACGATCTCCTCCTCGAGGGCGCGGAATGCGGGCTCGCCGTCTTCGACGAAGATCTCCGCGATGGTGCGCCCCGCTTCCTCCTCGACCGCCGCATCGGTGTCGAACAGCGGCAGGTCGAGGGCCTGCGCAAGACGTCGGCCGATGGTCGACTTACCCGCTCCCGGGGGGCCGACGAGCACAGCTTTCGGTGCCACGGCCCGTCACCGCCTCGTTTCGACGGCGGACGCGGCGGTCATCGCGCGAGCCGCGCGGCGACACCGGAGGCGTAACGCTCGAAGTTCGCGGCCGTCTCGGCAATGGAGTCGCCGCCGAACTTCTCGAGTGCAGCCTGGGCCACAACCAGCGCGACCATGGCCTCCGCCACGACACCTGCGGCGGGCACGGCACATACGTCGGAGCGCTGATGAATCGCGACGGCTTCTTCACCCGTCGACATGTCGACGGTGGAAAGGGCGCGGGGAACGGTCGAGATCGGCTTCATCGCGGCGCGGACGCGCAGTGCCTCACCGTTGGTCATGCCGCCTTCGAGCCCGCCGGCGCGATTGGTGGATCGCAGAATGCCATCGGGACCCGGGCGCATCTCGTCGTGGGCCTGGCTGCCGCGGCGGCGGGCGGTCTCGAAACCGTCGCCGACCTCGACACCCTTGATCGCCTGAATGCCCATGAGCGCCGATGCGAGGCGGGCGTCGAGACGATCCGCGCCACTGATGAACGAGCCGAGACCCACGGGGAGCCCGTGCACGACCACCTCGACGACCCCGCCGAGGGTGTCGCCGTCGCGCTTGGCCGCCTCGATCTCGGCGATCATCGATTCTTCGGCCGCCTTGTCGAATGCGCGCACCGGGCTGGCATCGATGGCCGCGACGTCGAACGCCGTCGGCTCGACACCGACGTACGGATCGGACGCACCGATGGAAATGACGTGTGAGAGCACCTCGACGCCGAATACCTGGCGGAGGAAGTTGCGGGCGAAGGTCGCAGCCGCGACGCGCGCCGCGGTTTCACGCGCGCTCGCCCGTTCGAGAACGGGACGGGCGTCGTCGAAACCGTACTTGAGCATGCCGGAGTAGTCGGCGTGCCCGGGTCGCGGGCGGGTGAGGGGTGCGTTCCGCGCCTGATCGGCGAGCAGGTCGGGATCCACCGGATCGGCGGACATGATGGTTTCCCACTTGGGCCACTCGGTGTTGCCCACCTCGACCGCGATCGGCCCGCCGAGCGTCCGACCGTGGCGCACACCTCCGACGATGGTGACCTTGTCGGCCTCGAACTTCATGCGTGCGCCGCGCCCGTAACCGAGACGCCGTCGCGCGAGTTGAGTCGAGATGTCCTGGGACGTCACTTCGACGCCCGCAACCATTCCCTCGAGCATCGCAACGAGGGCGGGACCATGGGATTCTCCGGCAGTTATCCAGCGCAGCACGACCAATATCCTTCCACGTCGCCGCGACCCGCAGTGACGGTGGTCCTCCCAACCCGGCGCGGACCGAAGGCGGTGCTCACGGAAGGTGCGTGGCCAGCAGCGCGAGGACGGTCGCGGCGCACATGGCCGGCCCGTGGGGAACACTCGTCGGAGATGCCGCGTCCGACTCCGGGCGCGAAGGCCGCGAACGTGCCCTGACCAGTGCGACGCACCCCGCAGCGGCCGTGAACGCCGGTGCCAGGAGGGCGGCCCACACCCAGGCTCCTCCCCCACCCAGTGCGGCCAGCGCGCCCACACCCAGCGCGAGCTTGACGTCACCCGCCCCCAGCGATCCGGGCGCGCAGAGATACAGAAGGAGATACGCCGCCGCGAGCAGTACACCCCCGATCACTGCGGCCGGCGCCTGACCGGTAATACCCGCAAGAACGACGACCACCGCGAATCCGGGCAGAGTCAGGATGTTCGGCAATCTGCGTGCACACCAGTCCGTAGCGGCGAGGCTGACGCACCACCATCCCAGCAGGACAGCGGCAGGTACCAACGCGGGTTCCGGTTCCCGGCCCGAGGATCCGCACCACACCGCGACCGCCACGCCCGCAGCGCACGAACTTTCACACCATCCGCGTCGCACGGCCGCGCCGCCGACGAACCTCGTCGCCGTACGCCGCGCGCACCATCCTGCGCCTGCGCCGGCGAGTACGCCGACCGAGATGAGCCACCACATGGACACAGCGTGACCGGTGCTCGCCAAGCCTCGTCGTCGGCGACGTGCAGAAACTCCCTGGCTTGTGGAGAAAACCGGGCCTGTGGACAACTAGCCCAATGCGGCCGCCATCGCCTCTCTCGGCGCAGGCCGGCCGGTAAACTGCTCCACTTGCCCGAAGGCCTGGTGGAGAAGCATCGACAACCCGCCGACCACCGTTCCACCGGCAGCCTCTACTGCGGCGGCCAACGGCGTCGGCCACGGGTCGTAGATCGCGTCCAGCACGAACGGCGCCTGTCCGAGGACATCCGCACAGTCGATGATTGCGGCGGACGGCACGGTGCTGACGAGGGCGGCCGCTCCGGCGCACCGCGCGGCAAGTTCGCGGCTGTCGAAGCCGAGGAGTCGAACCTCGAGACCGATCGCCTCGGCACAGGCCAGCGCGCCCGCGGCCCGACCCTCGTTCCGGGCCACCACGGTGACGCTCTTCACACCCATGTCGGCGAGTGCCACCAGCGCCGGCCTCGCCGTCCCACCCGCGCCCACGACCACGGCGTCGGCTCCGGCAATCGTGCCGATCCCGCCCGCGGTCAAAGCACCCCGGACGCCGTCCACATCGGTGCAGTCCGCACGCCATCCGCCCTCAATGCGAACCAGCGTGTTGGCGGAGCCGATCGTCACCGCGCGCTCGGTCCGCTCGGTGGCGAAGTCGAGCGCCGCAATCTTGCCCGGCATCGTGACCGACAGGCCCACCCACTCCGGGCCGAGACCGGACACGAGACCCGGAAGACGTTCCCCGTCGCACTCGATGCGCTCGTAGGTCCAGTCGGTCAGTCCCAGCGCCCGATACGCCGCGAGATGCAGCTGCGGAGACCGCGAGTGGGCGATCGGGCTTCCCAGGACAGCAGCCTTGCGTGCCGACCTCACGTCACCGTCCACTGTCGAGGATCCCGTTGTTCAGCGCCTGGTCGATGTTGGACAAGTGCTCCTCATAACTCTTGGTGAACAGCGTCGTCCCCTTCGCGTCCACGGTCACGAAATAGATCCAGTCCCCCGGCTCCGGGGATTCGACGGCCTGCAGGGCCGCGATACTCGGCGACGAGATCGGGGTGGCCGGCAAACCGGGGCTGGCGTAGGTATTCCACGGGGTGACCGTCGCCCGATCCGCATCGGTGGTGGCCAACTCCGTCGTGTCGAGCGCATAGTTGACCGTCGAGTCGAACTGCAGCGCCTGGTTGACTGCCAGGCGGTTCAAGATGACACGCGCCACCTTCGCGAAGTCTTCGGGCATCGCCTCCCGCTCCACCAGCGACGCAGCGATGAGCATCCGGTAGGGGGAAAGGCCCACCACGTTTCCCGCGGTGAGGATGCCCGTCTCCTCGTAGCTCGCCGCGCTCTCGGTCACGAGCTTCCGTAGGATCTCGGCAGCACCGGCCGTCGGATCGAAATCCCAGCTGCCGGCGGCGATGAGACCCTCGAGCTGCCGGTCCCGGTCGGGTACGCCGGCGACGGCATCTCTGGCCCAGTCCGGTACCCCGAGTGCGCCGATGTCGCCCGCACCGGCGTTGTTGAGTTCGTCGTAGCTGATGCACCGTTCCTGCCCGGCTTCGCCCAGGCAGCTTGCCTCCGAGATGAGGGTGTAGATCCCCTTCTTCACTGCACCCGTCTGCACGTCGGTGGTGTCGTGGAGCTGACGGCCCTCCGAAATGATCATCTGGCCCACACGCGACGCCGGATCGACGAGTTCTCGGACGGCATCCACGGCAGGGATCTGTGTCGAGAGACTGTAGAAACCGGGCTGCACCGAATTCATCGCAGTGTTCTGGACCGCGGCGTTGAAGAAGGCCGATCCGCTGGCCACCACGTCTCGCTCGGCCAGCGTGGTCGCGATCTCCTCCGCGGTGTCCCCCGCATGGACCTGGACTACGACTTCGGGTCCGCCCGGACCCGGGTAGTCGGCCGGGGCGTCCGGGCCACCGAAAAAGAGCGTGCCGCCGACGAAGACCATTCCCGCCAAGACGACAAGAACGACTGCGGCCGCCAGCGCTCCGAGGATCTTGCCCCTGCGTGCCCGGCCGCGGGACTTCTGCTCGCGTCGCTCGTGCACGCGCGACGGCGGGGCGGGACGCTCGACGGGAATGGCGGCGATGACCTGTGTTTCGGCCTCGTCGAACGCGGCGTCGGCTCTGTTGTACGGTGCGTCATGTCGCCCCTCGACGGAGACATGGTCGTCGACCGGAAGGCCGTCGTACTCGGTTTCGTGAACTTCGTGCTCGTCATACGCGCGCTCGTCATACGCAGCCTGGTCATACGCAGCCTGGTCATACGCAGCTTCGTCGTACGCGGACCGGTCGTACGTGTGTTCATGGGCGGGCTCGTCGAGGGGGTCCTCACGGTAGCGATGCACGGGCTCGTGGTGCGCAGGTTCCGAGTGGGCCGCATCCTGGCGCGCGAGGTAGTCGGGACCGGGCTGGTGGTGGCCGTACACGCGATCATCGAGCGCGGAATCGGTGTAGCCGGTGCGGTGGTAACCGAGTTCGGCCGCTTCGGCACGGTCCGGGAAATCAGCGCGCTCGGGGCCGGACTCGTACTCGACGGGTTCGTCCTCGTCGAGATAGCGGTGCCGCCGCGGTTCACGGGGAGGATAGTCGAAACCAGGCTGTTCCCCTGCCGGCCGCCGATGATTGCTCACTGGCCCGCCTCCGGTTGCTGCCTGTCCCCGACTGAATCCCCTGCATTCACCGACCTGCTCCGCTCGTCCAACCACCCCTGCAAGATCGCCACCGCCGCGGCCTGGTCGATCACCGTACGCTGGCTTCTCGCACTGACACCGCTCTCGCGAAGCGCCCGCGTGGCGGTGACGGTGGTCAGACGCTCGTCCGCCATCCGCACCGGGATCGGATCCACCGCCCTTCGCAATCGCTTCGCGAACACAGTAGCGATCGAGGCCGCCTTGCCTCGTTCGCCCCGCAAGGTCTGCGGCAGACCGACGATAACCTCCACGGCCTCGTATTCCTCGACTATGTCGGCAATGCGCCGGATATCCGGCGCGTCGGGGCCGCGTTCCTTCGACCGGGGAACCGTTTCGACCGGGGTGGCGAGAACCCCGTCGGGGTCGCTCGAGGCGACTCCGATCCGGACGCTCCCCACGTCGATACCGATGCGTCGACCGCGCCCAGGGTCGTCGACGCCCGGTCGATCCGGACCGCCCTGTTCCGCGCGATGCACCGCTACTGGTTCCCTACCTTGTCCGCCACGGCCCCTCGGACCGCATCGAGCGCCGCCGCGATGCCGGTGTTGTCCGAGCCGGACCCCTGGGCCATGTCCGCTTTGCCGCCGCCGCGACCCCCGATCAGGGGGCCGAACTCCTTCACGAGGTCACCGGCCGCGACTCCGAGTTCCTGCGCCGCCTTGTTGACGGCGACAACGAACGGAACCTTGCCGTCGGCATCGCCGAACAGGGCGACGACAGCCGGCTGCGTGCCGAACCGTCCGCGAATGTCGGTGACGAGACTCCGGAGGTCGTTGCCACCGACACCGGCGGGAGCCGAGTCCGCCACCAGCAGCACCGGTCCCACGCGCTGAGCCTTGTCGAGGTAGGTTCCTGCGGAGGCCAGAACTGCTTGTGCCCGAGCCTGTTCGAGCTCCTTCTCCGCAACGCGAAGCCGTTCGACCAAGGCCTCGACACGGGCAGGCACCTCTTCGGAGGGCACCTTCAGCGAGGACGACAGTCCGGCGAGCAGCGCCCGTTCCTTGGCCAGGTAGCGGTACGAGTCCAGCCCGACGTAGGCCTCCACACGCCGCACACCCGAGCCGACGGACTGCTCACCGAGGAGGGTCACGTTGCCGATCTGCGCCGAGGTTCCCACGTGTGTTCCGCCACACAGCTCCATGGAGAACGGTCCACCGATCTCCACGACACGTACCTCGTCGCCGTAGTTCTCGCCGAACAAGGCCATGGCGCCCATCGCCTTTGCCTTGTCGAGGTCGGTGACGAACGTGTTGACCGCGTAGTCGGCGGCCACGGCCTCGTTCGCCACGACCTCGATGTCCTGCTTCTGCGACTCGGTTAGCGCACCCTGCCACGAGAAGTCGAACCGCAGATATCCGGGCTTGTTCAAGGAACCGGCCTGAACGGCGTTGGGCCCCAGAACCTGTCGGAGGGCGGCGTGGACCATGTGCGTACCGGAGTGACCCTGGGTGGCACCCTTACGCCACCCGGCATCGACCTGCGCCAGAACGACGTCGCCTTCGGTGATCTCGCCTTCCTGGACGGTGACCTTGTGGACCCACAGCTTCTTCGCGATTTTCTGGACGTCGTTGACCTTCACCCGCAGTCCCGGCCCGGTCAACGCGCCCAGGTCTGCGATCTGGCCGCCCGCTTCCGCGTACAGCGGGCTGCGGTCGAGAATGACCTCGACGTCCTGGCCGGTGGCGGCGACGGGAACGCGCTGCCCGTTGGAGATCAGGGCGAGGACACGCGCCTCGGACACCAGTTCGTGGAAACCGGTGAACTCGGTGGGACCGCGGTCGAGAAGTTCCTTGTAGACGGTCAGGTCGGCGTGCGCGTGCTTGCGTGCCTGGGCGTCGTCCTTGGCACGCTGACGCTGCTCCGCCATCAGCGTGCGGAATCCCTCTTCGTCGACCGACAATCCAGCCTCGGCCGCCATCTCGAGGGTGAGGTCGATGGGGAAGCCGTAGGTGTCGTGCAGCGCAAAGGCTTGATCGCCGCCGATGACCGACTTCCCGGAAGCCTTCACGGACTCGGCGGCACCCTCGAACAACTTGGACCCCGAGGTGAGGGTCTTGAGGAACGCGGTCTCCTCGCCGACCGCGACCGTCTCGATGCGGCCGAAGTCGCTGTCGAGGACCGGGTACGAGGGGGCCATCGTGTCGCGTACGACGGTGATGAACTCACGCATGCTCGGCTTGTCGGCACCGAGCAACTTCGCCGAACGCACGATGCGCCGCAGCAGTCGGCGCAGCACGTACCCGCGTCCGTCGTTGCCCGGATTCACACCGTCCGCGATGAGCATGGCCGCCGTACGCGCGTGATCGGCGATCACCCGGAACCGGACGTCGTCGTCGTGATTGACGCCGTACCTGCGGCCCGACAACTCCTCGGCCTTCGCGATCACGGGGCGCACGAGGTCGGTTTCATACACATTGTCGACACCCTGCAGCAGGAACGCGACGCGCTCGACTCCCATGCCCGTGTCGATGTTCTGCTTCGGCAGCGGGCCGAGGATCTCGAAATTGTCCTTGCTGATGCCGAGTCCGCGCTCGTTCTGCATGAACACGAGATTCCAGATCTCGATGTAGCGGTCTTCGTCGGCCTCCGGGCCGCCTTCCTTGCCAAACTCGGGGCCGCGGTCGTAGTAGATCTCCGAGCAGGGCCCGCACGGCCCGGGGATGCCCATGGACCAGTAGTTGTCTGCCATGCCTCGGCGCTGGATCCGCGCCTCGGGAACGCCGACCTCGTCGCGCCAGATGTCGCGGGCCTCGTCGTCGTCGAGGTAGACGGTGACCCAGATCCGCTCGGGATCGAATCCGTAGCCGCCGTCGTCGACGCTGCCGGTCAGCAACGCCCAGGCGTGCTTGATCGCTTCCCGCTTGAAGTAGTCGCCGAAGGAGAAGTTCCCGGCCATCTGGAAGAACGTGTTGTGCCGGGTCGTGATGCCCACGTTTTCGATGTCGAGGGTGCGCACACATTTCTGCACACTGGTCGCCGTCGAGTACGGCGGCGTCTGCTGGCCCAGGAAGAACGGCACGAACTGGACCATTCCCGCGTTGACGAACAGCAGGTTCGGATCGTCGAGAATCAGCGAGGCGCTGGCTACCTCGGTGTGGCCTGCCTTGACGAAATGGTCGAGGAAGCGCCGGCGAATCTCGTGGGTCTGCACGTCAGTGATCCTTATTGTCTGTCTCGAGGGCAACTGCGGGGTGCTGTCCTGCCGGGCACACGGGAGCCCGGCAGTTCGGCAACAATCAGCTTAACCGGCCACCCGGACGGGTCTTGCCACGGACGATGGCACGCAACTTGTCGACCCGGGCCGCAATGTCGCGCTCACCACCGTGCGTGGTGGGTTGGTAGTAGTCGACGCCGACCAGTTCGTCCGGCGGATATTGCTGGGGCAGCACGCCGTCCGGGTGGTCGTGGGGATAGCGATATCCGACGGCGTTGCCGAGTTTCGCCGCACCCGCGTAGTGCCCGTCGCGCAGATGCGGGGGCACCAGGCCTGCGTTGCCCGCGGCGACATCGGCCATCGCCGCTCCGAGCGCAGCGATCACCGCCCCCGACTTCGGTGCGGTGGCGAGGTGGATGGTCGCCTGGGCGAGCGCAAGGCGTGCCTCGGGCATGCCGATCAGCTGCACGGCCTGGGCGGCCGCGGTGGCAGTCTGCAGTGCGGTCGGATCGGCCATCCCGATGTCTTCACTCGCGTGGACCACCAGCCGACGCGCGATGAAGCGCGGGTCTTCCCCCGCGGTCAGCATCCGCGCGAGGTAATGCAGTGCGGCATCGACGTCGGAGCCACGGATCGATTTGATGAAGGCACTGATGACGTCGTAGTGCTGGTCACCGTCGCGGTCGTAGCGGACCGCCGCCTTGTCGACGCTGGCCTCTACCGTGGCGAGGTCGAGCAGAATCGGCCGATCCGCATCGCCTGCCTGGTCGAGGGCAGCCCCTGCGGCCGCCTCGAGCGCCGTCAGCGCTCGACGCGCATCGCCCGCCGCCAATCGGACCAGATGATCCAAGGCATCGCCCGCGATCTCGATCTCACCGCCGAATCCACGCTCGTCGGTGCGCGCCCGCTCGAGGAGTTCCTCGATATCGCCGGGCGTCAACGACTGCAGTTGCAGCACCAACGACCGGGACAGCAGAGGTGACACGACCGAGAAGGACGGGTTTTCGGTGGTCGCGGCAACGAGGAGCACGATCCGGTTCTCCACGGCAGCGAGCAGGGCGTCCTGCTGGGTTTTCGAGAACCGGTGTACCTCGTCGATGAACAACACCGTCTGTTCCCCCGCGAGGAGGCGCCGCCGCGCGAGTTCGATGACGCCGCGCACTTCCTTCACACCCGCGGACAGCGCGGACAACGCCTCGAATCGGCGGCCCGTCGCCCCCGAGATGAGTGAGGCCAAGGTTGTCTTGCCGGTACCGGGAGGGCCGTACAGCAGCACCGACGCTGCTCCGGAACCCTCGACCAGACGCCGTAGCGGCGCTCCGGGCCCCAGGAGGTGCTGCTGTCCGACCACCTCACCGAGAGTGCGCGGGCGCATCCGCACCGCGAGTGGTGCGTGAGGGTTGACAGCCACGTGTCCGGGACCGGATTTCGGCGCGGGTTCCACCTCGGGCCGCACAGTCTCGAACAGTCCGGCCGACTCGTCCTCGCCCAACTCCGAACCGAAAAGATCGCTCACAAGTTCGACGCTACTCGGAACGCGTCGCGGAAACCCACTCCGGTCTGCCGGTCGGCGTCACCCGACAGACAAACCTCGAAGCTTGTCGGCAACGAGGCGGGCGTGGTGGGCGACCACCGTGTTCCCGGCGTGGTCGGCGCTTCGGGCCAACCTGTCCCAGCGCTGCGTCAGGGCTTCGGACCGCGGAACCGACAGGTGATGCTCGCGCACGGCGGCGATGCGACTGTGATTCTCCGGAAGGAACAGATACGTGCTGACCCACACCCAAATGAGCTGCGCTTCGACCATGCGGGTGGCCAGCACGTTGTCGTCGGCGAGCGCGGGCCACATCCCCACGACCTCGGCGCGCCAGGCCTCGATCATGGCCTGCGTCCGCTCGTCGGACAGTTCCACGGTGCAGAGGCAACCGGGGAAGGAGACCAGTGCATACGCGATGTCGAGCATCGCGTCGCGGAAGCCACCCCACTCGTAGTCCAGGAAACGAACACCCTCGTCGTTGACCATGATGTTGTCCGGGCACAGGTCCGAGGGGCTGAACGCCCGGAATCGGCCACTGTCGAACAGCTTCGCGGCGCGCGCCACCTGCGCCGTCATGTCCGCGGACACGTCGACACCCAGGATCCGGGAGAGAAGGCGGGGCACCTCGGGAACCGCGCGGTGAACCTGCTCGGCGACGGTGTCGTCACAGTGCGCCACCTCGGCGCGGCGAAGGAGGGCGGTGAAGTCCTCTTCGCGTCCCACCGTGGCCGCGTGCATACGGCCCAGCGCCTGTGCCATGGCCATCAAAGTGTTGGTGACCGTATCGGCGTCGGAATGCTCGAGCAGGGCACTGATCGGCGAGGCGTCACCGAGGTCGCTGAGAACGAGGAGTCGCGCCTCGAGGTCGGAGGCGAGCAGTTCGGCGCCCGGCCTGCTGTCGGTCGCCAGTGCAGTGGCGAATTGATACGACACGGCTTCACGGAGGAACGCGCTACTGCTGTCGCCCGACAGGTCGTCGGGATCGACCGTCCGTGAGCCGGACACGCCGACGTCCTCACGCAGTTGCTTGATCACCAACGTCCGCGGAAGGGAGAACGGATTCTCGGCCACGCGTACGCGGAGCACGATGGTACGACCACTACCGCCGAGGTCGACGGGGTCTACCAGTGTCACGGGTGCCCCGGTACGACGCGTGAGCAGCTTCTCGGCTGCGGCAACTACCTCGGAAACGGGGTCGGCCAGTATTGCAGTCATCGCGGTCCAACTTACCTGCTAGTGACACGGATCATCGAGTCCTCCGCCGGAAGCCTCGGTGAATTTCAGCATTTCGGCTGATCGGGCGCGAGCGGATGGAGGGGTGCCACGTCAACCGACACCGCAATGGTGCTGTTTCGTGCCTCGGTGTATATGACTCCGCGCAGCGGCGGCACATCCGCGTAGTCCCGGCCCCACGCCACCAGCGTGTAGCGCTCGTCGACGAGTTGATCGTTGGTCGGGTCGAAAGCCAGCCAACGGTCGCCGGGCATCCACACGGCGGCCCACGCGTGGGTGGCGTCGACCCCGATCAGTCTTTCCTGACCGGGCGGCGGCTGCGTTTCCAGATATCCCGACACATACCGGGCGGCGAGCCCGTGTGAGCGCAGACAGGCGATGGCGAGCCGAGCGAAATCCTGGCATACCCCGGACCGCTTCTCGAGCACCTCGGTGACCCGGGTGGACACGGACGTCGACCCCGATCTGTACTGGAAATCGCGGTGGATGCGGCTGGTGAGGTCGAGGACAGCGTCGAGGAGCGGACGTTCCGGCGGGAAGCTCACGGCCGCGTAGTCGCGCACGCCGTCACTGATCTCGGCCGGCTGCACGTCCAGCACGAAGTCCTGCGCCAACGCCCCGTCCGTCCCCACCGGCCGGGACAGCTCCCACCGCGAGTTCGCGGGTGCACTGACGAGCCGGTGCGGTTCCGGCCCGTACACCTCGACTTCGGACTCGGCGGTGACGATCAGCTCCTCGTGCGCTGCGCTCACCTGGAAGTAGAGGTCGCGATTGCCATACACGTCTACACCCACCGACCGATCGGCGGGCGCGGGCGAGATGTCGACGGCCGATCGGACACAGCGCTGATCCTCGGTGTCGCGCGGAAGCAGGTAGCAGCGGCCGTAGGACGACGACACCGGCTCCGAATAGGTGTAGGTAGTGCGGTGGGTGATCCGGTATCGCCGGAGTACGGGGCGCTCGCTGGTCGAATCAGCCGGGGGCGACGGGTCGATCATGCGGGAACTTCCCCCGCGACCGTCCACGAGGCCGTGCTACCCCACAGCGGTTGCATACCGCCAGGCAACGACAACGGCCCCTTCGACATGACCTCGGACAACCGGCCGAGAAGTCCGACGATCTCGGTGGTCAGTTCGCCCACTTCGGTGCGTACTCCGGTGTCGTCGATGCGCTGGAGCCGGGCAGGGTCGACACGTCGAACTGTGTTGAGCATGTCCTCGGCGAGCCGCTCCGCCGGCGAGGATCCGGAGGCGTCGGGTAAGGCCGCCAGATCGGTCCGCAGCGCCTCGAGCTGGAAGACGAGCGAGCGGGGGTTGCCGATGTCGAACAGCAGCAACTCGGCCACCGCGGCAGGGCGGATACTTCGATTCCGCCGGCGGTACACCACCGAGCTCTCGGTGGCGATCAGAAGTGATTCGATCAACGCTCGTTCGGTCGCGGGATCACGCTTCCGCCCCATCGTGGACGCCACCAGGGTGGTGAGGGTAGAGGCCCGTTCGATCCGCTTGCCGATGTCCATGATGTGCCAGCCGGTGTCGCGGACCAGCGATTCCGCTGAGACACCGGACAGCGCCAGCATGCCGCCGAGCACTGCGGATTGCGCCTCGAAAAGCCGGGAGCCATCGTCGATCGACTCGTCGGAGACCTCACCGAGAGCGCGTTCCACGGTGCTCAGCACGGCCCAGATGTCGTTCGACAACTGGCCGCGTACCGCCCGCGCGGCATGCTCCACGTCCCGGACGGCTCGAGCGAGTGATCCGTCGCGGTCGGGATCGACGGTGAGAGACCGCAGTTCCGCCCGCACTTGCTGGAGATCCGCAGTGGGATCGGAGCCCGCAGTTCCGTCGGGAGCGTTCACCGACCGTGCCGGCGCACCCCCTTCCCCCGGTGCATTTCCCTGCTCCGCGACGGTGAGGACGGCGTCGAGGAGAATGGGAAGACACCCGGCTCCCGGCAGCCACGGGCGGAGCCGATAGTCGCGGTACTTCTCCCCCACGGCGATCATCAGCCGTGCCGAACCCTCGGCCCGCTCCGCGCATCGCCCTATCGAGAAGAGTTCGGACAGCGCGCGGGGCGAGGCCAGCAGATCGGACGAGGTTGCTGCGTAGGTGGGCAGCGACTCGACGTCACGGGCTGCGCCCTCACCGGTATCTGCCGGGCCGAGCCGCGGCGCGAAGCGCACCCAGACGTCCTTGGCTCCCGCATGCCGGCGATCCCAGCGCTCGGCACCCGGAATCAGGGTCGTTCCCAGGCCGCCGGACATGGGTACGTAGCCCACCCGTTGAGCCACGGAGAACAACCGGACGCCGACGGGTGAGAGAGTGACCTCTCCCCCGGCGCCGGCCGACGGCGCATACGACGAGTCGGGGATGATCTGCCCCACCCAGTTGCCGGGATCCGCGCGTACCTGTTCGAGAAACTCCGCGCGCCGGACATCATCGAGTGCGGAGGGGACGACGGGCGGCCCGCCGCGGACCGCGCGGAGCACCATCGATGAAACGTTGGCCAGGAGGTGCGTGAGTTCGGAGCGGTCACCTCCCCAGAACGTCGGCACGGACGGCAACAACAGATCCTCGTCGAGCAGTTGCCGCGAGAGTGCCGGCAGTAGGCGGGTGAGTGCCGGATTCTCCAGGACTCCGCTGCCGAGGGTGTTCACAACGGTCACTGCTCCCCGACGCAGCACCTCGACGAGGCCGACGACGCCGGACCGGGAGCCGGGGCGCAGATCGAGGGGGTCGGCGAGTTCGGCGTCGACCCGCCGGATGATGACGTCGACCTGTTCCAACCGGCCCAGTGACCGCATCCAGACGCGGCCCTCACGGACCACCAGGTCGGCGCTCTCCACGAGTGGGAACCCGAGGACGGTCGCCAGGTAGGCCTGGTCGAACGCGGCACCCGACCTGGTGTGCGGACTGAGCACGACCACGAGCGGGTCTTCCGAGCCGGCGGGCGCCGCGTCGATTGCCGCGAGCCGCATCGACTGGGCGAACGAGGACAACGGCCGGGGGCCCACGGTCTCGTAGATACCCGGAACCGCTCGGGCGATCACTCGGCGGTTCGCCATCGCGTAGCCGGCCCCGCCCGGAGACTGGGTGTGGTCGCGAACAGCGTGGAAATTGCCGTCCGTGCCGCGGCCGACGTCGAGACCGTGGAAGAACAACTGGTGCCGACCCGGGATCGACATGCCGTGCGCAGGCCGAAGATATCCGGGATGACCGAACACGAGGCGGGCGGGCACGGCACCACTCCGCAGGAGCGTCATCGGCCCGTACAGGTCGGCGAGGACGGCATCGAGAAGCCGCGAACGCTGGAGGAATCCCGCTTCGAGGTGCTCCCATTCGTCGGCCGCGAGGAGAAGCGGTATCGCGTCGATCTCCCACCGAGACGGGCCGGTGGCGAGGTCCGATCCGTCGAGGGGCTTGTAGGTGATGCCGTGGTTGTCGACGAGGAGCCGGATGCGGGACTGCAACCGGCGCACGGAGCCGCTGTCCGCGCCGAGGACGCCGTCACCCAGTTCGGACCACGGCGCACGGACCTTCCCGTCGGCGTCGAACAGTTCGTCGTTTTCCTGGCCTCGGTGCGGCGCCGCGGTCACCGGAGTCTCCGGACTTGGTGGACGCGGTCTTTCCGTGCCTCGGCGAGCAGGCGATCGGCTCCGTTACCGGCTCGCAACCGCAGCGCGAGGACCAGCACCCCGGCCACCACGATTCCGACCATGTTGATGCCCAGTTGCAGTGCGGACAGTGCGGCGATGCGCCACTCGCCGACCGTCACGGCGACGACGGCGAAACCCGCCGCCGGCACGGTGGTGACCGAGATGAAGACACCGACGAGTGCCGCGGACTTCGCGGACACGAGCGCGAGCATCCCGGCTGCCCCCGCGAGGACGGCGACCACCAGCGACAGGGGTCCGACCTTGTAGATGTAGTCGACCTGATCCTGGGCGTCGAGGCTGTCGAGAGCCATCCACCCGATCCGTTCCATCACCAGCGTGGCAACCAAGGTGGCAGCCATGGCGAAGGGAAAGCCGAGGAGCAGCGCGAACAAGGAGCGTCGTGCGAGACCGGGTTTGCGCCGTGCCAGAGCCACGGCGAGTGCTGCCAACGGACCGAACTCCGGTCCCACCACCATGGCACCGACGATCGTGATCGGTGAGTCGGTCACGACTCCTACCGACGCGAGCAGACACGCGATCGTCAAGAAGGCGAGGAAGGTTCCGTTGAGGGTCGACTCCTCACGGGTGCGGCTGACAAGTTCCTCCCACACGACGCTGTCGGCCGGATCGCCGGGAGCCGCTTTCTCTGCCTTCCGTGCGGCCGTGGACAGGACCGTCTCGACCGGTCCCAAGGTGATCGCGCCCGTGTGCTGGATGTCCAGCGCTTCGAGCGCGTCGATCACCTCGTTGGCCGCCTCGCGGGCCACATCTGCTTGGACCACGTCACCGGCCGGGTCGATCGCCGCACCGCGCAGGACCACCACGTGGGTGGCCCCGGGCTCCGCGGCGAGCACACCGAGAACATCGTCGGTGTGCTCGGCGGGGCAGATCACCCGTAGATGCAGCATGGCGTCCCCCTGGTGTCCGCGTCGGTCCCCGTCGATCGATCTAGGTGCCGGCGACCGCGTCCTTCGCCACCGGCGCTGCGCCGGCCTGTGCGCCGGCGCCGCCCTTCGGCTCCGGCTTGGCGTCCACACCCGACTCCTTGCGCTGCTGCGCGGTGATCGGGGCGGGAGCCTCCGTCAGGGGATCGACGCCGCCGCCCGACTTCGGGAATGCGATCACCTCACGGATCGAGTCGACTCCGGCGAGCAGGGCCGTGATGCGGTCCCAGCCGAACGCGATGCCACCGTGCGGCGGTGCACCGAACGCGAACGCGTCGAGGAGGAAGCCGAACTTCTCCTCGGCCTCCTCGTGCGAGATTCCCATCACCTTGAACACTCGTTCCTGAATGTCCTTGCGGTGAATACGGATACTGCCGCCGCCGATCTCGTTTCCGTTGCAGACGATGTCGTATGCGTACGCGAGTGCCGAACCGGGGTCGGTGTCGAACGTGTCGATCGATTCGGGCTTCGGCGAGGTGAAGGCGTGGTGTACCGCCGTCCACGCGCTGTAGCCGAGGGCGACGTCGCCGCTGGCGGTCGCGTCGGCGGTCGGTTCGAACAGCGGCGCGTCCACGACCCACACGAAGGCCCAGGCGTCGGGGTCGATCAGGTTCTGCTTGCGGGCGATCTCTCCCCGCGCCGCGCCGAGCAGCGCACGCATCGGCTTGGTGGCTCCCGCTGCGAAGAAGATGCAGTCTCCGGGCTTCGCGCCGACGTGGTCGCAGAGCCCGGCGCGTTCGGTGTCGGTGAGGTTCTTCGCGACCGGACCGGTGAGGGCGCCGTCCTCGCCGACGAGCACGTACGCGAGCCCCTTGGCGCCGCGCTGCTTCGCCCACTCCTGCCATCCGTCGAGCTGACGCCGGGGCTGGGCGGCACCACCGGGCATGACCACGGCGCCCACGTACTCCGCCTGGAACACCCGGAAGGTGGTGTCCTTGAAGAACTCCATGCATTCGACGAGTTCGATACCGAAACGCAGGTCCGGCTTGTCCGAACCGAACCGCCGCATCGCCTCGGCGTACGTCATCCGTGCGATCGGGGTCTTGATCTCGTGGCCGACGAGCTTCCACAGTGCGGTCAGGACTTCCTCGGCCAGCAGGATCACGTCGTCCTGGTTGACGAAGCTCATCTCGATATCGAGCTGGGTGAACTCCGGCTGACGATCCGCGCGGAAGTCCTCGTCGCGGTAGCACCGCGCGATCTGGTAGTACCGCTCGATGCCACCGACCATCAGCAGCTGCTTGAACAGCTGCGGGCTCTGCGGCAACGCGTAGAAGCTACCCGGCTGCAGTCGGGCGGGGACGAGAAAGTCGCGTGCACCTTCCGGCGTCGACCGCGTCAGCGTGGGCGTCTCGACCTCGACGAACTCGTGGTGCGCGAGAACGGAGCGGGCAGCGGCATTGACCTTCGAGCGCAGCCGGATGGCGTGGCCCGGGCCCTCCCGGCGCAGGTCCAGGTAGCGGTACTTCAGGCGCGCTTCTTCTCCGGCCTGGTCGTCGAGCTGGAACGGTAGCGGCGCGCTCTCGTTGAGAACCTCGAGGTCGGTGACGTTGACCTCGATGGCCCCCGTGGGAATCTCGAAATTCTGGTTGCCCTCGGGCCGGACCTCGACGATGCCGGTGACCTTCACGCAGTATTCCGCGCGCAGTCGATGCGCCTGGTCGGCAGCAGCTCCCTCACGGAACACCACCTGCGACACGCCCGAGGCATCACGCAGGTCGATGAAGATCACCCCGCCGTGATCACGACGCCTGGCGACCCAACCGGTGAGGGTAACGGTCTGCTGGGCGTGCTCGGCTCGCAATGAACCGGCGAGATGTGTGCGCAGCACGGGATTCCTTTCGAAACGTGGGGCAAGCTACTTCTTTGGCTGCGATCCTACGGAGACACTGTGCGTGAGCGGAAACTCATACCCGCTTCACGTGCAATGCTCGAGCTACCCGTACCGCGACACTCGGAGAGAAAGCGACGACACATGACCTTCAACGAGGGCGCCCGCATGGACTCCGGCCGGGTCTCGGTCGGGGGCGGCGGCGGAGGAGGTGGCCTCGGCGGCAAGTTCGCGATGGGCGGCGGAGCCGGGGGCCTGATCGTGCTGGTTCTCGCTCTGCTGCTCGGCGGCGACCCCGGATCCCTGCTCGGTGGACTGAGCGGTGCCGCCGACCCGTCCGCCCAGAGTCCCGGTGCCAGCCTCGAAGGTTGTGAGACGGGTGCGGACGCCAACCGCGACGTGGATTGCCGGGTGGTGTTCACGGTCGGCAGTCTCGACTCCGTGTGGGGGCAGGAACTCGGTGCACAAACGGGAACCGACTACATCCCGCCCGAGGTGGTGCTGTTCTCCGGCGCGGTGAACACCGGGTGCGGAAACGCCACCAGCGAGGTGGGGCCGTTCTACTGCCCGGCAGACTCGACGGCGTACTTCGACACCAGCTTCTTCCAACTCCTCGTCGATCGCTTCGGGTCGAGTGCCGGACCCCTCGCTCAGGAATACGTCGTGGCGCACGAGGTGGGACACCATATTCAGAATCAGCTGGGCGACATCGGCCGGGCGCAGACCGATCCACGCGGAGCCGACTCGGCCGCGGTCCGCACCGAATTGCAGGCCGATTGCTACGCCGGCGTGTGGGCCCACTACGCCGACACACTTCCCGGGCCCAACGGCGGACCGCCGTTTCTGAACACCCTCACCGACACCGACATCCAGGACGCGCTGTCCGCGGCCTCGTCGGTGGGTGACGACCGGATCCAGCAGTCCGCGGGCGGCCGGGTCAATCCCGAAGGTTGGACGCACGGCTCCTCCGAGCAACGACAGAAATGGTTTGTCACCGGGTACCGGACAGGCCAGGTCGATGCCTGCGACACCTACTCCGCCCGCGATCTGAACAGCCCACCCGCCCTGCGCTGAGACTCCCGGCGGCTCGCGTTCCCGCGCAAGGGAAACTAGGCTCGCTACGCGAAAGGAGACGCCGTGTCGTTCACGGACCAAGAGGTCGCCTACCTCCGCTCACAACCCGTCGCACGGTTCTCCACTGTCTGCCCCGACGGGCAGCCCGACGTGGTTCCGCTTGCCTTCGAGTTCGACGGGACATACTTCTGGATCGGCGGTTCCGGGCGGGCCGTGACCAGAACGCGTAAGTTCCGCAACCTCCGCGCGGGCAACGTCAAGGTCGCCTTGGTGGTCGACGACCTCGAGTCGATCGAACCGTTCATCGCCCGATGCATTCGGGTTTACGGTATCGCGGAGCAGCCGATCGAGCGGGTGGGCATCGTCGGCCCCGGCATGTATGCCCGCATTACGCCGACGATCTCCTGGAGCTGGAACATGGTCGGCGAACCCGTTGGGACCGAATGGTATGAACCGAGACGCACGGTTCACCTGCCGCCCGACGAGGACCCCGAGGGAATTGCGATCAGAACAGAGTGAGAGTCGGTCCGGTACCGCCGGCTCGTACGAGTTCGCGGCGCGCGGCCTCTTCCCGACCTGCCGCTCCGGCGTCACGATGTTGCGCGCGACCGGCCAGACCGTGACGCTCGACGAGCGGGTCGACGCGCGCCTTCAGCCACGACTTGTACTCGGCCGGCACATAGGCAGATCGACCGTACAACTGCCGGTACTGCCGTATCAGTGCGGGATGTTCGGTGGAGAGCCAGTTCATGAACCAGCCCTTGGTACTTCCCCGCAGGTGCATCGGCAGCACCGTGACTTTCGACGCTCCTGCCTGCGCGATGGCCTCGAGTAAACCGTCGAGGTGCCGTGCCGAGTCCGTCAGGAACGGGATGACCGGGGCGACCATCACATTGCACGTCATGCCCGCATCCGTGATCGCCCGGATCAGATCGAGGCGCGCCCTGGGCGACGGAGTGCCAGGTTCGATCGACTTCTGCAGGTCGGCGTCGTGGATGGCCAGCGACACGCCGATACTCACCGCGACCTGCTGTGCAGCCAGTGTCAGGAGCGGAAGGTCGCGCCGCAGAAGCGTTCCCTTCGTCAGGATCGAGAAGGGTGTGGCCGACTCGGTCAGTGCCCGGATGATTCCCGGCATGAGTCGGTACCGGCCCTCGGCCCGCTGATACGGGTCGGTGTTGGTACCCAACGCCACGTGCTCCTGCTTCCACGACTTACGGCTCAGTTCTTTTCGGAGCACCGCCGCGACATTCGTCTTCACCACGATCTGACTGTCGAAATCCCGGCCGGCATCGAGGTCGAGGTACTCGTGGGTGGGCCGGGCAAAGCAGTAACGACACGAATGCGAACATCCCCGAAAAGCGTTGACCGTGTAGCGGAACGGGAGCTGGGACTCCTCGGGCGTCTTGTTGAGCGCACTCTTGCAGAGCACTTCGTGAAAGGTGATGCCTTCGAACTCGGGCGTCTGCACGCTACGCACCAGGCCTGCCCGCTCGAGCCCGGGCAACGCGCCGTCGTCCGCATCGAGCGCCTGCCCATCCCACCTCATGCGTACATGCGAACATGTGTTCTAACGGGTGTCAAGTCCAACCGGCGTGACAAGGGCGAAGCCGGCGTCCGGTAGCGCGTGAAGATGTTCCACTCGGGGTACTCGCGGGAGCGTCGACCACACCCCTTGCGAGGTAACCATGTCCACCGACGCGATCGTCCTCCTGCGCAACGACCACAAGGCAATCCGAAAACTTTTCCGCGAGTTCCGCAGCGCCGGCCCCGACGCCGAAGCGGAGAAGGGCCGGATCGTCGACCAGATCATCGAGGCGCTGACCGTGCACACCTACCTCGAGAACGAGTGCATGTACCCAGAGGTACGCAAACTCGCCCCAGACCTCGAGGACGACATCTTGGAGTCGTTCGAGGAGCACCACGTCGCCGACGTTCTCGTAACGGAGCTGGCGGCCATGAAGCCCGACAACGAACGATTCGACGCGAAGACCACCGTCCTCATCGAGAATGTCGAGCACCACATCGAGGAAGAGGAGCAGGAGTGGTTCCCGAAGGTGCGGGAAGAGCTGGGGCGTAAGCAACTTCAGGAAATGGGTGCGCGACTGCTGGAATTGAAGGAAAAGGCACCCCATTCGCCTGCACAACCGTCGGCGTTGAAGAAGACGGTGGACGCCGTCATCAAGTGATGCACCTGGTGGACCTGAAGTGATGGGGAGACCTCCGGCGACTCCACGAGCGTCCTCTCGCAGTGACCCGCTGGACGTCTGCCGGGTAGCGCGCGGACAGCACCTTCCTGTAGAACTGATCCGGATGCCGATTTGTGACGTAAACCACACCTGAACGTTACCGAACAAGCCGGCTACCGGAAACCGAAGCCACCCCGCCCGGAGACACCGCAGTGGCAGTGCGGATCCGCCGTTCGGGAAGGAAGGACACCCCGCATGCTGCTGCCGATGTCGCCGACCGATTCACTGTTCCTGCTCGGCGAGTCGCGGGAGCATCCGATGCATGTGGGCGGCCTGGCGGTGTTCACACCCCCGGACGGCGCCGACGCCGCAGACATGCGGGCGATGTTCGACACGGCCACGACCTCCACCGAAGTCGCTCCGCTGTTCCGCAAACGCGCCCGACGCTCGATGACCACCCTGGGACAGTGGGGGTGGGTCACCGACACGGAGTTGGACCTGAACCATCACGTGCACCGCCACGCCCTCCCCCGCCCGGGCGGCATGCCCGAACTGCTGGCGTTGTCGTCTCGGTTGCATGCAGGTCTGCTCGACCGCAACCGCCCACTGTGGGAGATGCACCTGATCGAGGGCCTCGCCGACGGGAGCTACGCGGTCTACACGAAAATCCACCACGCGCTTGCCGACGGCGCCTCCGCCATGAACCTCCTGCGCCGCAGTATGAGTGAAGATCCCGACCGACGAGGAATGCCAGCCCCCTGGCAGCCGATGCCCACCGCGAGCGGTCGTGTCACACCACCACCGGGAACGGCGGCGCCACACCTGCCCGGAGTTGCAGACGTGCTGGGCCTGCCGAGACTGGCGTTGCACGGCGCCCGAGAAGTCGCAGGTCTGGCACCGGCGCTGGCAGGCACCATGGACCGGGCCCTGCACGCCCGGGGCGGGCCGCTCTCGATGCGCGCACCGCACACCGTGTTCAACGTTCCGATCGGCGGGGCGCGCCAGTTCGGCGCCCGATCGTGGCCGCTCGAACGGATCAGGTTGCTGGCCAAGCACGCCGACGCCACCGTCAACGACATCGTCCTGGCGATGTCCGCCGGAGCTCTGCGCAGCTACCTCGACGACCTGGGCGCCCTACCGGACGAACCGCTCATCGCGATGGTCCCGGTTTCCCTACGCGCCGATGACGGCGAATCCCAGGGTGGCAATCGAGTGGGAGTCCTGATGTGCAACCTCGCCACCCACCTTCCCGAGCACGGAGCGAGACTCGCCACGATTCGAACCTGCATGAGCGAAGGTAAGCAGGCCCTGCGCGCGATGAGCCCGGCCCAGGCGTTGGCGATGAGCGCCCTCGGAGCCGCCCCCCTCGGCCTCGAGATGCTGGCCGGCCGGCGGGGACCACTGCGCCCTCCGTTCAACCTCGTCATTTCCAACGTCGCCGGCCCCGCCAGCCCCCTGTATTGGAACGGCGCCCGCCTCGATTCCCTGTACCCTCTGTCGATCCCGGTGACCGGACAGGCACTGAACATCACTGTCACCAGTAGCGACGACCATCTCGTGTTCGGATTGACCGGATGCCGATCCGCCGTCCCGAATCTGCGCCCGATGCTCGATCATCTCGACACCGAACTCGACGCCCTCGAGCAGGCCGTCGGCCTGTAGCCGCCTCGACGGCGGTCGCACGCCTTTGCGAAGTTCTCGATCACCGACGCGCGGTTTCGAGTTCGGTCAGGGAGGTGTCGAGGTGGCCGATGATCCGGTGCAGGTGGGGAACCGCGGTGCGATCGCCCACGACACCGACGTGTAACTCCCCGGATCGGCTGGTGAGGGTGATGCTCAACGCCTGGCCGCGAGCGAGGGCCGGTACCGGGTAGACGGCGTCGAGGCGAGCGCCGTTCCAGAATCGTGGGCGGGTCGGACCCGGGGTGTAGGAGATGGTCACGTTGAAGGGCGGCGGGATCTCCTCGAGCACCCGCCGTACCGGTTCCAGCATGATCGGACTCAACGTCAGCGCGCTCACCAACTGAAACTGTGAGCGACCGAGGGCGGCGACGACCCTGCTGGTATGGGCGACGGAGTCGGCAATCCGCGCCAATCGCGCGAGGGGATCGGCTTCGTCGGTGGCCAGCGACACCACCATTGCCCCGACTCCACGGCCCGCGGCCCCGATGGTAGGGCCCTCACCGAAGTCGAGTGGGACCGGCAGCATTGCGGTCAACGGCGCCTCGGGGAGGGCGTACTGCTCGAGCAGATACTCGCGGAGGGCGCCCGCGCACATCGCCAACACCACCACCTCCAGCGGTGCGCCGGTGCAGGTGGCGAGCCGCCGCAGCGGCTTCAGTGGCCAGGACCGGGTCGCTACCTTGCGGGCGCGACCAGTCGGTGCGTTGAAGATCGTCGGCGGTGACTGCAGCGGCAACGTCAGATGTTCTTCGGTCAGCCCGCGGTAGCCCGTCCGCATCAAGGTGGGGAGAATGGCCGCGCACTGCCATGTCAGTTCCACACCGGACCGCAGTGTCACTCGCGGGTCGAGGGAGAGATGCCGCGCTGGGGCCGCGACCGACGGACTCCACGGTGCCGGGCAGTCTCGGATGCCCGGGTCGATCGAGAGCGTGCGGTGCAGTAGCCGTAGCCCGGAGGCGCCGTCGGTCAAAGACAGATGGAACTTCGTGTACACCGCGGTGCGCCCGTCGGTCAGTCCTTCGATGACGTGCATCTCCCACATCGGGTGCTGCGGATCGAGCGGCATCGAGTGCATCTGGGACACCAGCGAGAGTAGGTCGGTCATGGTTCCTCCGCCAGGAACTGCGGTGTGCCGCACGTGATAGTCGAGATCGACCCCCTCGTCGACGCGCCACCACGGATACCCGTGCACCAAGCGGACCGGGCGTTTGCGGAACAGTTCCGAGATCTCGGCGTGAGCGCGGAGACTCCCGACCATATCGGCGGCGTGCGCGCCGGGCACGGTGCCGCTGGGTGGTTCGAAGAGCGTCAGGGTGGCCACGTGCATCGGGTGTGAAGGGGACTCGAACAACACGAACATCGCCTCGGTCATCCCCATCGGCGCCAGTCCGCCGAACGCAGTTCGCACACCGCACCTCCCGGCTCTGTGGTCCCAGCACAGCACACTCCGCTCGCGAAGACTGCGTTTCCCGCAGAGACGAAGCACTGCGACCGGTCCACCGGATGGCACCAGCGATCCTCGGGCGCCGGCCACGGGCAAGTACGCATATCGGTTGCCGCGGGCCGATGAATAATCCTTTTTTTCTATCCGACCGAATAGACCATACGCCGACGCATTCGATCGAGCGTCCAGTAAATAAATGGGCATTTGTCCAAGAGTATCTGGGCATTTGTTCAATTCGAAACAAAAAATTCTTTCCGCCCGGTGAAACGTTGCGGAAAGTCTGGTCGATATTCGAGTTAAGCGTGGATCAACCGATCCCGTGGAAATACAACAAAGGTGAGGAGTGACTTCAGATGGGTTCTGCAGGTATCGACTTCAGTGTCGCCTTCGACGCTTTCTTGAAGTGGTTGAGCGTCACATTCGGCGGCGGCATCGGCATCGGCTGACAACGCCGGGCATATACGAAGAACGACAGCAGCTCGACTCACCACACCAGTGGTAGCCGAGCCGCTGCCATGGTCGGCCCGACCCGCTGGTCCGCCTCTCTCGTGATCGCCGGCCTGTTCGAGCGCCAGCCTCTTTCGAGCACATTGGGCATTGCGGTGCATGGGTACACGCGCGTATATTGAGAACTGCGGATCGAGATAGTAATCGGCAACGGTGAAAGACTCGTGAAGCAGAGATCCGGCCGAGAATGTGAGAGCATTCCCGGCCGAACCCCTGTCTGGGGTATGCCTCGCCAGTGCGTCTGGCGACAGTTGTCGCCGCAACCTCCGAATACGCCGCAACCTCCGAATACCCCGAGTCCCCGAGTACGCGAGCGCACTGACGCCGCGCACGCCGCTTCCCTCGACGAGAATCGGGTCGAGATGGCATCCCTCCGGCCGAAGGGGTCAGGCGGCCGGAGGGACTGGCTGTCGCGGGTTCGCCGTCCGAGGTCGCGCGGCAGCACAGACATCGGATACCCGCATCTGCCTGAATTACTCCTCGGGCCCGGACGCCGAGTTCCTCTCGCGTTCTGCCGGTGTTCGGTGAGGACTCGGGTCGTCACCGCGGGTGGCCTTCTCGAATTCTCCTGTTCATGGTGCGCCACTACGCCGGCGGTGGCATATTCCTGACCATGCCGAAGTACAAGGTGACTCTTCGCGACGGAAGCTCGAGCGACAGAACCTTCGAATCAGACTTCCAGGCGATCAACGAGACCCATAGGCCGACCGAATCCGTGGCAAGCATCGTCCGGATCGACCGCTACGAAGACGATGGGGATCCCCGCGGCGTGTGGTCGGCGCCGCCCACTCGCCAGACACGACGCGATTGACGCTCGGCCCTGGAAGGAGCGAATAACCTCCTCCTTTCTTTCGTCGGCGGGAGCTGGACAACCGACTTCAACAGACACGTATTTCTGCCAAGGGTTGTGCGGTTCGCGGTTGCCGAAGTTTCGGAAATGGGAAACGCTCACGAACGGGCAACCGCATCGAGCACAATGGCTACCGGACGAAGCGCGATGGGTTGCCGGAGGTCGTTACCGCAACCGCGAACAGCCTTTTCCCACTATGGAATAGCTTCTGAGCCAGAGGAGCAGACCCAATGCCCGTTCCACAGCACAAATTGCTGCAATCCGTCCAGGATCGCACCATCGAGCTGCGGAGGTGGTTGGACGCTGACCACAACAGCGCGGCCCTCACGGCATATCTGCGCGACGAACCGGTCGACGACCGGTGGCTTGCCACCTATCTCCGGCTCCAACATGACCTCCTCCGAGCGGTCGGCCACGCGCACGAGCCGGAGGCGTCCCGGAAGAGGGCCGACCAGCATCGACACCGACGCAGTGGTGCCGCCACATCCTCACCACGCCGAGGGCGATGAGGGAGGGGACGAGCGGATCAGTGCCTGATACCGTCTCGACCGCTCTACCAACACTTTCCGGACGGCACGTCGGTCAGCCGTCGATCGTGGACTCCCGAGCACTTGGCCGCTCGTCCAACAGACCCCTCGGTGTCGTGTGAGTGTCGCTCGAGTGCAGAAGCCGGAATCGACCGTGAGTCACCGCGATATCCGCCCGCGAGTCGATGGCCCTGAGTAGCATCTAGATCATCTCGCTCGAATCCCTTTCGGAGGCCGACGTGCGTGGACTGGGTATCGATCTCGGAACTGCCAATACTGTCGTCGGCACACCGGAAGAGGGTGTCGTCTTGAACGAGCCGTCATTCATGCTCGTTCGCACCAAGGAACCACACCGTGCTCTCGCCATCGGCCACGATGCTCGCAGCCTCGTCGGCCGCACTCCCATCGGCATCACGCAGGTGCGTCCGATGCACAACGGGGCGATCGTCGACCTGGAAACCGCCCGCACGTTCGTCAGCGCCGTCATCAAACGGGCTTCCCCACACAGGCCGTACGGCGTGCGACCGAAGGGTGTCATCGCGGTCCCCGCGGGCGCCACACCCCTCGAACGCCGCGCTCTGCTGGAGGTCGGGCACGAGGCGGGTCTGCGGAAGGTCGGTTTGATACCGGAACCTGTCGCGGGAGCACTCGGCTGCGGTATCAACCCGCTCGAGCCGCGCGCCCACCTCGTTGTGGATATCGGCGGTGGCACTTCGGAAGTCACGGCGATTTGTTTCGGTGGCATTCTCTCGCATCGCAGTTGCCGGCTCGCCGGGGACGAACTCACGCACGCGCTCTACCAATACCTACGGGCCGAGCACAACATCATCGTCGGTGAACTCACGGCCGAACGAGCGAAGGTGGGCGCGCCCGACACCGAGGACGGACAGTCACTCGTCGTGGAAGGCCGCGACGCCGTGACCGGCCGCGCACGTCTGGTCACGCTCGAAACCGAGGAAGTAGCCGATGCCTTACGCCCGACTATGTCGGGGATCGTCCAGACGCTGACCGAATGCCTGGAGGACCTTCCCGCCCAGGCGATCGGCGACGTGATGGCGGAAGGTGTGCTCGCCATCGGCGGTGGGTCGATGCTGCGTGGTGTGTCGGAGATGCTGGAACAGGCCTTCGGATTCCCGGTGAAGACGGCCGAGCGGCCGCTCACCTGCGTCGCCGAAGGCGCTACGGCATGCTTGGAGCACCCCGAGGTCGTGGCCGCGTACAGCAATTGATCACCGAATCGGCAGCACGCCGGGCGGCCGTGGGAAGTAGTGCTCGAGGATTTTCTTGACGACGGGCCCGGAGGTCGCGGACCCGAAACCACCGCCACGAACCAGCACCGACACCACGATCTGGGGAGCGTCGAAGGGTGCGACCGCGGAAAACCAGGCGTTGAGTCCTTCGCCGGGCGCCGACGGATCCTCGGCCGTACCCGTCTTTGCACCCGCCGGCACCGGCAGTTCCGCAAGCTGTCCGGCCGTGCCGGCCGCCGCGGAAGCCCGCATCCCGGCCCGCACCGGGTCGAGTCTGTCTGCGAAGGGCAATCGCACAGGTTCCGCTGTCGGGATGGGGACGACGTCCGGCCCGTACCCTGCTGCGAGCTGGGGGGTGACCATCGCACCCGTCGCAATCCCCGACGTCCAGCGCGCCACCTGTATCGGGGTGGCAGTGACGGTGCCTTGGCCGATTCCCATCAGAAGCGTAGATCCGGGATACCAAGTGGCGCCGATACTTCCGACATTGGCCGGGGTTCCGAGGAAGCCCTCGGCCTCGCCGGGAAGGTCGATCCCGGATCGTCGGCCGACACCGAGTTGGTCGGCCACTGCGGCGATGTTCTCGGGACCGAGGAGTTCGCCGAGCTTGTAGAAGTAGACGTTGTCCGACCACTGGATGGCCTGGAGCAGATTGTGGGGGCCCATCGGTTGCCAGTTCCGAAAGGTGTGCCCGCCGTATGTATAGGCGGCACCGGTTTCGATCACGGTCTCCGGCGCCAGGACCGGGTACTGCGTATTCGCCGCGGCGACGACGATCTTGAATGTCGAACCGGGCGGCACTGCGGTCTGGGTCACGTTGTTCAGTAACGGGCTCGGGCCCGGGGTCTGGGCCTGAGCCGTCAGGGCAACGAGGTCGGCCGGGGGGCCGTAGACGTTGTTGTCGAATCCGGGAACGCTGGCCATCGCCAGCACTGCCCCGTTGCGCGCATCCATCACGATGGCAGCGCCGAGGTCGCCCCTGCTCTTACGCATCGCCTCGGTGAGCGCATCCGTAGCAAGGTTCTGCACGCCGACGTCGAGGTGCAACCGCAGGTCATGCCCTCGTACAGGGTCTACTCGCTCCCCGGTGGCGACGGGATGCCCGGAGGGATCCACGTAGACGCACTGTTTGCCGTCGCTGCCGCGCAGCAGGGCATCGTACTGCTTCTCGAGTCCCGCCTTGCCGACCCGCGATCCGAGGGCAAGGTGCGGCCAGCGTTCCATGTCCTGCTCGTCGGCCACCCCGACGTGTCCGAGGACGGAGGCGAGCACCGCGCCGTACGGATAGTGCCGGCGACCGGAAGGCACCACGAGAACCCCGGGCAGACGAGCATCCACAACGCGCCGAGCGACTTCGGGGGCGACTGTCCCCACGACGACGTCCTGTTCGCCCTCGCCACGTTCCCGCACGACGCTCGTCACCTCCTCCGGCGAGATACCGAGCACTGAGGCGAGACGGCGGCGGGAACCGGCGTCGTTCTCGTCGAACATCCGGGCGACCACCGCTACGGCATACTCCGCAACGTTCACTGCGAGGGGAACACCATTGCGATCGACGACGAGACCGCGCTCGGCCGGCAGGCGGATACAGCGCATCATCTGCTGGTCGCTCATCGCACGTAGGTCCGCGCCCCGGTCGTGCTGCAGCTGCCAGGTGAACAAGGACATCGCGACGAGCAGCGCAGTGACGGTCACGGCGCCGACGGACAGCCCTCTCGGCCGGCGGCGCCGTCGGGGCTCCGGCGCCCAGAGCGGTCGTGCTACGCCGTCCCTACGCACGGCGAGCACCAGTCCGACGGCCACGAAGCCGACGATCGCCGCAGTGCCTCCGTAGCTGAACAGCGGAATCGGCATGCCGTTGTGCGGCAGCAAGGAGAGACTCGCACCGATCGACACGAGTGCGTGAATCCCGAACAGTCCACCGACGCCCGCTGCGACGAGTGCCGCTTCCCTCGTCCGTGCCGTTCTGGCTGCAAGTGCAGCCCGCCACACGATGACCGAACTCGCCACCACGACAGCGATTCCGGCGATCAAGCCCCATCCATACACCAGGCTCGCGAACGCCAGGTCGTGTTCCGATTCGGGAAGGTATTCGGCACGCACCTCGAAGAGCGGGTCACGCGAAAGGCCCCACAACCCGCCGCTACCGATCGCGATGTTCGCCTGCATTTCGGCCCACCCCGCCCCGCTCGGGTCGGCATTGCTCGACAGGAACACATGGACCCGTTCGAGCTGGTACGGCCGGAGAAAGAGCACGGCGAGTGGCAACGAGGCGATTCCCAGCATGAACAACGGCAACAACGGCAACAGCGGAACCCGCGCCAGGACGAGCATGAATCCCGCGGTCACCACGAGGACGACGGCAGTCGACAGGTCGGGCTGCAGTGCGACCAGCGCCACGGGGATTCCCACGACCGCCAGCGTCGCAACGAAGCGGCCGAGTGTGAACCCCGCAGCAAGCAACCCCGCCGCCACCAGAATTACAGCCAGCTTGGCCAGTTCGGACGGTTGAATGGTGAATATGCCGAAGTCGAGCCAGCGCTGGGCGCCTTTGGTCGCGACCCCGGCGAGTGGGACGGCAGCCAGCATCGCGGTGGTGACAGTGAATATCGCCCAGCCGAATGCTCGCAGGTCACCCATCCGCAGGCGAGAAGCGACGCGCATCAATCCGAGTCCGGCTGCAGCGAAGAGGGCATGGCGAACGGCGTGCGAGGTCATCCCCGTCGACGTCAGATTGAGCAGTCCGAGCACCACGAGGACGACCGCTGCCGTGACGATCCAGGGATCCGATTCCCGCTTGTCTTCATGCATGTCTCACCGCTCCCCGATGCTCAGCAGGATGCGTTCTCGGCAGGCATCAGCACCGGCTCCGAGGCGGCCGTCGCGGGGAAACTCGTGACCGCAGCGACGGCGAGGGCGGTGCTGGGGGGCAGATCTGTCCGGCCGATGCCGTATACCTGTTGTGCGCCGGGTGGGACGTGGAGCGACACCTCCTTGCCCGTCCGCACCTCGCCCGAGCATCGGTCGTACACATTCAGCTTCCAGACCACGGTGCCTTCATTCGGGGCCGAGGCGAGATGAATGTCGACCCTGATGTCGCACGCACGTCCCGACGTGCATTCTCCGTTGGCGAGTGTGGCGGTAACCAAGGTGATGATCCCCGCACTGGCGGGGGCCCCGACCTCCACCGATATCGGTTCCGCACGCTGTCCCCCCGGTGCCGGTGAACCCGGATCGCCGGTGGGTTCGGGTGGCGGTGGCGATACCGGGGCGATCTGATTCTGGTCCGACGGATTCACCGGATTCAGAACGGCATCCCAGCCGCGACGCAATTCCGACCACACCCGCGGCGCCGTCCACAGCGCTCCGGCGAGCACCACGATCGCGATGAGACCCAGCGCACCACGGCGACGCGAGAGCCGTCTCTTTCTGCGGTGCCACGGACTTCGAACCGGTGGAAACCAGTCGCCGGTGGCAAGTGATGCCCCGGCAGCCCCCGGCCGGCGGCCCCGTGGGGTCCGTTCCTCCCCTGTCTCACGGCCGTCCGATAGTTGGCGCCCCAGCGTGGAGGAGACCAGCGCGCCGAGTTGTCGCCGCGTCCTTTCTTCGTCGGCCGGGTCGATGTCAGGTGCGATTGCCCGACGAACTCGTTGCATCACATCGTCGAGATCTGTTGCTTCTGTGATTGATTCGTGTATCCGCTCAACCAGTGCGGACCCGCGGCAGTTCGCCGCGATGCTTCTCAACAGGTCGGCAATCGCATCGCTGATCTCGCGCCAGGACGCCGCACGCCCGGTGAACTCGATCGTGAGCTTTCCTTCTTCGAACACTGTGACGGCATCTTCTCGGAACAGGATCGGTAGGCGGCCCCTGCTGCGCGCCAGCTCGAGCTGGTCGAGCGCATCGGTGATGAGCCACGACGCCTGCGCCGGGGTCAACGCCGCAATCCCGAGCAGCCTTCGGAGTGAGACGCCGGTACCACGTGCGTCCTCATCTTGTCGTTCAGGAGGTACGGACCCGACCACGACGGGCTCGCCTCTCCCCGCGAGGAGCCCTGACACCACTTCGATCATCGCGCACCCCGAAACGCTATGCCTCCCGCACGGGTTGGAACAGAACCGGGCGGGCGGCGGCGGACCTTGAGCTGGGCTTACTCGCTGTCGAACTCCCATATGCCTGTGAGAGTCAATTTAACTCTCATCCGCGCTCCCGGAACACCGATACGCACTCCCGGAACATCCCGTTACTCATCCGAGATACACGGCGACAAGCACCTCGAACCATCGCCTGGCCGTACTGCCATACGTGAACCGATCGCGGGTCAGCTTTGCCTCTCCTTCAAGAGATTCCGAATCTGTGCGAGATCCCGGACGATGAGAAGCCGAAGGCGTGAACTGACGCCTGATACGAAAGCGACTCTGGTACCGAAGGTCTGGACGAGCGACCAAGTCGAAAGTGACCTCCTCCGCCCGATGCCGCATTGCCCTTCAGGTGACGTTTCGCGGAAACACCCGGTTCGGCGCCCACGGTCATCGGCGGGTTACCCCTGCTGCCTTCTCTCGATATCACTCGGCACAGGTGCATCCGTGGGAACATCTCAACTGGTTGAGACGAGACCGAGGGCGATCAGAGGAGGGGTGCGTCGTATGGAGTTGATTCCGCCCGGACGCACGGTGGCACTGGTAACGATTGCCGTCGCCTCCGCGCTGCTGCTCGCGGGATCAGGGAGTCGAGACGCGGACTCGTCGTCACCGAGCGCGTCGACGGTGGTGGCGAGCGGGGCGGCCCCAGAGGTCGGCACCTCGGGCGAACCGCCGGCAGCCGAGGAGCGCGACACGAGCGGTGTCGACCTGGAGCAGTATGCCGGCGGGGACCCGAGTGTCGCCTACGGCTTCGTCACCCCGTCAGGAAAATGGCTCTGCGCGATCACCCCGGCGAACGGGATGGTCGCCTGCGCGTCTCACACGCCGGCGACGCCTCCAGGAGTTCCCGGCCCGTTACAAATCCCCGTCCAGGCCCCCGGGCCCTCCGCCGAGGCAAACATCGTCGCCATCGAAGCCGCGAAGGGACCGAGCTTCCAGACCGCGAACCAGCCTCTCTTTCCCGGAAACCCCAACGTCCTCCCCTACGGGTCGACCTTGTCTGCCGACGGCTTCACCTGCAATGTGCAGTTCTCGGGCGTCTCGTGCAGAGAGGACGCAACGAATCAGGGATTCACCATCTCGACCGGCGGCTACAAGTTCGAGTTCACCCCGATACCGGGCGCCCCCGACGCCGGCCCACCGCAGATCACGCCTACCGAGCCGACCGCACCTCCTCTTCCCCAGTTGGAAGGCGGATCGAATCAGTGTGGCCGCGTCGTCTACCCGTCGACAGGCGAACCCGCAACGGTCGTCATCGTGAAGGGAACGATCCGCTGCGACGCTGCTCATGCCATGCTCAACAGGTACTTCACCGCCCCCGACGCGACGGACGCGGTGTACGACGTCGACGGATGGAAATGCCGAACAAGGGGAGACCCACACTCCGCGGCGACTGGATACAGCATCACGTGCACGGATTCCGGCGGGAACATCGTGGTTGCACAGCCCTAGAACCGGCTTTCCGCAGGTCGAAGGGGTAGACGGGGCGGTGGGGGCGACACGGACTCCGCTGCCTGCGGCCCCCGGGGAAGGTACCGGGAGACGAAAAATAGGTATACCCACGGGCCATCCGGCCGATGTGGCGTAGCCGCACCCGGTGGCAGTCTGTGACTTGTCACACACGCGTCACCCGGCGGCTTCCGGAACCGCGTCGATTGCAGGAGAGGTCCCGCACCATGAAGGCAGAACCGCTTACCTGCGGTGACTATGTCACCGCGACGTTCGCTCGCGACTTCGTCGCGGAGGGATTCGACTATGACACCGTCGAGCGAATCCATTCCGGCGACCTCGACGAATGGACGTTCGCACTCGCCCAATCGGGGCTGTTCACCAACCGCGTGGTCGCGCACGCCCGGCAGGCGTGGCAGGACGATCCGCGATCCCTTCTCGACAGCCTCCTGGCCGACGCGGACGAGATGACCGTCAAGCGTTACGACGTCGTCTGGCAAGCCCTGACCCGGACCGCCCAGTTCGGCACTTCCGGGGTCGCCGCCGAATATGCGTGATCGACGTCCTGCCCCCCGAACAGTCCACATCGCCCACTGAACAGACCACAGCGAAGAACGAGAACCATGACCGTCAACACCTACCCCACCGCCGAGACGATCCGATTGGGCGTACGCGGTCACGAATGCCGTTACTGCGGCCAAACCGTCAGCGCAGACGGCAACCGCTTCCGACATACCGCGACGGGGCAGTACCGGTGCGAACCGGCAAAGCGGGCGTCGTACGAGAAGTCCCTGTCCGACAGTCTTATTCGAAGCTGAATTCGACCTTTCCGGACCGGCCGGCGTCACAATTTCTCTGACACCGATCGCCCCTTCGCTGCGATGAACACCACCGCGACGACTACCGTGACCACCACCAGGTAGGCGGCCCACATCAGGAGGAAGGGTTGCAGCCATCCGTTGTCGGTCGTCTGCCCCCGTTCTCCCACGCAGTACAGGGTGACATTGGTGGACCGACCGTCCCCGGTGGAATAGGTATCCGACACGACGACCGCGTCGTGTCCGGGCTGTTCGCAGAACACAGGCGCAAGGTAGACGGCTTGTCCCGGCCAGATCAGCGAAGAGATCAGGGTGAGGAAGCCGACGCTCACCGTAATGCCGATTCCCCACAACAGGAGCGGCTTGGCCGCACGGCGCTTCCGAGGTTGTGGATCTACACCCAGTTCCACCGGCTCGGTCATAGCGGATGCACCCCGACCACCGCTCCGTCGGCATCGAACACGACCACCGACCGCGACCGCGGCGACTCGACCATCGCTGTCGGCGAAATTCCGCCAGCCCTGGTCACCGAGATGCCGACTACCTGACCGCCCTCGAGACCGCTGCGGGAGAGGGCTTCGTCTACCAGATGCTCGACTCGACCCAATGCCGGAACGTCGTCGAGGGTGAATGCGCGCGCATCCAGGTCTTCCAGCGCAGAGACCACCACTGGACCGGGCTCACTCACATTCTCACCATCGAAGGTGTACTGGTCGAGCTGATCGGGGTTCGCCGGATCGCGGACGGTGACAGCCAACTGCTCGACCGGCGCGATGTCCAGATTTGTCACCTGCACTTCTGCGACGCCGTAGCGAACGGCGAGCGCTGCTAAACCGTCGCCGACGAGGGCCGAGGTCATACCCCCGCCCCGGGCTCGCATATCCGCGTCGAATTCAGCACGGTCGACAGCTCCGATACATGCCGTGGCGCCGAAGACCACAGCCACCCCCATCGATGACCACACCGACACACGCAACACTGGCGAACGCAGCAGCGGCGGGGTCTTCATTGCATGAGACTATCCACGTCACGGACTTCTCAGGTGGTCCGGCGCGCGGTCAGGTGTCGGATGTTCTTTCCACCGAGATCCTCATAGTGGCTCTGCATCGAGTCGATCAGCACTGCGAACACGCGGTGGGCAGCAGCCAGGTCGGCATCGGGGACGTCCCGCAGGGCACGCGCCGTGCGCTGTCCGAGTGGGGCGAAGAACTCGCGGGCTACTTCCAGCCCGTGGTCGTCGTAACGCAGGATGACTTTCCGGCGGTCCGACGGGTCTGCCTCCCGCCGAATATGCCCTGACGACAGCATGCGCTCCACCAGATAGGTCACCGCCGCCGACGACAGCCCGAGCAGGCTCCCCAGTTCCCCGGCGGTCAGCGGCGTGCCATTGGTGTCGGCGACCATGACGTGCATCAGCGCCTGGAAGTCGTTGGGGCTGAGATCGTGCAGCGCACCGAAAGTGCGTCCGATCTGCTCCGACGCCACGGTCATCGCGCGGACATCTGCCGAAATGTCTGCTTCCAGTCTCGCTCTCGCGTCGGGACGAGCACTGTCCGGCATGTCGTCTGTCATCTCTAGGCCCTCTCAGCGGTCGGCCGACAGCCTATCCTCTCCACTTCTCTCAGTTGCTTAACTATTCAGTTTCTGAAATATTCGAACGGTGAACACCGATGGGCATGCACCGACAGAACACCGTTCTCTCGCTATCCGGGATCGACTCGCCTCCGCCGTGACCGGACAGCGGTCGTGGGCAGTGGCCCTCACCGTCCTTGTCTTGGCCGGCGCCTTCATGGCGCTCGTCGGTGGCAACGACGCCGCGGGACAGTCACCGGCCTCCCTGCCCGCGTCTGCGGAATCGGCCGAGGTGGACGGCCTCCTCACCGACTTTCCCGAATCGGGGGTGACACCGGCGATTCTCGTCGGCAGTCGTGCCGACGGCGGCGTGTTGACCGACGCAGACCTTGCCGCGTTCGACGCGGCTCGGAACCGGATGCTCGGTGTCGACCGCACCCTCGAACCGAGCCCAGGACCGGCACTCATCCCGTCACCGGACGGCAGAGCGGTGATCGGACAGGTTCCCGCCGATTCGGAACTCTCAGGTTTCGCGTTGAACGATCGCGTCGCCGAACTGCGGGCGGCGGCCACCGACTCGCTACCGCCGGGGCTTTTGGCGCAGGTGACGGGAGGTCCGGCATTCGGCGCTGACATCGCCGACTCGTTCTCGGGCGCGAATGTCACGTTGCTCGCGGTCACTGCGCTTGTCGTCGCGGTCCTGCTGATCGTCACCTACCGCTCACCGATCCTCTGGCTCGTGCCACTCGCCGTGGTCGGCTTCGCCGATCGGGTTGCGTCGACCGTCGGTACTGCCGTGGCCGAACTGACCGGGCTGACCTTCGACGGGTCGACGTCCGGCATCACGAGCGTGCTGGTTTTCGGTGCCGGAACTAACTACGCGCTACTCCTCATCTCCCGCTACCGGGAGGAACTCCGCGCGGAGCCGGACCACCGGGTCGCCTTGCGCCACGCCGTGCGCCGGGCCGGACCGGCGATCGTCGCGTCCAATGTCACTGTGGTACTTGCCCTACTGACCCTGCTGTTGGCGACCATTCCCAGTACCCGCAGCCTGGGTGTGCTCGCGGCCGCCGGCCTGCTGGTAGCGCTCATCTTCGTGCTGCTGGTCCTCCCGCCCGCTCTCGCACTCAGCGGAAAGCGATTGTTCTGGCCGTTCGTGCCCCGTGTGGGCGACCCGGACAACACCACGCACGGCGCCTGGTTCCGGGTCGCCTCCGCGGTAGCACGACACCCGCGACGCACCGCAATTGTGTCGATTATGGCGCTCGGGGTCTGTGCGGCGGGGTTGATCGGCACCCACGTCGGGCTGTCCCAAACCGAACAGTTCCGGGTCGCAGCGGAATCTGTCGACGGCTTGGACACTCTCGCTGCTCATTTTCCGTCGGGGCTCTCCGACCCCACCACCGTGGTCGCCCGCACGGAAGCGACCGACGCCGTACAGCGGGTTCTCGCCGACGCCGAAGGGGTCGTGTCGGTGAGCGAGGCCGGCCGGTCGAGCACCGGTTTGACGCGATGGGCCGTCGTACTCGACGCACCACCTGCAACGGAGGAGTCCTTCGCGACCATCGACACCATCAGGGCAGCCTTGGCCGACATCGACGGTGCGGATGCGCTCGTCGGTGGCAGCGACGCCCAGGCGCTGGACAAGCGGGACGCCGCCCTCCGGGACCAGGTGATCGTCATTCCGGCGATCCTTCTCGTGGTCCTGGCCGTGCTCGTAGTGCTCCTGCGGGCCGTGGTCGCACCGCTGGTCCTCGTCGGGACGACGGTACTCAGCGCGGTCGCGGCGCTCGGGCTGGGCAGCTGGGTGAGCACGCGCATCTTCGGGTTCCCTGCGCTCGACGACACCGTTCCGCTGTTCGCGTTCCTGTTCCTCGTGGCACTCGGTGTCGACTACAGCATCTTCCTCGTCACCCGGGCCCGGGAGGAAACCCCGGGGCGCGGCACGCGGGCCGCGATCGTGCGGGCTGTTGCCGCGACCGGCGGCGTCATCACCAGTGCCGGAATAGTACTCGCCGCCGTGTTCGCCGTCCTCGGTGTGCTGCCGCTGATCACACTGACCCAGCTGGGCATCGTCGTCGGGCTCGGCATCCTCCTCGACACGTTCGTGGTGCGAACACTCGTCATCCCGGCGCTGTTCACGCTCGTCGGGGACGCGGTGTGGTGGCCGAACCGCCAGGCCACCTCGACGCTCGACTCACGGGGCGAAGCAAGGAGCGCGGTTCCGTCAGAAATCTGAGCGTTCGCAGACCGGTCAGGAATCGAGAAGCGTCTCATCGCGGGCCGCATTAACGTCACTCACATGAACATCACCATTCACTCGGCCTTCCTTCCGCACACCGACCACGAGGCCTCGCTGGCCTTCTACCGCGACATCCTCGGGTTCGAAGTCCGCAAAGACGTGGGTTACAACGGGATGCACTGGATCACCGTGGGACACCCGGACCAGCCCGGTACCTCCCTCGTTCTGCACCCACCGGCGGCCGATCCCGGGATCACCGACGAGGAGCGCCGCACCATCACCGAGATGATGGCCAAGGGGACCTACGCCATCCTCACATTGGCCACCCCCGACCTGGACGCAACCTTCGCCCAGCTCGCGGCGAGCGACACCGAAATCGTCCAGGAGCCGATCGACCAGCCGTACGGCATCCGTGACTGCGCCGTCCGCGATCCCGCAGGAAACCTCATCCGCATCGACGAGATCAAGGAGGAGCGCTGACATGATCACCATCAATAGTCTCACCCTCGACACTCCCGAGCCCACCGCCGCGAAGGCCTTCCACACCGCACTCGGCGTCGATGCCCACATCACTGCCCGGGACGCGGACGCACCGACCACCGGCTTCCGCGGTTTCACTCTCTCACTCGTCGTGTCCCAGCCGAACATCGTCGACGCCTACATCCAGGCCGCCCTCGACAACGGCGGCGCCACGATCTCACCGGCCAAGAAGAGCCTCTGGGGGTATGGCGGCGTCGTACAGGGCCCCGACGGCGCCCTGTGGAAAGTCGCGACGTCGTCGAAGAAGAACAAGGGACCGGCCACCCGGCACTTCGAGGACCTCGTGCTGCTCCTCGGAGTCGGAGATGTCAAAGCCGGCAAGCAGTTCTACCTCGACCACGGTCTGGAAGTGACGAGAAGCTTCGGACGCAAGTACGTCGAGTTCGCCACCGGTCCGAAGGTCAAGCTCGCGCTCTACGGGCGCCGCGCCCTCGCCAAGGACGCGGGCGTCTCCCCCGACGGCACCGGCGCCCATCGAATCGTCATCCGCAGCAACGCCGGCGCCTTCACCGATCCGGACGGTTTCTCCTGGGAAACCGACTGAGTCGACACGCTTTCGAGGGCAGGACCCGCCGCAGCGGCACATCACCACCGATGGCGGGCCTGTGAAAGAAGATGATCCCTCCGACGCGTCCGTGCGGGGAGTCAGCGCCCCCGCACCACTTCGAGCGCCGCGGCCTCGATCGTGTCTTCGGACAGCAGGACCTCGAGTGCGGCGTCGCCGAGGGGGATGAAGCTGTTCTCGCTCGCAGCCCGGGCGAGGCGGCCGGTGAAGCCTTGGTCCACCAATGCCATGACGACGCCCTCCCCCACACCACCAGCTGCCCGGGTTTCGTCGACGACGAGGACTCGGCCGGTGGCGTTTGCCTCGCGGACGATGTCCGGCACCGGCAGCGGCGCGAGCCACCGCATGTCCACCACCCGGGTCGAGATATCGGCTCGTTCGAGGCGACGCGCCACTCGGAGGCTCATGTGGACCCCGTTCCCGAAAGTGACGATGGTCAGGTCCGTTCCCTTGCCATAGGTGCGCGCCCGCCCGATCTGTACGGAATTCCCGGCGCCCTTCAGTGGATCCGGGTAGGGGGCGAGCCACTGCTCGTCGCCGTCCTCGTGCAAATCCCTGGTGTGGTACAGCGCAATCGGTTCCAAGTACACGCACACCGCACCGGCGGTGTGGGCGGCTGCAACACAGGTGTGCATCATGGCCGCGGCGTCGTCGGGCCTGGCCGGGGAGGCGATGACGATGCCGGGGATGTCACGCAACGCTGCGACGGCATTGTCGTTGTGGAAGTGCCCCCCGAATCCCTTCTGGTACCCGTAACCGGCGATACGCACCACCATGGGGTTGCGGTATTGACGATCGGAGAAGAATTGCAGGGTCGCGCCTTCACCGCGGATCTGGTCGGCGGCGTTGTGCAGGTACGCGAGGTACTGGATCTCCGGGATCGGCAGCAGCCCGGAGACTCCCGCGCCGAGTGCGAGCCCGAGAATCGCCTGTTCGTCGAGGAGGGTGTCGAAGACGCGGGCAGCCCCGACTTTCTTCATCAGCCCGCGCGTGACCCCGTAGACGCCACCCTTCCGGGCGACGTCCTCGCCGAAGATCAGCGACTCCGGGTACTCGATGAGCACGTCGAGCAGGGCACGGTTGATCGACGAGGCCAGGGTCAGTGGACCCTCTTCTTCGGGTAGCGGGCCGCCGAAGATGTGTGCGCGGCGAGCGCCTTGGGTCCGTTGCGGTTCGGCCGCCATCGCTTCGTCGAGGCCCTCCCTCAGTGGTCGCATCACCGCGGCGGGACTATCGAGTTGGGGTAGCTCGCTCACGTGCCGTGCGAGTCCGATGACTTCTGCGCGCTTCTTCTCGTAAAGCGCAAGCACCTCGTTCGGGCTGAGATGCCCGCGCTCGATCAGCAGTTGTGCAGTGCACAGCACCGGATCTCGGTCGAAGTCTGCGCTGATCTCGCCGGTGGTGCGGTAGGCGGCTTCGACGTCGGATCCGGCGTGGCCCATCAGTCTCACCGTGCGCAGATGCAGGAACGCCGGGCGCCTGTTCCTGCGGACCCAGTCGGCGGCATGCTGCGCGGTGGCGTAGGCCATCGGCAGATCCGATCCGTCGACGGTGAAGTACTCGAGCCCTTCACGGTTTCCGAAGTTGGCACCGATCCACCCTGCCGGGGTCTTGGTGCTGATCCCGATGCCGTTGTCCTCGCAGACGAACAGCAGCGGAATGGGAAGGCCCTGAAACGCCGAGTAGACGGCGGTGTTGATGGCGCCGATCGCGGTCGAGTGGTTGACCGAGGCATCTCCGAAACTGCACACTGCGATCGCATCGTCAGGCCAGGGTGAGGGGGCGTGTAGCTTGGCGGCGCGCGCGAGGGAGAAGGCAACGCCGACCGCACGCGGCAGATGAGATGCGATCGTCGAGGTCTGGGGGATGATATTGAGGTCGTGGCGACCGAACACCTTGTGCCGGCCACCCGACATCGGTTCCTCGGCGGCGGCGACGACGCCGAGAAGCACATCGCGCAGCGGGTCGCTGCCCTGCACTTGCCGGGCGCGCTCGAGGAAGAACGCACCGGAGCGGTAGTGCAGCAAAGCCGGATCGGTGAGACGGAGGGCGCGGGCCACGACGGCGTTTCCCTCGTGCCCGGATGAGCCGATCGTGTAGAAGCCCTTACCTTTCGAGCGTAACCAGCGCGCCGCGAGATCGAGATGACGGCTGCCCAATTGCGAATCGAACAAGTCCAGAATCTCCTGCACAGAAAGGCTCGACTGCGCCTCCACGGCTCCGTCGCGATCACGTACCCCCGCCCGTACTCCGCCTACCATCTCGGCGATGGTGGTGGTGAAGTAGTCATCGATCTGTTCGGCCATGTATCCGGCTCCTGATAGGCAGGTCATCCTCGTCCGCAGGGCGGTCTAACAGGACGCGTGTCCCCTCACCAGGGTATGCATCTCACGGGTGCCTTCACGCGTCATTGCCGATGATCCGCGTTGCACACGCATCGTGCCTCGCCCCAGATGTGGTCTTGTCCGCCGCGGACAAAACCTGGCGAGAACTCGAGCCTCGCGGAATATTTCGGAGCACCGCCCCCGCGCATCGTGTCGTGAATCACACGGCAACGAAGGGGATCGAAACAGTGTCCGACATCGGCTATTTCACCTGGGACCTCGCGACCGCACACGGCGACGCACCGTGCCTGCGCGACGACCACAGCGACCTCACGTACCGGCAGTTCGCCGATCGGGTGGATGCGTTCGCGGCGCAACTGAGCGAACGAGGGGTCCGCGAGGGTGACGTCGTCGCAGTGATGCTGCCGAACCGGGTGGAGCTGCTCGTCGTCCTCATGGCGGCGTGGCGGCTGGGTGCGGCCGCGACACCGGTCAACCCCACCTTCACCGCCGCCGAAGCGGAGTACCAGATCACCGACGCCGACGCTGCGCTGGTCGTGAACGAGGGACCGGACGCTCCGAGCGCCGGTCGTCCGTCTATTGCGGTCGACGAGATGCACGCATCCCTGCCTGCGGGGCCGGCCCCGGACTTCCGCCCGACGGGGAGCGACGTCGCGCTACTGATCTACACGTCGGGGTCGACGGGACGACCCAAGGGCGTCATGCTCACTCACGACAACCTTCAGTTCATGAGTTCATCGCTGGCCGAGCATCTTTCGCTCACCCGCGATGACCACTGCCTGCTCATCCTGCCGTTGTTCCACGTCAACGCGATCTGCGTCAGCTTCCTCGCACCGATGCTGACCGGAGGGCAACTCAGTGTCACCGGACGTTTTTCCCCGGCCCGGTTCTTCGACGACGTGGCCCGGTTGCGGCCGACCTATTTCTCCGCGGTCCCGACGATCTACGCACTACTCGTCTCCCAACCCGATGAAGTTGTCACCGACACGTCGTCGTTACGGTTCGGGGTCTGCGGAGCCGCGCCGATCTCCAAGGAATTGCTCGACCGCGCCGAGCAGCGCTTCGGCCTGGTGATCGTCGAAGGATACGGGCTCACCGAGGGCACCTGCGCGTCGGCGTGCAACCCACCCGGCGGCGTCCGCAAACTCGGCACAGTCGGGCCCGCACTGCCCGGGCAGACCCTCGCGATCATGGACGAGTCCGGCGTTCTGCTCCCACCGGGAGCCGTCGGCGAGATCGTCATCCGCGGCGCCAACGTGATGCACGGCTACCTGAGGCGTCCCGAGGAGACACACCGGACCGTTGTCGACGGCTGGCTCCACACGGGCGACGTCGGGCGACTCGACGAGGACGGCTACCTCACCCTCGTCGACCGGATCAAGGACATGATCATCCGGGGCGGCGAGAACATCTACCCCAAGGAGATCGAGAACGCACTCGCCACCCACGACAGCGTCCTCGAGGCAGCCGTGGTCGGCGCACCTCACGAGGTATATGGCGAAGTACCCGTCGCCTACGTGGTCCCCTATCCCGACAGCCCCGTGACCGACGGACAGCTCACCGACCACCTCCGTGAGCGGCTCACGAAAGTCAAACTGCCCGTCGCTATACACGTCGTCGACGCCTTGCCCCGCAACCCCGTCGGCAAAATCGACAAACCCGGACTGCGCAGCCGGCACCGGCTGCCCACCACTGCTCGCGGCTGAGCAACCGCTCTCACCGCCACCACAGCACCCGTCGCAACTCGGCCCACACCCGAGGCAATGACCCCTACCCCCGCCCGCCCTATCCAGGAGACTTCCGATGGGATTCACAACCGGGAACTTTCCCGAAGTAGACCCCGCAACATTCCTCGACCGTCCCTTCTTCGACCGCATCCGCGCCATGTCGACGCACTGGGTCGACTACGGCTTCGGCACCCCGAAGATGGTGCACACCATCTACATTCTGAAACTGCTGGTCCTCTACATCGGCGCCGGACTGTCCATCGCCACATTCACCTCCGGCTACAACGTGCTCGACATCGGCGCGTGGTGGAACGCACCGATCGTGTACCAGAAGCTCATCCTGTGGACGCTGCTGATCGAGACCATCGGCCTGGGCGGTTCCTGGGGGCCACTCGCCGGCCACTTCAAGCCGATGATGGGTGGCGCTCTGTTCTGGCTCCGGCCGGGCACCATCCGCCTCCCACCCTGGCCGGGGAAGGTGCCACTGACTGCCGGCGACTCTCGCACCGTCTTCGACGTTCTCGTCTACGCCGCGATCTTGGTCAATATCGTCCTCGCGCTCGTGCTCACCGGTGTCCACACACCGTCCATCGACGCGGCACTGCCCGGTAATCACGGCCTGGTGAACCCCACGCTCTTGTTGCCTCTGATCGCACTACTCGTCGTGATCGGGTTGCGCGACAAGGTCATCTTCATCGCCGCCCGCGGCGAGCAGTATTTCCCGGCCGTCGTCTTCTTCGGTGTTCTTCCGTTCGTCGACATGATCGTCGCGCTCAAGCTGCTCATCGTGTCGGTGTGGGTCGGCGCCGGCATGTCGAAGCTGGGCCACCACTTCTCGATGGTGGTGCCCCCGATGCTGTCCAACACTCCCTGGTTGCCGTCGAAGGCGATCAAGCGCGCCCATTACCGCAGCTTCCCGAACGACCTGCGGCCGTCCATCGTCGCCGGTGGTGTCGCCCACGTCCTGGGCACCGTCGTCGAGGTGGTGACGCCACTGGTGTTGCTGTTCAATACAAATGGAACCGTTACCCTGCTCGCTGTTGCACTGATGGTCGCGTTCCACCTGTTCATCCTGTCGACGTTCCCGCTCGCAGTGCCCCTCGAATGGAACCTGTTGTTCGCCTACGCGGCAGTCTTCCTGTTCCTCGGATTCCCCAACGCCGCAGGTTACGGGCTGGGTGACTTCTCCTCACCGCTACTGCTCGCCGCGATCATCGCCGCGCTGGTGTTCTTCCCGATCCTCGGCAATCTGCGCCCCGACCTCGTCTCGTTCCTGCCCTCGATGCGGCAGTACGCCGGCAACTGGGCCTCGGCCACCTGGGCGTTCGCGCCGGGCGCGGAAGACAAGCTCGACCAGTTCATCAAGCGCCCCAGCCAGAACACCCGGACCCAGCTACTCGAAACGTACCCGCCCGAGGTCGCCGACGTCGTGATGCACCAACTGCTGGGCTGGCGGTCGATGCACAGCCAGGGCCGCGCCCTGCTGTCACTGATGAGTCGCCATCTCGGCGACGACATCGACACCTACTCGCTGCGCGAGGCCGAGTTCAGTTGTAACTCGCTGGTGGCCTTCAACTTCGGTGACGGACACCTCCACAACGAGCACCTCATCGCGGCCATTCAGCGGCGCTGCAACTTCGCGCCCGGCGAGTTCCTGATCGCATGGATCGAATCGCAGCCCATCCACAAGGGCGTCCAAGAGTACAAGGTGATCGACGCCGCCCTCGGCGTCATCGAACGCGGAACCTACAAGGTGTCCGACGCCATCGCCGAGCAGCCTTGGCTGCCGAACGGTCCTATCCCGTTCGACGTGAAGTGGACGTTGGATATCGACGCCGACCGGGAATTTACGGATCCCGAAACCTTGTCGGAACCGAGAATGCGCAGCAAGCACGCTAATTCGTCCCGTCAGAGTGACGAAGGCACCGGAGTGCGGCAGTGAGCACAGCGGTCGTGGTCGGCAGCGGGCCCAACGGGCTCGCTGCCGCGGTCCACCTCGCCCGGCATGGGGTCGAGGTCCAGGTCCTCGAGTCGGCCGACACCATCGGCGGCGGTACCCGTTCGAGCGAACTCACCCTTCCGGGGCTTCTGCACGACGAGTGCTCCGCGTTCCACCCCATGGGAGCGGGGTCGCCGTACCTGCAGACGCTCGACCTCGAACGCTACGGCCTGCGCTGGAAGTGGGCCGACGTCGACTGCGCGCATCCCCTCGACAGCGGACAAGCAGGGCTTCTGCACCGTTCCGTCGACGCGACAGCCGCCGGCCTCGGGGCCGACGGGCGTCGCTGGCAGCGGATGTTCGGGGGCCTCGCCGATGGATTCGACGATCTCGCCACCGACCTGATGCGGCCGATCGCGAACGTCCCGCGACACCCCCTGAAGCTCGCGAGCTTCGGGCCCCGGGCATTGCTGCCCGCGACCGCCACCGCCCGCTGGTGGCGCACCGAGAAGGGCCGGGCACTGTTCGGGGGCGTGGCCGCGCACGCGTACTACCGGCTCGACCGCCCCGCCACGTCCGCGGTCGGGTTGATGATCGTGGCCGCCGGCCACCGTTACGGCTGGCCGGTCGCCGAGGGCGGATCCCGGTCCATCACGACCGCGCTCGCCGCGATGCTCACCGATTGGGGAGGCAAGATCACCACGGGCACCCGAGTCCGCAGCGTCCGCGATTTCCCGCCCGCGGACGTCGTCCTGCTCGACGTTGCCCCGTCCGCCGCAGTCGACATCCTCGGCGACCGGCTGCCGTCCCGGGTCGCCAAGGCCTACCGCCGCTACCGCCACGGCCCGGCAGCGTTCAAGGTCGACTTCGCCATCGAAGGCGGCGTTCCCTGGACGAACCCCGACTGCGCACTGGCCGGAACCGTCCACCTGGGTGGCACGTTCGCGGAGATCGCCGACGCCGAACGTGACGTCGCGACGGGCCGGATGCCGACGCGCCCGTTCGTCCTCGTCGGCCAGCAGTACCTCGCCGATCCCGGCCGGTCGAAGGGCGACCTGCATCCCCTGTACGCGTACGCGCATGTTCCGCACGGCTATTCGGGCGACGCCACCGAGGCAGTGGTCGCGCAGATCGAACGGTTCGCCCCCGGGTTCCGCGACCGTGTCGTGGCCACCGTGAGCAGCGGGCCGGTGCGGTTGGCCGCGTCGAACCCGAACTACGTCGGCGGCGACATCATCGGCGGCGCCAACACCGAGACTCAGGTGGTACTGCGACCACGGATCGCCCTCGACCCCTACAGCACCGGAGTGCCGGGCACCTATCTGTGCTCCGCGTCGACGCCGCCGGGCGCCGGCGCCCACGGAATGAGCGGATACAACGCCGCCCAATCCGCACTGCGTTATCTGCGCAGACACGGTGACGATGTGCTGTAGCCGCAGGTACGCCGCTTGAACAGGAAGGATAAGACGGTTGGAGCAGTTCGGGAGAAGTGATCACCCTGGTGCGGCGTTCCTGGAGCGACGTGGTCCGGTCGCAATCATCACTCTCAATCGACCCGAGTTGCGTAACGTCGTCGACGCGGAGGTCTCCGCCGGGGTCGGCGCGGCGATGGAAACCCTGGCTCGTTCTCCCGACCTTCTAGTCGGCATCATCACAGGCGCGGGAGGCACCTTCTGTGCTGGCGCGGATGTTGTGGCACTGACCGCCGGGCACAGTATCGACGCACCCGGACACCCGGAATGGGGCTTTGCCGGCTTCGTCCACCACGAGATCGACAAACCTCTGATTGCAGCCGTGAACGGTTCGGCCTCGGGCGGAGGCCTCGATCTCGTACTGGCGTGTAACGCCGCCATCGTCAGTTCCCACGCCACCCTCGGGCCCCGAGCAGTGCGGAGATACGAGGACTGCAATTTCCGCTCCGGTGCACTTGGCGGCAGACTTCGGTTCGAGTCGGTTTCCTTCAGAGACACGCTCCACCCGGAGACCGCCCTGCGCTGCGGAATTATCGACCGGATCGTCCATCCACACGAAGTATTGCCGGAGGCCATGCGATTGGCGCGTGCACTGGCAACGACACGTCAGACCCCGGACGGGATCGGCGCCGCAGTTCTGCGTCGCCGATCCGGCAAGGATGATCCCGGGTTGCAGCGATCGTGCGGTGCCGATGCGCACGGCCCACGATACTCACGAAGAGGAACCGACACACCATGCTGAAACGTCTCTACGCAGCGCTCCTCACGGCAGCCGGACTGTCCTGCGACGGCTACATCACTCTCGACGAGGCCGTGCGCAGTTCCGACCGCCCACCGCGGACAGGCACAGACCCGCCGACCGGGACGCAACCGGAGGTCGATACGCCCTCGAAGTGAAGCGGGACCACCTGCCCCTGGCATCACAGCCCACCCACGTGGCCACCCTTCGCCTGATCCGGTGTCAGGACAGCAGGTCCCAACCATTGGCACACGAGCAAGGCGAGTTCGACGGATAGGCGGTCCCGAGTGAAATCCTCCCCCCGCTCCTCCGCGGCGCGCTTCACCCGATACTTCACTGAGTTGTAGTGCAAGTCGAGAACTTTCGCGGCCGCAACATTGCTGAGATTGTTCGCGAGGTAGACCTGCACGGTCTCGCGCAGGCGGGCCGCGTTCTCGTTGTCCGCCGCCAGGCCGCGCAAGACGCTCTGTACCCACGTCCGGGTAGCCGCGGGGTCCTCGGTGAGCATCGCGACGGTCGACACTCCTGGTTCGTCGTATGCGATCGCGACGGGGGCATTTTTTCCCGCAGCGATGGCAAGCGCTCGTGCGCGTTGGGCGCGCGCGTGGGACTGCCTGAATCCTTCTGGTCCGGAGGTTATTCCACCGACGGCCACAACTAGCTCCGAATGACGGTCGTGAAGGAATTCGCGCAGCTCAATGTAATCTCGCCGGGGAGCCGATCGGGTACCGAGGGGGACCCATACCCATCCAGTGACGCGGTCCGCCGCCACGAACAGTGGATCGGTCACTGCCCCCATGAACCCGGAGAAGTCGTGTGCAGCCGATTCGATCTTGGCCAGCATGTCTCCTGCACCGGCATCGGGGGCCCAAATGATCGCCGCCAGGTGATTTTGAATCAGGACGTAGTTGAGGGCAGCGCTGGCCCCTGCATCCGGTTGTTCGTTGCCCGCCAATATTTCCTGAACTCGGACGGCACGCACGCTACTCTGGTGGGCCAACCACCGTTCCCGTTCACGCTCGTAGACTGCGACCACCTGCTGCGACACCCTGTCGATGTACACGGACATCACGGTGATGATGCGCTCGAGCACCGGAACGCCCAGTTCCGGCTCAACCGTTTCCCCACCCAACTCGTCGAAGACCAGCTTGAGGAGATTGGTCTGTCCGAGTCGATATGCGCGTACGAGCGCGTTGACCGGAACCCCCTGTTGAGCGAGACGTCTCGCGTACTCCATCGCCGCGGCCGGCGCCTCCAGATTTTCCGGCGCGATGTTGTGCTGCAGCGTGTGAAAGATGGTGTCGAGGTTTCCTTCGACACTCGCCCCGAGCAGTTCGAGCAACTGTCGATCGGCACGCAAGTCGGGAATTTCGGTGTACAACACGTCGGTGATGTCTGCCGTCAGCGACACCAACCGCCGGTTGAGCGAGCTTGCTATTCTTGCGACCAACAGCGCGGTGCGCTCGTCGTGTGAAGCCATGCGAAGACAATAGAGCAGTTGCCTCCCACGCATGACGATTCGCCGCGAAAGCCATTACCAACGTCCCCACCTGCACCTTTCTATCCAGCCGGGAGTCACGGCCCTCACCCGTTCGACACGAGTTTGTCCGATGAGAACAAACCGCGCCACATTCTTGATTCTTCGCGGACGTGGTCATCATCACAGGACTTCCCTACCGTGAAGGGCGCTCGGCCGCAGCCCCAACCATGAAGGGATCACGATGAACGACAAGCGCTTCCGCGGGAGAACCGCCGTCATGTCCGGAGGAAGTCGCGGCATCGGACTTGCTATCGCAAGGGCGATCGCGAGCCGCGGCGGAAACATCGTCCTGCTCGCCAAGACCGATACCCCTGACCCCCGACTACCCGGAACGGTTCACACCGCCGTCGCGGAACTGGCCGAGTTGGGTGGACACGCTGTCCCGGTGGTGGGCGACGTCCGCAACGCCGACGATATCGCCCGAGTCGTCGATTCTGCCCGCGACAACTTCGGCGGCATCGACATCGTCGTCAACAATGCGAGCGTGCTGGACATCTCGAAGACCGAGGCGCTGCCCCTGAAGCGGTTCGATTTGATGCAACAAGTCAACGTGCGCGGCACTTTCGCGCTGACCCAGGCGTGTCTTCCGTACCTGCGGAAATCTTCGAACCCACACGTACTGACGCTCTCACCGCCGCTCAACATGTCGAAATACTGGCTGGGCGCCCACCCGGGCTACATGCTGGCCAAGTATGGGATGACGCTGGCCGCGTTGGGTATCGCGGCTGAACACGCGGATATGTCCTTCTCCAGCAACTGCCTGTGGCCGCAGACAATGATCGCGACAGCAGCGGTCGGGAACCTACTCGGCGGATCCGACAGCCTGCGACACTCACGCTCCCCCGAAATCATGGCCGACGCTGCAATCGAACTACTCGGCCGTCCCGCGGGCACCGACAACGGTCGCACAGTCCTCGACGTCGAAGTGCTCACCGAAGCCGGTGTCACCGACTTCACGAAGTATGGCGGAAACGCTCCGCTGACCATCGACATCTTCGTCGACGAGCCCGGGATCTCCGATAGCTCGGAGCCGTTCCACCGCACCTCCCCGGCCAGCCCGCGGACCAGTAGTTTCGCGTGACATCGGCCCTTTCGTCGGGTCGAGGAGATCGACATCGAGGTCGCGTTCACCAGCGACATCGCTGAACACGGACCCGCACCGCAACCCCGAATCCTCGAGGGCCGGAACCAGATCGCCCACGTCACCGCTAGCCTGGTCGTTCGCCCGCTCAACGGCCGAGCGCGGCCGCGGAAATGGGGAGTCCCACCGCCACGAGACAGTCGCAGACATCAGCCGGGGTGCCGAGTGGATTGCGCCGGGGCGGCGGCGGTCGCGCTACCGCCTGATGGACCAGCACCCCGTCGAGGTGGAACAGATCCATCACGAATTCGTCCGAATGCTTGGCGTCGATACACCGCTGAGTCGTGAGAAGTTGGATGCGAGCAGCCAACTATGTGAGACTCCCCATTTAGTCAACTAGATTGATCAATGTGGTTGTACGCTTTGCTCATGATCACCGAACAGGCCACGGCGCAAGTCCTGCGGGAAGCGCTGCGCCCAATTTGGCGGCAGCTCGCAACCGGCAGAACGATCTCCGTCGGCAAGATAGGTGTGCTCAGCTATCTGTCGAAGTACGGACGAACGTCCGCCTCGACACTCGCCACGGCCGAAAAGATCAGCCCCCAAGCAATCGCAACGACAGTGCGCGAACTCGAAAATCTCGGCCTGATCGTGCGCACCCCCGACGAGCAGGATCGACGCCGAATCTGGATCGAGCTCACCGATGCCGGTCACGAGAGGCTGGCGCAAGAGCGGTCACAAGGCCTGGAGTGGCTCGAACACGCCATCGCGGAAAGGCTGACCGTCGAGGAGAGAAAGACCCTCGACGCCATGGTTCCGATTCTGCGCAAGTTGGTGGACGATGCCCCCGTCGACTGAGTCCACAACGCGTGCCCGGTTACTGCCGGCCCTGGCGTATGCCGCCCTGACGACCGCGGTCGTCAGTTCACTCGGCATGCTGCTGGTGCCCACCATCTCCCACGACATGCACGTCGAGGTGAGCACCGGCCAATGGATGCTCACCGTCAACCTCCTGGTCGGGGCGGTCGCAACACCGATCATGGGACGGCTGAGCGACGGCCCCCACAAGAAGCGCCTGCTCCTGTTCTCCCTGACCACGATCCTCGTCGGTTCGATCGTCGCGGCCGCGGCTCCCAACTTCACTGTCTTCCTGGTCGGGCGCGCCTTGCAGGGACTCACCTACGGGATCGTTCCGGTGACGATCGCTCTGGCCCGCCGCTATCTTCCCGAAAATCAGGCCCGGCTCGGCATCTCCAGCCTGTCGGTAACGGTCACAACTGGCCTGGGACTCGGGTACCCCCTGACCGGCATCCTCGCCGACCTTCTCGGGTTCCGTTTCGCCTTCTGGTTCGCGGCGCTATTCCTGATCACCACCATCCTCGTCGTCTGGCGTGTCGTTCCAGCAGGCCCCGACGAGCGGGCACCACGCAACACACTCGACGTCCCGGGCGCTCTGCTGGTCGGCACCGGACTCGCGTCCCTACTCGTCGCCGTCAGCGAAGGCTCCCGGTGGGGCTGGGGCTCACCATGGACCATCGGATTCTTCGCCGGTGCGGCCACACTGCTGACAGCGTGGTCCCTCGTCGAACTGCGCACCCCGCACCCGCTGATCAACCTCCGAGTCCTCCGCAACGGTGACGTTCTGGTCGCGAACAGCACCGCGATCGGCCTCGGCGCCGCGATGTACATCGGACTCTCGATCGGCAGCCTCATCGCCCAGGCGCCCGCCTCCACCGGATACGGCATTGCGCTGCCCCTGTTCTGGGCCGGATTCGTGATGCTTCCCCTGTCGGTCGCAAGTTTCGGCGCGAACCGGCTCGTGCGCGCCCTCTCGCACCGGATACGCATGAGGACTCTCCTGCTCGTCGGCGCCGGGCTCGTGACGGCCTCGAGCGCGCTTCTCTGGGTCGCCCACGACGCGTTGTGGGAAATCCTGATCGGTATGTTCGGGTTCGGACTGGGGATGGGCATGACCTACGGGGCGATGCCGGCCCTGATCGCCCGCAGCGTGGCCGACACCGAACTCGGCAGCGCCGTGAGCTTCAACCAGGTGCTGCGCACCGTCGGCGGCTCGTTCGGCAGCGCCCTCGCGGGCGCGGTGCTCGCCGCGAACCTGGCACCGGACCTACTTCCCACCGAAGGCGGGATCAAACTCGCCCTTGCCGTAGGTGCGATCGGGTGCGCGGTCGTCTTCGCCGCACTCCTCGTCAATCACGTGATGTCGCGTCCGCCGACTCCGACATCGGAGCCGGCGGAGCGCCATTCCAGTCGCCTTTAGACCCCTTCGACGATGGCAGCCATTCCCTGCCCGCCACCGATGCACATCGTGACGAGCGCCTTGCCGCCGCCGCGCCGCCGCAGTTCATGCAGCGCGGTGGTCGTCATTCGCGCTCCCGTCGCGCCGATCGGGTGTCCGAGCGAGATCCCGGACCCGTTGACGTTCAGTCGGTCCCGGTCCTCGAATCCCCATTCCTTCAGCACGCCGAGCACCTGGCACGCGAATGCCTCGTTCAGCTCGATCAGCGTGAAGTCGTCGAAGCTCGCGCCGGTCCTGCGAAACAGCTTGGACGTGGCCGCGACCGGTCCGAGGCCCATCAGCGCAGGTTCGCACCCGGCGGCGGCCCACCCGGTGAGGAAACCCATCGGCTCGAGCCCGAGTTCGTCGAGTTGATCCTCGGCCACGACGAGCATCGACGACGCCGCGTCGTTCTGCTGGCTCGCGTTGCCCGCGGTGACGACACCGTCCGGGAGCGCGCTGCGCAGCCGTGCCAGCGTCTCGGGCGTAGTTTCCGGGCGGATACCCTCGTCGCGGGCCACGACAGAGACATTGCCCTTGCGGTCGGTGATCTTGACCTCGATCACCTCATCGTCGAACTTGCCTGCCTCCCAGGCGGCGTGGGCCTTGGCGTGGCTTTCGGCGGCGAACGCGTCCGACTCCTCACGGCCGATTCCACACTGTGTTGCGACGTTCTCGGCGGTCTCGATCATGCCGCTGATCTTCCCGAACCGCCATTCCGGCTGGGAGCGTTCCCGCCCGCGGTCGAGGCGGTCGTACAGGTTCAGCGATCCGGCGCGGGTCCCCCAGCGGGCCCCGGTGGTGTAGTGCTCGATATTGCTCATCGACTCGACACCGCCCGCTAGCACGACGTCGGCTGCGCCGGTCTGCACCATCATCGACGCGGTCACGAGGGCCTGCAGGCCCGTGCCGCACCGGCGGTCGGTCTGCAGTCCGGCGACGGAAATCGGCAGTCCTGCTTCGAGGGCGGCCCACCGGCCGATGCACGGGGCCTCGGAGTTGGCGTACGACTGGCCCATCACCACGTCTTCGATGAGGATCGGGTCGATCCCGGACCGCGCCACGGTCTCCTTGATCACGGTGGCGGCCAACGTCTCTGCCGGGACGTCGCGCAGTGCGCCGCCGAAACGGCCGACCGCGGTGCGGACCGGGGCGACCAGTGCTGCTCTTCGCATGTGACTTTTCCTTGTCTCGGGGAACCAGGGCCCCACAGATCACTTGTGTACGGGTTCAGAGTGCTTTCTTGGCTTCGCGGACGAGGCCGCCGCCGATGATCAGACGCTGGATCTCGCTGGTGCCCTCGTAGAGGCGAAGCAAGCGGATGTCCCGATAGATGCGTTCGACCGCAACACCTCTCATGTATCCGCTACCACCATGGACCTGCACCGCGAGGTCGGCGACTTTGCCGGCCATTTCCGTGCAGTACAACTTCGCCACGGACGGGGCGATACGACGGTCCTCACCGCTGACGTACTTCTGCGCCGCCTCCCGCACCAGCGCGCGGCCCGCGGACACACCCACCTGCTGGTCGGCGAGCATGGCCTGCACCAGCTGGAAGTCGCCGATCGGAGTGCCTCCCTGCTTCGTGACCGCCGCGAACGACACGGACTCGTCGAGCGCGCGCTGTGCACTGCCGACGGCGAGGGCCGCGATGTGCACCCGGCCCCGGGCAAGGGAGGTCATAGCGGCCCGGTAGCCAGCCTCTTCACTGCCGCCGACCAGGGCGGATTCAGGGACTGTGACGTCGTCGAACGCCACCTCTGCGGTCCAGGCACCCTCCTGGCCCATCTTCTTGTCCTTCGGACCGACCACGACACCGGCGGTGTCGGCCGGAACGAGGAACACCGCGATCCCGGTGCCGGTCTCATCGGCGGGACGGGTGCGGGCAAACACGACGAACAGATCGGCCAACGGTGCATTGGTGATGAACCGCTTGGTGCCGTTGATCACCCACTTGCCGTCTTTCAGGACGGCGCGGGTGGTCAGGCCCGCCGGGTTCGACCCTGCCTCCGCTTCGGTCAGTGCGAACGACGCGACCACGTCACCCGACGCGATCCGCTCGAGCCATTCCGACTTCTGCTCGTCCGTACCGAAGTTCACCAGCACCTGACCGGCGATCCCGTTGTTGGTGCCGAACATCGACCGCAATGCCAGGCTCGTGTACCCGAACTCCATGGCCAGTTCCACGTCCTGTGTGAGGTCGAGTCCGAGCCCGCCCCACTGCTGCGGAATGGCGTACCCGAACAGACCCATCTCCGCCGCTTTACGGCGAACGTCATCCGGGATCACATCTTTGTCCGCGATTTCACTTTCTCTCGGAATTACTTCCTTCTGAATGAATGTTCTCGTCTGCGCGAGAATGTCCTTGAAGTCTTCATCACTCACTTCGCGTTCAGCCATGAAGGTGAATATCCAGCAATCCCGACCCTGGTGTCAAGTACGGGCCGCGCGCGAAAACGTGCTGCACAGAGGCCCTTCGATCCATAGGAAGGGGTTAACTCTCGGTTTCCCGGACCGTCTTTGACCACAGCGGATAAAAGCGCTTGAATATGTAGCAGCCTCCGGGCGAATTACTCGTCTCAGACGATTCGCGAACGACAATTTTTATCTAGTGAGACGAGACTCGACATTCCCGGACAGCTTCCGGATCCACGGCGGTGGCGGCTACTCCGAGTTGGGTCGCCTCATGCGAGAGGCACCGTTCCTTCTCATCGGTGAGGGCACCAACCCCGTACACCTACAAACTTAGGGAAACACATGACACTCCTCGAGGGGCGGGTCGCGGTCGTCACCGGCGCGGCTCAGGGCATCGGTTTCGAGATGGCCCGCAAGTTCGCGAGCGAGGGCGCCTCGGTTGTTCTCGGCGACATGCACGCCGAGAACGTCAAGGCCGCCGCCGGAAAGCTGGAGGCCGACGGCTTCCAGGCCGTCGCCGTCGCCTGTGACGTGACGGAGCCGGATCAGATGCAGAACCTGGGAAAGACGGCGCTCGACGCGTTCGGCGGAATGGACGTGTGGGTCAACAATGCCGGCATCACCCGCGACGCGACGCTGCGCAAGATGACGCTCGCCGATTTCCGCTCCGTCATCGACGTGCACCTGCAGGGCGCGTGGCTGGGCACCCAGATCGCGTCGATCGCAATGCGGGAGGCCGGCAAGGGGTCGATCGTGAACATCTCGTCGATCTCGGGCAAGGTCGGCCTGGTCGGACAGACCAACTACAGCGCCGCGAAGGCCGGCATGGTGGGTCTGACCAAGGCAGCCGCGAAGGAACTCGCCCACCTCGGAGTCCGGGTCAACGCGATTCAGCCCGGAGTGGTGAATACCGACATGATCCGCGCCTTGCGCGCCGACATCCTCGAAGCGAAGCTCAGGGAGGTTCCGATGGGACGCGGCGCCGAACCTGAAGAGATCGCCAACGTCGCATTGTTCCTGGCCTCCGATCTGTCCAGCTACATGACCGGCACCGTTCTCGAAGTCACCGGCGGGCGCCACATCTGACAAGCAGCGGATCGGTCGCGGCGTAGGCAGTACTCTGCACGGGTGGAGTCGCGACACGTCGAATACTTCCTCGCCACCGTCGACAACGACGGCTTTGCACTCGCGGCCGAGGCCCTGGGCGTCACCAAACCGTCGTTGTCGAAGGGGTTGCGCAATCTCGAACGTGACCTCGGTGCCGAATTGTTCCACCGCGTGGGCCGCGGTCTCGTGCTCAGCGCGGCGGGAAAGGCGTTCGTCGGTCCGGCCCGGCAGATTGTGCGAGACCTGGTGGCCGCCGAGAGCTCGTTCGTCGACGTCTCGGGACTGCCGCGCGGGCGGCTCGACATCTGCGCGTCGGCACACGTTGCCGAAGGCCCTGTCACGGAACTGATCGGGTCCTTCCGCAAGCAGTATCCCGGCGTGGTCGTCCGGCTCGCCGACCTCAGGCCTTCCGAGGTCATCGGGTCGCTGATCCGGGACGGACATTGCGAAATAGCGTTCAGTCATCTTCCTTTTGCCGCAGCAGGGTTGACAACACGGGCACTCGGATTCCACGAATACTGGTTGGTGGTCCCCCCGAACGCCGAAATTCACTGGCGCGAACCATTCCCCCTCGACGATCTCCCCAATCTCCCCGTGGTGGGGCTGCCCAAGGAATCGTCTTCGCGCACCGTCATCGAGAAGGCGCTACAGGCCGCGGGGAGCCGGACGATCATGTCGGCCGTGGTCGAGCAGCGAGAAGCCGTCGGCGCATTCGTCGTCCAAAGAATAGGAATGTCGTTCATCGAACGTACCAATGCGGAACGGGCCGCAGTCGGCGGCGCCCGGATCTGCCCCCTCGACCCGCCGATCACCGCGCCCTACGGGGTGATCTATGACGAGGCCCGGCTGTCTCCTGCAGGACGCGCTTTTCTAGACACGCTCGCGCCCTGAACCTCGTCGAGGGCGGCGATGAACGCCGCCGCAGCGGGAGGAAGCGGATCCGGTCGATGGACGAGACCGATGGTGCGCACCTCCGGCGGTGCGAGCGAGCGAACCACTACACCCGGCAGTTCCTGCTCGGCGACGCGTCGCGGCATCAGGGTCGCCCCCGCACCCTGGACAACCAACTCCCACATCGACTGACGATGCGCACACTCGACTGCGACGTTGTGCACCGGCAGTCGTGGACGCGACCCGATCTCCACGATCATCGGAATATCGGCAAGCAGGTCGACCGGCACCGGATCGGGTAGTTCGATCGCCAGATCCGCGTGGAGCGCGAGCACGATCTCCTGCTCCCCCACCACTCGGAACCCGAGCCCCTGGTCATCGACGAGCAGTTCGGTGAGCCCGAGATCGCACTCACCCGACCGGACCGCGCGGCCCACGCCGTCGGGAATGTCCGCCGACACCGTCGACAGGAGAATCCGTGGGAACAGTCGATGAAACCGACCGACGAGACGTGGGAGTGGATCGGCGGCAAGGGAATTGAGAACAGCAATAGTCAGCGTGCCAGACTGCACGTCGGCCACGTCCTGCACGACCGCCCGCGCCCGCTCGACATCGGCAAGGACCTGCCGCGCCGCATCCGCGAACGCCCTACCCGCCGGAGTGATCCGCAGCTTCCGTCCTCCACGATCGAACAACTCGACACCCAGATCGCGTTCGAGAGTGCGGATCGCCTGCGACAGTGAAGGCTGCGCGATGAACAGCGCCCGCGCGGCCTCGGTGATACTGCCGTGATCGGCCACGGCGACGACGTACTCGGCGTCCCGGATATCCACCAGTCGAGTCTAGCGGCCACGCAGTTCGCCGAGGCCCCCAGTTCGCCGAGGCCACGGCCGGTCGTGGAGTGTCGCGACCTAGTCGATCTGCCGCCCGTTCACGCGGATCCGGCTCCAGTCGTCGATATCGTGATTGACACACACTGTCGTACTCGGTTGGAAGCGCAGCAACTTCATCATTTTCAGTGATCCGGTCGCGTCGGTGGTTTCGGACTCAGCCGGCATGCCGACGCAACAGCTGATGTTGTCCTGGGTGCGCGCGACGGCGCCGGACAGTATCAGCGTGTTCCGACCGGCAGGCGGAGCTGTAGCCCGAGTGAATCCGGGGTGTGTCCGGGCATCGACAGCACTATGACACTGCCGTCCCCGAACACGTCGTGGTCGTAACCGGCGGGCACCTCCATCCAGTCGATCCGATCGGCCGCGTCGAGGTCCTCCTGACGGAAGAATGCCGTGACGTGGTCGTCGGGAGCGCACGTATCCGAGCTCCCCGGATCGCCGGCTCGCGGGAAGGTTCAGCCGGGCGGCCCCGCACGACAGCGGCCCGCAGATCGGCCTTGCCGGGCGCCGCGGTCACCGGGCGGGCGCGAATGGTACATTATGTCGAGTCTCTGGATCCGGGAAGGTGCGACCGACGATGGCCCTGAATGACAGATCAAGGCGACAGCAACTTCCAGAGGAAGTTGCCACATACGTACGCGAGATGATCATTTCCGGCGAGGTGCGTGCAGGCGATTTCCTCCGCATCGAGCGGATCGCCGAAGCCGTGGGAGTCAGCACGACGCCCGTGCGAGAGGGACTCCTTGCGCTCCGGAGCGAAGGATTCGTCGAGATGGTTCCCCGGCGCGGCTTCGTCGTAGCCCCGTTCACGAAGCAAGACGTGCGCGACCTCTTCTGGGCACAGGCGCAACTGGCCGGCGAACTGGCCGCCCGGGCCGCGAAGAACATCACACCCCAGCAGATCGTCGAGCTCGAAGGCATCCTTCAGCAGCACCAGGAGGCCATTGCCCAGGGCGACACGGAACGTATCGCCTCCCTCGGCCACGCGTTCCACCGCAAGATCAACCTGACCGCGGACTCTCCGCGCCTTGCGCGCCTCCTGGGCTCCGTCGTCACGAATCTTCCCAACCGCTTCTACGCCACCATCGAAGGCCACATCACCACCACGCAGGAGGAGCACCCCGTCCTCCTCGAGGCGCTGCGCAAGCACGCGGCCAAGAGAGCGAAGACTCTCATGGAATCGCACATCCTGGACGGCGCAGATCACCTGATCGACGAACTGGAGCAGCGCGGGCTGTGGGATGCCGACGACGCGGCGAACGTAGGCTGATTCGAGGCCTGTCGCGCCCGTTCCTCTCAGCGCCGTGAGCGCTGCACCGTTTCGGAGGATAGGGATCCGAATCGCTCGATCTTGCTGAGCGAACCGGCCGTGATGGAAGAACCCCACCGCGTGCAACTCCGGCGCCGCCGAAACAACCGTCCGGCTCGACTCCACCGGATACGATTTGGCGCCGAGGAGGAGATCATCATGGTCGGCGAAGCGCGCAGGACACACCGTGACGTCTCCCCGCTCGAGCTCTTTTTCGATCTGGTCTTCGTACTGGCGATCGGTCAGCTCACGCACCATCTCGTCGAGCATCTGACGTGGCGTGGCGCAGCCGAGACTCTGGTGGCGCTTGTCGCGGTGTGCGGCGTCTGGGCATTTACCACCTTCGAGGTCACCCTGCTCGACATCGAGCACACCGCCACGAGGGCCGTCACGATCACGGTGATGGGCCTCGGCTTGTTCATGAACGCCGGCATCGGACACGCATTCGACGACAGTCCGTGGCTCTTCGTGATGCCCATGCTGCTGGCCCTGGTCGGCCCCGCCGCCTACGCGGCTGCCACCGCCCCGACGTCCCGCTTGCGCAGGCACTTCGTGCATGTGCTGATCTGGTTCGCCGTCTCGGCGCCGTTCTGGGTGGCCGGTGCCGCACTCGACCCGAAATGGCGTCTCTGGTGCTGGGCGGTGGCCGCGCTCATCGATCTCACCGGCACCTGGTTTGCACACCCCGTGCCGAGCGGCACGACGCGAACGCAGCAACTTCCATTCGACGCCGAGCACATGCTCGAGCGCATGCGACTGTTCCTCATCATCCTGCTCGGCGAGACCGTACTGACTCTGGGACGTGTGATCGCAGCTCATCACTCCGATGCACTCACACTCGTACTTGCCGCGGGTTGCTTCGTCGCCCTCGTCTGCCTGTGGGCGGCATACTTCGGTCGTGCCGAACGGTTGGTGGAAAACCACATCGCCGTCACCGAGAATCCGATTCGATCCGTGCACATCGGGATCAACGTCATCTACGGCGTCGTCACCGGCCTCGTCATGTTCGCGGCAGGTAGCGAGTTGGTGCTCGCCCACATTGGTGACGCCCAAGCCGGTGTGGGCGGTGTGCTGATGCTCGCGGGTCCGGCGATCTACCTACTCTCACACGCAATCTACTTCCGCATCACCACCGGAACCGGGTGGGTCGCGCGCGCAGTGGGTGCCGCTCTTCTCGGTATGGCGGCGATCGCAGCGTATGTGCTACCGGCTTATATCGTCGTCATCATGCTGGTCGTCATCCTGCTCGTGCTGGCCATTCACTTGAACAAAGACACGAACCATGAGCCCATATCGAAACCTCTGCTCCCCTGACTGATTCGTGATTCGGAGGGACGTGCGTCGAAGCCCCGCATCCGAAAGGATGCGGGGCTTCACCAGTCGGCTGCCGCCGGGCCCCGTCAGGCGTATGCCGCGATGGCTTCCGCCTGCTCGATGATGCCCTCGGCGGTCTTCACGTGTGCGATATCGATGTGCTGCCCTTCGAAGTCGACGGCCGCACTGCCTGCCGCCTCGGCCACCTTGAACGCCTCGATCATGCGGCGGTAGAAGTCCACCTGCTCGGCGGACGGCGTGAACACCTCGTTGGCAATGGCGATGTGTGAGGGGTGAATGCACACCATGCCGCGATATCCGAGCTGCTTGTTGTCCAGGCAGAACTGCCGGGCACCGTCGAGGTCCTTGATGTCCTGCCACACGCCGGCAACGGGGTGGTGCAGGCCGGCCGCGCGGGCTGCGAGAACGATTCGGCTCCGGAGGTACAGCGTCTCCAGGCCGGCCGGGGTGAATTCGAAGCCCAGCTCGCGGCCTACGTCCGCGCTGGGTCCCGTGGCGCCCAGCAGGCTGCTGATGCGCGGGGTGGCGGCGGCCATCTCCTCGCAGTGCGCCATCGAGCCCGCCGTCTCGTAGCTCACGATCAGCCCCACGCTGCCGGCTTCGAGGCCTTCCCGTGCTTCGATGTGTGACACCACCGCATCGATACGCACCAGTTCCTCGGCGTCGAAAACCTTGGGCAGGAACAGGCCGGCCAGACCCGGCCGGATCACAGCCTCGAGGTCCTTGCCCTGTATTCCGGACACGGACGCGTTGGGCCGCACCCACAGGTCGGCGCGAACACCGTCGGCATGCAGACGGCCGATGGTGTCGGCGACAACCAGACGCGCCTCGTCCTTGTCTGCGGCGGGCACCGAGTCCTCCAGGTCCAGGATCAGGGCGTCGGCACCAGAGGCGAGACCCTTGTCGGCCCAGCTCGGTTTGTGTCCGGGCACAAACAGCATGGAACGGTACGGTTTCATGAACACTCCTCAGGGATATGCGAATTCAGCGAATCAGGACTCGTCGGCGAACAAGACGCCGGACTCGATTAGTGCGTCGATCTTCTCGGCGGGAAGCACCTCGCTCGCCACGGCTCGGGTGTCGGAGCCGACCCTGGGGGCGCGGGCCCCGCGGTCCGGCCGCTCACCGTCGAAGGTCCATGGCGGGCGGATCAGTGGCAAACCGTCTGGCTGCCACTCGACCAGCTTCAGGTGCTCGACCTGCTCGTGCTCCAAGTAGCCGGTCATCGACAGGACGGGCGCGAACGGCACGTCGGCCTCGGTGAGGACCTTCTCCCAGTAGTCCTTCGACTGCTTGGCGAACTCCGCCTCGACGATCGGCACAAGCTCGAAGTAGTTCGATTCCCGCGGGCGGTACTCGGCGAACCGCGGGTCCTCGGTCAGGTCCATCCGGTCCATGGCGCGGCACAGCGCGTGCCAGAACTTCTGCGATGACGACAGGTGCACGGCCAGGTACTCGCCGGTCGACGTGGGGACGCAGAAGTTCTGCGCCTGGGGGTGCCGGCTCGTGCGGGCAGGGTTGTTGCCGAGTTCGAAAGACTGGGTGATGCCGTCGACGGTGAGCGCGCTGACCGCCTCCATGATCGACGTCTCCATCCGCTGCGGCTTCCCGGTCTTCAGCCGCCCGACCAGGGCCGCGAGGACGCCGGTGGCGGTGCTCAGGCCCGTGACGAGGTCCGCGCTCAAGCCACCGGCCAGTTGCGGGTGGTCACCGTCGCTGAACAGCGAGTACAGACCGCCGAACGCGTGGCCGATCGTGTCGTAGGCGGGACGGTTGGCCAGCGGGCCGCCGGCACCGAACCCGGTGACCGAGCCGTAGATGATGTCGGGACGGAGCGCGCGGCAGTCCTCGGGACCCAGCCCCATGGCCGCCACCTTGCCCGGGCGCAAGTTCTCGAGTACCACGTCGAAGTGCGGTATCAGCGCCTTGACCAACGCGACGCCCTCTTCCGACTTCAGGTCGACCGACAGACTGCGCTTTCCGGTGTTGTATTGCCGAAAGTACGGGCTACCGTCATTCTGGTGCCGCCGGAAGTCCTCGCCCACCACCGGGCGCTCGACCTTGACCACCTCGGCGCCGAGCGCGCACAGCATCGACGTCCCGAACGGGAGCGCGATGTATCCCCCGATCTCGAGTATCCGAATACCCTCGAGTGGCTTGTGCTGCATGTTGCCTCACCTTCGTGTCAGCTCAAATATTATATATAGTCACACCGGAGGTCAAGCCTTTGTCCGGCCCGGCGCCGGGCTGTTGCGGACCTACGCCACGCGAGACGGCATCGGGGTTTCATCCCTTGCCGGAACATAATATACTTTACATGGTGCAGCTCACATATCGAGCCGAAGGCCGTCGTCCAGGCTGGACAGATGACTCCCACCCGAGACCCGGGCACGTCTATGACGAAGCGAATGCGAAGGAGCGGCACAATGAGTGCGCAGACTGAACTGTGGCAAGGGCAGTACGACACACTGTTCATCGGCGGACAGTGGGTGCAGCCGGCATCCGAACGCACCTTCGAGGTGATTTCCCCGGCCACCGAACAGCTCGTCGCGCGGGTACCGGAGGGCGTCGAGGCCGACATCGACGCGGCCGTCACCGCGGCGCGTCAGGCGTTCGACAAGGGGCCCTGGCCTCGGATGTCGCTCGACGAGCGCATCACGGTCCTGCGGAAGCTCAGCGCGGAACTCGCCGCGCGTGAGGGCGAGGCAGCCGCGCTCGTCAGCGCAGAGATGGGGTGCCCGATCACCCTGTCCACGAAGATGCAGTCCATCGGCCCCCGCATGCTTCTGGACGCCTTCCTGGACATCGCGCCCACCTACCCGTGGAGCGACACCCGCACGTCCGCATCCGGCAACGCGCTGGTGACCCGCGAGCCGGTCGGCGTCGTCGCCGCCGTCGTACCGTGGAACGCTCCCCTGCTCATCACCATGATCAAGCTCGCCCCGGCGCTGCTCGCCGGCTGCACCATGGTCGTCAAGCCCTCCCCCGAGACACCCCTCGACGCGTATCTACTCGGTGACATGCTCGACAAGATCGGTCTGCCCGAGGGTGTCGTGAACATCGTCCCTGCCCAGCGCGAGGTCAGCGAGTACCTGGTGCGCCACCCCGGCATCGACAAGGTGTCGTTCACCGGGTCCACGGCTGCGGGCCGTCGCATCGCCTCGCTCTGCGGCCAGGACCTGCGCCGCGTGACCCTCGAGCTGGGCGGCAAGTCCGCCGCCATCCTGCTCGACGACGCCGACCTCGACGCCGCCGTCGCCGCGATCCGCGCCGTGTCCCTCCGCAACAGCGGCCAGGTGTGCAGCAACAAGACCCGCATCGTCGTGGCGCGCTCGCGACGTGACGAGCTCCACGACCGTCTGCTGGACCTGATCGGGAAGATGCCAGTCGGTGACCCGTTCGACCCGGCGACCGAAATCGGACCGATGGTCAGCGACCGTCACCGAAGCCGGGTCGAGGGCTATATCGCCGACGCGAAGACGTCCGGAGCCTCCCTGCTGGTGGGCGGCGGACGCCCCGACGGCCTCGACCATGGCTGGTACGTCGAGCCCACGATCTTTGCCGATGTCGATCCCTTCGTGAAGATCGCGCAAGAGGAGGTTTTCGGCCCGGTTCTTACCGTGCACACGTTCGACACCGAGGCCGAGGCCATCGAGATTGCCAACAACTCGGAGTACGGCCTCAGCGGATCAGTGTTCGCCGCCGATCCCGAGCACGCACTGACGGTGGCCCGCCACATCCGCACCGGCACAGTCGAAGTCAACGGCAGCCCGGTGGGCTTCACCGCCCCGATCGGTGGTTTCAAGAACAGCGGCATCGGCCGCGAGGCCGGCCTCGAGGGCTTCGACGCCTACGTCGAACTCAAGTCATACGGCATCTCGGCCGGGCTGCTCGGTTCGCTTTCCTGACCCCAACTCTGCAAAGGACACACACATGGGCACCCTCCCTCCCGTCGAAGAAGCCGTCGCCCGGCTCGTCACGGACCTGACCTTCGACACGATCCCCGCCGACGCACTCGCCGGCGCACGCCGCCTCATGCAGGACCAACTCGCCCTTCAGGTCGCCAGCGCCTCTCTGCCCTGGAGCCGGGCGGTGCTGGAGTTGACGCGCGCTGCGCACGTCCCCGGCAAGGCCCATGTCGCCGCCAGCGGCGACCAGATGAGCGCCGCCGACGCCGCCTTCGTCAACGCCACCTACGGCCACGGGTTCGAATACGACGACGCCCACCGGGCCAGCTCGTCGCACCCGGGCAGCGCCGTCGTGTCCGCCGCACTCGCCGTCGGCGAGGAACTCGGCGCCACCATGCGCGAGGTCATCACCGGCATCGTCGCCGGCTACGAGGTGTACACCCGCATCGGCAACCTCGCCGCTCCCGAACTCCTCGAACGCGGCTTCCACCCCCACGGGCTGCTGTCGAACTTCGGCGCGGCCGCCGTCGTCGCCAAGATGCGCGGCTTCGACGCAGAGACCACGGTCCACGCCCTGGCAATCGCGCTCAGCCACGCCTCCGGCACCACCGAATACACCTCCTCCGGCGGCTCGATCAAACGCGTCCACTCCGGCATCGGCACCCGCAACGGCATCCGCGCGGCGGAGATGGCCGCCGCGGGCATCACCGGTCCGACGACCTTCCTCACTGGCGGCAAGGGCTTCTACCGCACCTTCGTCGGCCGCCCCGTCGCCGACGACGCCGCCGCCACCTTCGGCCTCGACAACACCTTCGAGATCACCCGCATCTGGATCAAGCCGTACTGCTGCTGCGGCATCAACCACGCTTACATCGACGGCGCCCGTCAACTCGCCGCCCGCGCCGCCGACATCGACTCGGTACTCCTGGGCATCCAGACCGGCGGCGACGTGATCATCGGCAACAAGAACGCCAACGCCTACGCACCCAAGATCATCGAACACCTGCAATACAGCCTGCCGTTCCAATTCGCCCTCTCCACACTCGGCAAGGGCAACGGCTTCGCCACCCACCACGCCTACCTGGACGGCCAGCTCGACATCGGACCCGGCAGCGATGTCGCCGCCCTCGCGCAGAAGGTCAAGATCGAGGTCACGCCCGAACTGGACAATGCCTACCCGGGCCGGTGGGTCGGCGACATCACCGTCACCTACACCGACGGCACCACCGAACACCTGTTCATCGACAACCCCACCGGCACCGCCGAAAACCCGATGTCCCAAGACGGCCTCGACGTGAAGTTCCGCGACGTCATCTCGGGCTCACTCGGCACCGAACGCGGCGACACCCTGCTCCGCGCCATCCAGAGCGGCGACCCCGACCAGCCTGCCTCCGACTTCGCAGCCCTGCTGAAGGTCTGATTTCCTCCCGCCCCGACCCCCCCGGGCCGGCGGCCGATGACGAGAAGGAGAGCTGATGGGCGCCCAGACCACAGCCCGGCCGATCCCTGTCGAGTTCACAGGATCCGGTGGGGTCCGCCTTGTCGGTGATCGGTGGGAGACCGACGATCGGCTGACCGATTCGACAGGGGGGACCGTTCTTCTCCTCCACGGCGGCGGCCAGACCAGGCACTCGTGGGATCGCACGGCGGCGCGAATGGCCGAGCACGGCTGGCGCGCGGTCACTCTCGACGCTCGGGGGCACGGTGACAGCGAATGGGCACCCGAGTATTCGGCCGAGCTTTTCGCGGCCGACCTCGAGGCTGTTCTCGCGGACCTCGGCGGCCGTATCGTCGTCGTAGGCGCCTCGCTGGGCGGCCGGACGGGCATCGTCGTCGCGGGCGGACGCCCCGGTTCCCTCGCCGGATTGGTGCTGGTCGACATTACGCATCGGATCGACCGCACCGGCCAGCGGAGGGTCCGCGACTTCCTGGGCGCGGCGCCCAACGGGTTCGCCTCGCTCGACGACGCATCGGCGGCCATCGACGCCTTCCGCGGCACAGCGCCCCGCCGTCGCCGCAGCGACGGGTTACGAAAGAACCTGCGTCTGCGCGGGGACGGACGCTGGTACTGGCACTGGGATCCGGCGTTCGTCGGCTATGCGGACAATCGCGTCAATTCCGACGAGCGGCGACTCGCCGATCTGGCCGCCCGGATCACGGTCCCCACCTTGATAATTCACGGAACCAGGTCGGAGATCGTCTCGCGGGAGGCGGTCGACGAGATGCTCGCCCTGGTGCCGAACTCCGAGGCCGTCGAGGTGGACGCGGGGCACATGATCGCCGGCGACGACAACGAGGCGTTCGCCCTGCACCTCGAAGGCTTCCTCGAACGGGCTCTTCCACCGCGCTGAACCCTGCCGCCGGTGTTTTGCACTTCGGGTGCCCCGCATCCGAGTGGGGGGCTCGGATGCGGGGCGTCTATGGGGGATGGAGTTATGTTGCGGCGCTAGCCCGGTCAGGCCGCGGCCGGACCGGCCCGCCGGTTGTGCGAGGGCAGCGGCCCGCGGAAGGGGTCGACACTCGGCGGTGGAATGAACCAGGGGTGCCGGTCGGGGCCGATCTGGACTCCGACAGATGCCGGGCTGCGGTGATCGTCAGCGGCCCCATCCACGCCGCCCAGGCGACCCCCGTTTCCGCCAGCACCGCCGCCCAATCCTCCGGAGAAGCGGGCCGGTCGACACTAGTTGGGTCGGCGGGGCCGGCGCCCGAAGCGTGCATGTCGGTGCCGCCTGCGGCGCCTGTGCGGTCGACGCCGCGGGTGTCGATCAGGTCCCGTGCACGCACCTGCACGCTGATGTGCGGTCGTTCACCGGCCTCGGTGCCGTTCAGTCCGGCCGCGAGGTACCGGCGCAATAATTCGGTGAACGCGTCGGCACGCCGCCGTCCGGGGGTGCGGGCGTCCCGGGTCCCGTCCGCGGCCGGTCGTGGTGCGGCCAGCTTCGACAACGCGGTCAACAGCATCTCTCCGGTTACCGCATCCAGATCACCTTTGACCGAGACCCGTCCGTTTAACATCTTCGACGCGTGCAGTTCGTTGCGGTCGACGTCCTCGCTTGCGGGGTGCTCGTCGGTTTCGAAGATCCGCTCCGCCTTGGCGATGCCTTCCCGGATGAGGTCGGTGCGGGCTTGTGGTCCGTCCGCTGCGGCGAGCAACGCGTCCAGCACCGGACCCATTGCGCCCAGCGGCATTCCCTTCGGGGGTCGTTCACAGAACCGCAGAATCAGCCCTGCGTGATCCGCCGAGATCTCGCAGCCGTAGAACTTCGCGGCAATCGCTGGCTGCGACCGCAGCCCACGCGCCAGGTTCACGATCCGGCCAGCTGCCCCCGGTTCGAGCATCGTGTGCGCCACGAGCCACGCCTTCGCGTTGGGATGGCCCAGGATGTCGACCCGGCAGCGCGCATCCACCGCGTCCATCAGCTTCACCCGTACCGCCTCGAGGCGAGCGATTTCCGAGGACACCGTCAGCACCGTCTCGAGCAACTGATCCTCGGACAACCGCCACGTCTCCCCCACCGCCGGATCATCGTCCGGCACCGCCCCCTGAGTTCCCTCCCCGTCACCCATGCATGAAGACTACTTCGAACATCAGTTCGAAGTCAATGGGAATTCAAGTAATTATACTGTGCCGAAACGTATTCGACGCGGAGCAGGTCGCCCGGCCTCGGGCTCGCCTGCGCCGGAGTGTCCAGATAGTTGGACACTGCCACCCCGGCTCCCGGGTTTACGTTCAGCGTGGCGAACTCGCCGAATCGAGGAACCACGGAGGTTGCATTGATGACTCGGAATCCATCGGCGGCTGAACGAAAGTGGTCGACCCGAAAGATGCTGCGAGTGCGATTACGTACAACCTTGATGGCAATCAGCCTTGCTGCGACCATGTCCATCGGCACTGTTGCCACTCCCCCAGCAGGCGCGGCCCCGACGGATGATGCGACGGGACCGAGCTACCTTCTGATCGGTGGCACAGGCTCGTCGAACATAGGAGTGTTGCGCGAATCGAGCGGTCGACTGACTCCCGTCGGGCAGCCCGTGCCCACCGATACCGGCACGCTGTCGATCGCGGTCACGCCGAATGGCCGATTCGCCTATGTCGCGCATACCGTCTCGGGAAATCTGCAGGGATTTCGCGTTGGCGACGACGGCACACTCGAGCGCCTCGAGGGCGCCCGCCTTGCCCCCGGCCGGCCGATCGTGGGTGCGGTCGTGAGCCCGGACGGGAAGTGGCTCTTCGCCACCGTCGGTTCGGTGACCAACGACGTGCAGACGTATGCCATCGCGCCGTCCGGCGTTCTGACACAGGTCGATTCGGTAACGATCCCCGGTGCGACGAGCGGCCTGTCCATTCCGGTGGTGTCACCGGACGGCCGATTCCTGTTCGCGCCGAGCTTCATCGGAGCGACGATGGACTCCTACGCGATCGGATTCGACGGCAGGTTGACGCGGACCGGCTCGCAGGTGCCGACCGGTGATCGTCCGGCGCTGCCGTCGGTGACGCCCAACGGCAAGTTCCTGTACATCACCAACGAGGGAACCAATGACGTCTCCGGCTACCGCATCGCGCCCGACGGTGTACTGGCCCCGATCGGGCGCTTCCCGACGAAGGCGATTCCGCACGGTATGGCCATCACACCGGACGGCAGGTATCTCTACCTTCCCCAGACCGGCGGTCAGGCTGTGAACGGATTCGAGATTCGAGACGACGGCGCCCTGGTTCCCGTGCCCGGCGCCGACGCACCCAGCGCACCGGGACACTTCCCCGGCCGCGTCGTGCTGAGTCCGGATGCCCAGCGGCTCTACGTCATCGACACGCTGACCACGACCGGCACCGAGAAGGTGTTCACCTACCGGGTGAAGCCGGACGGGGCACTCGAGGCCACGGGAGAACCGCCCGTCGATACGGGTGTGACGTTCTCCGACGGCGCAACCGGAGTGTTCGCATCCGTCGGCCCTGCGTGAACGACCCATCTACCCCGCACTACTGAATGAATTCTGGAAAGGACATCGACATGGGACTACTGGACGGCAAGGTCGTCTTCATCACCGGCGCCGCACGAGGGCAGGGGCGAGCGCACGCGGTGACTGCAGCGAAGGAAGGAGCCGATGTCATCATCACCGACATCTGCTCACCCGTCGACGGGATTCGATACGCGCTGGCCAGCAAGGAAGATCTGGACAAGACACAGGCCCTCGTCGAGAAACAAGGCCGACGGGCGGTCAGTGCCCTCGCCGACGTCCGTGATCAGGGTGCGCTCGACGCGGCAGTCGCTCTCGGGCTCGACGCATTCGGCCGCCTCGACGCGGTCATCGCCAATGCCGGACTGTGGGATCTGGGGCCCAAGTCCTGGGAGATCACCGAGCAGATGTGGACGACGGTCACCGACGTGGTGCTCGGCGGCACCTTCCGGACGATCAAGGCCACCGCGCCGCATCTTGTCGAGCAGCGTGGCGGTGCGATCGTCTGTATTGCGTCGGTAGGTGGGCTGGAGGCCACGGCCGGATACACCCACTACATCACAGCCAAGCACGGCGTCCTCGGCCTGATGAAGAACACCGCTCTGGAGATCGCGGAGTACAACGTGCGGTGCAACGCTGTCTGCCCCGGCGCGGTGGACGCGAAGATCTGGGACAACCCGATGGGCCACCAACTGTTCGTCGCCCCCGGCGAGACTGCCAACCGTGATGTCGCAATAGCCGCCACGTACGGATATGCGCCACTGGCCGGCCGGCCCGCGCTTCCGCCGAACGCCACCAGCAATGCCGCATGCTGGCTGCTGTCCGACTACGCCGAGCACATCACCGGTGTCGCCCTGCCGGTCGACGCGGGGCACCTCCTGCTGCCCGGCGTGAACTTCGCACCGCAGACCGAGGGCCCGGAAGCCGATCGCTACCGTTCACCGGCCCAGTCGCCCGACGATCTGTGACGGCCTGACCGACACCGGCCCCGACCGCTGCACGCGGTCGGGACCGGTGTCTATGCGTCCCCGGCCGACGCTTGCCCAAAGTTCGAATATATTATATTGTGTTCTCGCTCAATGTGGTGTAAGTCCGTTCTCATTGCACCTGGTCAGAAGGTGGTGTCGGAGTGCTCAGTAGCTCAGCGCATTCCACGGTCGACGCTCGTCCGGAGATCGCGTCGTCGTGGATGCGTTCGCAATTGTCGGGTCTCGACTGCGCTACGACGTTGAAGCTGGACAGGATCGACGTCGCCCCGGACGGGTGTCTCCGACGCGCCGCGACGCCTGTTCTGGAGCGTGTCTGCCGCGAGTTCGACGGTGCGCCACTGGTGTTCGTTCTCGCCGACCACGACGCCCGGATCCTGGATATCAGGCACGCCAGTCCGGGCGTCCGCGACGCGGTCGACTGGATCGGCATCGAGCCCGGCATCCGGCTGGCCGAGGAAGAGGTGGGAACCAACGCGGTGGGCACCGTCCTGGAAGCCCGGCAACCGCTACTCGTCCACGGCCCCGAACACTTCATGTCCGCGTTCCACGAGTTCAGCTGCTTCGGCCAGCCGATCATTCATCCGATCACGCGACGACTCGAAGGCGTTCTCGACGTCGGGGGCGGCGCCGGCGAGGATCACCGGTACTTCGCGCCGATCGCCCAGCGGTTGGTCAGGGAGATCGAGGACCGGCTGGCGCTGAGCACCCCTGTCACTCAACGAAATCTGCTGGCGGCCTTTCATTCTGCGGCACGGCGGAAGGAACGGCCGGTGATGGTGCTCGGGGAGGGGATGGTCCTCGCGACCCCGGCGGCCCTCGACCTCCTCGATCCCGCCGACCATGCGGCCGTCCGAGCCAGCGCCGACACCGCTCGCACAACGGCCGTCACCAATCGCCTCACGCTCGAATCCGGGCGCGAAGTGGAGTTCACCTGCACTCCGGTCGACGGCGGGAACGGCGTCCTGGTCGATTTCGCAACGGCGAGGACGGGCCCGAAGCCGCAACCACGACCCTCGGTCGAGGAATGGCCGCTCCTCCTCGTCGGAGAAACCGGCACCGGCCGGACAACCGAAGCGGTGCGTGCGGCCGGACCGGGCGGGGCGATCGTCGACGCCGCGGACGTCGTGCATACGGGTGAGCAGGCCTGGGCCGTCGGACTCGGTCGACAGCTCGAGCACGATGGTGCCGTCGTGATCATCGAGAACGTCCACTTCCTCACCGACTCGATGGCCACACTGGTTGCCCGCCTCATCCGGGGCACGCGGCGACACGTCGTCCTGACCTCGACGAGTGCGAATAACGACGCGGGGATCCACCCCTCCCTGGTTGGGCTCTGCGCCGCACGACGTGAACTCGCTCCGCTCCGTCGGCGCCGCCACGAGATCCCCGGGCTGGCGCGGCGGATGCTGGCGAAGGAAGCCGTGACGTCCGACCTGCGCCTCACCTCGGCGACACTGCAGGTCCTGGCAGCACATCCATGGCCGGGCAACCTCGCGGAACTCCGGCGGGTGATTCACGCCCTGGCCCGGACCCGCTCGGCCGGAGACATCATTCCGACCGACCTTCCCGCACCGTACCGGGAAGTCGGCACACCCCTGTCACCCATTCGACATGCCGAACGGGAAGTGATCGTCGCGGCGATCGAAGCGGCAGGCGGCAACAAGCTCAAGGCCGCTCAGTCACTCGGGGTGAGCCGGTCGACTCTCTACAACCGGCTCCGGGTTCTCAAGATCGCCTGACCGCTCCTGTCCTACATCCGGCCCAGTCGCGCCAGTCGCTCCTGGGTCGGCGAACCGTCCTCGGCGGAGTTGAGCACCAACTGCTGCTCGGGCGCGCCCGAGTAGCGGAAGATCTCCCAGTCGAGGGTCAGTTCACCGACGACCGGGTGATTGAGCACCTTGACGCCGAAGTCCTGGCGCGCAACATTTCTCGCCGCCCACCATTGTCCGAACTGACGATCGGCAATCGTGAGTTCGCCGACGAGCGCGGACAGGGCCGGATCGGCCGGATTGATGGCCGCCTCGCGGCGCAGGATCGCCACACAGGACCGTGCGACCGCCGTCCAGTCGGCAAACAGCTCCCGCATCCGAGGGTCGGTGAAGATGAGCCGCACATAGTTCAGCTCGTGCGGCGCCATCGCATCGAAGTCGGCATATACCTTGGTGGCCAGCGGATTCCACGCCAGAATGTCGGTCCGTGGCCCCAGGACGATGGCGGGGGTGTCGGTGAGCTGGTCCAGTAGCCGTCGCACCTGCGGGCGTACCCGGCTGCCGCCGGTGCGCGACTGCGCCGCCGGACGGGGCGTGGACCGGTGGGTGGCGTGATCGGCCAGGCTGTCGAGGTACTCGGATTGATCCGAGTCGAGTTGCAGCGCTCGCACCAAGGCGGCGAGCACCTGCTCGGACGGGGCGAGCCGCCCCTGCTCGATCCGGGTGTAGTAGTCGGTGCTGATCGCGGCGAGCTGCGCCACCTCCTCGCGCCGCAGCCCGCTCACCCGGCGGCGCTGGTCGAGGTCGGGTAGGCCGACGTCGGACGGCGACAGCTCGCTGCGGCGGGTTTTGAGGAACGCGCCGAGCTCACGTAGATGTGGTGCCTGGTGTACCGGACTGGGCATGAAACCAGGGTAGGTCCGGGGCGCGGATTTATCCTGGGAAGGATTGTTCCCAGGATAAATGCCTCCCTTCCCCAGTTTCCCGGGAACTCCGAGACTAGGTGTCGAGCGATCCGGAAATGCGGATCGGAATTCTCGAAACACCACGGAGGCACCATGACCACCAAATTCGATGTTCGGTTCACCAGCAGCGGCTTTCAGCTCGCCGGCCACCTCTACAACCCGACCGAGGTCGACGGGCGGCTGCCCGCGATCGTCGTCGGACATCCCATGACCGGTGTCAAGGAGCAGACCGCGGCACTGTACGCACAGCGCCTCGCCGATCAGGGATTCATCACCCTGGCATTCGACGCCGCGTACCAGGGTGAGAGCGAGGGCGAGCCGCGCGGACTGGAGGATCCGTTCCAGCGCGCGGAGGACTTCCGTAACGCGGTGACCTACCTGAGTGCCCGCGACGACGTGGATCCGGAGCGGATCGGCGTCCTCGGCATTTGCGCCTCGGGCGGATACGTGCCGTTCGCCGCGCAGACCGACCACCGCATGAAGGCCGTCGCCACCGTCAGCGGCGCGGACGCCACCTGCTTCTTCCGGGTGCCGGATCCTGAGGCCTTCGCGAAGCTGGTCGATCAGGCAGGGGCGGCGCGGACTGCGGAGGCGAAGGGCGAGGAGGTCCCCATGGTTCCGGTGCTGCCGGACTCGGTGGACGCGTCGACGCCGAAGGCCGTCGCAGAGTTCTTCGACTACTACAAGACTCCGCGCGCACAGCACCCGCGGTCGATCGGGAAGTTCGCGCTGCGCAGCGTCGACCAGCTCGACCAGTTCGACGCCTACGCCGGGGTCGCGAAGATTGCGCCCAGGCCGCTGCTGATGATCGCGGGAACCGAGGCCGAGACCAAGGGATTCAGTGAGGGCGCGGTTGCGGCCGGCGGCGAGACCGCCGAGCTGTTCGAGATCGAAGGCGCCACCCACGTCGACCTGTACGACGTCGACCAGTACGTCTCTCAGGCAGCGGACAAGCTCACCGAGTTCTTCACCAAGAACCTGGCCGGATAGCAGTCGCGACTGTCACCGGTCGAGTGTGACCGTGCCCCGGCCCCGACTGGGGCACGGTCACATAGCACTGACGGTGCAGCCCTGGGGGACGGCGATATCAGGGCTGAATGCCCATCTCCGGGCCGATGTACTCCCGCACGCGAACTGCCTTACCGTCACGCGCTTCGACGATCTGGACGAGGTGCAACTTGACCGGCTGGCCGCCCATCTCCAGTTCGACGGACGCCTCGTTGAAGAAACCCTTCTCGGTGAATGTGATGCCCTCGGGGCGGAAGTCCGGAATCGGACCGTCTCCGGCGCGTTCGTAGACCGCGGCGACGGCCTCGGACACCGAGACCCACTTGTCGTCGGCACTGTGCCATACGGGGCAGTCCTCGACGCAGATTTCGAGGAACAGGTCTATGTTCGCCAGGGCCTTGACCCAGTTCTCCGAGAGTTCGATGGTCGCCTGGTCTGGGGTGCTGCTCATCTGTGATCGGACCTTTCCGTCGGGTTCACTGCAGGTGATCTGCATCACCCATGCTGCCCGCGCGTGAGCCGATCGAGTGTCCAGATATCTGGACACTGCGCGAAAGACTCTGACGCAGAGTCACCTTCGTCAGGAAACCCGTTCGATGAGATTTACCTTGACGTGGTCCGGTCGCGCGAGGGTGCGGTCGGGCACGAGTTCGACCACCGCCTTGACGCCCAGCGCCGACCGGACCCGCTGCTCGATCGACGAGCGCAGGTTGTCCTGCTGCTCGGCACCGAGTCCGTCGGAATACTCCACGACCAGCATGAGCGGCTTCTGGGTCGAATGCCCCTCGAAGTCGACGCGGATACGCATCTCGCCGGTGGTGGCCGGCGCCAGCTCCGACACCAATTGCTTGACCGCGGAAGGAAAGAGGTTGATGCCGCGCACAATCAGCATGTCGTCGGTCCGGCCGACGCACCGCACCTTGTACCCGGTGCGGCCACACGCGCAGTCGGTGCCGGTTACCACCACGTGATCGCGGGTGCGGAACCGCAACAGCGGCGACGCCTGCCTGCGGAGCGCCGTGTACACCAACTCCCCCTGCGCGCCGGCCACGGGCGCGACGATCTCGTCCGTCTCCGGGTCGATCAGCTCGGCCACCATCAGATCCGGGGAGAGGAAGTGCATTCCGTCGCCCGCGTCGCACTCGCCCCAGTAGATGCAGGCGATATCAGTGCCACCCAACATCTCCCGCGACGTGGCGCCCCACAACGACTCGAGCTTGCCGCGAACGGCGGGCAGGCCGCCGCCGGGCTCGCCGCCCACGCTGATCGCGCGCACACCCAAATCCCTGGCCTGCATGCCGAGAATCACCGGCGCCTGCTCGGCCAGATATGCCAGGAAGTTCGGCGTGCCTATCAGCGCGTCGGGACGCTGGTCTGCCTGCACACGCAAGAGTCGCTCCGCGCCCGCCTCCGCGCCGATCGGGATGTCGACGATGCCCATGTACTGCGCCATCTGCACGACGGGGATCCCGCCGACGAAGCCCTTGCTCATACCGAACCCGTGCAGCAACCGGTCGCCGGGGCGAAAACCGTTGGCGTACAGGGCTCGCGCTCCGAGCTCGCACCAGACGTCGATGTCACGCCGCGTCAAGCCGACGTAGGACGGGCTACCGGTAGTACCCGAGGACGCCTGGATCTGCACAATGTCGGCGGCCTCGGCCGCAACGTGGCTGCCCAGCGGCGGCGTGGCCGCCAGGCTGTCCCGCAGTTCCTGCTTTTCTGTGAACGGCAGGCCCGCGAGGTCCTCCACCGTCCGCACACGCGTGACGTCGACAGAATGCTCGGCGAACTTCGCCTTGTAGAAGTCGCTGTGGGCGGCCAGATACTCGAGTTGCTCGCGCAGCCGACGATTCTGCAGATCCGCAGCGTCGCCGGGCGCGATCGACTCGACCGCGCTCCAATGCCGCGCCGAATGGGGAACAGCCATGGTGCGATCCCTTTCCTTTACTCGAATTCGACCCGGATGGCGTCGGTGTGCGCACCGAGTGCGGGCACCGCGCCGCTACGCACCGGCCACCCGTCGGCCACCGCGGGCGGCAACAGCGCCGGAACCGGGCCGGACGGGGTACCCACCTCGCGCCACCGTCCGCGCTCGACCAGCTGCGGGTGCTCGGCCAGGTCGCGCACGCTGTTGAGGCGGGCGTTGCCAATCCCGGCGGCGTCCGCGGTCTTCTGGATCTCCGCCAGCGTGTGCTCGGCGCACCACGCCCCCACGACCGCGTCCAGTTCGTCACGCGCCTCGACGCGATTGTCGTTGTGCGCGTATCGGGATTCGTCGGCGAGTTCCGGTCGGCCGATCATCTCGGCGAGGCGCCGCCACTCGCGGTCGTTGGTGGTCCCGAGCACCGCGGTCTGGCCGTCAGAAGTGGGGTACGCGCCGTAGGGCGCGATCATCGGTGAGCCCATACCGACCGGCACCGGCTCGGTGCCGGCGTGGATGACCTGGTTGAGGGCGAACCCCATCATCTCCGCGACGGTGTCCAGCATGGCGATCGGGATGACCGCTCCCCGCCCGGTCCGTTCCCGGTCATAGAGGGCGGCCAGCACCGCGGAGTACGCGTACAGCGCCGTGCCGACGTCGGCCACCGGGATGCCCGGCTTGGCCGGGTGTCCCGGTGCACCGGTGATGCTGCAGGACCCGCCCTCCGCCTGGATGAGCAGGTCGTACGCCCGCTTGTGGTCGAGGGGACCACCCTTTCCGTAGCCGGAGATGTCCACGACGATCAGGCGCGGGAAGTTTCGCGAGAGGTCCCGGGTGCCGATCCCCAGCCGGTCGAGCGCGCCGGGCGCGAGGTTGCTGACCACGACGTCGGCGGTGGCGAGAATGTTCCGGAAGATCCCCATGTCGGCTGCGGACTTGAGGTCCAGCGCCGCCGACTCCTTGCCGTGGTTCAACCAGGTGAAGTGTGCGGACATCCCCCCGACCACGGAGTCGTACGCGCGCGTCGAGTCGCCGTAGCCGGGGGCCTCCACCTTGATCACGCGGGCCCCGAGGTCCGCGAGATGGCGCGTGCAGAGCGGCGCCGAGATGGCCTGCTCCAGTCCGACCACGGTGATGCCGGCGAGGGGTCCCTGCGTTTCCTGTTCGGTTCCGGTCACGAGAACTTCGGCTCCCGCTTCTCACGATGCGAGGACACGCCCTCGACCACGTCGGGACCGCCGAATCCGTAGAACTCCAGTCCCAGCGACGCGTCGAAGATCGGCATGGCCTGCCGGTACCAGCCGTTGAGGGCCATCTTGGTGCCTTGGATACCGGCCCGGGAGCCGGCGGCCAGCCTCCGCGCGATCTCCATCGCCCGGTCCTGCACCTGGTCGTCGTCGACGCACAGCGACACCATGCCGATCCGCTCCGCCTCCTCGCCGGTGAGCACCTCGTTGGTGAGCAGGTAGTACTTGGCCTTCGCCATGCTCGTCAGCAGCGGCCAGCAGATGGCCGCGTGATCCCCGGCCGCGACACCCAACCGGACATGTCCGTCGACGATCTTGGTGCGGCGGCCCGCGACGGAGATGTCCGCGAGCAGCGCGGCCACCAGACCGGCACCGGCAGCCGGTCCGTTGATCGCGGAGATGATCGGCTGCGGAACTTCGATGATGTTGCGCACCAGGTCGCGTGCCTCACGCATCACCCGGGTCCGCGACGAGTAGTCGCCGATCATGGCCTCGACGAGATCGAAGCTGCCTCCCGCCGAGAACGCCCGCTCTCCGGCGCCGCGAATGATCACCGCGCGCACCGACTGGTCCAGCCCGATCACGGGCCAGATGTCGGCCAGCTCGCGGTGCGCGTCCGGGCCCACCGCATTGAGGTTCGGCCCGTCCAGCATGATGCGGAGAATGCCTTCTTCCGGGCGGTCTACCTTCACGGACGTGAAGTCCTCGTAGCTGGTCACTTGTCTTCCTTCCTGGGAAATTCTCGGGTCGATCGGTGCGGCGGCGGTTCTATCAGGCGCCGACGCCCCACCGCGACGCGACGTCCTCGGTCGCGACCGTGCCCACCCGCGGGATCTCGGGTTCACGAGCGGGTGTGCCGCTGAAACGCGGCGCGGGCATCGGATGCAGGACACCGCCGACGGTCCGGTAGACGCCGCGCTGGGTGTTGTGGGGATCGACCGCAGCCTCGTCGAACGTGAGCACCGGGGTGACGCAGGCATCGGTACCGGCGAACACCTTCTCCCATTCGTCACGGGTGCGGCGCTCGACCGCGTCGCCGATGAGCTTGCGCAGGTGCGGCCACGACGCGCGATCGTTCTGGTCGGGCCAGTCGGCGGTCTCGGGGCCGAGGCGCGACACGAACTCCCGATAGAAGTCGGGTTCGAGCGCACCAACGGCGATGTACCCGCCGTCGGCGCACCGGTAGGTGTCGTAGAACGGTGCTCCGGAGTCGAGGAAGTTCGTCCCCGGATCGTCCGAGTAGAGGCCCGCGGCGCGCAGGCCCTGCAACTTGGCGGTCAGGGCCGCGACACCGTCGACCATCGCCGCGTCGATCACCTGCCCCCGCCCCGTGCGCGCGGCGGAGACCAGGGCGCACGCGATGCCGTACGCCCCCATGGCGCCGCCGGCCGCGTAGTCACCGAGCAGGTTGATCGGCGGGCGCGGCGCACTGTCGGACCTCGCCATGGCGTGCAGTACGCCGGACTGCGCCACGTAGTTGATGTCGTGTCCGGCATCCCGCGAACGCGGCCCCGTCTGTCCGTATCCGGTCAGCCGCACGTAGACGAGGCGCTCGTTCCGTGCCATCACCTCGTCCGGTCCGAGCCCGAGCCGTTCGGTCACGCCGGGCCGGTATCCCTCGATGAAAATGTCTGCAGCCTCGGCCAGTCGCAGCACACGCTCGCGTCCGGCCGGATCCTTCAGGTCGACGGCCACCGCGTCGACGCCCCGGTTGACCACGTCGACTTCCTCGGTCAGACCGTCCGTCTGGCTGAGCACGCGGGCCGACCGGTTCGGTGGCCGCACCACCCGCACCACGTCGGCTCCCATATCGGCGAGCAGCATCGAGACGTACGGCACCGGGCCCATTCCCGCGAGCACCAGCGCCCGGACTCCAGCCAGCGGACCGGTCATCGTCACACTCCTTCGTCGGTGGGGCTCAGTACGACCGCGGCAGGCCTAGCACCTGCTGCGAGACGTAGTTGCGCACCATCTCCTGCGAGAACGGCGCGTTGCGCAGGAGACGCACCTCCCGCCACAGCCGCTCGATGTGGTACTCCTTCGCGTACGCGTAACCGCCCAACGTCGAGAACACCCGGTCGCACGCTTCGAAGCCGGCCTCGGCGCCGAGGTACTTCGCTGCCGCGGCCTCGTGCCCGCACTCCTGTTTGTCGTCGAAGAGTTTCGCGGCGTGCATCGCCATCCGCTCGGCCGCCTCGAGACGAATCCACGAGTCCGCGAGCGGATGGGCGACGGCCTGGTTCTGGCCGATCGGGCGATCGAACACCACCCGGTTCTTCGCGTATTCGGTGCCGATCTCGAGGGCCGCGCGACCGAGGCCGATGCCCTCCATCGCGACGACGATGCGTTCGGGGTTGAGTCCGTCGATGATGTAGTAGAAGCCCTTGTCAACCTCGCCGACCACGTCCTCGTCGGCCACGAACAGGTTGTCGATGAACAGTTCGTTGGTGTCGATAGCCGCGCGGCCGAGCTTGTCGATCTCGCGGATCGTAACGTGTTTGGGGTCGAGTTCGGCGAAGAAGATCGTCATCCCGTGCAGCGGCTTGTCGTCGCGCCGCGGCGACGTGCGGGCCAGCAGCAGGATGCGGTGCGCGTTCTGGGCGTTGGTGATGAACACCTTCTGGCCGTTGATGACCCAGCCACCGTCGACCTTGGTCGCCTTCGTCTTGATGCGTGAGGTGTCCACACCGGCGGTCGGCTCGGTGATGCCGAACGCGGTGAGCATTTCACCCGAGGCCAGCTTGGGGAGATACTTCTTCTTCATCTCCTCCGAGCCGTACCGGACGATCGGCGCCGGCGGGAAGACGTAGAAGTGGATCGCCGAGCCACCGCTCATGCCGCCGCCGGAGGATGCGATTTCGCCCATCATCACCGCGGCCTCCTGCAGACCCAGACCGATCCCGCCGTACTCCTCCGGGATCATCGCGCCGAGCCAGCCCCCGTCCGCGAAGGCCTTGATGAAATCCCACGGGTATTCGTGCTTGTTGTCCTTGTCGAGCCAGTAGTTGTTGTCGAACTTTCGTGCCAGCTCGCGAGTCGCCTTGCGGACGATCTCGATGTTGCTTTCGGTGTCGAAATCTGCCATCTCAGTACTCCTAGTCTTCGCCCGCGTACACGGGAATGTCCTCGAGCGGCGTCGCCGGGTCGAGCGACGACATGTCGCCGATCGGGGCACCGATGAACCGCGACCGGATGGCGCGGCGCATGATCTTTCCGTTCTTCGTCTTCGGCAGCGTCGGCACCGCATATACCTCGGGCGCAAAGGATTTGCCCGCATTCGCAAGCGCCGTCGCCTGCAGGTCGTCGTTGTCGACACCGTCGGCGCGCAGGACCGCGAACGCCACCGCCCGCTGACCGCGCATCTCGTCCGGCACGCCGATCACCGCAACCTCCGTGATCCGGTTGTCCCGCAGCAGGGCGGCCTCGATCTCGGCCGGTCCCACGCGGCGCCCGGAAAGCTTGATCGTGTCGTCGGAGCGTCCGTGGATCCGCCACATGCCGGCATCATCGACGCTCGCGAGGTCCCCGTGCACCCAGACCCCGTCCCAGCGACTCCAGTAGGTGTCCAGGTAGCGGTTCCGGTCCTGCCAGAAGGCATGCGTCATCCCGGGGAACGTGTTGAGCACCGCAAGTTCGCCGATCTGGCCGACGACGGGCTTCCCGTCGTCGTCGAGCACGGCCGCATCGACGCCGGGCAGTGGCCCGGTGAACGCCGCCGGTGCGGCGGGAAGGAACGGGTAGCCGACGAGGATACCGCCGCCGACCTCGGTGCCGCCGCTGTAATTGACGATCGCGCGCTCTCGCCCGCCCACCTCATCGAACAGCCACCACCAGGTCGGCTCGTCCCAAGCCTCCCCGGTGGAGACGAACGTCTTCAGGGTCGGCATCGCCGGAGCGCTGCCGTCACCCGCCGCCTTGAGTGCGCGTGCCGCCGTCGGTGCGATGCCCTGCACGGTGACGCCGTTACGGTTCACGATGTCCCACATCCGATTCGGTGTGGGGTGGGTCGGCAGGCCCTCGATCATCACGATGGTCGCGCCGAGCTGCAGCGGACCGGTCATGAGCATCGGGCCCACGAGCCAACCGAGGTCGGTGATCCAGGACACCACGTCGCCGGCGTGTACGTCGAAGCCATAGGCGAAGTCGACCGCAGTCTTGGCCGCGAAACCGCCGTGCGAGTGCACAATGCCCTTCGGCCTGCCCGTGGTGCCGGACGTGTAGACGATGGCCAGCGGGTCGTTCGACTCGGTCTCGGCGGTCGGCACCGGCTCCGGATCGGCAGCCAGTGCGTCGTAGTAGACGTCGCGACCTTCCTGCATCGGCACGTCGGTTCCCAGGTGCCGGACCACCACGACGGAGCGCACCGTCGGCGCCTGGGCGAGTGCGGCGTCTGCGGTCGCCTTCATCTCGACGACCTTGCCTCGGCGCGTCGTGCCGTCGGCGGTCACCAGAAGGACGGCGTCCGAATCCTGCAGTCGCGTGGCCAGGGCGTCTGGCGCATATCCACTGAACGTGGGCACCGCGACCGCGCCGATCATCGCGATCGCGAGGAAGGCCACGGCCGCCTCGGGCACGACCGGCATGAACAACACCACCCGATCGCCGCGGCGCACCCCCAGGCCCGCGAGGTGCGCCGCGAACCGGCTCACCTCCGCCGCGAGTTCGGCGAAGGTCAGCGTGCGCCGCGCTCCCCCGTCGCCCTCGTAGACCACCGCGGTCTTGCCGGCGAGGTCACCGCGGGCGTGCCGGAGGGCCGCCAGTTCGGCCACGTTGATCCGGCCGCCCGGGAACCATCTCGGGAATTCCTTGCCGTCGGACTCGTCGAGAACCCGGTCGAACGGCACCGAGAACGCGACGTCGAGGTCGGCGAGCGCCTCGCGCCAGAACCACTCGGGATCGGCGACGGCGCGACGGCCCAGCTCGGCGACGGCAGCAGCATCGTCGCCGAGGCCCCAGCTCTTCATCGCCGCGAGCAACCTCGCACGCTCGCGCACCGCGGGGCCGGGAACCCAGGCCATCTCCTCGGGCCGGCTACTGATGCCCATTTCCGTCTTCTCCTCGTCTGGGATTGTCGGTCGTCCGGTCGGGGTGTGCGATCAGACCTGCTCGTCGGCCGACTTCTTGAGCATCAGGCCGACGCGGGTGGCGTCGCACACGATCTCGTCGCGCTGGTTGATGCCGTAGTGGCGGAAGGTGACGATTCCGGAGTCATTGCGGCTCTTCGATTCCCGGGCCGACACGATCTCGGTACGCACGTGGATGGTGTCACCGTGGAACACCGGCTTCGGGAACTTGATCGAGTCGAAGCCGAGGTTGCCGAGGGTGGTCCCGTATGTGGTGTCGTGCATCGAGATACCGGCAACGAGACCGAGGAGGAACAGGCTGTTCACCAGACGCTGCCCGTGGATGGAGTTCTTGCTGTACTCCGCATCCAGGTGCAGTGGCGCCATGTTCAAGGTCATCGTGCTGAACATGACGTTATCGGTTTCGGTCACGGTGCGGCGCACCTCGTGATCGATGACCATTCCCGGTGCGAATTCCTCGAAGTACAGACCCGGCATGTGACGTCCTTTCTCTCGAGCGACGGCGAGTACGACCCTCGGTCGCTGCAGTGCGTATCCTCACAATAGAAGAAATATATTATGCATGCAACTGCCGATGTTTTGTGCCTGATGCATTGCACAACCGGGCGACAAGGTGAATAGTATATGATGTACAACACAGGATGTTGATGGCGTGATCTCGACGACAAGATTGAAGGACACCCTTACGTGAACAACACTGAAGAACACCTCGTGGCTGACCCCGTGCCCACGAAAGTCCCGCGGTCCGAACCGGCAACCGAACCGCGCAAGCTGACGGCGTGGGGCATCACGGGAATGCTCGTGGTGCTCTACCTGATGAACGCGTCCGACAAGGCGGTGTTCGGCCTCATCGCCCAACCGCTCAGTGAGGACCTCGGGCTCAGCGCGTCACAGATCGGCTTCACCGGCAGCATGTTCTTCCTCGCGTTCAGCTTCGGCGGCTTCTTCGCGGGGCCGATCAACAAGGTCCTCGCCCTCCGGTGGTCCATCGCGATTATCGCCGTGCTGTGGGGCGTCGTCATGCTGCCGCTCGTCGTGTGGTCGACGTTCGCCGTGCTACTCGCGAGCCGGATGCTTCTCGGCCTCACGGAGGGCCCGACGTCCGCGTTACTGCACACCGCCGCCTACTCGTGGCATGCGCCCGCGAAGCGGGGACTACCGAGCGCACTCATCATCAGCGGAAGCATGCTCGCCAAGATGGCCGTCGTCCCGATCCTCGCGCTCGTGGTGGCCGAGTACGGATGGCGGGCAGCCATCATCGTGCTGGCGTTCGCGACGACGCTGTGGTGCATCCCGTGGCTACTGACCTGGCGTCCCGGCCCGTATACCGTGGGTGGCAAGCACACATCCATGGAAGACATCACCGACAGCGAGCCCGCGGTCGCCTGGAAGCGCCTGCTCACATCGAAGACCTTCGTGTCCGCCGTCCTCGTCGCAATGAGCGCCTACGCGCTCATGACCGTTGTGCTCACCTGGTTGCCTTCGTACTTCGAGCAGGGTTTGGGATACTCGCGGCTCGAGTCGGGCACGTTGTTCGCGGCGCCGAGCTTCGTCGGGCTCGCGACACTGGTCGGCGGGTCCTGGCTGAGCGATCGTGGGATCAGCCGCGGCTTGTCGATCCGGCTGGTCCGCGTGGTCGTGCCCTGCGTCGGCGTCATCGTCGCCGGTGTGTTGCTGCTGAGCCTGCCTGCCCTCGGCTCTCCGCTCCTTGCGGTCTGCGCGGTGTCGGTGGCATACGGCCTGGTGGTCGCAATATTCCCCCTGCTCAATGCCGCGGTGATCGCGACGTGCCCGCCGCGCCAGACAGCCGGGGTCATCGGCGCCTTCTTCGCGATCCAGGCAATCGGCGGGATCATCGGGCCGTGGTCGATGGGGATCGTCGTCGACGCCTCGGCCACGAAGATCGACGGATACCAGGCGGCATTCCAGTGCCTGGGCATCGTGGGTGCCGTCGTCGCGGTTCTCGCGCTGATTCTCGCCGACCCGGCGCGTGACCGCGAGCGCCTCCGCGTCTCCCACTGATACACCGGTAGTAACCGATACCCAGGGAGGCTCCGAACTGTGCGCAGTACTTCTGTCGGTCGACAGAAGTACTGCGCACAAACGTCTGTCGCCGGGCACCCCGAGCGCGACAGCTACTCACCGGCTGGTTGACCGCCCTCGCCTTTTAATATATTATGTTTTCTATTCTCGTCGAGCGATCGGAGCGTGTCCAGTGAGTGCACCGCACGCCGCACCGGAAGTAACCCCGGAAGAATGGCGGTTGCGCGCGCGTTGCCGCGGTATGGATATCACCGTCTTCTACCTCGAAGAGGACAAAAAGAATTCGCAACTCCAGCGCGAGAGGATCGCGAAGAACATCTGTCGACGGTGCCCGGTTATCAACGAATGCCGCCAGTACGCCATCCGTTTCGGCGAACAACACGGCGTGTGGGGAGGATTGACCGCGAGGGAACTCGGCGCTGCCAGAAAATGGAGCCGCTGGCAAAGGAAGCCGGGGTAGGGCTGTAGCGAGCGCCTGCATACCACTGCGCCGCCCTTGCCGTCGAAGTCTCCGGCAAGGGCGGCGCTGTGTTGCGATCCGATCAGCCGACGGGGTTGGACTGCAATCGGTTCAGGATGGTGTCGAGATGTCGTCGACGTTCGCGAGGTCGTACACGGCGTCTATGACGGCGTCTGCGTCCGCGTCGCTCACGGCTCCGTCGATGGTGTGGCGGAACTTGGTGATCAGTTCGTCGTCGGTCATGTAGGTGACCGGGCTTCCAGGAGTCGAATGGTGATCTCCGTCGATTCGCAAGGCGTCGTGGACCGCAGCGGCAGTGAACGTCTCGCTGCGGCCGGCCTCCGGGGCCGTTCCGCAGGAGTCATCTCGTACTCAGCTCGGTTCCGCGGTCGACTCAGGCCGATGCAGAGGTGCGCGGCGACGTGTCCATCGCCTCAGTCGGCAAGCTGTCGATCGTCCGGCCTCGCTGCACCAGCGCGAGCACTCCCACCAATGCGGCACCAGCGATCGAAGGCACCATGAACGCAATAAGGCCGCTGCGCGGGGTCGCGAAGATCGCCCCGAGCTGGGGACCCAGAATCGCCCCCAGACGACCGATGCCCAATGTGAATCCGATCGCCGAGCTGCGGCTAGATGCGGGGTAATGCGCGGCAATCACTCCGTACATCAGTGTGCTGGTACCGATAGTGCCCACCCCGGCGAAGAACGCAGCGATGAAGATGCCGACCACACCCAACTCGGTGCCGTAGGCCAGCGCGCCCAGCGCCACCGCACCCAGTAGGAAGTACGGCACGATGGTCTGCGTCGCGCCGCCGCGGTCGATCAGGATCGCGCCGATGATGGTCCCCACCGCCGCACCGATTTGCAGCATCATCAGCGCCAGCATGCCCTGCATACCGCCGAAACCCATCTCCTTGGTCATGCTGGGCAGCCACGTGTTGGGGCCGTAGCTCAGCACCTGGGTGCAGAACATGATCAGCGTGAAGATCACCGTCGCCACCACGTATTTGGGCGAGAGCAGGAGCCGGTAGCCGCCGCCCGCGCCCGTCTCTTCATGGGCGCGTTGGTCGGCCACGATCCGATCGAAATCCATTCCGAATCGGCGCGCGACGGCGGCCGCCTCGTCGTCGCGACCACGCGCGATCAAGAAACTCGGTGACTCGGGTAGCCGCCGCCACATGAATGGGATCACCAGCAGGAAGGTCGCCGCGAGTCCGTACATGGCACGCCAGCTCTCGTCCGGTGGGTTCGAGGCCTTGATCGCCTCGGCGCCGGGGATGACCGCCAGCGCGACCACCGTGGTGAGAATCCCGCCTACCGCATAGCCGGTCAGCGTGATGCCGTTGAACAGCTGCCGACGACCCGGCGGCGCGAACTCGTTCGCCAGCGCGACCGCCGACGGAACCACCGCGCCCAGACCGAGCCCGGCGAGCACGCGGGCGACTCCGAAGGTGGTGAAGTTCGGAGCGAGGGCGCACAGCGCGCACAACACCGAGAACCACGAGCCGCCAGCGATCAGCACGATGCGGCGGCCGTACCGGTCAGCCAATGGACCAGCGACGAGGAAACCTACCATCAGGCCCGCCAGCGTCATGCTATGAACATTGGCCAACGCCGCCTTACTCAGGCCCCACTGTTGCATCAACGACGGCAGGGTAGCGCCGAAGATGATCAGGTCGAACCCGTCGGCGAGGATCGTAATGAAGCAGATCACGAGCACCATGAAACTGCCCTTCTGCGACCGAGATTTGTTCATGGCTTCCTTCGAATGGATGTAACCGGATGAGCCGCCTCGAATTCGCGGCAAATGTGGCCGCCTCCGTAACGCCGGCGACCCGATAGCGTCTTACCGTGCGCCTATACCATTCATACATCAAACATATTGTTTGGTTGCGAACTGTCGTTACGGGTAATCAAAATTCGATTACTGCCTTGCCGCCGGTTTGCATATCGAAGTTTCGGTACGCGTCGACCGCGTCGTCCAGCCGCCAGTGGTCGGTGAATACTTTGTCGACCTCGGCTCCCTGTCGCGCAATGAATTTCGCACAGTCGGCCTGGCCCACCGTGGAGAAGGTGTACGAGCCCATGATGGTGAGCTGCTTCCGAATCATGTCAGGGCTGACGTCCAGGGTAACCGTGCTACCTTCTCCGACGAACGCGACGCTGCCCCATTTCGCGGTGGACTTCACGGCCGCCGCGCGCGCGGCGGGCGCCCCCGAGCAGTCCAACGCCTTGACCACGCCCTTGCCGCGTGTGAGTTCCTTGATCGCCACGACCGGGTCGGTCTCGGCCGAGTTGATGGTGTGCACCGCACCAAATTCCCGTGCCCGGGCCACCCGCTCGGCTGCAACGTCCACAGCGATCACCTCGGCGCCCATGGCGGTGGCGAGTTGCACAGCCGCCTGGCCGACCGGCCCCTGCCCGAATACCGCCAGCGAATCCTTCGCATTCACGTTCATCCTCACCAGCGCCCCGAAGGCGGTACCGGTGCCGCACGAAATCGCCGCGCCAGCCGCGAAACTCAGCTCATCAGGCAGCCGGACCAGGGTGCGAGCGGGCACCTTGATGTAGTCCGCGTGCCCGCCGTGGGCGGTCGCGCCGTAGATCACGTTGCCGCGATCGCACAGTTGAGGCCAGCCGGTGCGGCAATTGTCACAGAACCCGCACCCGTCGTAGTGGTGCACCATCATCCGGTCACCGATACGGATCACGCTCGGATCGATGGCGGCACCGACCTCGACGACCACCCCGCACGGTTCGTGTCCCCCGATGAATCCGGCGTCGTCACCAACCATGCCGAACGCGGCAAGCGCCTGCCCAGCGGGCGCCCGGTAGAAATGCAGGTCGCTGCCGCACATTCCGGATGCCTTCATCTCGAGCACCACCTCGTCGGGGCCGGGGTGGGGATCCGGGAAGTCCTGGATCTCGAGAACCCGCTCGCCCTTGAAGATCACTCCACGCATCTGGTACTCCTTTGGTTTCTGCAATCATTTGGTTTCTGTATCCCGATTTGTTGCCGGACTACCGCTAATGCGCGGCGGCGAACATCAGGCTCTCCTCGTCGGCCTCGTCCGGGGAGAATTCCGCCGCAATGCTGCCCCCGCGGGCGACTAGCACACGATCCGAGAGGGCCTGGATCTCTGGGATGTATGACGAGATCACGATCACGGCAACACCTTCGTCAGCGAGGGCGCGGATCATGGCGTGAATCTCGGGGATGGTACCCAGGTCCACACCGCGGGTGGGCTCGTCGATGATCGCCACCCGCGGCTTGCGCGTCAGCCCCTTGGCCAGCACGACTTTCTGCTGGTTTCCACCGGAGAGCTCCTCCACCACAGCCTTGTTCGGAGCCAGGGTCCGGACTTCGAACTGCTCGACGAATTTCTTCGCGATCGCCCGGCCCAACCTGGGACGGAACCACAGCGGCAGACGCAGCGCGCTGCACAGATACCCGAGGAAGATGTTTTCCGAGATGGTCAGGTGACCGAAGAAGCCGGATGCCTTCCGATCCTCAGTGATGTACACGATCCCAGCTTTTCGAGCGTGCCGTGGGGTGCGGAAACGGACCCGCTCGCCACCCAGCCACACCGTGCCGCCACGCATGTGCCGACGCTTGACCACACCGCTGATGATCTGTGCGACCTCCGAACGCCCTGCCCCCACCAGCCCGTACAAGCCGAGGATCTCGCCGCCGTAGGCGGAGAAGGACATGCTGCGAACTGCCGGCAGCAGGGTGAGATCCTCGACCTGGAGGGAAGGAAAGATGTCCGGCCTCCGGCTCGACGACTTTCGGCCCATCTCGACGGTGCGGCCGACCATCATCTTCACCACCCGGTCGTGACCGAACTCTGAGCGATTCAAGGTGCCCTGGACCACCCCGTCCCGCAGGACGGTAATCCGGTCCGCCTGCTCGAATGCCTCATCCAACATGTGGGTGATGAAAACGACCCCGATGCCGCGCCGACGAAGACTCTGCATCGACATGAACAACTGCAAGCGCTCCTCCGGGGTCACCGATGCGGTGGGCTCGTCCAGGATCACCACTTTGGCATTGCGGTGCACGGCCCGCGCGATCTCCACCATCTGTTTTTGCCCGATGCCCAGCGCACCAGCCTCGGCATCCGGCCGGATGTGGAAGTTGTGCGATTCGAGCAGTTCGCGGGCGACCACATTCAGAGTCCCGAAGTCGTTGAATGCCCGCTCGTCCCCGAGGAACAGATTTTGCGCCACTGTCATGGATTCGACGAGCGAACCCTCCTGGTAGACCATCGCCACCCCGGCCTCGGTGGAGTCCCGCGGCGCGGCGAAGCGCCGCTCTGCACCCTCGACTTCGAGAGTGCCCGCATCTTGGGTGATAGCTCCCGAGATGATCTTCACCATCGTGGACTTGCCAGCGCCGTTCTCTCCCAGCAGCGCGTGGATCTCACCGGGGCGCACGTCGAAGTCGACGCCCTGAACCGCGAAGGTCCCGCCATAGCGCTTGCTGACACCGGTCAGTCGGATAACGGGGGTGATGTCGAGGTCAGTGCTGTGCTCGGTCATGAGCGCCCCTCCTGTGCAGTCTCGTCGGTGTGCAGTCGCAGAACTGAGCCGTGACCGTGCAATGCGGTCACGACCTGGCCGTCAGTGACGGCCACGCCGGTGACTCCGTGCCGCGGACTGTCCACCCGGGCATGTGCGCTCTCCGCGATGCGCCCGGTGTCGTCGAGCCGGAACACCACGCCACAGGACCTGGCGGGCGCCCAGCTCTTGACCTGGCCGAGCACCCGCAGCTGCCCCATCTGCATCGCTTCGGTAAACAGACTCCCGCTGCGCAACTGCGGGACGAACCACTCCTCCCGATTGATCGTCTCGACCATCTCCGAAAGCAGTGGCCGCTCATCGAGGAGCATCTCGGTGATCCGGTTTCGCGGGTACGGCGCAGCCACCCAGTGGCCATCCGGCGCGGCGACGATTCGACCGGGGTACACCGGTAGGTTGGTAGCTATGGATAGGACCGGCTCGCTCGGATCGCTCAGCGACCGGATCTCCAGGCGGTGAGTCAGGCTCATTGCCACGATCACCTGACCGTCGCCGCTGGGGGCAATCCCGGAGGGCCAGGCCAACCCCGCGGCGACTACTGAGGCGGCACCGTCCCGCACCCGCACGATCCGTCCCGACGCGTCGCCTGCGAGCAAGGCGCGCGCCCAATCGCCGCGCACATCGGCGGTAGTGGATCCGACTGTGACCAGCAGGTCTCCTCCGGGTACGACGGTCAGCGCGGTGACACCGCGCGCGACCGCTAGGTCGGCACACAGCGGGGTCACCGCTCCGCTCGCGTCGACCGTGACCAGACCGGCGCCTTCGACGGCCGCGACCACCGCGTTCCCGACCGTCGTGACCGCGGCGATGCGCGCGGCACACCGGGCGATCAAGCGGATATCGTCTCGCTCCAAACGCAGCAGCTCACATCCGCTGGAAAGTACGACGGTGCCGTCCTCGGTGACCGTGATGTCGTCCGGAGTGTGCACACCGGCGGCAAGCAGCTCCTCGGCCTCGTCCAGGCGCAGGTTCGGGCGGAGGCCGGTCTCCATCCGGGGCACCGACCGATGCCGCGCCCTGTCCGGATTGATCCACTCTTTGATGGTGTCCAGGACCGAACTCATGAGCCCACCTCCGCGGCGGTCCGGGTGCCGAAGGTGCCGGGCACCAGATTGGTGTCGATAGTGCCGACCTCGTCGGGGTCGAGCTCGAGTCGGCCCAACCGGTTGTTCGAGACGCCGGCGAAGTAGAGGTAGCCATCCCGCTCGGTCGCGGCTGTCACCATCGGATAGTTTTTCAGGCTGTTGTCCCACTTGACGGCAATGATCTCTCCTTTGTCGGAGAATTTGACGATGCAGGAGACGTTGAGCTGCGGCACCATCCAGTTGTCCAGCGAGACCTCGCGCGTCATCCGCCGCCGCACCTCCGGATAGCGGTTGAGCAGATCCGACATCGGAGTCCGCAACGCCACCAGCGGCATCCAGTAATTTCCGTCCGACGAGCGGTGAATGTTGTCCGGATAGCCCGGCAGATTCTCCAGCACCGGCTCGAGCACGCCCTCTTTCGGTCCGGAGATCCACAGCCGATCGACCCGGCACAACCCCGTGCTGGAGACGAGGATCGATTCGCCGTCGTGCGCGGTGCATACACCGTTCGGGAACACAAAGTTCGAGGCCACGACCTCCGCCTTCCCGTTCGGAGCGATTTTGATCAGCCGGCCGTTCGGGCGGAACTCCACAAGTTCCAGGAGGAAGTCGGTGGAATTGTTGCGGATAGAAAAGTCCGAGGCGTAGATCGATCCGTCGGGTGCCACGTCCAGATCGTCGACAGCACGCAGACCGGAGTCGTCAACCAACGACAGCGGGCTCCGTGCGACTCGGTTCGCCACCATCTGCGGCTCTCCGTCGGCGTCGATGCGATAGACGCCCATGCCACCGACCGCCACCAGCATCCGTCCCTCCCGGTCCCATGCGTGCCCGCAAGGGAAGCCTCCGGTTCGCGAGAAGATCTCGCCCTCGGTGTCGTCCGGTCCCCGGAAGCGCCACACCCAGCCGCGCTGGTCACCGGCGTAGATGTTGCCCTCGGGGTCGACGGCACACGCCTCGGCGCCCCGGATCCTGCCAAGTCCCACAGGCGGTGCGTCGGTCAACGCGCAGTTCGGGGTCCAGACGGTGCCTGGCGCCGTAACATCGGTCAGCGGACCGAGTCGCACGCGCGCGGGATCGATCTTGAGCTTCTCGACCGCACGTCGACGGTACTTTCCCCATTGCAGGTCGAGAATGGTGAAGGCGAGCAGTGCTGCGGCGAGGATCACCGTGTAGTAGTTGAAATCGAGTCCTTCGGCGATGGTTGCCTGCCGGATGACGGCCACGACGATGACGCCGACGGTGGCACGCAGGACCGACCCGCGACCTCCCTTGAGGCTGACTCCGCCTAGTACAACGGCGGTAAGCACGATGAGTTCCCAACCGCGTCCGATCGCCGCATCGGTGCGACTCAGCCGGGCCGTGGTCAGAATGGCGGCGCTGCCCGCCATCGACCCGGAAAGCACGTAGGCCCAGAACGTCACCGCGCGCACGGGGATGCCGTTGCGGCGGGCGGACCGGCGGTCGGATCCGGTGGCGGTGACCCACCATCCCCAGCGCGAACGAGTAAGCATCACGTGCGCGACAACGAGCACGCACAGGAACGTGAACCACGCTGTCGGGATGCCAATGATCTTGCCGTAGGGGATGGCGTCCCACACCAGCGCCGGGCGTGCGATCCCAATCTGGGTGGTGTGCGCGTTCTGCAGGGCCACTGCTGCACCACCGAATGCAATGAGCGTTACCAGGGTGGTGATGAACGGCCGCATACGCAGGAAGGCGATGAGATACCCGTTGACCGAACCGAGCAACGCACCGAGAACCACGGTCGCAGGGATCACCCATCCCGGCGGCCAGTACCAGACCCGGTCGGAGATCAATGCGAACATCGAGCACAGACCGACTATGGACCCGATGGAAAGATCGATGCCGCCGGCGACCAGCACCACCGTCAGACCGATGGCGAGCAATCCCCATTCGGCGACGTCGTCGATGGCGAGCGGTGCGTTCGCGGTGCCCACATCCGTCGTGGCGATCACTACGAAACACAGCAACAGTGCCAGCACCAACGGCACCGCTCCCTCCATCCAGCGTTTCTCGAACAGATCAGAAACGGTGCGGTAGCGGGCGATCCGATCGGAGGCCCGGCCCCCGGTCATCCGGTAGGCGTCAATTCCCCGGCGAAGCGGATTGGGTCCGCGGCGGAGCGTGGTCGTCGTCATTCGTCGACTCCTAGTTGGACCGGTAGCAGGCGATGGTCGTCTCGTCGGCGGTCTTGCCGTCCACGACGTGGTACGAGACGTAGCCCACGTCGTGGCGGCTCCCCGCGGGCGCGCCGTTGATCAGGAGGTTCTGCACCGCTACCGCGCCTGCAGCCCCGATTCCCTGAACGTCGTACGCCGCTGTGGCGGTAACCGTGCCGCGTCTGAGTTCCTCGCAGGTCGCCGAGTTCGCATCCAGGGTGTAAACCCCGATCGCGGCGGGCTGAATCTGCCTACGGCTCTCGGCGGCCTTCACTGTCTGGCCGACTGACACTGCGTTCAGGTCGAAGGTGACCAGGAAGCCACACAGATCGTTGCCGTTCTGCTGCATCGCCGCCTCGGCCGCTGCCTGCGCCTTGGAATTGTCGAACTGTGAATGGCTGACCTGTACCTCGTAGCCCTCGTGCTCGGCGACATCCTTGATTCCGGCGTTCCACAGCAGGGACGCCGGGTCATTGCCCATGCCGTCGATGATCGACAGCTTCTTGGTGGTGCCGCGGGCATTACAATCCTCCACGGCCCGCTTGGTGATCGCCTGCGCTGCACCGTATACATCGACGCCGACGAACGCGTCGCTGAGCCGGGTGGACATCATGTTCAACACCACGGTGTAGATGCCCGCCTGCGCTGCACGTTCAATGACGTTGTCCAACAGGCCCTGCGCCGAACTCTGCAGCACCATCACATCGGCCTGTTTCCGCGCGATGATGTCGTTGAGGATCGCCAGCATGCGATCGGGGTCGAAATTCGGATCGTGAATGGTGACCTGGGCTCCGGAGGCCTCGAGTGAGCGTGTGAGCGACGTGCCCCAGTTTTCGGTGAGCTGATACCCCTTGTAGAGCATCGGAACGAATGCGACCCGTTTGCCCTGCATGATGTCCTGCACTTTCTGCCGTGCCGGCAGCAACTCGACGTTGGCGCTGAAGCCTTGCCCGTCGCCTCGCTCACCGCCGGTTCCGGCCCCGGCACCGGTGTTCACTGTGCAGCCGGCGATCATGCCGGCAGCGAGCAGCACCGCACTGACAGCTGTCCACTTCCTGTGTGATGACATGTGGTTCTCCTACGTTGGGATGATGTTCGGGGAGCGACGCCGGCGTGGCGTCAGAGCTCACCAGACTTGTCGGTCTCGTCGTTGCGTGGATGCAGCCAGGCGTCGAAGCCGATGGCACCGAGCAGAACCGCTCCCCGGATGAGGTCCTGGACCGCAGTGGACAGTCCATGCATGACCAGAAGGCTGTTCAATATTCCGACGAATAGTGCACCGGCCAGCACTCCGAGGACAGTTCCGCGACCACCCGACAACGAGACACCGCCAATCACCACCACCGTCAACGCGGTGAACAGGATCGGGTCGAACGAGCTGGACGTGGTCTGGATACTGCCCTGGATTGCGACGGTGACGAATCCGGCCAACGCGGCCAGCAGCGCGGACAGTACGTAGGTGAGCACCTGCAGAGGACGCACCGGGGCGCCGGAGGACCGGGCAGTGGCGAAGTTGTCGCCCATCGCCCGGATGAGCCGGCCCGGTGTAGTAAAAGTGATGAACAGCCATGCCGCGAGGAAGATGATCGCCGCGATCAGCACTGGCCGCGGAACCGACCAGAACGCGGTACCACTCAGCCCGGCCAGCACAGAGTCCGGTGGAACTGTGTACACGTTCTGGTCGAGGATCAGTATTCCGATCCCCCCTATCGCCAGCATTCCGGTGGCCAGCGTGACGAATAACGCCGGAACCTCGACAAAGGCGATGATTACACCGTTGGCCAATCCGATGAACGCCGCGAGCAAAATCATCGCCCCGACGGCCTGCCACTGTCCCCACCCCTGGTTTATCAGCGCGAGGGTGGCCTGGGCGCAGCCGAGGCCGATTCCCGCGATCGACAGGTCGAGACCCTTTCCGATCACTACAATCGCCTGCCCGACCGCCATGATGCCGAACGCAGCGGAAAGATTGAGGATAGTGCTCAAGTTCCCCGTGGTGAGGAAGTTCTTGGTGGTGGCACCGCCGACAAGTACCAGTACCAAGGTGATCGCCAGGACCAGGTACGCCTGGTCGAACGACCCGATCCTGGCCCGGAGCGAGACCCGGGGTCGCTCGGTAAGGGCTGCGGTCATGTCATCTCCTGGTCTGTGGGTGGGGCGTGGCTCAGCGACGGGGTTTCGTCAGGTCAAGCAGGACTGCGACGTCCACGACGTTCTCCAGATCGGAGACGGGCCTCGACGATCGTTCGGCGGCCGCATCGGATACCGCCCCGTCGACGTTGTGCCGGAACTTGGCAATCAGCTGTTCGTCGGTCATGTACGTCTCCAAATCCGGCGATGGCACGCAGTTCGGGTATTGGCGGGAAGCGAGCGGTGGCGGGCCGGAGCGCCAAGTGGTGGCAACCAGTGTGAAGCCAGACACACCTGTCGACATCTGCCGTGGGTTCGATCTTCAGTACGACCTACGGACGATGTTCCAAATCGCGTATAGTATATGATCCGTGATATGAAACACACTCCCGAGACGACGTGGAGGCTGTGGTCATGCGACTGAGTGATATCCGCCCCGTTCACGACGGCATACTGTCCACTGACCTGTCCGCAGAGGTCCGGTCAGTGGGCACGCATGCCGAGGCGGTCCTCGACCGCTCCTTCATCGAACACGGGGCGATGTCCACAGGATCGGCGAAACGATTACTCGATCGTGTGTGGACGGCCACGCTCGGCGAGCTCACCCAGCTTCCGCCCACGACTCCTCCTGGCAGAATTAGTTGCTTGACTTCACTGCTCGGCACCGTCCGCACTCTCGAAAGCCGCATCGACGAGTCGCGTGTGGCGGCGAACGTCGAAGTGATGCGGTCGATCCACCGCTCCCTCGTACGATTACAGTCCGCCAAGACCGTCGACGAGTTACTCAAAAGCGCCGCTGAGGAAGTGATCTCCATCGGTTTCGATCGCGCCCTGATCTCCACTGTGGAACGCGGGCGCTGGAATCTGCACACGATGGTCATCGAGAAGGACCCTCGCCTCGCCGAGGAAATGGTGGCCGCCGGACGAGAACATCCGCCGGCCTTGGACGGCACTTTGGTGGAGTCGGACGTCGTCGACCGTGGCGAACCCGGTCTCGTCTACGACGTACAGGACAACCCCAGGGTGGATCGCACACTCGTGGCGATATCCGGGTGCACGTCCTACGGCGTCGCGCCGATCAACGTGGGCGGGCGGGTCATGGGTTTGGTCCATGCCGACGCCCACTATGCACGTCGTCCAGTCGACAACACCGATCAGTCAATCCTCAACCTTTTCGGCGAAGGCCTCGGCCACGCGCTGGCCCGGGCTACCGTGCTGGAACGAGTGTCGGCGCTGACCACCACACTGTCCGACCTCACCGGAGGCGCAGTCTCTCCGAGTGTGCAGAATTCCTCCTACGGCCTGTCCGGCCGCGAAGTCGAAGTACTCGAGCGGATGGCTGCTGGCGACAACAATCGCATGATCGCTCGCCGCCTGACGATCTCCGAAGGCACCGTCAAGACCCACATCACGCACATCCTGCGCAAGCTGGATGCCGGCAACCGCGCCGAAGCGGTGGCGTATTGGCTGCGCCGCTGACGCGTTTGCACGGCCCCGAAGCTTCCCAACGACGGTGGGGGCGACCTCGACCGCTCCCCCGCCGAATCGTCACTTGGCGCGGAACAGGGTCTTGTACTCGAGATAGGCGTCCAGTGCCTGCGGGCCGAGCTCGCGACCCATCCCGCTATTCTTCACCCCACCGAACGGGGTTTCGATCGGCAGTGTCGCGGTATTGATCCCCACGCTTCCGCTCACGATCCGCCGCGCCACCTCGGTGGCCTTCTCACGATCTGAGGAGAACACCCCACCGCCCAGGCCATACTCGGAATCGTTGGCGATCGCCACAGCTTCGTCGACCGTCTCGTACGACATCACTACCAGTACCGGGCCGAAAATCTCCTCACGCGCGATGCGCATGTCGTTGGTGACGTCGGTGAAGATGGTCGGCTCCACGTAATAGCCCCGCTCGAGACCTTCGGGCCGCCCACCACCCAGAACCACAGTGGCGCCCTCCGCGCGGCCAAGAGCTATGTACGACTCGACCCGCTCACGCTGGGGGGCATTGACCAACGGCCCGAACAAGTTCACCGGATCGCTGGGATCGCCTTGTGGGATCGAGCTCAGCGTCTCCGTGAGCATTTCGACGATCTCATCGTGACGGGACGAGGGCACCAGCACTCTGGTCAGTGCGCGGCAGGTCTGGCCGGTGTTCGGCGAGCACGCCGACAATACGAGCGGCCGGAATTCATCGAGGTTGACATCGTCTAGAAGAATTCCGGCGGACTTGCCGCCCAGTTCCAAAGTCACGCGTTTGAGTTGGGCTGCGCATTCTGCGGCGATTGCCCGACCCGCGCGGGTAGAACCGGTGAATGCGATCTTTCGAACGCCTTGATCGGCAACCAAGGCCGCGCCCGTTTCTCGTCCTCCGGTGACGATATTGACTACGCCGTCGGGTACGTTCGCCTCGGTGAGAATCTCGGCGAACAAGAACGCATCGAGCGATGTCTCCTGCGCCGGCTTGATCACCACCGTGCAGCCCGCTGCCAAGGCCGGACCCAGCTTCCAGGCGGTCAATGGCTGCGGACCATTCCACGGGATGATCGCGCCGACTACGCCGACCGGCTCTCGCCGTACGATCGCATCACCACTGGCGGTTTCCACCAGTTCCTCTGGTTCGAAGACGTCGGCGAGATCGGCGAAGTAGCGGTAAACCACGGGCACCTGGGACTGCATGGCCCGGGCGATCGAGATCGGGGTTCCGTTCTGCCTGGTGACCAGTGCTGAAATCTCATCCATCCGCGCTTCGAAGGCATCGGCAATCGCCCGCAACACGGTCGCGCGTTCGGCCGCGCTCATCGCCGCCCAAGCGGGTGCGGCCGCTTCGGCCGCTCCGACGGCTGCTGCGATGTCACGGGCGTCACCGTCGGCGATCATCCCGATGACCTGCTCCGTGGCCGGGTCAATCACTTCGATGCGACCAGCGGAGTGTGATTCGACTAGCTTTCCACCGATAAAATGCTGATGGTGCTCGATCATCATTTGAATGGTTACCTCATTCCGGTGAACAGAACCTGGGGTCGTAGCTGGGAAAATCATCATCGGGCTGTTGACAGTGAAGCCCATTGCCGCGCTGCGTGCATCTGCCGCTGTTCGTATTGCGCATCGTCCGAAAGGGGGACGGGTGACGACACTGGGCCCTGCGATTCGGCATTCAGCTTCCACTTCTCCGGCGGAGTTTGCGCCGGCGGTTCGATGAATCAGACCCGCCGACGGCGGATGCGTCGGCGGGCCTGATTCCTCGGCAGAAGCCGCAGCCTGATCGGACTACATCTTTACCCCATCAACCGAGGTTGATGTAGACCGCTTTCGGGTAGAGGTAGCTTTCGACATGCTCTTTGGCGCCCTTCCAGCCGTACCCGCTCATTTTTGTGCCGCCGAACCCGATGGCCGGATCCAGTACGCCGTAGCAGTTGACCCAGACCGTGCCCGCATGGATTCCGCGTGAGACCTTGTGTGCCGTAGCCAAGTTTTGCGTCCACACCCCGCCCGCCAGTCCGAAGGGTGTGTCGTTGGCGATGCGAAGCGCGTCTTCGGGTTCATCGAATGGGATCACCGATGCGACAGGACCGAAAATTTCTTCTTGCGCGATCGTCATCTCGTTGGACGCACCCGCGAAGACGGTTGGCTCCACGAAGAAGCCGTTCGCAAGGGCTCCACCGAGTCGGCTACCGCCGCTGGCCAACTGCGCGCCTTCACCTCCGCCGATGTCGATGTAGTTCATGACGCGGTCGAGTTGCCGTTGTGAGATGAGTGGGCCGAGTTGAGTGTTCGGGTCGAGTCCATCTCCGACCTTGATCGTTTTCGTGAATTCTGTCATTCGCTCTACGAATTCGTCGTGTATCGAGCGCTGAACAAGTATGCGTGTGCCGGCGACGCATACCTGACCGCTGTTGGTGTACACGCCCATGGACGCACCAGGAACGGCCTTGTCCAGGTCGGCATCGGCGAAGACGATGTCCGGTGATTTGCCCCCCAGTTCCAACTGGAGACGCTTGAGGTTGCCCGCAGAGGCTCGGACGATCGATTGGGCTGTGCCGATGGACCCCGTGAACGCGATTCGGTCGATGTCCTTATGTTCCGCCAATGCCTGTCCCGCGTCTCGACCGTATCCGGTCACGACGTTGATCACTCCGTCGGGTAGACCGGCTTCCGACATCAACTCCGCCACGCGTAGCACCGAGAGTGATGCGTCTTCGGCGGGCTTGAGGACCGCGGTACAACCGGTGGCAAGCGCCGGACCGAAAATCCACCACAGACCGATCAACGGCCCGTTCCAGGGGATGATGCCACCGACCACCCCTACAGGGGCAAGGCTTCGAAGGGTGAGGAAATCACCTGGCAGCGAGTTCTCTGGAGTCGCTACGGTTCCGGCGCCACACTGTGAAGCGAAGAAGTGCAGAACTTGCGAGGTCCACTCTGCGAGACCCTTCGTTCGCGACAACGGAGCACCCATGTCGAGGGTTTCGATCAGAGCAAGTTCCTCGAAGTTCTCCAAAACGAGATCGTGAATCTTCAACATCAACTTGCGGCGCTGGTGCGGAGTCCACTGACTCCACTCACCTTCGAACGCCGATCGCGCCGCCGATACTGCGAGATCGATGTCGGTGCTGTCACTTGCTGCGATCTCGCACATCTTCCCGCCGGTAGCGGGATTGACGACATCTATTGTTCTTCCGGATGCAGCGTCGACCCACCTTCCGCCGATCAGATTCTTTTTCTTACCCGCAATGAAATCGGGGCGGGGAGGTGAAATCGCCTCTTGTGTAGTCATAATGACTCCTTCTAGTTCTACCGCGTTCGCTTGTGATGTCGCCTGAATACGGACGGGTACGGATCAGTCGAACTCGAAGACACCCTTGCCCGCGTCTTGCTTGTCGAACCACTCGTAGGCCTCGGCTGCCTGATCGATCGTCCAACGGTGCGAATAAAGGTCGTCGACCGGCAGATTGTGGGAGACCACGTAGTCGGCGCAGCGCGCTTGTTCGATGGACGACATGGTCCACGAGGTCATGACCGTCCACTGCTTCTTGTATACGGCTTGCGTCGTGAATTCCACTTCACCAGGCAATCCTGAAAAGCACGCTCGGCCGAATGTCCCCAGCACGCTGAACGCGTCTTTGGTCGCCCGCCCGGACGTCTCCATCACGACATCAGCCAAACGTCCACCGGTGTAGTCACTGACAACGTCGAGCAACGATTCCTCGCGAGAGTTGACGACGACGTCCGCACCGAAGTGTTTCGCGCGCTCCAACCGCCGTGCATCGATGTCCACGCCAATGACCGTCGCACCCATGGAAGCCGCAAACATCGTGGCGGAAAGTCCGACTGGACCCTGGCCGATAACAACGGTGACGGTGTCACTGACTCCACCGAGTCGCTTGATCGCACCCCATGCAGTTCCAGTACCGCACCCGATCGCCGCGCCGGCTTTGAACGACATTCCGCTGGGCAGCGGCAGTATCGAAGAAACCGGTACGACTGCGAAGGGTGCATGTCCCCCGTGGACGTTGACGGCCATCGTCTTGCCTTGACCTGTCTCACACATCTGTGGCCAGCCCGCGCGACAGCGCCTGCACATACCGCAACCGAAGTAGTGGTGGATCATGACGCGGTCGCCGACCGTTGCGGCGGTGGGCGCGACGCCTTCACCGATTGCGTAGATTTCTCCGCACGGTTCGTGTCCCTGGATTACAGAGTGGTCGAAATCGAAACTGCCGTGGTAGAAGTGCAGATCCGATCCGCACATCCCTGAGGCTCGGATCTTGACGACCACCTCGCCAGGGCCAGGTGTCGGCTCCGGCATCTCCCGCAGCACCGTAGTGCCATCACCTGGGAACAGTATGCTCTTCATCACTGTGCCTTTCCACGTAGCGCATCGGTACCAGCGGCGTCGATCCGCAGACCTTCCGGGTCGTTGCGTGGGTCACCGACGACGACGACGCCGTATTGTGCTGCAGCAGCATCAATGCTGACGTACTCGTTGCGTACGTCGGCCAGAACTCGTTCGGGGTCTCGAGCGAAGGGATCGCCCCAACCCCCACCTCCGTTCGTCAAACAGCGCAGGATGGTTTTCGGTGCGGTCGCCCAGACCTGCCGGCGTGCGAAATAGTTGTACTCGCCGTTTTCGGGGTCGAGCGCATGCGTCGACGGATTGAGAACGCCGGCGACCGGTTCGCTGTGTTCGTACGCGCTGTCGGTGGTATCGACGAGGCCTTTCACCGGAGCATCGGTCGTCGGTGGAAATAGCCACATCGCGCCGTTCGGTCCTGCCTTGCCTCCGTTGGCGCCGACACCGCTCGGCTTCTTCGTCCGGAAGGGCGACAAATAGTGCTGACCGGCCGTCAGCCATAAAGTATCTTTCAGATTCGCCGCTCCGCCTCGGAACGTACCCGCGCCACCCGTGTCGATCGCGTGCTCTTTCCGCAGAACGACGACCGGTGAGTCGTGTTCGATCGTTTCGGTAGCCGGGTCGAGATTGTTCAGGGTCAGGAGCACGGTGTAGCTGTCGCCGTCACCGGCCTTCGATGCACCCCACGGGCCGTGCTCCCCTCCGCATTGGGTCGCGCTCGTCCATGGTGTGCCGTCCGGCCGCACGCCAGAGGCATTGTGGGTATTGGTGGAACCGTAGTCTCCTCCTACACCCTGCACTCCGAGAACAGGATTGAGCGCATCGAAGATAGCCGACGCGATCGCGCCCGATGCCTCCCAGAACATCATGATGCCGCCGTCCGGGGGTAGCGAGGAGACGATAGTCCCGGCGGGAGCGGCGATGTCGATGTTGCGCCAGGTTCCGGATGTGAACGGAACTTTCGGATCCAGCAGGATGGTCAAGGCGACACCCACTGCAGTCTTTGCATCGAGTACCCCGCAGTTTATGCATGTCCGCGCCTGAGCCGAGGTCCCCGACAGATCGACCTCGATGTCATCTCCTCGTTTGCGCACCAGCACGCGGACCGTGTAGTCGAGGGTGTCGTCCAATCCATCCGCATCGATCAGCGCAGACCCGGCGTAGTCGCCGTCGGGAACGCGTCCGATAGCGTCGCGCATTCGTTCGGCCGACGTGTCGCACGAATAGTCGAGTGTCCCGAGGTAGGAGTCGAGACCGTAGCGGTCGATGTTTTCCAGGATCAACCGCTCCCCAAGCTTCAATTGCTGATAGATGCTCTTGAAGTCCGGGAGCAGCATTCCCCCCCATCGGGTGTTGTCGAAGATCAGACTGAAGGTGGATCGGACCGGCTTGTCCTCCGACCACAACAACATCGGTGGGATGACGAGGCCATTCTCGTAGACGTTCGACTTGGTGGCCGAAAATCCGCCCGGTACCGTGCCACCCATGTCCAACTGGTGGGCGCACAGGTTGACGTAGGACACGATTTTTCCGTCCACGAAGACCGGGCGCGTGAACGCGACATCGTTAACGTGCCTGCCTCCGCGGTAGGGGTCGTTGCAGATCAGAACATCGCCAGGGCGCAGATTTTCCGGGCCGTACTCCTCGACGGCGTTGCGAACCGCGTCACCCATGGTTCCCAGGAAGACGACGAGGCTGTTGCTCACAACGGCCATCGGGTAGTCCCGGTCCGCCGGCCCACTGATCGTGCACGCGAAGTCGTACCAATCGCGGATGATCGGCGAGAACGCCTCTCGCATGAAGCCGGTGGACATATGTTCTACGGCGTACCGCAGCCGGTTCAAGATCACGGATGCGCTGAAGCGGTCGCACCCGTACGTGTCCTTGAATTCGCTGTCGCTCAGGTCGCGAAGTCGCCGAGTCGATTCCGGCGACACGGACGGGACGGTCAGAGTGGACATAGTTATTTCCTCCGAATGATCAGTTCGCCGTACTCGCCGACGGTCGCCTGCTGGCCGGTGCCCACATGAGTGGTGGACAGTCCCTCGTCGATGATGATCGGGCCGGAAAGCACATCACCCGCGCGCAACGTCGACCGCCCATACACGTGAGCCTCTTGCGCGCCGTCGCCGCCCCCATCAATGTCGCCGAGGAAACGCAGTGTGGTTGTGCGCACTGGCAGTAGGGACTCGTCGGCTCCGCGAGCGGGGACACGGGGGAACTCGATTTTCGACGTCTCGACCACGGCGCGTATCCGAAATGTCACGCCTTCGACCGGCATCGCTTCGAAACGGTTGCCTGAACGACTCTCGTACGTGTCGTGGAACGAGGTCACCATCGTTGCTACGGCGTCTGCGTCGATCACCCCGTCTGGCACCGGCACAAACGGTGTATCCCAACTTTGGCCGACGAGATGCGCGTCCATGCTGCGGAGGAAGGTCACCGCGGTGGTATCACCCACCTGTTCGCGGAGCTGAGCTTCCATCTCGGCGAACACGGCGTCGATCGACGATGCCTTGTCCGGCGACAGCAGCAGGTAAGCGCTCCGGTTGACCGTGAACACCTGGTCGGCGGCCAACAAACCGATCGCCGAGAACAGACCAGGATTCGGCGGCACGATCACCTGCTTGCAATGCACGGTGTCGAGAACGGCGGGTAGCAACATCGGTCCGGCTGCACCGAAGGCAACGAGGCTGTAGTCACGCGGGTCGACACCGTTCTTGATGGCGACATTGAACACGCCCTCGGCCATGTTGTTGACCGCCATCTCGTACGCATAGCGGACTCGCTGTGCGAGGCTGAAGTCGGTGTCGAGCCCTTCGAACGCGCGCTCGGAGGCCGCGATGTCGAGATCGAGTTCGCCGCCCGCGAAACCTGCCGGCTCGATGATTCCGATCATCAGACACGTGTCTGTGGTCGTGGGTACGGTGCCGCCCCGCCCGTAGCAGGCGGGGCCGGGCTGTGCCCGTGCGCTGTCGGGACCAACCAGAACTTCCCCGGACTGTCCGATCGCGACGATGCTTCCGCCACCGGCGCCGATGCTGGAGATGTCGTTGGCGAGGGCGTTGACGACCAGATCGTGCTCCAGTTCGAAACTGGTGTTGACGAACGGAGCCCCGCCCGTCACTACGCTGATGTCGCAAGAGGTTCCGCCGACGTCGGCACACAGTAGGTCGTTTTCACCGATGAGGTCGCCGAAATGAGCGCATGCGACTGTGCCTGCAGCCGGTCCCGAGAACACGATCCTGAACGGCAGGTCCATTGCGCGCGAGGCGGGAACGAGGGTCGCCGCGCAGTCTGCGAAGTTGAGTTGGCCGGTGAAGCCGAGCTCGGTCAACCCTTCTCCCAAGCTTGCCGAGTACTTGGTGTAGATGATTTTCATCAAGGTGTCGATCACGGTCGTCGATGCGCGTGCGTACTCTTTGGCGAGGGGCGAGACCTCACTGGAGATGGAGCACGGGACGTCGCCCAGCACCTCGCTTACCAGCTCACGTAGCCGGATTTCGTGGGCGGGGTTGACGTACGCATTGATGAGGCAGATCGCCACCCCGGTCACATCGCACCTACGCAGAACTTCTAACTCAGCACGGGCCTGCTCCTCGTCCAATTCGAAAAGCACGCTTCCATCCGAAGTGAGCCTTTCGCGGATGCCTCGGCGGAGGTAGCGATCGACGATCGGCCTCGATGCGTCACCGAAGCTGCGGCGCCAATGCGGATCGAGAATTGCTTCTGCGGGTCGCCAGACGCGTCCCATGTCGAGAATGTCGCGATGCCCCTCGGTGGTCAGGAATCCGATTTTGGGCAGCTTTCGAGTGATGACCGCGTTGAGGCCGTGCGTGCTGGCGTGGTTGAAGACATCCGAGCCTTCGACTCCGAGCAGCTGTGCGCCCTCGAGCACCGGTCCCGCGACCTCGGTGTAGTCGGTAGACACCTTGGTGGTCAGAATCTTGCCGTCGCGCCATGCGACGACATCGGTGAAGGTGCCCCCTACATCGACTGCAATCATATTTCGTACTCCTAGAGGGTTGGCGATTAAACGAGATCGGCGAGCAGCTGGATGTGTCCGAGACGCGACCACCGCTCACGCTCCACGGAATGGAGACAGTTCTGACACTTGACGACTTGGAGCCAGCCGGTCTCGGCGACGACGGGATACGCGCGCAGCTGCTCCTGCCCGCATCGGGGGCATGCCCCTTCTCTCGCGAGCCTCTCGACTTCGAGTCTTGGGGCTTCGTGCGTGGGTTCTGACATGGATTGAGTCCTCCTGTGGGAAGCGACGGTCTAGTCCCAGAACGCTGATTCACAACGCTAAGCAGGAGAGATGCGGGTCACAATCCTCGAAGCGAAGGCGCGGTATCCGCGAAGCGAAGGTGGCACATTCCGTCGGTAAGGCATAATATATTTATCAAGTGTGATACGGGTCACCAGAGGAGGGGAAGGGCCTTGCTACAGGTAGCAGCGACGTCGAGACTCCGGAAGTTTCGAACCGGCGATCCCGACGTCGCCCACAGACACGTAGCCACGACCTTTGCGAACCACGAATTGGCTTTGGACGATCGGCAGCCAGTCGACTTTCGTCTCGACACGATTTCGTCCGGACGCCTTACGCTCGGTCGCATGTCCTACGGGGCGGCGGCCATTCTCAACGGCCCCCCGATGCAGTCCTGCTATCACGTCAACTTCTTGATAGAGGGCAGCAGTGTCGTCGAGCAGCGGGGAGTTCGGAGGAACCTGGATGCGAGGCAAGACGGCGTGGTCTTCGTACCCGATGCACCCGTGATGATCAACTGGAGCGCGGACGCAACGCAGTATCATCTGAAACTGCCCATCGACACTCTGGAGACCCATGCGGGTACGTTGCTCGGCCGACCGGAGAAGCAGGAAGTTCGCTTCGACTTAACCTTCGATACGGCCGCTGGAGCAGGTAGGTCGCTCCTCGCCGCCGTGAAATTCCTCTACCGAGAACTCGCACGTGAGGAGGGGATTGCCACGATGCCTCTCGCACGTCACGATTTCGAATCTTCGCTCATGACCCAACTGCTGCTCACCGTTCCGAACCAGCTGACAGAAGCACTCGTCGGGCCGTCACCGCGTGCTGGGTCGCCAACGGTGCGCCACCTGATCGAGTTCATCGACGCACACCCCGACGAGGCAATGACGACCGCCGACCTTGCCGCCAAGGCAGGCGTGACCGCGCGGGCTTTGCAGCTCGGATTTCAGCAGGCCGTCGGAATGCCGCCCAGTGAGTACGTACGTTCGGTGCGGCTCGATCGAGTCCGCAGCGATTTGGCGACGGGTCGGTCGGAATCGGTGAGCGCTTCTGCCGCACGGTGGGGCTTTTTCCACCTCGGTAGGTTCGCCCGACAGTACCGCGAGAAGTTCGGCGAATTACCCTCCGAGACACTGAACCGTTCGATGAGATAGAACGAAGAACGCCGCATCGGATGCTGTTACTACACCATCCATTTCGACGAACCAAGACGGCGTGTGGGAAGCATTGACTCGGCGGGGAACTCGGCGCTGCAAGAGAAATGGAGCCGCTGGCAGAGGCAGCCCGGGAAGGACTGTAACGAGTGCCCACACAGCACTGCGCTGCTCTTGCCGTCGAACTCTCCGGCAAGAGCAGCGCAGTGTTTCGATCCGATCAGTCAGTGGGGTTGGGTTGCAGTCGGTTCAGGATCGTCGAGATGTCGTCGACGTTCTCGAGGTCGTACACGGCCTCGATGACGGCGTCCGCGACCGCGTCGCTCACTACTCCGTCGATGTTGTGGCGGAATTTGGCGATCAGTTCGTCGTCGGTCATGTAGGTGACCGGGTCGGGGGACGGACTGCCCTTGGGGTAGCCGCGTTCGCCGGTGAACCGGGTGCCGCGCGCGTGGACCTCGATGCGCGATCGGCGTGCGGCCGGGTTGCTCGCCAGTGCCGCGGTGTAGTCGGGGTGTTCCTGAAACGTCGTCTTCGTGGTGAGCTCGAGGACGGACGGATCGAGGACCGCTTCCGGGGTCTGCCAGTCCTTGCCGGGGGGAATCCGGTGCGCGGCGAGGGCAAGGCCGTGGGTCATGCTGAACTGCGCGTCACGCGGATTGCGGATGGTCTCGTTGACCCACACCGGCTGCATCACGAAGCTCTCACCCCAGGCATTGATGGCCTCGATCTCGTCGGGCTTGATGTCGTTGACCTCGATGATCTCGGTGAGGGCATCGAACAGCGCGTGCATCACCCGGCAGTGCGGATACGGCTTGAACGACTGGAACGGGGTGAAGGTCCACTCCGTCCCCAAACCCGCGGTGATCGGCGCCGGCTCCCAGCGTGAGGTCCCGATGAATCGGGGGAAGCCGTACTCGCGGTCGTCGAGCATCTGGCGGTCACCGGTGTGGCCGAGTTCGGCCAGCTGTGCGGCCGTGACCGCCGACAGGGCCATCCCCCCGGCGAGCTGGTACTTGATCGTCGTCGACGGCGCGTGCATCATCCATGCCCGCTGGGTGTTGGTCGGCATCGTCGAGCCCATGATCCCGAGCGCATCGGCAAGCGTGTCGTTGCCGAACCCCTTGACCACGCCGATCGCGGCCGCCGCACCGAACAGCGTGCTGCTGTAGCCGATGACCTTCGGGATGGTGACCACACCATCCTTGATGTCGCGTAGATAATCGGTGGCCTTGCCGATGCGATACGACATCTCGTGCGCCACTGCGATCGCGGTGAGCAGGCGTTCGCCCGAGGAGTGCAGAGCTTCTGCCGTCGCCAACGCGCCGGGCACCACGTAGGGGGTCACGTGACCGGGCGGGAGGACCGCGTCCTGGTCGAGTGCGTTGACCAATTCGGCGTTGGCGAACGCCGCACCGGGTACCGACGTCTTCACACCGGTTCCGATAATCGACGCCGGGCCACCAGACCCGCCGAGAAACTGGCCGTACTCGATGCCCCGGCGCGCGCCCGCGTCGCCGAGCGACGCCACCGCGCAGCCGAGGGTGTCCAGCAGAATCCGCTTGGACTCGGCAACCACGTCACCCGGGAGTGACCGTGCTTCGGCGCCGGCGGCGAAATCCGCGAGATCTTCGACAATTGTTGGCATCAGATTCTTCCTCTTGTTGCTGTGATGGTGATCGTGACGTTGGTTCGGTTACACAGGCCACTGAATGTGCTTGACTTCGAAGAACTCACGGAATCCCTCTTCGCCACCTTCGCGGCCGATGCCGCTGTGTCCGGGTCCGCCCCACGGGGCGTCCCCGCGCATTCCGCCCCCGCCGTTGATGGTGACGGTGCCCGACCGAAGACGACGAGCGAACGCGAGTGCGTCGGGGGTGGGGCCCCACACGTTGGCATTGAGGGCATACTTGACACCGTTGGCCATGCGGACCGCTTCGTCCAGGTCGGTGTAGGGCATCACCACCCCGACGGGCGCGAACAGTTCCTCCTGCGCGATCTCCGCGTCGTTCGAGATACCGGTCACCAGAGTCGGTTCGAGGAAGAAGCCGTCATCGAGGCCGGGCGGGCGGCCCCCACCGACGGGAACCTCGGCGCCCTCCTCCCGGGCGCGCGCCAGATAGCCCTCCACATTTCTACGATGCTCGCCCGTGATCAGCGGTCCCAGGACGGTGTCGGGGTGATGGGGGTCGCCGACCGTGAGGCCACCGAGAAACTTGCCCGACCTCTCGACGTACTCGTCGAACTCGGCCTGAGGCACCAGGGTTCGTGTCGTCGCCCCACATGCTTGGCCGCTGTTTCGGGTGAAACGCAGCGCGGAGGCGGGTACCGCCTTCTCGATGTCGGTGCCGGGCAGCACGATGTTGGGTGATTTGCCGCCGAGTTCGAGGACGACCTTCTTCAGCGTCGGCGCAGCCAAGGTGAGAATCCTGCTGCCGACTGCGGCCGAACCGGTGAACGTCACCAGGTCGACCTCGGGCGCACTGACCACTTGCGCGGTCACACTCGGCGGACCGAAGACCAGGTTGACCGCACCCGGCGGGAATCCCGCCTCCTCGATCAGCCGCATGATCGCGGCCGTCAGCAACACGGCCTTCGGCGAGGTCACCAGGACGGTCGAGCAGCCCGACGCCAGGGCGGGGCCGAGCTTGTACGCACACATCATGACCGGGACGTTGTAGGCGACGACCGCGGCCACCACGCCGGCCGCGTCCCGCACCAGCATGCTGCTCGAGACCACCGGGTCGTGATGCAGCGGAAGGGGCTGCTCGTATCCGTCCCGGGGGCCCCGTGCCGCCGCGTCAGCGAACCATCGGAAAAACCTGACGGGCAGATCGACGTGCAGGGCGGCGGCGCTGCTGATCGGTGTGCCGATCTCGGTGGCGGCGAGGGCGATGATCTTCTCTCGGTCCCGCTCGAGCAGATCCGCCAGCCGGTGTAGCAGGGCACCACGCTCACCCGGCCCGAGGCGACTCCACTCGCCGTCATCGAACGCCCGCCTGGCAGCGGACACCGCTGCGGCGACCTGCGCGGGGCTCGCCGCCGGTGTGACGGCCAGTTCCCGACCGGTCGTCGGGTTGATCGACCGAATCGCCTCCCCCTCACCCGCGATCGGGCGCCCGTCGATGTGGCACTCGGCCTCGGTAATCGGTGCGGTCATGACAATGAACCTCTACCTCTCGATCGTGTACGGCGCACTTCCCGGCTCACGGCCGGTCCAGGCCACCGTACTCAATATATTATGTTCTTAGGATGATAGCGGCGTTATCCCGCCATATATCCGCCATCGACGACGAACGAGCCGCCGGTCGCATAGCCGGCGCGATCAGAGAGGAGCCAGCACGCCATCTCGGCGATATCGTCGGGTTGAGCGAGCGCGCCGAACGGAATCCGGGACATGATGGTGGATCCGCTGCGGCGCTTGGCATCCTTCATCAAATCGGTGTCGGTATAACCCGGGCACACCGCGTTGATCCGGATGGTCGGCGCGTATTCGATTGCCGCAGTCTTGGTCAGGCCGACGACGCCGTGTTTGGCCGCCGCATACCCGGCTGTGGTTTTGAATCCGGTGAGACCTGCGAGCGATGCGGTATTCACGATGACGCCGCCACCCTGCGTCACCATCTGCTTCAACTCAGCGCGCATACAGAGCCACACGCCCTTGAGGTTCACTGCGACGGCCCGGTCGAATGCCTCCTCGTCCCAATCCGCGACGGATCGACCACCTTGACCGATCTGCCCGCCGCTCACTCCCGCATTGTTGAACGCGCCGTCCAGGCTGCCGTAGTAGTCGACGGCCGCGGCGACCATCGCATTCACCGACGATCCGACCGTGAGGTCGGCGGGAAGCGCGATCGCCTCACCACCCGCCGCGCGCACGAGGTCTGCCGTCGCCGCGACGCCCTCCTCGGACACATCGGTCGCCGCGACCCGGGCGCCTTCCTTCGCGGCCAACAGGGACGCCGCGCGCCCGATGCCTCCCGCCGCACCGGTAACGAGTACTACTTTCCCGTCGAGTAGTCCTGACATTTTCCGTCCTTCTTCCGAGTAGATGCGTTGGTACCTATCCGACGCGTGATGCCGGCCAGTCGCGGGCCGGCGAACGCCATGCTGGCCAGTTGTCCTCGGGCTCGGGACGGGTCACCGACACATGGTGAAAGCACTCTTGGCACTTCACGACCATGCGGGGCCCTAGGTGATTGGCGACGGGATAGCGAGCGAGACTCGTTGCGCCGCACGACGGACATTCGCCGTCGACGGTGGTGCGTTCGACGTAGACCCGGTCGGTCTCGGGACGGGGAAACAGGAGCCGGTCGACTGCCATGGGGATGCCTTTCTCAGAGATTCCAGTTGCGGGGGGTGGCCACCGGTACGCTCCAGCGCCCCTGGTCGCGGTCGGCGGCCAGCTGCGCTCGTCGTGCCGATGTGGCGGCCTCGTCGACGTCACCGTTCGCGATCACGACACCGTGGGCGTCGGCCGCGAACTCGGGGCTGACAAGTCCGCTACGGACGTCCTGCAGCACCTTCCCGGGAATGCGGGTCAGGGGGTCACCCCAGCCGCCGCCACCGCCGATGACGAAGCGGAGCGCATCGCCGGCTTTCAGGACGAGTCCGGAGAACTTGCCGGTCTGGTAGCGCGCACCCCGCCCAAACTCACCGTTGTTCGGGTCCGGCCGACCCTGATCGTCGAACATGCCGAACAGCGGCTCGGCTCCACGCAGGTCGAGTGGATCACCGTGTTCGGCAAGGTCGAAGTTCTCGATGTACCAGCCGTAGGCCGGCGAGCCGGCGCCACCTCCGTTCGAGCCGGGAGCGCCGCAGCGGACCCGGTCGGCGGTGATGGTGACCATTGTGTCGGACTCGGCGAAGATCGAGTAGACCGAGCCGAGACCGCCGCGGAATTCTCCGGCCCCGGCGGTGTCGATCACCATCTCGTGTTGGACGATGACCAGGGGACTCTCGATCTCGACATGTTCCTGCACCGACGTCCGGCAGTTGCCGATCGGAATCACGCAGAAGGAGACACCGTCGTCCTTCCACGTGCCGCCCCAGCCGCCACCGGCGAGCGCGAAGGCACCCCATGGCGTGCCTTCGTGGCCCGGGCGGGTATCGATACCGCCGAGGCTGACGACGACGGCAGTGCCTGTGTCACAGGCGAATGCCTCGTCCATCGCCTGGCTCAGGGCCTGCGTGACGACATTGATCCCCCGGGCGCCGATATCGGCGTGGTTGGAGCAACTCGACGGAGGCAGAACCTGCACCACGCTGCCGGACGGCAGCAGAGTCTCGATCGGGCGTAGCGTGCCACTGTTGACCGGTGTCGACGGGTCGACCATCAGCTTGACCGCCTCAATGCAGCGTGAGGCCTCGCACCAGGCGGTGCCACAGTTACCGAGGGGCTGACGACCCGAACCGGAGAAGTCGATCTCCATGGAATCTCCGCGCACCTTCACGGTCACGTTGACCGGAATCGGCTCGTCGGTGACGCCGTCCTCGTCGAGGAAGTCCTCGGCGGTGTAGTCGCCGTCCGGAATACTCGCGATACCTCGCCGCATGCTGGCCTCGGTGGCCTCGATGGCGAAGCGGCCGGCCGCACGCACCTTCTCCAGGCCCCCGCGGGCGATCAGATCCTGCAGCTGGCGCTCGCCGACCACCAGGCAGCCGTGCAGGGCCCGCAGGTCCCCGAGCACGAGCTGCGGCACCCGGTTGTTCTCCAGGATGAAGTTGAACAGCGGACGAACCGGAACGTCGTTCGCGTACAGCAACGTCGGCGGCAGCTTCAGCTGCTCCTCGAAGTGCGTCTGGGTGCCGTTGGAGAAGCCGCCCGGGATCGCACCACCGAGATCGACGAGGTGGGACGTCGAGTGCAGCAGGAACTCCACACGGCCATCGACGAAGACGGGCCGGAGCAGGTTGACGTCGGACTGGTGGATGGTGCCGCGCCACGGGTCGTTGACGAAGATTACGTCACCGGGCTGCATGCTGTCGATGTCCCACTCGTCCATCACGAAGTTCGCAATGTGCGGGGCGGTGAAGGCGTGCTGCATGCAGCCCTCCCACAGCGCGACGGTTTCCCAGCCGTCGTCGGTGCGCATGTGAATGGCGCTGGTGCAGTCCAGGATGTCGCGACAGACCGGGGAGAAGGCGCTGCGCATCAGCGAGTCGAGCATCTCCCGGGCGACCTCGGTGAGGCCGTAGCGGAGGATGTCGAGTTCGACGTCGACCGCGGGGCCGGCGTCAGGGGTGGTGATCGTCATGGTCTGCTCCTCAGCTCTGGGGCTCGATGATGAGATTCAGGTCGCCGTCCACGTAGGCCGTCCGGCCGGAAAGGACGAGGGTTGTCGCGAACTTCTCGGCGACGAGGGCGGGGCCCTGCACCCGCTCGAAGGGTTGGAGGCGCTCCCGAACGTAGATGGACACCTCGACCTGCTCGGTCGTGCCCGGCAAGGTGAGCTCCGTCGTGCGGAGGAATGCCTCGCCGTCTTCGGGGGTGAGGTCGGTCTTGTGCTGCTCGCGCGGGATGATCGCCGTCACCTCCACCGTCGAGATCACGACGGGAATCTCGGTGGCCGCGAAACCGTATGACTCCCGATAGAAGTCGTGGAACTGTGGCACGAGTTCGGTCACACCCTCGGCAGTGAGAGCGCCGGAGTGGATGGGCATGCGGTTGTCCCACGTCTGGCCGCGATACATCGCGAAAACGGCCCGCTCGAAGCGGATTCGATCCACGTCGGCGCCCTGGCTGTCGAGTTCACCGCGGATGCGGTCCTGCAATGCGGCGAAGGCGGCCTCGATCGATTCGGCGCTCGACGGTGCGAGCGGGCTCATGATCGACTGCGCCCGGGTGACCATCAGGTCGCTGCGGAGCAGCCCCATGGCCGAGAACTGGCCGGGGTTGCGAGGCACGATCACCTTGTCCAGGCCCAGGATCTGCCCAACGCGGTCGGCGAGCATCGGGCCGGCCGATCCTGAGGGCTGCAGGGCGAACTCGCGGACGTCGAGTCCCCGGTAGACCGAGATCGTGCGGACCTTCGCGGCGATGTCCTCACACGCGACCTCGTAGGCCGCCGACGCGAGCTCGAGGGCCGACATGCCGAACCGTTCCCCGGTCTTTCGGAGGGCTTCGAGCGACGCGTCGACGTCGAGCCGAATGGAGCCGTTGGCGAACAGGTCCGGCTGGAGGACCCCGAGAGCCGCGCACGCATCGGTGAGCGTGGGCTCGACGCCACCGCGCCGGTAACACACCGGACCGGGATTGGATCCGGCCGAAGCCGGACCGACCGCCACATTGCCGAGCGTGCTGGGCCGGATCAGGCTACCGGCACCCGAGCCGACGCTCTCCACGTCGACCAACGGCATGGTCAGGGTGAGACCGGTTTCCAGCGTCCACAGATCGGTGAGCGGCGTCTTGCCGTGCACAATCGCTGCCACGTCCGTGCTCGTGCCACCGACGTCGATGGTGAGCAGGTTCGGCGAACTGCTCTCATTCGCAAGCTTGACGCTGCCGCTCACGCCACCGACCGGGCCGGAGACCAGCTGGAACACCGGGGCACGCCCCGCGTCGGCGAACGTCGCGACCCCGCCGTTCATCATCATGATCCACAGCGTCCCAGCGTAATTGCGCTCGGACAGCTGGCTCATCAGACGGTCGAGGTAGCCGACGACGGCCGGGCCCACGTACGCGTCGAGGGCGACGGTCGTGGTGCGCTCGTGCTCCTTGGTTACCGGGTACAGCGCCGAAGTTTGAATGTAAGCGTCCGGCAACTCTTCTGCGACGATCTCGGCCGCCCGCTGCTCGTGGGCGGGGTTGATGTAAGAGTTCATCAAACACACGGCCACCGACTTCGCGCCCTGGCTCGCGAGGGAACGTGCAGCGTCGCGAACGGCATTCTCGTCCAACGGCAACAACTCGGACCCGTCGTACCGCAGGCGCTCGGGAACGCCGAAGCGCGATTCACGCTGCACGATGGGCCGTTCCTGGTGCGGCCGAAGCCAAGTGGGATCGTAGAAGCGGTCACCGAATTCGCGGTGCATGCGACCGATGTCGAGCAGATCGCGGTGACCGCGTGTCGCGATCAGACCGGTGCGCTCGCCGGTGCGACTGAGCAAGGCGTTGATGCCCACCGTATGGCCATGCACAATTTCGGCGACATCCGGGATCTCGACGCCTATCGCCGCGATACTCTGCAGGACGCCTTCCTCCTGTTGGAGCGTGGAGAGCACCTTGCCGTCGCGGGTTTCTCCCGTTCTGCGGTTGAGCCCGATAATGTCGGTAAAAGTGCCGCCGACGTCGATGCCGACTACCCAGTCGGCCACCCTGTCACTCTGCGTCATATTTCGGCCTCCGTGGTGTGTTCTGCAGTGACATGCGCAGTGCATCTGCGCCATGCGCTTGTGTTGCAGGTCACTCTTCCGCACGGAGGGCGCGGGAACATCTGTCCGGGGTCGTAGATTCGTACGACCTTCGGCCGGCGTCAGCCTTGCGTCGTAGTGCGCGTGTCGTCGGAATTGCGCAGCCAGATCGACACGGCCTCGGCCCGGTTGACTGCGCCAAGTTTGCGCAGGATGCGGGTGATGTGGGTCTTGACGGTTCCCTCGGAGATGACCAGCCTGCGGGCGATCTTGCCGTTGGAATCGCCATCCGCCATGAGTCGCACGATCTGCACCTCACGGCGGGTGAGGACGGAGTCGTCGTCGCGCCCGAGCGCGACGGACTTCGCTACCCCGGGGCCGGCCGCCTTGGTCCAGCGTCCGAGTCCGTCCAACTGGGTACGCACCACCGAAAGCCCCTCGAGCACACTGACTCTCGCCAGGTTTTGGCTCATCGCTTCGGCGAACGTCGACAACAGCGCTTGATCGACACTGGTGAGATTGCGTTGCTGGTGATAGCAGTCGCCGTGCACCAGGCCGACGACGTCACCGTCGACCATCAGCGGCGCGATGCCGTACGACGAGGACCTGGTGATCTCGGCGAGCGGGCGGTTGACGCGTGGGTTGTCCTGCACCTCGTGGACGAGCGTCGCGCGAGCGCCGACCACGGTGTCGTTCTCGACGAGCATGCGGTCGAGAACCGGCGGGTTCTCCCTGCCCACAGCCACGATCTCCTCCGCCCAGCGCGGGTCGCGGACGACGTGCATCGAATGCAGCCGCCACGACCCGTCTACCGTCGACAGCAGCGCACGATCGAAGCCGAGGCTGCATACCGCCTCGGGAGCGCGGGCCAACAGCGCGTCGACGGTCTGCGCGTCGCCGACCCGTGCCAACGCGGACTGAACCTTGGCCAGTATCTCCGCGTGATCGGCCAGCCCCAACCGCGCCACCGCGGCCTCCGCCTCGCGTATGCGACCGAGAATCGCCATCAGGGACGTCAGAACATCGGACGACGGGTCGTGTTGGCCGATCGCACGCGTCATCTGGGCGGTCACGAGGTCCCACAGCCAGCCCAGCGCCTGACTGTGGGACTGTGCGCCGACCGGCTGCGGACCGCTGAGGTCGCGGTCCAGCAGCACACTCACGTCGTGGGTGATGTCGGCGATCGCATCGTGCAGCGCCACGGCATCTTGCCGGATCGACGTGTTGCGCATACTGCACTCCCATGAACTCGCTGACCTACACCATGCTAGGCATCCTGGTGAGCCACGTCACGACCGGCGCCGGGGCTAATGGCGCTGTCGCTCCAGCACTGTGACCTCGGAGGCCTCCGACGGTGCGTTCGCGTCACGCCTCGTCCGACGGGATTGGTCGAACAGCCCGCCACCGATTACCAGCACCGCGCACCCGATGATCAGCAGCGATACGCCCCACGTCGAGTGGCTGGACGACATGGTCACCATCGTCAGCGCAAGGATTGGGGCCAAGCCGCCCGCAGCGGCGCCGCTGACCTCCCGGCCGGTGCCGATGCCCGAGGCGCGCACCTCGGTAGGGAACTGCCGTGCCATGTACGGGCTCGCCGCCACCATGATCATCGGCGCCAGGACACCAGTGGTCACGACCATGACACCCCAGATGAGCGGGGAGCGGCCGGTGTCGAACAGCCAGAAGGCGGGGAAGGCCATCAGTGCGACCCCGATCGCGCCGCCGATCATGACCTTGCGGGTGTCCACACGGTCGGACAGGCGCCCGATCAGCGGACACGCGATGATCGCCGCGATGCTCGCGAACGTCACCCCGAGGGCGCCGACATTCTTCGCCACACCCTGAAACTCCGTGAGGTAGGACAGCGAGAACGTCTTGAAGGTGTACGAGAGCGCGGAGTACCCGCCGTACACGGCCGCCACCACGAGAAGGCCCTGCCAGTTACCACGCACCAGGTCACGCAGAACCTGGAAGCCCTTACGTTGCCGCGCCTCGGTCGCCACCTTCTCGAATTCCTCCGACTCGGGCATCGCGCGGCGAATCCAATAGCCCACGATTACGATCGCGAAGCTCGCGATGAACGGCACGCGCCATCCCCACGTGTAGAGCGCTTCGTCGTCGAGGCTGGTGACCGCGGCGACAGCGAGTGACGCCGCGAGCAGGCCGATCTGTGCGCCCATCACCGGGTACGCGCCGTACCGGCCCCTGGTCTTCTCGTCGGCATGCTCGTAGGCCACCGTGATCGCACTGCCAAGCTCGGCACTCGCGCCGAAGCCCTGCAGGATCCGCAGAATGATCAGCAGCGCCGGTGCCGCCACGCCGATCGCGGCATACGAGGGCACGAGCCCGATTAGCCCGGACGCGATTCCCATGATCAGCAGGCTGATCGACAGCACCGCCTTGCGCCCGATGCGGTCACCGAGGATTCCGAAGAGGATGCCACCGAAGGGCCGGGCCAGGAATCCGACCGCGAACGTGGAAAACGCCGCGAGGGTGCTGGCCGACGAATTCGCCGACGGGAAAAATACCTTCCCGAAGACGAGCGCCGCCATCGAAGCGTAGAGGTAGAAGTCGAACCACTCCAGCGACGTTCCGATGATGACTGCCGCGCCGACCTTCTTCACCCTTTGCGGGGATTTCCGCCCAACGGATATTTCGCGTTTCTTCGCCACGCGTCAAGTCCTCTCTCAGTGGCCAACCTGTCGCGTGAATCTATTATGCATAATCTTTAAAATCAAGCGACCGGGATCACTGCGTGGAACCGCATGAGAGGTGCGCCACTCCCCCGGCGGCGCGAAAGGAACATGGCTGCCCTCTGCACACGTGCCGTTATTCCGATCGGGCTGCCGTCTCGCTCCGTCCAGCTGTGCCGAACTGATCAATGCACCGCACAGCCCACGCGGTCAGAGACATCCGCCGAACTGTGAACAAGGAGCACCCGCGGGAACTGTCGATGAAACTGACTGACGAGGCGCGGAAGCAGATCGGCAACAAGGGGTTTGAGAACCGCAATCGTCTGCCTGCCGGACCGCAGTTCGGCGACGTCGTGCACGACGGCCCGCGCCTGCTCGACATCGTCAGGGATCTGCCGCGATCGGCCACGGCGAGGACGCACTCGGCATCCCGGACGGGCCCAGGGGCGGTCACCGACCAGCCACCCTCGTCAGTCCTTCCGGGGCGGCGCGATGGGTCATACCAAGCTCACTACTGGAGAATCTTGTGAAGACCTGGGAGATACACGCCCAGGACGGGGCCACATCCGTGTGTATGCGGCCCCGTGAAGGTTTGTCAGACTCCCCGCACGCTCTGGGCTTGCGGACCCTTCTGCCCCTGGCCGACCTCGAACTCCACACGCTGGTTCTCGTCGAGCGACTTGTAGCCGCTGCCCTGAATCTCGGAGAAGTGGACGAAAAGATCAGCTCCGCCATCGTCCGGCGTGATGAATCCGAAGCCCTTTTCACCGTTGAACCACTTCACAACGCCCTGTGCCATGCTTCGTCTCCCTGCAGCAACTGCGAGCCGGGACCTCACAGCGAAGTCCCGATCTCATGCATGATCCTGCCAGCATCGAGCGCCGTTCACCGGCACGGTTCCACCGAGGACGTCACTACGTCGTTCAAATGCGGTCACTCGTCCAAGAGACGGGCAGTGAGATCCGGCATCAGGTGGACGTCAGGCTGCCGGAAGGGGGCTTGCGGGTTCAGGTATGTTTCCGCACATGAGAGCCGCATCGTGGTTGAGCGTGGCGACCGGGGTGCTGTCCGGCGCCGCCGTTGCCGCAGCGTGGCGGAGGGCATATCTTGCCGAGCAGGCAAGGCTCGACGCCGAAGCCGAGCGGGACGCGGCATTGGAGCAAGTTGCCGAAATAGGGCGGACCGCCGTGCAGCAGGAAAGCCCACGCCCGCAGAACGTCGACTTCCACGTCCAACGCATCCGGGGAGCGGTCGACCGGTTCCGGCTTCGGAATGTCGGGGGCAGCACGGTCACGGACGTGCGCTTCGTCATAGACCCAGCGGAGGAGCAGAACCGCCGCATTCCGACACCACAGTGGCTACACGACGAGCCGGTGACCTTGTTGCCGAATCAATGGGCCGACTTCAGCGCGAGCGCTCTTTCACTCGTCGCCGGTTCCTGGCGAATAGTGTTTCCGGCGTTTGTCACCGTCCTCTGCGAAGAAGGCAGCACACCCTTGCGAATAGACCTGCCCACTGCCGGCGTTGCCGAAGACGACTCAATCGGCTGACCACTCGATTCGGGTTTCCGACAGACTGCGTCGTCGAGGCCGCCGTCGCCGGAAGCCGATACTGTGGCCACCTGCTACCTGCTCGGAGTCTCGACCCGCCGGATGGAAAAACTGGTCGACTCGCTCGGCATCACCTCACAGTCGAAATCCCAGGTGTCGGTGATGGCGAAGGACCTCGACACCCAGGTCGAGGCGTTCCGCAGCCGCCCGTTGGATGCCTGCCCGTACACGTTCGTCGCCGCCGACGCCCTGGTGCTCGAGGTCCGGGAGAACGGTCGGGTGGTGAATGTGCACACCCTGGTCGCGGTCGGGGTGAACGCCGATGGCTACCGGGAGATCCTGGGCGTGGATGTGACCTCGTCCGAGGATGGTGCCGGCTGGCTGGCGTTCTTCCGGTCGCTGGTGGCCCGCGGCCTGTCCGGGGTGCGGTTGGTGACCTCCGACGCCCACGCCGGCCTCGTGTCGGCGATCGGTGCCACCCTGCCCGGGGCGGCCTGGCAGCGATGCCGAACTCACTACTCGACGAATCTGATGTCCCAGACCCCGAAGTCATCCTGGCCCTGGGTGAAGACCCTGTTGCACTCGGTCTACGACCAACCGACGCCGATTCCGTTCACGCACAATATGATCGGATCATCGACGCTCTGTCGGAGAAGTTACCGAGGGTAGCCGAGCACCTCGATGCCGCACGGTCTGACCTGTTGGCGTTCACCGCATTCCCGAAGCAGATTTGGAAACAGATCTGGAGCAACAGGAGCGCCTCAATAAGGAGATCCGTCGGCGAACCGATGTGGTCGGGATAGGGACTATCAGTTATTCGGTGGAGCTGGATCTGGCACATCGGTTTAGTTCTCACTCGGGGTGAGCCGGCCCTCGAACGTGATCGCGAATGCGTTCAGTGCCGGCTTCCATCTCACTGCCCATCGTGCTCTGCCCTTCCCTGTCGGGTCCAGTGCCCGGGTCGCGAGATATAGACACTCGAGCGCCGATTGGTCCGTGCGTTTCCACGTCCCGTCGTCGGCGCGGTCAACGGCCCTGCCGCGGGAGTGGGTGTGTCGCTCGCGCTCGCGTGCGACCTCACCGTCGCCACCGAGTCCAGCTACTTGCTCCTCGCGTTCACCAAGGTTGGCCTCATGCCCGACGGCGGTGCCACTGCCCTCGTCGCCGCGTCGATCGGTCGCGCGCGTGCACTGAAGATGGCTCTGCTCGCCGAACGCCTTCCCGCCCCGAGGCCCTTGCGGCCGGGTTGATCGCCGACGTGTACCCCGACGCCGAATTCGTCGATAGTGTCGATACTCTCGCACTCGGTATGGCGAGCGGCCCCTCTCAGGCGTACTGCTGGACGAAGAACGCCGTCAACGACGCGACCCTCACACAACTCGGCAGCGCCTTCGCGCGTGAACGGAAAAGACAGCTCGAACTGCTCTCCTCCGCCGATTTCACGGAGGGAATCGCAGCCTTTCTCGAGAAGCGCCAAGCCGCCTTCGGCTAGATGTCGAGACGTACACCGCACCAGTCGACGGAGAACGGCGCTGGTCGTCGGGGCTGACTCGGGAACATGGCCGGAAGCTGTGGCTCCAATCAAACCCCGAGACCTCGCACAGTCAGAACGATTCTTTGCCCTTTCGCTCCACTACCCAGGCCGCGGTCTGCGTCCGGGAGTGGAAGCCTAGTTTGGACAGCAAGTGCTCGACGGGCACTGTCACGTAAATCGAAAAGTATAACGCTACAGTTGGTTCGGGGCAGGACACTACGGGGACACCGCCGGGCCCTTCACCTACAGAACGAACATCTCGTCGGGATGCTCCGACTCACCCGCGGCGAGCAGGCACCGTTCTACACGCCATCTCTTAGCCGCCTGTCCCCGTCATTCCCTCACCCTGCACTACGTGGTGGAGTTCCTCCTCAGCCACAAAGTGCCGATCGCAACCACCAACTGCCTTATCCCACCGTCCGACGTCTGGGTGCGCACCGGTGCTCTCGTGCCGACGGACACACAGAACGTCCGAGCCGGCCTCGACAATCTCAACGGCCTGACCGGCAGCCACCGTAAAACCGTCGAGATGATCAAGAGGACATACCCCGGGTGAACGTCGACCTCGACGAGTCGATGAGGTCGGACATCGACTATCCGTGCCCGCGATCGCATACGTTGAAAGCATCGAATTCGACTCGAGCGCAATCTAATTCCTGACTACACCGACCGGCCTCTCAATGGGGGGAGATCTTGCGGTAGAGGGTCTCGTGAGAAGGTCCAGCCGTCGGCATCGCCGGCCCCCAGTCACGGCCTCTACCGCCCCGGAACCCGAGGCAGACCGGGGCGCAGGCGGTCCCGCTTCTGCTCGGCGCGCGCCACGAACGGATCCAAACTCTCCAGCCACCAAATCACACCGGTCTCGACCCCCACCCTCGCACCGCGCCGCACGCCCGAACGGCACCCGATGCGGCCAATGCCCACCGACCAAGACAAACCTCTGATGTGACGAGCATGGGTCGGAGGGCCGGCGGTCGGAACGGATACGGGGACCGCCGGCAAGGACATCCGCGTCGCGTCCGGGACCTCCCTCACCATCCCCAACCCGGCGCCGCATTCGCGGCCGCGGCCAGCAGCAGGGAGCCGACCATGACGACGGCGCCACCTCGCCAAACGCCACCACCGCGGTCCGACCATGGGTGGCGCCGCGGTCGGGCAGTGGCGAGCGAACCTCGGCGACTCGGCCGTCGCCGGGCCAGGCCGCGCGAATGCGCGTCTCTGACGGTGTCCGAGGCCCTCGCGCGGGGCTGGACTGTGAGCGCGGGTGCGACGAACAGCGGGATCACCCTCCCGCATCAGGTACAGAGGCCACGGCAGCGTCTCCACACCCGCTGATGCTCCGTGCCGGTCGTGCCTGGCCCCGCGTCCCGATCATGGTGGATCGCAACACGCCGCGGACGCCTTCCCCACCAACCCAGCGCTCTCACTGCCACTGTCCCACGTTGGACTCGCACGCCGTATCGACAGCGCGGCAGTGGAATTGGGATACCAAGTCGTCTGACCGTCACGCACGGGGATCTCCAGCTACAGCCGCAGCGCCTCCCGGACCGGATTCAGATGTCGCGGGCGGTACCGAGGACCTGGCTGACGACCGAGTCCAAAATCGGGTACAGCCAGGGCCGTGTGCAGGCGATCAGCTTGGTTGCCTTCTTCTGGCCGATCTCCGGCAGCGCCCACAGGGCGGTTTCCAGGTCCCAGACGGGCCATCCCGGGGCGAGCGGGTTCGGTTCGTCGACCAGGTCCCGATCCGGGTCTACCGCCGTCAGAAGGGGCGTTCAGCGCCTTCGCCTGGGTGTCAGGATCGCCCTCGCCGACTTCGGTGGGACCTAGGGCATGTCCGACAAATGTTGGGTCCAGGCGATGACGGCGTTGAGGACCACTGCGGCTCGGTAGACGATGGCGAGTTTGTCGTAGCGCGTGGCCAGTCCTCGCCATTGCTTTAGATGGCATAACCGGCGTTCGACGACGTTGCGACCCCGGTAGTCATCACGATCGAATGCTGGTGGGCGGCCGCCACGTGAACCCCGCCGGCGCCGATGGCCGGCCTGATCGTCCGGTTCCGCGATCACCGCCCCGATCCCGAGGCGGCGCAGTAGGTCGCGGTGGGCTCGGCAGGAGTACGCCTTTCTCGCCCCGGACTCGATCCGGGCGGGTGCGGGGGCGCGGCGCCTACCGCCGGCACGCGGTACCTGCAGGTGTGCGAGCAGATAAGGAAATGCTGGTGAATCGCCCGGCTGTCCCGGTGCCACCAGCACCACCAGCGGTAATCCGTGACCGTCGACGAGCTGATGGGCGCGGGCGATGGTCGAGTCCACCGATACTGCCCAGTCGATCATTCCGGAGGCGTCGGCCGCGGTCAGAAGCCGTTCGAGCACCCGATCCCAGGTACCGTCACCGGCAAGCCGCCGATGCCAGGTCCAGATCGTCTGCCAGGGGCCGAACACCTGCGGAACGTGGGTCGGATTTACATGCCAGCCGAGCTGTTCGAGTCGCCGGAATCGCCGTCGACACAGAACCGCTCAACCGGAAGGTCGGGAGAGCGGTGGGCCGGTCCGATCTCGGCAAACAATGCCGCACTGTCGGCGGCGGACCTACGATCGGATGGTTGGTCGAGCTACCTGTGGGCGCTCCTTATACCGCCGGTTGTGTCGCCGTGCGTGCGGCATCGAGCATGTCGTTGATATCGGTGAACTTCACACGCGGGCGACCCTGTTCACGTCCCCGCGACCGTTCCTCCGCGTCGATCGCCAGCCAGCCTTTCCGGTCGACGACCTCGGGTTGGCGCTCCCGGACCAGCGCCGTGAGAGCTTCTCGGTCGCCGGCGAGTTTCGGCTGCGGCAGCCGTCCCGCGACTACGTCGTCGATCAACGCTGTCACGGTGTCGTGGGCGCAGTGCTTGTTCGTGCCGATCACCCCTGAGGGTCCACGCTTGACCCAACCTGTGGTGTAGACCCCCGAAACCGGGCTGTTGGTATCCGGATCGACGACCCTACCGTCGACGTTGGGGATTATTCCCAATCGGTTGTCGAAAGGAACGGCCGGCACAGCCCTGCCGCGGAAGCCGATCGACCGCAAAACGAGCCCAGCTTCGAGGATCTCTCGGTCGTCGGTCGCTCGGGCTTCGAAGGTACCGTGGTCGCTTCTCACCAACTCGTTACGGACGATCTCCACGCCTTCGACTCGTTCGTCACCAAGGATTCGGGTCGGTGAAGCCAGGTAACGCAGGACGATGCGCTTGTGCGCTGGATTCGGGGCGGAATTCGCAAATTCTCGTGCAACACTGGTCTTGAGATCCATCGAGAAGGAGTGTGTCGATTCGGTCGTCTCACCGAGATCGAGTTCGGTCCGGTCGACCACTACGTCCACGTTCCGTATCCGGCCGAGCGCGAGTAGCTCGGGGGTCGTGTAGGCGGCGTGACCTGAGCCCCTCCTGCCAAGCACGACGACCTCTCGAATATTGCTCTTGCGCAGCGCGTCCACTGCATGCTCTGCCATGTCGGTCCGAACGAGATCGTCCGGGTCCGTCACGAGCAGCCGGGCAACATCGAGTGCGACATTCCCGTTTCCAACGATCACCGCACGCTCACAACCGAGGTCGAATGTCCGGTGTGCGTAGTCCGGGTGGCCGTTGTACCACGCCACGAACTCGGGGGCTGCTGCACTACCCGGAAGCTCGGTTCCGGGAATGTCGAGTTTGCGGTCGTCGAGTGCGCCGACGGCATAGACGACGGCATGGTGGTGATCGAGCAGTTCATGGTGGGTGAGGTGTCGGCCGATCTCGACGTTGAGGTGGAATCGAAACCCGGGTTTCGCTGCGATCTTGCGGAACACCTCGGTGATCGTTTTCGTCGCGAGGTGGTCGGGAGCGACACCAGCACGCACCAGACCCCATGGCGTCGGGAGGCGGTCGAACATCTCGATTTCGACGCTGCCACTCGGCATTCTCCCCATCAACTCTGCCGCCGCATATACGCCGGCCGGACCGGAGCCCACTACGGCCACGCGCAAAGGCACGTCCGGCTTCGACACCTTCACCGGATGCTGCCGGTCCGGCGAGGGGAGTGCGGAGTCGAGCGGGTGGTAACGGAAATACTCAGCGTTGATGTCTCGGTACCGCGCCTGGTCGTCCGGGAGCTCGTCTTCGGGGTATATCGCCTCGACAGGGCACGCTTCCATGCATGCGCCGCAGTCGATGCAGGTCTGCGGATCGATGTACAGCATCTCGGTGGTGCGAAACGCCGGATCGTCCGGGGTAGGGCGGATGCAGTTGACAGGACACACCGCGACACAGGTGGCGTCGTTGCAGCATGGCTGTGTGACAACGAAAGACACGAGAACTCCTCAAAGCTAAGGCAACCGGACCATCGGCTCGAACTTCGGCACTACAGGCATGCACATCGCCACGTCGAACACCGAGAGAAAGGTCAACGCGTGATCGCTCGCGAAGCCGAGGCTCTCCTCCTCGTTCGCCATCCTCGTCGCATCAACCGGGGAGACCAGTTCACAGAGGGCGCCCATCGGGCGGACGCCGGCGGACCGCATTAACCGCACCACCGATTCGGCCATCCCCGACCCCGCGCCTCGTGCGATGAGCGGTGCCACATGCCCCGGCCTGGACAGCGCAGATGGATCAGTGCGCGGATCTGCGATGGTCCTGATCGTGTGAGCCCGGTCGGCTGCGGAAATTCCGGTACCGATACCTTCCACAGCATCCACGGTCACCGACGGGATGGAACTTTCCGCCGATTGGACAAGCTGCCACATCTGGGGCAACTGCAGTCGCACGCAATCCTCCTCCGGTACCGCTACTTTCACGAATCCGGAGGTGTGCCGAATCATGAACGCCACAGATTCGGTGGTCGCGCACTCGGCAGCGACAACAAGACTCGCTTCTCCGCACGCGGGATCGAAGAGGACGATCGTCTTTCCGACGGCGATATCGTCCGCCGTCCGATCGACACGAGCGTGCACGGTGCTCCGCGGATCGAACCGGGGCATGTAACGAATCTCAGCGATCGACATTTCCGCTCCTTGTTCGCACTTCGGTTCCAGCCCTGCTTCGCTTAGCCGCGAAGACGGCGACCGCATCACGGAAGCTGTCTGTGGTCGTCAGCCGAATCTGTCCGTCGCGCTCACGGGCGAAGGCGTTGTCGAGTTCGCTCAGGCTCGCGTCGTTGATCGCGCGTTTCGTTTCGATGAGTGAGTCGAACGAGATTCCGCTCAGTCGTGCTGTCAACTTCTCGAGTTCCGACTCGAACACCTCCGGCTCGTACGCCGCGGCCACCAGACCGGCGCGCTCGGCGTTGGACGCGCTCAAGCGCTCGCCGAGCAGCGACATCCGCATCGAGATCGCCCGACCGGCCGACGCCGCGACCAGCGCGGTGGCGCCACCGTCGGGCATCAAACCGATGGAGGTGAACGGCATCGAGAAGTAGGCATCGGAGCGGATGGCGGTGAGATCGGCGGCGAGCGCGAGCGAAACCCCCACCCCCACGGCCGGTCCCCGAACCGCGGCGACGACCGGACGCGGTGCTCGCGTAATCGCGGCGATGCACCGGGACGCGGCATCGGAGGTATCAGCCGTGTTCTCGACCGACAGCGGATCGTCGACATCGAGATCACCGCCGGCACAGAAAGCCCGGCCGGTCCCCGACAACACGATCACGCGCACCATGGGATCCTCACCGGCGCTCTCTACGGCGTCGGACAGCCTGTGCAGGGTCTCCTTGTCGACGGCGTTCATGCGTTCGGGACGATCGATCAGGATGTGCCGCACCGATTTGTCGTCGACGATACTCACAGTCATGGAAGAACCTTCCGGAAGAAGTCAGCGATCTCGGCGACGCCGTCGCGTGCTCGAGGGAGAAAGTCGGTGAAGAGCGTCCACGCATGGCAGGTGTCCGGGTAGACGGACAGCGTGCTCGTGCCACCACCTGCTTGCACCGCATCGTGGATTCGCACCGCGTCGTCGAGCAAGATCTCGCTGTCGCTGGCCAGCAGCAGGATCGGAGGCAGTCCGGTCAGGTCGGCGAAGACCGGAGAGGCAAGGGGATGGTCATGGCCGTGCCCGCGGAGGTATGTGGCGGCGAGCATGCCGAGCGAGCGTTCCGTGATGACTGGGTCGGTGTCCCGGTTGGTGGCGACGCTTTCTCCGGATGCCGTGAAATCGGCGAGCGGAGACACCACCGCGGCGACCGCGGGCAATGTGGCGCCGCGGTTGCGGGCGTCGACCAGGACGGACACCGTCAGACCACCGCCGGCGGAATCACCGCCGACGGCCGTGTGCTCGGGTCCGTACTCGGCGACGAGGGCGTCGACCACGGCGGCGGCGTCCTCGAGCGCCGCGGGGAACGGATGTTCCGGGGCGAGCCTGTAGTCAGGTAGGACGACCACGGACCCCAGTGCCCGTGACAGGGTTGCAGCGGCGTGGCGGTAGCCGTGTGGACTGCCCATGACGTAACCACCGCCGTGGAACCACACGAGGACGTTGTCGTCGATCGTGAGTCCGGCCGCGACGCGCAAGGCCTGGACTCCGCCGACAACGATGTCTTCGACCGAAACATCCTCGGCGAGTGTGGACTCGAGCATCATCGTGTCGAGGTTGCGCCGGAGTTGGTCGAGCGGGAGCCTGCCGTTGCCGAACACCGCGGCGAAGGAGTTGCGGGCACGCGCGAGCGCGGCGTCGGCATCGACTGTGGTGTGCCGCGATTCTGTGTTTGTCATCGGTGTGTCCCGCCGGCGGTCGTGTGCATCGGTGCGATTGCCGCGTGGGTGCCGAAGACCCTGCCGTGGTAGGTCAGGGGCGGAATCGTTTCGCTCGCGATGTCCATCACGCGGCCGAACAAGACCGTGTGATCGGCCACCTCGAGGGTTTCCATCACGTCCGCGGCGATCCAGTGGGGGACATCGGCGATGCGTGGCAAGCCCGCGTCGACTCGCCACGGCACGTCCTGGAACTTGTCCGGGCCCTTGCGCGCGAACTGCGCGGCGAGCTTTGACTGCCCGCTGCCGAGGACGTTCATCCCGAAGCGTCCCGATTCGAGGGCCAGTGCCAGCAGATCTGATCCCCGATCCAGGGAGACCAGTACCGACGGTGGCGACATCGACAGCGACGCGAAGGCACTGACGGTCGTGCCGTGGGGACGTTCACCGTCCATCGCGGTCACGACGGCGACGGGGGTACATACCGCGGCCATCGCGTCGCAGAACCGCGCCGCCAGTTCGTCGAGTTTCTGGGGCATGTCGGATGCCTTTCGTACGTGGTGATGCCGGATGGAGGATTGGAACGCGGGTGGCGCACCGCCGGTGCGGCACCCGCGTGTCTTTCGGCTCGTCAGGACGTCAGAGTCCGAGGTGCTTGCGGATGAAGGCTCCAGCTTCATCCGCGGCCTGAATGCCCTCCGGCAGGATCGACGAGAACAGCGGCCACACATGGACCATGTCGTCGTACGTCGAGACGCTCGCCGCTCCCCCCTTCTCCACGATCGCGGCGGCCGCTCGGCGGGAGTCGTCGAGGAGCACCTCGCCGGAACCGACCAGGAAGAGTGTCGGTGGCACGTCGTGCAGGTCGGCGAAGAGCGGAGATGCCAGCGGATCCTTCGGATCGTGGCCCTGCAGGTAGGCGTCGCCGACGTTGCCGATCGACCCGCGGGAGACCGCGACGTCTTTGCCGTCGAATTCGTCGATGCTGTCGCCGCTAGCCGTGAGGTCGAGGAGGGCTGAGATGAATACCGCGGCGGCGGGAAGCGATTCATTCTTGTCGCGCACCGCAACGAGAGCGGCGAGTCCGAGTCCGCCGCCGGCCGAGTCGCCACCGGCCGCGACATTGCCCGCACCATACTGCGAGACGAGTGCGGAGATCACGGCGATGCCGTCGTTGACGGCATCGGGGAACGGGTTCTCGGGTGCACGCCGGTAGTCGGGCAGGACGACGGTCACGCCGCTGGCGCGTGAGAGGTTGTGTCCGAGTTCCTGGAAGCCCCGCGCGCTGCCCATGATGTACCCGCCACCATGGAACCAGACGAGGACCTTGTCCTGCGCCGCTCCCTCAGCCGTGACGAACAGGACGGGGACGCCGCCGACCTCACCCTCGACCGGTTCGGTGCCCTCGGGGAGGGGGAACTGCAGAAACAGCCGGTCGTATGCGTCGCGCAGATCGTCCACCGTCGCCGTCGCCGGGTCAGGGAAACTTTCCACCCACATCTTCTCTGCGCGCACGAGAGCTTCGGTCCTGGCCATGGGTCCTCCGAAAATCGAGTTCGAATCCCGACATCGCCTCGCGATGGGGTTGTGAGCAATGTTACATAGTTATCACTAACTGTGGAAGGCATTTCCCAGGACTTTTTTCCGAATGCACAATGATCTGGCCATAACGGAGGTTCACAGGATAGATTTCAGCAGATAGCGGCACGGCCCGGATCACACCAGCCTGTGCCGCAAAGTCACCGCCGGTACCCGCACCCGCGGTCCCGGTCCTTTCCCCCGGCCCGAGTTCTGCTCCGTCGCGACACATCCCCGGACGCGGACACAACGGCCGGGCACTCGTCCAGACGTCCCCACTCTCGCCCGGAGGTCCACAACCATGACCCTCATCTCGGACGACGGTTCCTGCCGCACACAGGAGTCCGACGTTCGCCCCTCACCCTCTCTCGAACGCGTGCTGAACCCGTCGACCATCGCGGTCGTCGGATTGAGTGACAAGTCCCCGGTTGCGTCCTTCATCCGCCCGACCCTCGACAGCGATGCAACGGTGTTCTTCGTCCATCCCACGGCCGCGACCGTTCTCGGGGTACCGACGTATCGCTCCATCTCGGATGTTCCGGTGCCGATCGATGCGGTCCTGTCCGTGATGTCTGCAGAGCGGACGGTGTCCCTGGCCGAGGAATGCGCGACACTCGACTGCGGAGGGCTCGTCATCTACGCCGCCGGCTTCTCCGAAGTAGGCGCGGATGGGGAGGATCTCCAGCGTCGACTCGCCGCCGCGGCGCAACGCGACGGAATGGCCGTGATCGGGCCGAACAGCCTGGGCTACATCAGTGTTCCCCGCAGTCTCAACCTGACCGCTTCGGCGGACTACCGGCCACCGGCGGGTGGGGTGTCGATCGTCTCCCACAGCGGCGCGATGATCGGCGGCATCGCCATCGCCGCCCGCGCCCGCACCGGCACGGGTATCTCACGATTGATCTCAGCCGGAAACGAAGTCACCACCGACATGGCCGACTACGTGGACTTCCTGGCCTCCGATCCGGAGACCGCCGCAGTGGGACTGATTGTGGAGGGCATCCGCCGGCCCGAGGAGTTCCTGCGCGCGGCCCGCCGATGCATCGCGGCAGGAAAGCCGATCGTGGCGCTCAAACTCGCACGCAACAGCCGGACCCAGCAGATGGCGGCCTCGCACACGGGAGCTCTTGCCGGGAACGCCTGGGCCTACGACGTGGCGTTCCGTCACGCAGGCATCCAACTCGCCCACGATCTCGAGGAACTGGTGGACCGGCTGTCGCTCGTCGGCCAACTCGACCCCGCCAAGTGGAACAAGGTCGAACGCCTGGGTGTCGTTGCCGGGACCGGAGGCTTCGCGTCCCTGGCCTACGACCTCGCCGAAGCGGAAGGTCTGGTCCTCCCGCCGCTCGACGACCTTGCTGACTGGGTGCGCTCGACCATCCCGGGCATCACCGTCCCCAATCCCCTCGACACCACCGGCTTCGGCGCGACGTTCTGGGCGGACATCGTCGACCGGTACGTCGGATCACCCGAACTCGACGCCGTCGTGTTCGTCAACATGTGGGGCGAGGGCGACGACTCCCCCATTTACCGCCGCCTCATCGACGACGTCGCCACAGCCGCACGCCGGTTCGGTAAGCCGGTCGCGATCGCGGCCGGCGCCGGGCCGGTCGGCGCCTATGCACAGGAAGTCATCGGCACCGACGGGAGTGTCGCCCTCGGTTACGGACTCCGCGGAACCCTGCGCGGACTGCACACTATGGGAACCTTCGTCCGCGACCGTGAGACGCCACGTCCGCCGGCCGACGTGATTACGCCCGTCGGGCGCCCGACCGGACCGCTCCCCGACGCCGGTGACGGCCGGAGTTTTCTGCCGTTCACCCCGGCGATGGCGCTGCTCGACCGGTTCGGCATACCCACGGCGCCGCATTGCACGGTCGACACTGGTGAGCAGGTCGAGCCCGGTTTCGCGGGACCGTACGCGGTGAAACTCGCCGATGTGCCCCACCGGACGGAGCTCGGAGCCGTCGCGCTGAACGTCGGCCGGGACGATCTCGAACGCGCCGTGGCCGACATGCGCGCGATCGCGCAGCAACACGGACTCCCCGAGACCGTGGCCATCCAGCCGATGACGGCCGCGCGAGGTGAACTGCTGGTCGGCATCGAAGGCCGCAGCGAGCTCGGGCCGATGGTGGTCCTGGGCATCGGTGGCATCCTCGTCGAGGTACTCGAACGAGTCGGTGGTCGTCCGGCACCGTTGACCCACACCGACGCCGTGGCTCTCATCGACGAGTTCCGAGAACTGCGCCTCATGCACGGTTACCGCGGATCCGATCCCTGGCACCTCGCGCAGCTCGCCGATCTTCTCGTCGGCTTCGGGCACCTGGCCGCCGCGTGCCACGGCTGGATCGAATCACTCGATGTCAATCCGCTCCTCGTCACCGAGGACGGTCTCGTCGCGGTCGACGCCCTCTGCATCGTGCGCAACACGGAAGGAATTCGATGACGACGACCGGAAGCAGTCATACGTTGCGGCAACGACGTCCGTACCCACTCGGAGATACGGGCGCGCGCCACTCCCCTGGCCTCGGCGTTGTCCGCGCTCGGTCCGGGGCACGGTGACCGATACGCACTGGTGATGCGCAATGAGACCGGCTTCGTCGAGGCCACCCTCGCCGGTGCCGCGATCAGTGCGGTTCCGGTCCCTGCGAACTGGCACGGGAACTCCGACGACCTCGGTCACGTGCTCAGCGACAGCGCGGCCAAGGTGGTGCTGGTGCACACCGACCTGCTCCCGAAGGTCGAAGCGGTTCTCCCGCCGGGTACCACGATCGTCGAAGTGCGGACGCCGGAACGACATGATCATCTCCGGCGGGGTCAACATCTATCCGGCCGAGATCGAATCGGTGATAGTCGGCCTCGACGGAGTGGCCGACTATCAGAGTGTTCGGCATTCCCGATCTGGATTTCGGTGAAGCCGTGGCGGCGCACGTTGAACCGGATCCAGGGGCGACCCTCGCCGACGACGACGTCCGCGCGCACGTCGCCCGTCGCCTCGCACGGTACAAGGTGCCCAAGGTTGTGGTGTTCGAGGACGTCCCGCGTGAGGACACCGGCAAGTTGTTCAAGCGGCGGTTGAAGACCCACTACTGGGAGCCGCACACGTCCGAGGTGCCCACCGGACACGCATAACGCGGGTACCACACACGAGATGCGCGCCCGATCGATTCGATCGGGCGCGCATCTCGTTCTCGGACGCTGTTGTCGTCAGAATGCTGCCTCGTCCAGGCCCATCACGGAATCGTCGACGGCACCGGCGATCCTGCCCTCGGCCACCACGACAGGAAGGACGTTGCGAGCGAAGAACCGCGCTGCCGCAACCTTGCCCTCGTAGAAGGACCTTTCGGCCGCGGGAAGGTCCGTGTCGAGCGCGCGGAGAGCGATTGCGGCACTGCGCAACAGTAGCCATGCGACAAGAATGTCGCCGAGCACGTAGAGCAGCCGGGTGGCGTTGAGCCCGACTTTGTAGACGTTCTTCTCGTCGCCCCCTGCGACAGTCGGATTCGACTGCTGCAGGTCGGCTGTCATCTTCGCGACGATCGCTTCGACGCTGCCGGTTGCCTCGGCGAGCAGGTCTCGTTCGAACGCGAAGTCGGTGGTCGCGGACGGGTCGCCGGCGAATCCCGAGATCTCTTGTACCAGGTGCCCGAACGCCACTCCCCGGTTCCGGACGATCTTGCGGAAGAACAGGTCCTGCGCCTGGATGGCGGTCGTTCCCTCGTAGACGGTGTCGATCTTGGCGTCGCGCACGTATTGCTCGAGCGGGTAGTCCTGGAGGTATCCCGACCCTCCGAAGGTCTGCAGGGATTCCGTTCCGAGGATCGTCCACGAACGTTCGGAGCCGTATCCCTTGACCACCGGCAGGAGCAGATCGTTGACGCCTTCCGCGAGGGTCGTGTCGGTGCCGGCGGCGTTGCCGATCGCGATCTCGTCCTGCCAGGACGCGGTATAGAGCACCAGGGACCGCAGTCCCTCGGCGAAAGACTTCTGTGTGAGGAGCGACCGGCGGACGTCGGGGTGGCGGGTGATGGGAACCTTGGGCGCCGCCTTGTCAGACGACCGCGTCAGGTCAGCTCCCTGCACCCTGATCTTCGCGTACTCGAGCGCGTTGAGGTACCCACTCGACAGGGTCGCGATCGCTTTGGAACCCACCATCATCCGGGCGTCCTCGATCACGTCGAACATCTGACCGATGCCGTCGTGGACCTCCCCGAGAAGCCAACCGCGGGCGGGCTCGCTCTCACCGAGGGTCATCTCGCAGGTTGCGGAGACCTTCACGCCCATCTTCTTCTCGACATTGGTGACATAGACGCCGTTGCGCTCGCCGGTGAGCTCACCGGTCTCGAGGTCGAAGTGGAACTTGGGGACGAGAAACAGACTGAGGCCCTTGGTGCCGGGTTCGCCGGCGCCCTCGACACCGACGGGCCGGGCCAGAACCATGTGGATGATGTTGTCCGTCAGGCCGTGTTCGCCCGCGGTGATGAACCGCTTGACCCCGGTGATGTTCCAGGTGCCGTCGTCGTTGGGGGTGGCTTTGGTGCGGCCGGCCCCGACGTCGGAGCCTGCGTCCGGTTCGGTGAGCATCATCGTCGCGCCCCACTGCTTGTCCGCGGCGATCTGCGCGATCTTCTTGTCGCGTTCGGTGCCGTGCCGGTACACCACGCGAGTCGCCGTCGGGAACCCTACATAGGTCCACAGAGTGGGGTTAGCACCCAGGACGAATTCGCCGAGAGCCCAGTTGAGGGAACTCGGCGCGTTGGTGCCACCGAGTTCGGGAAGCACACGCAGGCGCCACCATTCGGCGTCCATCCACATCTTGTACGTCGCAGCGTAGGACGGCGGAACGGTGACCGTGTGCGACGCGGGGTCGAAGACGGTGGGGCTGCGATCGGAGTCTTCGAACGATTCCGCAAGTTCCTCGCGGGCGAGACGATCGACCTCGCGCAGTGCGACTTTCGCCGTATCGAGATCCACCTCCTCGAACAGCCCGGTGCCGAGTACACGGTCGCGTTCGAGTAGTTCGAACAGGTTGAACTCCACGTCGCGGAGATTGCTCTTGTAATGCCCCATGGTCGGGTACCTCTCACAGTCGTCGACCTGCTGCGGGCAGGCCGGAACGCCGGCCGTGCCCGAAGGCGCGGCCGGACCGGAATCTCAGGTTCGGACCGGAATTTCGGATCAGGCTTCGGCTTCTGCGTAGATCGGGAGCAGAACCCCCGCGGCATTGACGAGCATGATCGGATCGACGAGGAGGTGCTGGGTTGCGACATTCATGTCGCGAACGAAACGGCCCAGCGTGCTCTTGCGGCCGATGCTCTGGCTGCCACCCCAACGGTGGGCGAAAGTCACGACATCGGCTGCGACTTCGTGTACCCAGGACAGCATCTGGCCCACCCGGGCGATGTGTTCGGGGGTCACCGCCTGTCCGGAGTTCACGGCCGCTTCGGCCGCCTTGGTGACCTCGTAGCAGTACAGACGCGCGGCCTGGAGATTGGCTTCCTTGCGCGCGAAGTCGATCCGGAAGATCTCGGCGTCACCCACCGGAACCGTGTAGGTGGGACGCGTTTTTCCGGCGGTCACGCTCGCCACCAGTTCCAATGCCCGGGTCGCGATTCCGAGTGCGATCGCAGCGTGAGGCAGGCCGCCGGCCAACTCGTTCGTCAGCTTGTACATGGTTTCCGACCGGGTGGGGGTGCCGCCGAAGGTCGGGGTGGTGTACTCGGCGGGAACGAACTGTTTCGTGATCGTGTAGTCGTTGCTGCCGGTGCCCGCCAGACCCCATACGTCCCAGTTCTTCTCGAATACACCCTGGCCCTTGGGCAGTAGGGCGATACGTGCCTGCGGCTGGCCGTTCTCACCCAGGATCGGGTTTCCCTGCTCGTCGGCGACGAAGAACCCGGCACCGATCCAGGTGGCGTGGTCCGAGCCGCTGGCGAAGGAGTACTTGCCGTCGATGATGTAGCCGCCGTCAACCTTGACACCGGGGTACCGCGGGAGGAGCTGACCTGCGACAATGAAGGGCTCGTCCTGGCTCATCAGTTCCTTCGTCACCGCGGGATCGAGGTAACCCACGACGCCGGCAGTGCCCCATTCGCTGGCCATCCACGCCCAGCCCGTCGAGGCATCGGACTTCGTGACCTCCTCGAACACCCGCATCCCCTCACTGGGGAGCAGGCCGCCGCCGCCGAGTTCTTCCGGGATCAGCATTCCGTGCAGACCCAGTTCGACGAGCGCGTCCGCGACCGGTTTCGTGATCGTCCGGCCCTCCTCTATGGCGGCCGCTTCCTGCCTGATCAGCGGTGCGATGGAACGGGCGCGCTGCAGATAGTCGGCCTCCCTTTCGCTGCCGGCTACTGCGTCTCGGGTCAGCGTCTCGGTCATGTTCATGCCTTTCGTGGGGATGTTCCATCCGGAGGCGTGCCCAACATTCGAGTGTCTCCCACGCAACCGGTCTTTCGTAGTCTCTACGGCGCTCCCGAAGCTGGTCGAGAAGCATTCCGGTGTGAGTAAGGTAACATAGTTATGACTAATGTCAAGAGCTAATGGCGCAGGTCAAGGCGCACTTCATACCAAGATTCTCCACAATGGCTATTTACCGACTCGTTCGCGCAGGGCAAGTAGCTTGATTCGGACAATCTCGGATCTATGCCCAAACGGTCATATGCGAGGAGCGCGCACCGCCCCAGGCGGTCCACCGATCTCATCAAGACGAATCGGGTACATAGTCATGACTAACAGAATGGTCAACTTTGCAGCACACGCGCTATTGACTGCCGCTCCGCGCCATAGTTAGCATTAACAAACGGGCCGATCACCCGCCGCGACGTCGGGCTACCACCAGACGCGAACCGAGCGGTCGAACATCCGAGGACATCCATCGCAGTACGGCGCTGCGAGTTGCGAAAGGCAGGAACCACATGCGCATCGGCACCATCCTGGGCCACGGCCGCCCATTCCACGAATTAGCTTCGGAGGCAGCCGATTACGAATCCGCCGGACTGGACTCCGCAACCCTGGGCGAAGCTTACTCGTTCGACGCGGTCAGCCAACTCGGTTACCTCGCCGCACGTACGTCGCGAATCGAACTCGCGACCGGCATTCTCGCCCTCGACGCCAGAACCCCCGCCACGCTCGCCATGACCGCCGCCGGCCTCGACTACGTATCCGAGGGACGATTCCGACTCGGAATCGGAGCCTCCGGACCACAGGTGGTGGAAGGATTCCACGGTGCACCCTTCGGCCATGCCGTGGGCAAGACACGGGAAACGATCGAGATATGCCGCACCGTATGGCGACGCGAACCACTCCGCCACGAGGGACGCCACTACAACGTTCCACTTCCGGCAGACCGGGGAACCGGCCTGGGCAAACCTCTGAAGTTGATCAATCATCCTGTGCGTTCGGATATTCCGATATCGATCGCTGCACTCGGTGACCAGATGGTCGAGCTGGCCGCCGAGCTCGCGCAAGGTTGGGAACCCATCTTCTTCCACCCGGAGAAGATGCACGAGGTGTGGGGTGAGGCGCTGCAACGCGGGAAGGCCAAACGCGCCGCCGCTCTCGACGAACTGAACATCATCGTTCGCCTTCCCTTCGCGATCGTCGAGGACACCGCGCCCTGGCTCGACCGCGCCCGCCCGCAGCTGGCGCTCTACATCGGCGGGATGGGGTCGCGGGAGCGCAACTTCTACAACACGCTGGCGTGCCGTTACGGATTCGCCGACGAGGCGGCGAAGATCCAGGATCTGTTCCTGGCCGGACGTCATGCCGAAGCCACGGCCGCGGTTCCCGACGAACTCGTCCGCGCCACCTCGCTCATCGGCCCGGCCTCCTACGTGGCGGAACGCGGCGCGATGCTGGGCGAACTGGGCGTCGGCCTGCTCAACGTCGTCCCGATGGCAGCCACGCACGCCGAGCGGCTCGTGGCGATCGAAACCCTTCGCTCCCTGATCGCGTGACCCCTACCCCCCACTCCGGAAGGACAACCGTGAGCCCTGTCTTCACGCCGAACCCGAACCTCGACCGTGCCACCGTGCACGCTGCGGTTACCGCAGGCAACATTCCGTGTCTGCTCCCCGTCCTCTATCAGTTGACCGGTGAGGAGAAATGGCTATCCGCGCCGTACGTTCCCGCCTCGACCAAGGGGTTCGAGGAGCTGAACGACGGCGGCCTCGCACCGGCGATCCAGGCGGAGATCCACAACGCGGTCACCGACGCGGTGCTCGACTGGTGCAACGGCAAGCCGATCGCACAACCCGCTCCGACCGGCAGCGAGCTGACCCGGTTGATGAGCACGGTCATGGGCGAACCGATCTCCGGCGCCTACGCACCGATGATTGCCGAACAACTCGGGTTCGCACCCTTCACCCCCGAGAACGTCGGTGACCTCGTCCGGACGGCGCGCCCCGACTTCGGTGTCGCGATTGTCGGCGCCGGAATATCCGGCATAACCTGCGCCATCAATCTGGAGAAGGCCGGCATTCCCTACACCGTCCTCGAGCGCAACGACCACATCGGCGGTACCTGGTGGGAGAACCGGTACCCCGGCGCACGGGTCGATATCCCCAGCGACCTGTACTCGTTCTCGTTCCGTCCCAAGAATTGGTCCGAATACTTCGCCCGTCGCAATGAGATCTTCGACTACCTCGCCGATGTCGCCCGCGAGGCCGGAATCACCGACCGGATCCGGCTCGGTCACTCGGTCGACACCGCAGTATGGAACGCGGACGAGCAACTGTGGATCCTGTCGGTCACCGGACCCGATCGCACACAACACGAAGTGCGCGCTACCTCGTTGGTGACCGCCGCCGGCCTGCACAGTACTCCCAACGTCCCCGACTTCCCCGGCACGTCGGAGTTCAGCGGTGAGATCGTCCATTCCGCACAGTGGCCCGAAGATCTCGACCTGACGGGCAAGCGGGTCGCGGTGGTCGGCAGCGGCGCGAGCGCCATGCAGCTCGTCGTGGCGATCGCCGATCAGGTCGAGAGCATGGCAGTGCTGCAGCGTCAGCCGCAGTGGATCGCCCCCAACGAGCACTACTTCCAGCAGTCGGATGCCACCAAGCACTGGCTCTACGACAACATCCCATTCTACCGGGGCTGGTACCGGTTCCGTCTGTACTGGCTCTACACCGAACGCACCTTCGCCGCGCTGCCGGTCGACCCGCGCCGCGAGGAGAAGGGCAAGCACGTCAGCTCCCTCAACGACGCGTACCGGGCGCACTTCACCGCGTACCTGAAGCGCCAACTGGCCGGTGAGGAAGAACTGCAACGCAAGACGCTGCCCGACTACCCCCCGTTCGGCAAGCGGCTCCTCATCGACAACGGCTGGTTCGCCACACTCCGCAAGCCCCACGTCGAGCTCCTCACCGACAGCATCGAACGACTCACACCCGACGGAATCGTCACTGCCGACGGTGAACACCGCGACATCGACGTCCTCATCCTGTGCACCGGTTTCCAGCAGCAACGCTTCCTGTACCCGATGGACATTCGCGGGACCGACGGAACGTCGCTACGCGACATCTGGAACGACGACAACGGGCGCGCGTACCTCGGCATCACCACGCCGGGATTCCCGAATCTGTTCTTCCTCTACGGCCCGAACACGAACCCACCCGGCGGTAGTTACATCACCATCGCCGAAGCTCAGGTGCGGTACGTCGTCGAGTCGATCAGCCGGCTCGTCACCGAGGATCTCGCAGCCCTCGAATGCAAGCAGGAGCCGTATGAGCGCTACAACTCCGAGCTCGACGAGGCCAACGCCGCCATGGTGTACGCGATGGACGGGGTGAGCAGCTACTACCGTAACTCCAGCGGACGAGTGGTCACCAACTCGCCTTGGCCGGTACCCGAGTACTGGGCGCGCACCGCCAACCCCGAACCTGGGGACTTCACGGCGACGAAACGTCGCGGGGCCTGAAAGCCGACACGAGGCAATAGAAATTCGCCGGGTTTCCGAAGAAACCCGGCGAATTTCTTTGCTACTCGGTCGACCGTCGCTACTCAGTGGATTGTCGCGAAGACCTCCGACTCGAGGTCGGACTCGTCGAGGCAAATCGATTTTCCGCCGTCGCGAGCCTCCAACTGCCCGTCCCGGACCTCCCCGACGTAATAGCACGTCGGGTAGGAACGCTCGGTACCCGAGAAGGTCAACGGCGGAGCCAGCCCGCCAAGTGTGTCACCATCGATTTCGCCCAGTCCCCGAGCGACATCGGCGGGTGTGGAGTCCGACGTCAGCCCTGCGCGATCGGCGGCGGCCTCGAAAAGCTTGCCGGCGATCCAGGAATCGAACGCGACGGCCGAGAACTGCGCCGAGTCCGTCAATCCCTCGTAGTACGAGTCGATCGTCTCCCGGGCCTCACCGACGACCGGAACGGACGGGTCGTAGTACGGAGCATTGGACTGCGTGAACAGCAATCCTTCGGCGGCCGGTGACTCCATGAATTCGTTACCGACCGCTCCGGCGGAACTGTAGAACTGGGGCTCGTAACCGATCTTGTGGCAGTCCTCCGCGATCCGGACGTCCACACTGGTGATGTGAGCCAGGAAGAGGCCGTCGACGCCCTCATTCTTCATCGTTTGGCACACCGCGGTGTAATTGGGAGCGGCCGCTGCGGCCTTGACCGAGAAGTACCCGATTCCGACATCGGCCGCCGACTTGCCCGCCAGCGCATCCGAATCCGCGCACACAGGTGATTCCGAGCAGTACACGACACCCAGCTTGGTCGTGCCCTCTTCACGGGCGAGCTTCGCCAGACCGTATGTGATGACCGGGTTGGGAGAGCCCGCGAGGTAGAAGTTGTCGCTCGCGAGGAACGTTGCGTCGGAGGGCACGCCCCCGAGTACGGGGATCCCCTTCTCCTCGACGTACTGCCGCCACGACCCGGTGGTACCGGTGATGGGACCGACGATCGCAACGACCCCATCCTCCTCGACGAGGCTCTTGACCGCGGCCAGCGCCTTCGACGGCTCCTGGCCGATGTCCTTGACGATGACCTCCACCGGATGGCCGTTAATTCCACCGGAATCGTTGACGCTCGCGGCCCAGGCCTGCGCGACGTCGTCGACCCGGCCGTGGGTAGGTGCGGACACACCCGAGCACCCACAGACCGTACCGACCAGAATCGCAGGTTTGGTCAGAGGCGTCGACGGTGTCGGCGACTGCTCCTGTTCGGCGGAACAGCCGGACAGCACAAGTGCTCCCACCGCGGCCGCGAGCGCAGCCCGCCTCCACATCGTTCTCATCACACGTTCTCCTCAGCTGTAGATTCTTTCAACTCGGTAGCGATTTCGATTCCCAGGTATCGGCTCATGAGTTCGTCCCCGTTCAGCGACGACGGATCGATCGGTCCTGATACCCGACCCCGGTCGATCAGGTGCACCACATCCGCACTGCCCAGTGCGCGACCGACATATTGTTCGACGAGTAGGATCGACTTCCCGGACTCCCGGAGGACGTCGAGGGCATCGAAAATCTGGTCGATCACCAACGGCGCCAACCCCATCGACACCTCATCGAGGATGATCACGGAACTGCGGGGCAGGAAGGCGCGTGCCAGAGCGACCATCTGCTGCTGGCCACCGGACAGGCTTCCCGCTTTCGCGTCCATACGCCTGCCGATCTCGGGAAAGGTTTCCAATGCCAGCGCGTACTGGTCGCTCAGAGAGCCGTCCACCGCGAGGAGGAGGTTCTCCCGCACGGACAGTCCTGGAAAGATCCCCCGCCCTTCGGGTATGAGGCAGATCCCTGCAGCGGCGCGTGTGGCCGGCCGGTGCGAGGTGATGTCCGCTTTCCCGAGCCGAACGGAACCCGAAGTCGGTGTGAGCACACCTCCGATCGCCGCGAGTAGGGTGCTCTTTCCGGCACCGTTCGGACCGAGCAGCGCGACGACCGAACCGGGCTCCACGGTCACGTTCGCGTCCCGCAGCACGGTCAGTTTCCCGTAGCCGGCGGACAGTCCGGTCACCTGCAGGGTCGGCGTGGTCATTTGATCTCCTCCAGTTCCCGATCCGACTGCACGTCGTCGACCGGCTCGGTTGTTCCGAGATATGCCGCCTGCACGACACTCGAGCGACGCGCGTCGGCGGAAGAGCCGGAGAAGATGACGCGTCCGAATTCGAGAACGTACACCTCGTCGGAGACGCCGAGTACCAGCGAGACATCGTGTTCGACGAGGATCACGCCGATTCCGCGTTCGTCGACGACCCGCCGGATCAGCTCGCCGAGCCGCGCCGACTCGTTGTGGTCCAGACCGGCCGAGGGTTCGTCCAGGAGCAGGATCGTGTGGCCGCCGGCAAGACAGCGGGCGACCTCCACCAATCGTCGAGTACCGGTCGGAAGATTCATCACATGCTGGTCGGCGACGTCCTCGAGGCCGCACGCCGTGAGCGCGGATTCGGTCGCCGACCGGATATTGTCCCGTTCGGCTTTCGAGGACCGCAGGTGGGTGGTCGGGTCGAGCCGGACGGTTCGTCCCTCGGCACCGACCGACACGTTGTCCCGCACCGTCATCGACTCGAACAGCTCGACGGTCTGGAACGTGCGGCCGATGCCCGCACGCGCCCGGGCGGACGCACTCTTCCCTCGAAGGTCAACTCCCCCGAAGGACACCGATCCGCCGGAGATGGCGACCAATCCGGTCACCGCGTTGAACAACGTCGATTTGCCCGCACCGTTGGGACCGATCAGCCCTGTCACTCGTCCCGGAGTGCACACGATGTCGGCACCATCGAGCGCCTTGACGCCTCCGAACGCGACACCGACCTTCGAAACCTCGAGTACTGCAGGGTCGATCGGTTCGACGTCCACCGGTTCGGAGCGCAGTGGCGGTGCGGTGTGCAGTGGCGGTGCGGTGTGCAGTGGCGGTTCGGTCCGATCGTCGCGACGGAACCACCGGTCGACGAGAGACGTCACCCGCACCGGGAGCTGTGCCGGCGGCAGCACGACGAGCGCGATCGCGCTGAGCCCGAACAGCAGTTGCAGGTAGGTCCCCACCTCGGCGCTCGAAAAATAGCTGGGAATGAGCGTGTATGCCGCCGCAGCGAGGACCGCGTTCCACGGCACCGCCGGACCGTTCAGGACGATGATGACGAAAACGGTCAGCGAGATGATCGGGGCGTAACTATCGGCCGAGATGCTCTGCTGGGCGGAGGCTGCCAGCGCTCCCCCGATCGCAGCGAGGAAGGCCGCGATGCAGAAGATCAACACTCGCGTCATGGCCGCAGGAACTCCGTTGGCCTCCGCCGCTCGTGGCGACTGCTTGATATAGGTCAGTAGTCTGCCCATCCGGCCACGTTCGAGTGTGAACACCACGGCCACCGATACGACCGCGATCGCCAGAACGAGGTAGTAGTACCCGGCATCCGATGCGAAATCGACGATCATGGTGTCGGGCCGTCGTACCTCGAGACCCGACGACGCGGCACCGAACATGAAGTCCTGCGTGTAGAACATCTGCTGCAGAAAGATCCCGAACCCGAACGTCGCGATCGCAAGGTACAACCCACCGAGACGGATCGCCGGTACCGCCAGCACCGCACCGATCGGCACGGCGACCGCACCGGCGAGCAGCAGCGCCACGGGCCACGACATTCCAGTGCCTTGCAGCAGGTGTGAGAACGTCGCGGCACCGACCGCCATGAACCCGATCTGGGCGAGCGACACCTGTCCGGAGGTGTGCACCAGCAACGACAGCGATCCGAAGACCAGGATCATCGCCACCGCGACCGTCCAGTCGACCAGATGGATGCCGGCAAAGAGCGGGACGGTCACCAGGAAGGCGACGACCAGGGCGCCGCCCATGGCCTGGAGCCGGACCGGAGCCTTCCACGTCGGCCGGGGATGTATCCGGACGGCGGTCTTGTCGACGAGGTACTTCTTCGGGAAGAAGAGCAGTACGACGAACAGGATCGCGAAAGGCAGTGCCGCCGGGAGCGAGGCGAGGATGCCGTTCGTCAGCCATCGGGTCGACAGGGCGGCCAGCACACCGACGACGAGTCCGCCGGCGAACGTTCCCGGCAGGTTGCTGAAGGTGCCGATCGCGGCGGCGGCATAAGCTGCGACGACCAGCAACGTCAACTGGACCGGGTCCAGGGGCATGATCGGTGCGAGCAGGACACCCGACAGGGAGGCCATCACGGTGCCGAGAATCCAGGCCCACCGGCGCACCCGTGTTGCGCTGTGCCCGACCAGCTCGAGCAGTTCGGGGTTCTGCACCACAGCCTTCATCGCGATCCCGGTCCGGGTCCACCGGAGGAACGCCCACAGGCCCGCCGTCGCCGCGACAGCGATCACGAAGGTCAGGACATCGTCGTACTGGATGAGGGTGCCACCGACCTCGATGCGGCCCTTCGGCAGGAACGACGGTACCCGGCGCACCTCCTGGGCACCGAAGATCAGCAGCGTCCCGGCCTGGACGACCAGCAGAATTCCGACGACACCGGCGATCTGGAGCGGCAACGCGGCGCCTTGCAGTCGCCGGGCGAGCAATTCGAGGAGCAGCCCGACCGCGGGTCCGACTACGCACACGGTGACGAACGCTGCGATCGGCCACGACAGCTCGAGTTGAACATTGAGCACGTAGAACGAGTAGGCGGCGAGGGCCGCCAGTGCGCCGTGCCCGAGGTTGAATACTCCGGAAGTCTTGTAGGTGAGAACGAGGCCGACGGCCGCCAGTCCGTAGATCGAACCGGCCACCAACCCGATGATGACGAACGAAACTATGTCCACTCTTGCTCCTTGGGCCAGGGCGCACAGACGCGCGCCGCCGGAAGGTCAGTTGATCCCGCGAGCCATCCCCTCCCAGTAGGGAGCCCGCAGGTCGCGCTTGAGCACTTTTCCGACCGCGCTGCGCGGCAGCGAGTCGACGAACACCACCTCGGCCGGGCACTTGAACCGGGCGAGATCGGCCCGGCAGTGCTCCAGTACGTCGTGTTCGGTGAGGTCTGCCCCCGGTCGGGGCACCACGAACGCGATCGGGCTCTCACCCCACCGCTGGCTCGGCACACCGATGACGGCGACGTCGGCAATACCCTCCATCGTGAAGAGCACCTCTTCGATCTCCCGTGGGTAGATGTTCTCCCCACCCGAGATGATCATGTCCTTCACTCGATCCGAAATATACAGGAACCCTTCGGAATCCAGGTATCCGGCGTCGCCGGTCCGGAGCCAGCCGTCGCCGAGGGCCGTGCGGGTGGCGTCCTCGAGAGCCCAGTACCCACTCATCAGCTGCGGCCCTCGCACGAGGACCTCGCCGACGGATCCGGCCGGGACGTCGGAAGTTGAGAGGCACCGGAACCACCCCGGCGCGTGAGGCGCCGAAGTACAGCGAGATCATCTCCAGCGAGTTCCGGTCGAGCATGCAGAACCGGTCACCGGGCTGCAGTGTGTCGGCCAGCCAGTTGCCGACCCGATGCGTCCACTCCCGCATCTCGTTCCAGGTCAGACTCCGATTGCCGTCGCTGACGTAGATCTCGTCCGGGAAGCGGTCGGCCCAGTGGTCCAGCAGTTCGTGGACACGCATGTCCAACCACCCTTTCCGATCAGCCGGGCAGACCGGCACGCAGTGTGGTCGAAATCTGTTCCTGTACGTCTTGTTCGGAGAACTCGAGCACGGCGTCGACGAGGCTCCTGTCCGGGGGACCGTCGCGGTAGGCAGCGCCGAGGGTTTCGGAGATGTCTCGTCGACGCCTACGCAGCGTGTCGACGTCGACGGCCGGCTCGGGGTCGGGTGCGAGTCCGAGCCGCACCGCGAGCTCCTCGGTGCGTTCGCACGCCTGTCCCAGCTGCGTCTCGTCCCACGCGAGACGTTCCGCCAGGTTGTCGAGCTGTTCGAGCACCGCGGCGAGTTCCACCCGGGCGGGTCCGTCCGGGAGGGCCGGAGCGACGCGCCGACCGAGTGTGTCGGTGATCGTGCTCAGCAGCCTGGGCAGGTCTGTCGAATAGACGGTCATGTCAGTTTCCCCATTCTCCGTCGCGGAGCATCTTCGTCAGCCAACCGATGCTGTAGTAGACGCTGTGCGCCATGTTCGAATACCGCAGTTCGTCGCGGTCCCCGCGCTGGTACACATCCACGGCCTGCAAGCATCCGACGGCGGTCTTGACCAGGGACTGGACCGACCACCAGGTGAGTGTCTCGGGGCTCGGCCGCCACCCGCCCGCCGCCTCGTACTCGTCGAGGAACGGCTCGAGTTCGATCAGCTTGCACAGCAGCGGAGATCGACCCCGCGAGGTGCGCTGCGCGAACCAGGCGATGTCGGCGGTGGGATCGGAGAAGTGCGCGGTCTCCCAATCCAGGACCCCGGAGATCGCTCCGTCCTGCACCACCAGGTTCCCGATTCGAAAATCGTTGTGCACCAGACTTACCCGGCCGGACACGGCGTCGCTGCGATGGTCGAGCCACGCACAGGCCAGATCGAGCACCGGGATCGGGATGTCGGTGACCTCGCGGTACGCCCCAGCCCACTTGTCGTTCTCCATCCTGCCGGTATCGGCACCGTCCGGTACCTCCCCGAGCACACTCAACCCCATCGTGCGCGGATCCACGCTATGTAGACGCGCCATCTCCCGGGCGACCTCCCGCCCGAGGTCCGCGCGCTGTCCGGTGTTGGGGATGAGCCGCGACACGGTGTTCGGCATCGGGATGATGCCCGGTACCTTCGCCATCACGAAAAACCCACGCTCGCCGCGTGTCTCGCCGCGATGTGCGATCACCGCCGGAACCCGCATCCCGGTGCGCGCCGCCGCCTCGAGCAGCGCCACTTCCCGCACGACGTCGTAGTCGCCGGTGATGCCGCTGATCGGCTGGCGCTTGACCGCGAATGTGTCGGTATGCGGGTCGCCGGTGGCGGTCCACTCCGCGGTGACCAGATAGGTTTCCCACGAATTGCCCTCGCCGCGCTGGTCGATGTCGGTCAATCGCAGGGTTCCGCCGGCGGACAACGCAGCATCCAGTGATGCGGTCAGCTCGGCGAAGAAGTCGTCGTGCTCGGTAGTAGGGATGCCTGCCTCGGCCACGGTCATCACGGAAAGCCTCACTCGTTGTCGGTCGTCAAAAGATGGTCGGATTCGGGCCGCCACCATCGACGACCAGGTGCTGGCCGGTCACGTACCCCGAATCCGGAGAGACCAGGAATGCCACGGTGCCGGCTACGTCCTCGGGCCGGCAGACCCGGCCGAATGGCGACTCGGCGTCGAGGTCGCCGATGTCGGCGCCCTTCGCAGCGGACACCAGACGCTTGCCCATCTCGGTGGCGATCAGTCCGGGAGCCACGATATTCGCGTGGATGCCGTAACGCCGCTCCTCCCGGGCGATCGTGCGGATACACGTCTCCATCGCGGCCTTCGCCATCGTGTACGGAGCCGAGTTCGGCGGAGCAGACATCGTCGTGTTACTCGAGATCATCACGATGTCGCCGCGTCCCACCGCGCCGGACCCAGCCTTGCGCATGTCGGGGAGTAACTGCTGGATCAGGCCGATCGGGCCCAGCGCGTGCACGTGCAGCTGTTGCAGGTAGTCGGCATGCGGCGTGGACGCGACGTCCTGTCCGCGGCTGGCCGAGCCCGCATTACTGACAATCAGGTCGACCGGTCCCAGATCGGATCGGATTGCCATTACCATGTCCGCGACCGCGGATTGGTCGTCGATCGAAGCCTGATACGCCCGCGCGCGTCCTCCCTCGGACGCGATCAGGTCGACGACTTCGTCGGCCGCGGACGCGTCACGCCGGTAGTTCACGGCGACCGCGGCGCCGTCGCGTGCCAGTCGCAGCGCCACCGCTCGGCCGACACCGCGTGAACCGCCCGTGACGATCGCGGTTCGTCCCGCGAGCGGTGCATTTCCCGGTGTGCTGCTCACTGCGCCACCACCGCTCGCCCGACCAGATCCTTCATCACTTCGTTTGCTCCTCCGTAGATCCGCTGAATACGCGCGTCGCGCCAGATTCGCGCGATCGGATATTCCTCCATGTAGCCGTAGCCGCCGAACAACTGCAGGCACCGATCGACCACCTCCCACTGCAGTTCGGTGGCCTTGTACTTGATGCCCGCAGCGTCGTCCGCGGTGAGGTCGCCGCGGACCAGTGCTTCCACGCATCCGTCGACGTAGTGCTGCAGGACCTGGATGTCGGTGTGCATCTCCGCGATCGCCATACGCACCGACTGCAGATCGGCCAGAGGTGCACCGAAGGCCACCCGGGAGCGGACGTGGTCGAGCGCGAGGCCCAGTGCGTGTGCGGCGGACGCGACTCCGGACACCGCGATCGACAGCCGCTCGCGCGGCAGGTTTGCGATCGCCGATCCGAATCCGCGACCGGGCTCACCGACGATGTTCGCGACGGGTACCCGGCAGTCGGTGAACACCAGCTCGGCGGTGTCCTGCGCCTTGCGGCCGATCTTGTGCATCGGTCGGCCGCGTTCGAATCCCGGTGTTCCGTTCTCGACCACGACGAACGACGTCCCGCGTCCGTCCCGCTCTCCGGTCCGCACCAGTACGATCACCAGGTCGCAGGTGGCGCCGCTGGTGATGAACGTCTTGGTGCCGTTGATGATCAGATCGTCGCCATCGCGCACCGCGCTCGTCCGTATCGACGCCAGGTCCGAGCCGGCGCCGGGCTCGGTCATGCCGAGGGCCGTCACGCATTCGCCCCTAGTGAACTTCGGGAGCCAGCGTTGCTTCTGTTCATCGGTGGTGAGGTCGCGCAGATACGGGACGATGATGTCGTTCTGCATGCTGAAGGTGTCGCCGGCCATGCCGGAGCGCACGACCTCCTCGGTCATCACGGCGTTGTAGCGGAAGTCCGAGATTCCGAGGCCACCGAACTCCGGATCGAATTCGAAACCGAGGTAACCGGATTTGGCTGCCGTGGTGATGAAGTCCCGGTCGACGGTCCCGGCCTGTTCCCATTTGTCGACGTTCGGCACGGCCTCCCGGTCGAGCAGCGCGCGAAACGCGGACCGGAACGCCTCGTGTTCCGGGGTGTAGATGCTCCTTCGCACGAATCAGCCCTCCCTCAGCGAGGCCGGCGGGGTGAACCGCGGCCCGTACGCGTCGGCGAGTTCCTGCGCGCGGCGAACGAACGCCTCGGTGCCACCGGGGTATCCGGCGATGAACTGGCTGGTGCCGCCGGTCCAGGTCGGGAATCCGATGCCCAGCAGCGACCCGACGTTCGCATCGGCGGTCGAGCGGAGGATCCCGTCCTCGTGGCAACGCACCGTCTCGAGCACCTCGGCGAACAGCAGGCGATCACGCAGGTCGGTCAGGTCGGCACGTTCGCCGCTGACCGGGAAGCGCTCGGCAAGGCCCGGCCACAACGAACCGCGCCGGCCGTCCGGGTACTCGTAGAAACCGCCACCGGCCACCCGGCTGGGACGGCCCAGCTCCTCGACCATCGCGGTGAGCACCGTGTCGCCGGGATGATCGGCGAGCTCGGCGCCCTGCTGCTGTGCGACCTCGCGGAACTGCCCGCGGATCTTCAGCGGCAACGACAGGGTGAGCTCGTCGAGCAGCGCCAGGGTGCCCACGGGATAGCCGGCCTGCAGCGATGCCTGCTCGATCGACTGGGGGTCGATGCCCTCACCGATCATCGCGGCGGCCTCCACGAGACGCTGCAGGATGACCCGGCTGGTGAAGAAGCCGCGTCCGTCTCCGACGACGATCGGGGTCTTGCGCATCTGCAGCGCGATGTCGAAGGCCTTCGCGAGGGTCGCATCGCTGGTCTTGTCGCCGACGATGATCTCGATCAGTTCCATGCGATCGACGGGCGAGAAGAAGTGCAGTCCGATGAAGTCGTCGGGTCGCGGAAGTTCGCTCGCCAGCTCGGTGATGGGGAGGGTGGAGGTGTTCGAGGCAAGCACGGCGTCCGGCGCCACCACGTCGAGTACCTCCGCGAAGACCGTGCGCTTGAGGTCCGGATCCTCGAACACCGCTTCGATCACCAGGTCGGCGTCGGCGAGGTCGGCGACCGATGCGGTCGGTGTGATAAGGTTCAGGATCGCATCGGCGCCCTCCCGGGTGCGCTTGCCGGCATCGACCTGCTTGCCCAGCACCTTGCGGGCATAGTCCTTGCCACGTTCCGCGGCGGCGATGTCGATGTCCTTGAGCGCCACCCGCATTCCGACGAGAGCGCACGACAGGGCCACACCGGCGCCCATCATGCCGGCACCGAGTACGGCGACGAAGTTCGCGCGGTGGGCGGGGAAGCCCTCCGGGCGGCTCGCGCCGGACTTGATGGTCTGCTTGTCGAAGAAGGTGCCCTGGATGATGTTCTTCGAGATCGGGCCTGTGGCCAGGTCGACGAAGTACCGGGTCTCGATCGCGGACGCGGTGTCGAAGTCGACCTGGGTGCTCTCGACGGCCGCGGCGAGAATGTCGGCCTGCGCCGGCATCGGCGATCCCTTGTGGCGGGCGCGCAGAGTCGACGCTCGCAGCGGCAATGTCGCCTCGACGGCGGGATCGTATGCCGTTCCGCCGGGGATCGGTGCCTTCCGGTCCCACGGCTGGGTTGCCCCCGGATTCTCCGAGATCCATTCCTGCGCAGCAGGTACGAGCAAATCCGCGTCGGGGACGACGCGATCGATCAGGCCCAGTTCGAGCGCATCCTGCACCCGGTGTGCGGTTCCGGGCAGCAGGACCCTGTCGAGCGCGACGTCCAGGCCGAGCAGGCGCACGGTGCGCACAACGCCACCGCCGCCGGGCAGCAGACCGAGGGTGACCTCGGGAAGCCCGATCCGCAGCGCCGCCGAATCCACCGCGATGCGATGGTGGCACGCGAGCGCGATCTCGAAACCGCCGCCGAGTGCGCTGCCGCCGAGTGCGGCAACCACCGGGACACCGAGGGTCTCGAGCCGTCGCAGCATCGCCTTCGCGCCGTCCGCGAATGCGGTCAGCTCGCCCGCCTGCTCGGGTGTCGTCGCGAGCAGGTCACCGAGATCACCGCCGGCGAAAAACGTCTTCTTGGCGGAGGTGAGGATCACGCCGGTCAGGTCGGGTCCGAGGGCGGCGAGCCGATCGAGGGCCGCGGACAGGGATGCGGACCAGGCCGCGGTCATCGTATTGACCGACTGTGTGGGGTCGTCGAACGTCAGGACGACGACCCCGGATTCGGTCTGTTCCCAGGTGATGGTCTCGGTGGTGGTGTCTGTGCTGGTCACGGCGCTGGCCTCGCTCATGGTGTGGTCACGATTGTCTCGGTGCGATGTCTGTCGGGGGAAAATGTCGGTCACGTGCACTCACACCCGCTCGACGATCGTCGCGATACCCATGCCGCCGCCGACGCACAGCGTCACCAGTCCGCGGTGCAGATCACGACGCTCGAGTTCGTCGACCATCGTCGAGATCAGCATCGCGCCGGTCGCGCCGAGCGGATGCCCCATGGCGATCGCGCCCCCGTTGACATTGACCTTCTCGTGCGGAAGATCGAGGTCTCGCATGAAACGCAAGGCGACCGAGGAGAAGGCCTCGTTGATCTCGAACAGGTCGATGTCGTCGACGCCCAGTCCGGCGACCTCGAGGGCCTTGCGGCTCGCCGGGGCCGGCCCGGTCAGCATGATCGTCGGGTCGGAGCCGCTCACCGCACCCGCGACGATGCGGGCGCGCGGTGTCAGGCCGAGTTCGGTGCCGACCTGTTCGTTTCCGAGTGCGACGAGCGCGGCGCCGTCGACGATGCCCGACGAGTTACCGCCGGTGTGCACGTGCTCGATCCGCTCGACCCAGTGGTACTTCTGCAGCGCGACCGCGTCGAAGCCGGCTGCACCGAGCCCCACGAACGCGGGCTTGATCCGGCCGAGCGACTCGACGGTCGTGCCCCGGCGGATGTGCTCGTCGTGGCCGAGGATGGTCTGTCCGTTCCGGTCGAGCACCGGCACGATCGAGCGCGCGAATCGGCCCTCGTCCCAGGCGGTTGCGGCGCGGCGCTGCGATTCGACGGCGAACGCGTCGACGTCCTCGCGGGTGAAGCCTTCGAGGGTCGCGATGAGGTCGGCGCCGATGCCCTGCGGGACGAACCCGGTGGTCAGGTTGGTCTCCGGGTCGTTGGCCCATGCACCGCCGTCCGATCCCATCGGAACACGGGACATGCTTTCGACGCCGCCGGCGAGGACCAGCGACTCCCACCCCGATGCCACCTTCTGTGACGCGGTGTTGACGGCCTCGAGACCGGATGCGCAAAATCGGTTCATCTGCACCCCGGCCACGGTGTCGGGCAGGCCGGCGGCGATCGCCGCGGTACGCGCGATGTCGGCTCCCTGATCGCGCAACGGTCCGACCACGCCGAGGATCAGATCGTCCACGCGCTTGGGGTCGAGGCCCGGGTTGCGGTCCTGAAGCGCCTGCAGCAGACCGACGACCAGAGAGATGGGCTTGACGCCGTGCAGGGCTCCGCCTCGTCCACGCCCTCGCGGGGTGCGGAAGGCGTCGTACACGTACACGTCATGGGGCATTTCGAATCCTGTTCTCGAGGTGGTGCGGTCGCGCCGGAAGGGGTCCGGACGTCAAGCGCGCGATGCTGCGGCGTCCGCGGTCGTCCAGTACGCGTCGCGGAGCGGTTTCTTGTAGAGCTTGCCGGTGGGCAGCCTGGGCATTTCGTCGGTGAAGTCGAACGATCTGGGGCACTTGAACTTCGCGAGATTCGCCCGGCAGAACTCACTCAGCTCGGCCGCCAGGCCGGAATCGGCCTGTGCCGGGTCGACGGCCTGGATCACGGCCTTGACGGCCTCGCCGAAGTCCTCGTCCGGGACGCCGAAGACGGCGGCGTCCATGACCTTCGGGTGGGTGACGAGCAGATTTTCGATCTCCTGGGGATAGATGTTGACCCCACCGGAGATGATGACGAACGCCTGGCGGTCGGTGAGGTAGAGGAATCCGTCCTTGTCGAGGTAGCCGATGTCGCCGATCCTGGACATCGTGCCGGTGGGGTCCTTGGCCTCGGCCGTCTTGCCGGGGTCGTTGAAATATTCGAAACCGCTGCCCTCGCCGCGGAACCAGATGTTGCCGGCGACGCCGGGTGGGCACTCGTTGCCCTCGTCGTCGAGGATCACCGGTTCGCCCATGAACGGTCTGCCGACGGTTCCCTTGTGCGCCAGCCATTCTTCGGGGGTGCATCCGCACATGCCGTTGGCCTCGGTGCCGCCGTAGTACTCGTAGATCACCGGGCCCCACCAGTCGAGCATGGCCTCTTTCACCGCGACCGGGCAGGGAGCGGCTCCGTGCACCACGACTTCGAGCGACGAGATGTCGTGGTTGCGCTTGTCCTCGGGCAGCTTGAGCATCCGGGAGAACATCGTCGGTACGACCATCGAGTGTGTGATGCGGTGCTGCTCCACGAGTTCGAGGTACTGCTCGGCGTCGAACTTCTCCATCACCACGATTGTCGCTCCCAGGCGCAGGCCGATCGCGACCGTCGACTGCGGACCCGAGTGGTACAGCGGGGCCGGCGAGAGGAACCGCATCCCCTCACGCAGATGGAACAGCTTGCGGCCGAAATCCTCGATCGCCAGGATTTCGCCAGGATGCGCTTCGGGCACAGCGCGTTTGATCGCCTTGGGGCGACCTGTCGTTCCGGACGAGTAGAACATCGGCGTGCCGAGCCGCTCGTGCTCGCCGGGTTCCGTCCCGAAACCGGCGACGGCGGCACTGTAGGACTCGTACGGTCCCGTCAGAGCAATCGAGCCCGGATCGGCGTCGGCCATGAGCCAACGAGTCACCTTCGGGCACAACTCAGGAAAGTCCCGGGCAACAGTCGCTTTCGCCGCCGTAGTGAGGACGAGCCTGGACTGCGAGTCGTCGATGATGTACGCGGCCTCGGACGCCGACAGGAACGAATTGACCGGAGTGTAGAACAGCCCCGAGCGCTCTGCTGCGGACATCGCCACGATCATCTCCATGTTGTTCTCCATGAACAACGCGATGTGATCGCCCGGACCGAGCCCCTCGGAGCGAAACAGCGCGGCCAGACGATTGGCGCGTGCGTCGAGGTCTGCGTAGGTCAGAACCTCACCGCGGGGGGCCATGATGATCGCCGGTCGGTCGGGATGTGTGGTGGCATAGCGCCCGGGGTACATAACGGGACTCCTATCGGACGGTCGTATGAGGGACGAGGTGGCGCAGTGTGTTCAGGGGTGGATGGGACGCAGGAACTCCGCGACCGCCCAGCCGCCGTGACCACCGGCCAAGTCGACGGTCATCTGAGCCATCCGGACGGCGCGGTCCTCGGTTCGCTGGGTGACCGGTACGAAATGCCGGATCGCCCCGTCGACGACGATCGTCGGTAGTCCTTCTGCGGTGATGATGCCGACATGGCGTCCGTTGTAGGTGGATTCGCCCGCGTAGTCGGTGTGCACCGTGTAGTCGGTGATCGGGTGCGCCACGCCGTCGGTCGTGAGTACCGCGCCGGCGGACACCCGGTTCCCGGACTTCTCGTATTCACCGTACGCACTGAACGCGGTGCCGTCGGCAAGCCAGCCGGCCAGCCACTCACCGGTGTACGACGCCCACTCCCGCGGACCCCACGAGTGGTCGCGGAACGAGGTGACCTTGTCGAGCACCCAGGTGCGGTTGCCGACCCGGATGGTGCCTGAAAGGTGTCCGAACTGTTCGTAGTGGTCGCTGGCGATGACGGAACTTCCCGGTGTGCAGTCGCCGTCACCGTCGCTGTTGATGACGAACATCGGGCTCGACGCCTCGTAGGACAGCGAGATCTCGCATTCCTCCGACGGCGCATTCTTGAGCGCGATGCGGCCGTTCTCCGCCATCAACGACGGATGTACCACGCGTGCAACGGTATCGCGGTAGGTAATCTCCGCGGTCCGTGTAGGTTCCTTGATCGTGATCTCCAGGCCCTGACCGGAGAAGCCGTCGTTCGTCTCGCACGGGGTCCGCCCCGCCCTGAACGCGATGGCTCCGCCGGGCAGGGTCAGCTGCACCGATGTCTCGCTGTACCCGAGATTCGGTCGGTTACCGATCCGGACGAGTCCACCGAGCTGCGAGATGGGGTCGACGAAGTTGAAGTAGACGCTCTCGTTGAAATTGGGGATGCCGGCGAAATCGTGGGTTCCCTCCGCATCGGCGCCGTACTTGCACACGGTGAACGGTTCGGTCGTCATAGCACTCCTCAGGTCGATTAGCTTCGATGTCAGAATTTTTCGGCCGGTGACGGATCCAGGGGCGGGAAGACTGCCGGTCGACGTTCGAGGAACGACAGGATCCCTTCCCGCGCGTCTTTCGAGTCGACTCGGCCGGCGTAGGTACGGGATTCGTCCGCCGCCGCCGGACCCGGATGTGCGTGCTGCCAACCCGAGGCCAGGAGCCGCTTGGACAGGGCCACCGAGGTCGGAGACGTCTCGTGGACGAACTGCTCCGCGTACGCCCGGGCCGCCGACATCACCTGATCCGCGGGCACCACCCGGGTGAGATACCCGGCCTCGTACCCCTCGGCGGCGTCGAAGACCCGGCCGGTCAGAATCCAGTCGGTCGCGCGCCCTACCCCGACGAGTCGAGGCAGGAACCACGACGACGCGCCCTCGGGGACCACTCCCCGACGGGTGAAGACGAATCCGAATCGGGCGTCCTCACTGGCGATCCGAATGTCCATCGCCGCCGCGATCGTCGCGCCACCCCCGATCGCATGCCCGTTGAGAGCCGCGATCACAGGCTTCTGCATCGCGAAGAGCCGTTCACTGATCCGTCCCGCGGGTTCTCGGTAACCGGTGGGAGTGTGCCCGTCGGTGTCCTCGACCAGCGCCCGGGAAAGAGTTTCCGGACCGTCCAGGGCCGCACCGACGGAGAACTCGTCGCCGGCGCCGGTGACGATCACGGCCCGCACCTGGGGATCGCGGTCGGCACGATCGAGGATGCGCAGCAGGTCGACCAGCATCCCCACGCGCATCCCGTTGCGGCGCTCGGGGGCATCGAGGGTTAGGACGGCCACGCCGTCGGACACCTCATAGCGCACGTCCTCGTAGTCGAGCGCAGCCTCTTCGTCTTGCACGGACATGTCCGTCACAGCCCTCCGCCGCAGACCAGGACCTGGCCGGTGATGTAGCTCGATTCGGGGCTGCACAGCAGGTAGACCGCGCCGGCCGCTTCTTCGACAGTGCCTGCCCGTCCGAGGGCGATCTGCTTGGTGGCCGCGTCCATCACGGCGGGATCGACACCGACCTTGATGTCGCGGTCCTCGACCTTGATGGTCTTCTCCTCGGTGGTCACCGACGTCAGCCGGGTGTTGATCACGCCGTACGCGACGGCGTTGGACGTGACGTTGTACCGTCCCCACTCCTTGGCGATCGTCTTCGTCAACCCGACCATCCCGGCCTTCGCCGACGAGTAGTTCGCCTGTCCCGGATTGCCCTGCAGGCCGGAAGTAGACGAAATGTTCACGACCTTGCGGCACGGCACGAGGCCGGCCTCGCGCTCGCGCTTGACTGCGGCGCTGATGACCGGCTGGGCCGCACGCAGGATGCGGAACGGGGCGGTGAGATGCACGTCGACGATGTCCGCCCACTGCTGGTCGGTCATCTTCTGGATCACGTTGTCCCAGGTATAGCCGGCGTTGTTGACGATAATGTCGATTCCGCCGAAGTTGTCCACAGCTGCGGCGACGAAGCGATCGGCGAAGGCAGGGTCGGTGACGCTACCGACGCACGCGACGGCCTGTCCGCCGAGGGCTTCGATCTCGGCGACCACTTCCTTGGCAGGTTCTGCATCGAGATCGTTGACCACGATCCGGGCACCTTCGGATGCCAGCTTCACGGCGACCGCGCGCCCGATACCGCGGCCCGATCCGGAGACCAGTGCCACTTTGTCCTGCAGTTTGTGGACGCTCACGTGCTTCCTCCTGAGATGTCTGCGTCGAGCGCTCGGCCGCCGATCGCGGCGGCGTCGTTACGCCGAGAATTGTGTTGTGACCCCAGTCACTGGGGTGAATACTAACTTCGCCGCTGTTGCGCGTCAATGGCTACTTTTACTCGGTCTTTGCGGCAATTGTTAGTCATGAATATGTATAGTCGTTGGGAGTACCCACGGAAACCACTTCGAAAGGCAGGCCCCATGAGAAACGTCTGCATCAGCGGCGTCGGAATGATGCCGTTCACCAAACCTGGCAGAAGCGAGACGTACGACCGGATGGGTGCCGCGGCAGCAGCAGCGGCGCTGAAGGACGCCGGTCTCGAATACACCGACGTACAGCAAGCTTTCGTCGGTTACGTGTACGGCGATTCGACGTCGGGTCAGAATGCTCTCTACGAGATCGGAATGACCGGCATCCCGGTCGTCAACGTCAACAACAACTGTTCGACGGGATCGAGCGCCCTGTGGCTCGCACGCCAGGCGGTAGCCTCGGGGTCGGCGGAATGTGTTCTCGCTCTGGGCTTCGAGCAGATGCAGCCCGGCGCTCTCGTCAACGCTTACGGTGATCGTCCGAGCCCCACCGCACGCGGGGAGAACGTCGCCGCGTCGATGCCCGGCGGCGACGAGAACGCCCCGATGGCCGCGAAGCTCTTCGGCGGCGCTGGACTCGAATACATGTCGCGCTACGGCGTATCCGCCGAATTGTTCGGCCGTGTATCGGTGAAGGCGCGCGCACACGCGGCCCAGAACCCCCTTGCGGTGTTCCGTGATCCGATCGATCTGCCCACGGTGATGTCGTCGAAGCAGATCTGGGGACCGCTGACCCTCCTGATGTGCTGCCCGCCGACCAACGGCGCGGCCGCCGCCATCGTGTGCAGCGAAGAGTTCGCCCGCGCCCACGGACTGGACGCAAGCGTCCGAATCCGCGCCCAGTCGATGGTCACCGACCTGACCGGCACCTTCGACACCACCGACATGATGCGGGTCGCCGGATACGACATGACAGCCAAGGCCGCGGCCGAGGTGTACGAACAGTCCGGCGTCGATCCGCTGGACATCCCCGTCGTGGAACTACACGACTGCTTCAGCACCAACGAGGTGATTACGTACGAGGGCCTCGGCCTCACCCCCGAGGGCACCGCGGAGAAATTCGTGCTCGACGGCGACAACACCTACGGCGGGCGGGTCGTGACAAACCCCTCCGGCGGCCTCCTCTCCAAGGGACATCCCCTCGGCGCCACCGGGCTGGCACAATGCGCCGAACTGGTGTGGCACCTGCGCGGGCAAGCCGGGGACCGTCAGGTCGAAGGAGCGCGAATCGCGTTGCAGCACAACCTCGGTCTCGGTGGCGCCTGCGTCGTCACCATGTACGAGAAGGTGGACTGATGTCACTCGACCACGCAATCCTCGATGTCACGGTTCCGCCGATCGTCACCGACGTCGAACGGGGCCGGATCCGGCAGTTCGCCATCGCAATCGGCGAGGAGAACCCGATCTACCGCGATCGTGATGCCGCCGTCGCCGCCGGCCACCCGGACGTACTCGCACCCCCCACCTTCCTGTTCGGCCTCGAACTCGAGAACTCGAACGTCTTCGCCGATCTCGCGGCCCACGGAGTGGATCTCGGCAACGTCCTGCACGGCGAGCAGCGGTTCCGCTACTTCGCCGACGTCCACGCCGGCGACCGGGTCACCTTCGAATCCGCATATGTCGACGCCTACACCAAGGCCGGAGGCGCACTCGACTTCCTCGTGCGTCGCAGCACCGTGACCCGCGACGGCACCGTCGTGGCAGAACTCGAGAGCGTCAGCGTCATCAAGAACCCCGGGGGGAAGAAATGACCTCATCCACACCCACCGCCTCCGACGTCGTAGCCGAGTTGAAGCCCGGTGCCATCTCACGTACGACCCTGGCGTTGTTCGCCGGTGCCTCCGGCGACCACAACCCGATCCACATCGACATCGACTCGGCGAAAGCCTCCGGGATGGAGGACGTCTTCGCCCACGGCATGTTGTCGATGGCCTATCTGGGACGTCTGCTCACTGACTGGATTCCCCAGAGCCGCATCCTGGAACTGTCCACACGGTTCACCGCCATCACGCCGGTCCATGCCGAGCCCGTGTTGACCGCAACGGTCAAGGAGATCGCCGCGGTCGACGGTGAGCAGCGTGCCCACCTGGACCTGAACGTGGTACTCGCCGACGGAACCCGAACCCTGACGGGCGCTGCGGTAGTGGCGTGGTCTGATCCCGATTCACCGGGGAATGCGACACTGGTTCCATGACCGAGCCGAGCGGGAAGAACTGAGATGTCACGATCGACAGCGGCACGTACTGACGTCGAGGACGTTGCCACACCGTCACCTGGACGCGGGAGCGCGCGCACCGAGCAGATCGCACGGGCCGCGGCCAACCTCTTTCAGGAGTTGGGCTATCAGAATGTCAGTATCGATCAGATCGGCGCCGCCGTCGGCCTGACAGGCCCCGCCGTCTACCGGCACTTCAAAGGCAAGCACGGCATTCTCGTGCATGCTCTGATGAGCCAAGTTCGGCTCGTGGACGAGCTCAACGCCCGCGCCGACCAGAAAGGCTCGACCGCGCAGGAACAGCTCGACCTGTTCCTCGAAGGACTCGCAGATCTCACCGCAAACGGTGACGAGGCGACGTTGTGGCGGCGCGAGCAACGGCATCTCGAACCCGCCGAACGCGAGCAGTTCCGTGGCCACTTCGCTGCTAATCAACACCGAATTGCCGCCAAAATCAGGGCGGCGAACCCCGCGATCGACGCACACAAGGCCGAATTGCTCGGCTTCGCAGTCCTGGCGGTGTACTCGAATACTCCCGACATCCGTGGCAGTCTGTCGGCGGAACGGTTGATGGAGATCCAATCGGCGCTGGCCAAGTCGATCCTCGGCTGCAACCTGCCCGCCCCTGATCCCGACGCCGGTTCGGCGCCGCTTCTCGTTCCCCGGCAGCCTGCAGGGCGCCGCGAACGGATCATCGATGCCTCGGCGAAGTTGTTCGACGAGCGGGGGTTCTACGACGTGCGGATCGACGACATTGCCAAGGCGTCGGAGATGTCGGTAGCGACGTTGTATCAGCACGTGACCGGTAAGGCTCAGGTGCTCCGCGCAGTGCTGGAGCGGGGCGCGGAAGGTCTTCTCTACGTGACCGCCGACGCGCTCGCGCTCGCTACCACTCCGGACGAGGTGCTCGACGCCTTGATTCGCACCTACGTCCGTCAGGCGCTCGGTATCCACGGACGGATCATGCACATCCTCTCTACCGACCTGCTATACCTGTCCGACGAGGAACAATCCGCGCTCCGCGAGACCCAGCGCGAATACGTCGCCGAATGGATCGCTGCCATCTGCGCACTCTCCGACGAGCTGGCCACCTCCGACGCACGCGCTCTTGCTCAGGCCGTGATCGGTGTCGTGACCGACGTGGCGCAAACACCCCAGCTCCGGGAACGCCCGGGACTCGCCGGGGAACTGACAGTCCTCGCGCGGGCAATGGCGCTGCCGCCGAGTCTCGTTCCGAAATAGCCACCCCCGAACCCTGAGAAGGGCACATATCTCATGTCCGAAATTGAACCGCGCAGCGCGGTCGTGGTAGGCGGTGCCTCCGGCATCGGTGCTGCCATCGCTCGAGCGCTCGCCGCCGACGGAGCAACCGTCACTGTGGCCGACCGAAACGTCGACCAGGCCAAAGAACTCGCCGCCGAACTCGGTCCCACCCACCACGCGGCGCAGGTCGACGTCACCGACGAAAACTCGATCCTCAGATTGTTCGAATCGGTACGCGCAGCACGCGGCCGAGTAGATATCGCCGTGAACAGTGCAGGCATCAGCGTCGCCGGATCCATCACCGATCTCCCCGTCGACAAGTTTCGCCTCGTCGTCGACGTCTGTCTCACCGGAGCGTTTCTCGTGGTCAAGCACGCAGCCCGGGCGATGGACGACGGCGGGGTGATCATCTCCCTGTCCTCACTCAACGCGCGGCAGCCCGGTACCGGAATGAGCGCGTACTGTTCGGCCAAGGCGGGGCTGGCGATGCTCACCGAGGTCGCTGCACTCGAGTTGGCCCCCCGCGGGATCCGCGTCAACGCCATCGCGCCGGGCATCGTCATGACTCCGCTGACCTCGCCGTCGATGTCCGTCCCCGGCCTCGAGGACGACTACCTCGCCAACACGCCGCTCGGCAGATCAGGCACCCCCGAGGAGATCGCCGACGCGGCCATCTACATGACCCACGCGTCATGGCTCACCGGTGAGAGCCTCGATCTGAACGGCGGGGCACACCTGGTGAAGTACCCGGACCTGTTGACGCATTTCCGCCGAGCCACCGCCTGACACCAACCGGTGGCACGCGATCTCACCCGTGCACGACGTTCCGCCCTCCGCTCCGATCACGCCCGGCGCCGATTGCAGCGGAGCGCGGATTCGTCGTGCGCACCGCGGACGGCCTATTACTCACCGAAACTGACATACCTTCAGAATTGTCACTAACATTCGCAGTCAGAATGACTCCGGCCGACACCGCTTCCTGGCACGACTGCCCTCCTGACGGGAGATGAAACGACGGGCCAATGGTCCGAATTCGGTTCTTTTGCAGGCCCATTCGTGCACACTCAAGGAGAAGGCGCCGTCGACTTTCATCTCACACCGGAGATCGACCAAAGATTTCCATTGACGACCGGTCGACGGCATGTCACGATATGATCGTTCACAGACAATGTGCCGCCCGTCACACTCTCACGGGTCGCCCTTCCGGTTCGGTCGATCACAGCAGTCACCCGTTCATCGGGTGCACGAATCCCGGACCGAAGGTCACGGCACTTCCGCCGCTACCGAAGGAGCACACTTGACAACCACACCGGCCGACGACGTACTCGGCACCGACACAGCCTCCGACACCGGGGGCCACCCCGCCTTTCCGTTCGGCCGTACATGCCCGTTCGCGCCGAACGACAAGTATCAGTCGTTCAGCGACGACAATCTGCAGAAGGTGGACTTCAAGGGCACCCCCGGATGGCTCGTCACCGGGTACAACAACGTGCGCACGGTTCTCGCCGATCCCCGCATGAGCGTGCGCGGGATCGACGATTCCTCGCGCGGCGACGACGGCGAGCAGGCAGTTCCCGGCTTCTTCGTCGCGATGGACCCACCGCAGCACGACGACCTGCGCAGGATCCTGGCGAAGGAGTTCACTCCGCGTCGCATGGCAGCGATGCGCCCGACGATCGAGCGGATCGCCAACGATTTGATCGACGAGATCCTGAAGTCCGACGAACCCGTCGACATCATCGACGCGCTCGCTCTGCCGCTCCCGTCGCTGGTCATCTGCGAGCTGCTCGGCGTCCCCTACGACAGGCACGACTTCTTCCAGGAACGCACCCGCGCCGTTCTCGCAGCCGGCAGCACTCCCGAACAGGTCGGCGCGGCCATCGGCGACGTCATGACCTACCTCGCCGAGCTGGTGACCATCAAGCAGGAAAACCCCGGCGACGACCTGGTCAGCCTACTGGTCAAGCACATCGAGTCGGGCGACCTCAGCGTGATCGACGTCGCGGGCATGTCCACCTTCCTGCTCATGGCCGGCCACGAAACGACCGGCAACATGATCGGCCTCGGCCTTTTCGCGTTGCTCGAACACCCCGACCAACTCGCCGAGCTGCGTGAGGACCCCGAACTCATGCCGCAGGCTGTCGAAGAACTGCTGCGTCACCTCGACATCATCGGAAGCCTCCCCCGGACCGCGACCGAGGACCTCGAAATCGACGGCCAGCGGATCGCCAAGGGCGAATTGCTGATGTTCTCGACCGAGGCGGGCAACCGCGACCCGTCGGTGTTCGACGAGCCGAACCACCTCGACTTCCATCGGGATGCAAGCCGGCACCTGACGTTCGGACACGGCATCCACACCTGCCTGGGCGCGCCGCTGGCGCGACTCGAGCTGCAGGTCGTGTACTCGCTTCTCCTCGAGCGCATCCCGTCCCTGCGCCTGGCCGTCCCTGCATCGGACATCAAGCTCAAGAACGATGCCCGAATCTTCGGCGTCCACGAACTCCCCATCATGTGGGACCGACCGTAAACAACACAACGACGCATCAGGTGGAAAGGAGGAACCCCGTGACGCCCCACAACGACAGCGACTTCGACACCGTCGTCGAGGATGATGAGTTCGATGTCGTCGTCGAGCGCATCGAGCCCGTCGCCACCGAGGTCAAGGCGTTCGTGCTGCGACCGGTCACCGGCACGACGCTTCCCACCTGGACGCCCGGATCACACATCGATGTCCTCCTTCCGTCGGGAACGGTCCGCCAGTACTCCCTGTGCGGCGATACCTCGGATCACGACGCGTGGCGGATCGCCGTCCTTCGGGAACCACCGGAGAGAGGCCGTGGCGGGTCCGAGTACATCCACAACGCCCTGCACCCGGGATCGAAGTTGCGAGTGGGACTACCCCGCAACAACTTCCCTCTCGTCGAATCGGATCGATACCTATTCGTCGCCGGCGGCATCGGAATTACCCCTATCCTCCCGATGATCGCGCACGCCGAGAAGCAACACCTCGACTGGCGGCTCATCTACGGCGGCCGGAACGCCCGCTCGATGGCCTTCCGTCACGAACTCGCCCGATACGGCGATCGGGTCGAAATTTTCCCCGAAGACCTCACCGGCCCGATCGATCTCGATACCGTGCTGGGTTCCCCCCGACCCGACACCGCCGTGTACTGCTGCGGTCCCTCCGGACTGCTCGCGGCCGTAGAAGAGCGCTGCAGCTCGTGGCCGGAAGGGTCGTTGCACATGGAACGATTCGTGCCGGCCCCATCACAACCGGATTCGGGCGACACGGCCTTCGAGGTCGTCCTCGCAAAACAGGGCCGCACTTTCGTCGTACCACCGGGCGAGACGATCCTGCACACCCTGGAAGCCAACGGCGTCGACGTCCTCTCGTCCTGCCAGCAAGGAATGTGCGGACGCTGCGAGCAAACCGTGCTCGAGGGAACTCCCGACCACAGGGACGAAATCCTCACACCCGAGGAACGAGCCGCGGGCGAATTCATCCTGATCTGCGTGTCCCGGTGCCACGGCGACCGCCTGGTACTGAATCTGTGATCCCACAAAGAAATCCGAAAAGGAGTAAGCAAATGGGCCGTGTAGAGGGAAAGGTCGCCATCGTCACCGGGGCAACCAGTGTCGAGCCGGGAGGCCTCAACATTGGTGGCGCCACCGCAACCGAACTGGCCTCCGAGGGCGCCCGAGTCGTTCTCGCCGACATCAACGTCGACGGAGCCGAACGCCTCGCGAAGATCCTCAACGATCACCACGGTGACAAGACCGCACTGGCGGTCGGCATCGACCTGCGGCACGAAGACCAGATCGAGAAGCTCGTCCAGCGCACCGTCGACTACTTCGGCGCACCCGACATCGTCGTCAACAACGCGGGCATCTTCCCTGGCGACGACGGTGACGTCGCCACCATGGCCATTGAAGTGTGGGACAACGTCATGGCCGTCAATGTCCGAGCCGCCATGCTGCTCACCAAACACGCTCTTCCGCATCTTCGCAAACGCGGCGGCACGATTATCAACACCGCATCGACTCACGCGTTCGCCGGTGACACCAGCCTGACTGGATACGGCGCCACCAAGGCTGCGCTCATCGCGTTGACAAAGTACACCGCCACCCAGTACGGGAAGGAAGGCGTGCGTTGCAACGCGATCTGCCCAGGCACCACCACCACACCCCCTGCCCTGGCCTTGCCACAGGAGATCAAAGATGTCTACGTTCGGCACACGATGAGTCCAAAACTCAACGGCCCCAGCGAACTAGGAAAGGTCTACCTGTTCCTCGCATCGGACGAGTCGCGCGGTATAAATGGGGAGGAAATACGCGTCGACGGCGGCCTCCTCGCCCACCAGCCGTTCGTCCCAGACATGCAAATGCTGGGGATGACAAACGCACCCGAACAATAGGTGCCCCGTGCTTACCTCCGTCGATCCGGCACAGAAACGTGCCTGGGTGGTGATGGCTGTGCACCGACGACTCTTCCTGCGTTGACCTCGCCAGGGTCGCGCTGATGCGGTCCGAATGGGTGTAGATGATCAGGGTGGTGCCGCGGAGAAACTCGATGATGAAGAGCGAGAGCCCGGTGTCGTCGGCGAGGTCGATCGTCGGCAAGGAGGGCGTGGACACAGCGGAGGATCGGGATGTTGGTCATCACCGCTTTCTACACCGGCTCGAACGACACCCGCGAACTGACGAGCAGAATGCTCCCCCTCAGCGGGACTCGGTTCCGCTCGGTGGCCCAGCGGGACTCGGTTCCGCTCGGTGGCCCAGCGGATCAGCTTGCCGACCGCGTTGCGGTGTCCGACGTCCTGCTTGATCGTGAGTAGTTCCCCGTTGCGGGTGAAGAACCCAGCCCGCGTGCAAGGCCCAATGGTCTCGAACACACGTTGCCGACCGGCAAAGTGGTAGGGCATTTCCGCGATCCTCGCGGCCGTCACCCGCACATGCCCGGTGGCCGGTGTGGAAACTGCCGTCGCGGTTCGCGGTCCAGCTCGCAAGAATGTTGCCGGTGAATGCCTGGTCCGCTGCCGGATCGCGTTCAGCGACGTCTTCCGCACAACTCCGCACGAGGAGGTGGTGTGAAAATTGCGTTCGATTCAGGTGTCGAGCAGAAACACTCCGGGTGCGAGATTTACGTCGAGGACGTTGTAGGTGTTGACACCGTCGGCGTCGACGCTGCTGGACCCCAGGCCATAACCTGGTTCACACAAGACCCCACGAAGCTTCCATACGCCGCACACTTATGTGCGGAACACTTGTTGAAAGGTACCGACTCATGGGACAACTCGAGAACAAGGTCGCATTCATCACCGGCGCTGCGCGTGGGCAAGGACGGAGTCACGCGGTCCGGCTGGCACAGGAGGGGGCCGATATCATCGCAGTCGACATCTGTCGCCCAGTCGAGACCGTTCCGTACCCCACGGCCACTCCGGACGATCTCGCGGAGACGGTCCGACAGGTGAAGGCATTGGGCCGGCGGGTAGTCGCCGCCGAAGCCGACGTTCGGGATCTCGAGGGCCTGAAATCGGCGGTCGACGACGGGGTCGACCAACTCGGCCGTCTCGACATCGTGCTGGCGAATGCGGGGATCTCCGCACCTGCGTCCACACTCGAGATGTCCGAAGAAGTGTGGTCGACGATGATCGACATCAACCTCACAGGCGTGTGGAAGACGTGCAAAGTTGCTGTTCCGCACATCATCGCAGGTGGCGAGGGCGGCTCGGTGGTCATCACCAGCTCGCTGGCGGCCTTGAAGGCGAACGAGAACATCGCTCACTATTCCGCAGCCAAAGCGGGACTCATCGGATTTATGAGAGTACTCGCAAAAGAACTTGCGCCGAGCCAGATTCGTGTTAACACGGTCCATCCGACCACGGTGGCCACAGAAATGATTCTTAACGACACCACCTACCGACTCTTCCGGCCGGATCTCGCGAATCCCACCAGAAACGACTTCGAGGAAGCCGCGGGCACTCTTAACGCACTGCCGGTCGCCGTCACGGAGGTTGAAGACATCTCACACGCTATCGTGTACCTCGTTGCTGGCAGTGGCCGCTACGTCACCGGCACGACACATGTCGTCGACGCTGGCGGACTGCTCTGACGCCACTGCTGCGTATGTCAGCACGGTCAGAGGCGCGTGGCCTGCCGCCGACCGCGCGTACGACCGAACGGAACCGCGTCCCACTGAGCCGGAGTGTGGTGAATTCGACGAGAACGCCGACAGATGTAGCTGCGCGTGCCGCATCGATTTGTAGCGTTTCATCGCCCGCTCGTGCTACCGGGCCGGGCTGATGCGAGTTCGCGGCTCGATTGTTCAGGTACTTGAATCGTCGATGCTCGACGGAGTCGAGCAGGTCGCGATGCGCGACAGTGCAGCTAGCCAGCTTGTCGGTGACCAGCACACGTATCGCACTCCCTTGAGCAGCTTAAGGAAGAATTGCTTCCGGGAAGGCTCTATGCCAGTGCGTTCATGTCGTCCCATCCGTCGATGTGTTTCCGAGCCACGCAACGTACCGTTTGGCTGTCTCGCTAGGTGAATTCGTCGGTCACCCCGCGACGAGGACCCGTTGGCTTAATGCCGCCAGAGCGCCGGCGATTCCTTCACGAACCGCGAGATCAGTTACGATGCCATCTTCATCGATCATCGTGGGTGTCACCGGCAGGTGGACGCACGCTTCCTCGACGATCGCGGCACCCGTGTAGTTCAGCACCAGTCGCAGAGATGCGTGGGCGCCGGCCGCGTTCGTCGCGTTGGCGGAAACGTTGATCCACGCGGTGGGCTTGTCACCGACCTCGATGCCACCCACAGTCCAGTCGAGCAGATTCTTGAACGATCCGGGCAGCGCCCCTGCGTATTCTGGCGTGCAGATCAGCAGCGCAGCTGCACTGTCGATCTGTTGCCGTAGGTGGACCACCGCCTCCGGCAACGGATCATGGTCGTCGTCCGGGTTGAAGTGTGGAAGTTCTCCCATCTCGAGGTACGGCACGCCGCGGAAGTTAACAGGGACCAGAGTTTCGACCGTGCGCAGGAGTGCCGAGTTGCTCGACTTGCCGCGCAGGCTCCCAGAAACCAGCAGGATGTCCGACATAGTTCACACCTTCCAATTGACTGCAGATGAATGCGCACTAAGCATTACTCAACGTCGATGGTTGCGCGATCAAGGCGGGGCCGACAGCTAGTTGTATGAGGCCATAACGTTGGTGACCGGCGTGGAGCTTGCTCGCGGGTGGCCGGTTTCCGGCGGCAGTGTGAGGTCGATGGTAGTTGTAGTGCACGTTCCACACTTCGAGAGCTTGTGAGCGCTGCTGCTCGCTGGTCCAGGTTCGGGCGTAGAGGAATTCCTCGGACAGGATCGAAGTTGTAGCGCTCGACCTTGCCATTGTGCCGTGGGGTGTATGGGGTGATCCGCTGGTGGCGCGCGCCGTGCAGGACCTTGGCGAAGTCTTTCGCGCGGTAGCATGAGCCGTTGTCGGTGACGACCCGATTGATGTGGCCGATGCCGTGTGCAGCGAAGAACACCCGGGCTCGATGCATGAATCCGATTGCCGTGGATGCTTTCTCATCAGTCAAAGCCTCGGTGTAGGCAAGGCGGGAGAACCCGTCGACGGCGGAGTGCAGGTACACGTATCCGGCGCGGGCTCCGGCAGCCTTGGCGCGTTCGACGGCCTTCGCCTGGTCAAAGCCCTTGCCGTGGGCACGCCAGCCACCGCCTTCCGGTATCCGTCCGACTTCGGCCCGCGTCGCCGTGCAACTCGAAGTATGCGAGGCCTTCAAGTCGCGGCGGGAAGTGTCAGTTCGCCGTCCGCACAGCACAGCTACGTCCGAGCAGATCGGTTGCCGACCGGTCATGAGCTCGCATATGTGGGCACGAACCAGCGCTCCAAATCGCGCGGTCGGCATCGTCAGTCCATCGATCCGCTGCTGCGGATCGATCATCGTCACCAGGACATAGAACTCCCGCGCAGCGTCCCCGCGGGTTCCGCCCTGCGCGGTACCGAGCTTCCACCCCGCCAGGCGCGCCTTGTCCTGATGCACGATCGCCATCAACGAGCAGAGATCGCCGACATCCTTTGCAGCTGAACGGCTTTGCCACGCAAGCGCCTTCTGGACCACCGCGGCCTCGACGTTAGGAACCATCACATCGAAGACCAGCGTGTCGCCCGGTGCAGGCGCGCACGGACCAACACCTAGACAGGTGGGGCGGCCGTCGTTGCTCGCCGACGTCGTTGCCGCTGCCCTGGGTGTGTGCGAGACAGGTCGGCGCGGCCGGTGCGGGAGGTGCTGGTGGACTTCCTCGACCTGAGGCGTCTGCTTGCTCCTCGCGATCGACAACTGCGAGCAAGAGATCGATGCAGTAGCCGCGCTGACCAAGACGCTGCTCAGGGCGTGCCCCGAGCTGAAGATTCTCACCACGAGCCGTGAACCCCTCGGTATCGGCGGTGAGGCGGCGCTGCGGGTTCCTCCCTCTAGCAGCGCCGGATCCGGACCGACCGTCCTCATTGCAGGGTCTTCCCGGATACGACGCGGTGACGTTGTTCACCCAACGAGCGACCTCCTCGGTGCCGGATTTCTGGCTGACCGACGACAACACGGGGGCGGTAGCCCGGATCTGCGGGTAGCCCGACTGGTGGCTCGGGGAATGACAAACAAGGCAATCGCGTCCCAACGCGTCATCGCCCAGCGAACGGCTCGAGGACACGTAGAGCACGAACTCGCCAAGCTCGGCTTCACCTCCCGCGCGCAGATCGCGGCATGGGTGGTGGAACACGGCAGCCACGGGTGAGGGTAGGTCGCCCTCTATGTGGATCGACCAAGGCTGTGCACCTGATCGGTGATCCAGCCGTGCTTCGGCAAGAAGTTCGAGCGCGGCGTGTTGACGAACGCAGATCCGAGCAGGTTCCTCCGGAATGCATATATGCATTACGAGCACGTGACAGTCACTGCTCATCGATGCTGCGATGCGTCTCAGCGGCGAAGCGCCCCGCTCAAATTGCCAACCACTAGGTCGCCTGTTGGCGACCTCGCTACAGGCCCGTGACAGACGACGGGAATCCATAGATGCCGCTGCCCAGAACGCGAGGATCGCTATCCCGCGCCCGCAAACTGGTCAAAACGCTTCCCCTTTTCCGGACGTCGCTGTAAATGACGTCACTCCCTTCGTCCGGCTCATTCGGATGACCCGATCGTGGACGCCATCCGTCCTGCACTGACCGTGCCGACGATAGGCGACATGCCCCGTAGGCGACTGCCGTCGATTAGAGCGGCGCTTGCCCGCCGAACTCGTGATATAGGGCGGGAAGGAATTGGGCGAGGTGATGCATCTCCTGGCCGCAGTGCAACAGCAGCTCCCGAGCGGAATCCATATCGGTAGCGATGTCCCTAGGGTCGAGGGACGGCCCCCGCTCGACGGCGGCGACGGCGTTGCGGATGTCGGGAAGTCGTAGGCCCCACATGCCGAGATAGAAACGGCTTCGCATTTCACATCCTCCGGCAATCGGACGGACCTGGTGTGCAAGCCATCCGACGTCTAAGGGGGCGACAGCACTGCCGACTCTAGCCAGGATCGTCGTGTGGTCATCGGGCACCTCGAAGCCGTGGGCGAGTGGGTTCTGGAACGCGATCCTCAACTGCTGTAGTTTCGGGCCGATGTACTCGTCGACGTAGGAAGCGTTCCCGATGTACTTGGCTCGGTCAGGGATCGGCTCGGCGGTGTTGTCCACTGCGAGGCCGGCGTATAAGTGCGCGTCCGGATGCCACAGCTTGTATCGGGCGGATTCTGCCGAGTGCCAGCCGAACCACCAGTCCCACATCGCCGCCGTGACGCCCGGCATCTCGGTGTGCACGGCCACCCACACCTTGCCCGAAGTTGCCCTGCCATAGCCGGTCTCGATCGGTGAAGAACCGGTCGCGGCGAGTTCGGTCTGCAGTGTCGAGACTTCCGGGATTTCATGCGCGGGAGTCGGCGGGCCGGCGTAGGCCGCGGCAACCGAAGGCGTAGCGGGCAACGTCCGATCCGCCATGAACTTCGCATACGGCCTCGCCCAACCCTCAGGCGAGTAGCCGCGATAACGGGCGGCGGACACCGGACGCGCACGAGCCGCGCCCGCTCTCAGGCCCGCGGCCCCAGACCCGACCACGAGAACTCCGAGAACAAGGGCCGCACGGCGGGTTACACCCGCATCTCTCAACATCCGTTGAGAGTACGCCCCTGGTGGGAGCCCGTACCCGAGTTGACTAAGTTCGGTCAGGTGACAGCACCGCGCAAATCCCGCCAAGACTCGGCACAACGGCGAGGAGAAATCGCAAAAGCCGCATTGCAGGTTCTCGGTGAATCCGGTCTACGCGGACTGACCCATCGCGCCGTCGACGCCGCGGCCGCACTCGCCCCCGGCTCGGTCAACTACCACGCCCCCACACGGCAGCGCCTACTGGATTTGGCCATCGATGAACTGTTTGCCCGAGACATGGCCATCGCCGAACGCTTCTTCCTCCGTGTGCAGAATTGGACACCTGCCGCGATAGCAGAAGCCGCAGCCGGATTCGTCGACGCCATGGGCGGGCCCGGACATCGGCACCTCGTCGTCGCTCGCCACCACCTGCTCGGCGAAGCACAATACAATTCGGCATTGGCCGAAAAGTTCCGGCAGCAACGTGCCGCCTTCGTCAACTTCGTTCGAGACCGGTTCGAGGCCGAGGGCCATCCAGCGTCCACCGCGCTCGCCGAGATGTACGTCATCGCGATCGACGGGCTGACCCACAGGCAGGTTTTCTTCGCCGCATCCGCTCTCGCTCCACACGAAGTGATCGCCGCGCTTCGAACCATTACGGTGCCCCCCTAGCGCCGACACAGGCGCAACGTGCAGTCCCGTCGGCAGACTCGGCAGTGACGCCCAGGACAGTCCCCACCTTCTCACGTCCTTATTCTCTGCACGTAGCGGGTCGCCGATGAACTGTTGGATTAGCAGTCGATCACTTGCTGTGCGCGTCTCGACTGCAACAGTTGTCGGTCTTGGACCTCGTTACGCGTCGTGGATCGGTGTAAAATGCTCCACGCGGCTCGTAGATGCGTCGACCGGTGTTCCTTCGACGCGAAGGTGTCACCGAGGATCATTGGTCGCTGGAGTCGGAATTCGAAGCAGGACAGTTCTTTAGCGTTAGATCGCTGGCGGACGAGTTCTGCCATGGATCGCAAGCAGCGGTCCGTGGACGACAAGGCCGGGATAGCCCTCGATGCCCGTGGTGTAGGGGTGGTCGTAGTGAATACGGTGTGTGTTGGCGGTAAGTGCGCTGAACCGGAATGGCCGGGCAGTGTCGGGATGTGGTTCGGCGGTCCAGGTGGCGGTCGACTCTGTTAGAGGTTCGGTGGCACGCGTATATGTGGTGGTCGAGCTAGAGTGCCTGCGGTAGAACAGGTTCTGTTCGTCGACAAGTGCGGTGCCCCCGTCCTGCCGGTATCCGCTGCGTTCGGTGACGAATAGCAGTTTACCGATGCGACCGCGTTTGGTTTGGATGCGGGCGAGACTGGTGTGTTTGGTCGTCGACACTCCCAGCCGCAGCGATTGGCGTTCTTCGATGCGTGAGCCAGCGAACATTCTGCGGCGGTGCGGGATCGGTGGCAGGAAGTGTCTGTCGCGGGGGTGACCGTCGGCACCGAGGCCACCGGACTGTGGCAAGGCGAGGAAGTACAGCCAGTGCCAGGGCAACGGCGGACAGCCCCCGACTGCGAACGTCTCCTCGGAATCGAGGGCTGCGGCCAGATTATTCACAGGGCCTGGTGGAAGGCCGTCGTGGGTGACAATAGGGTCGGGGTGCCAGTTGGTGAGGAACTGCTCAATCCCGGACTCGCTCGTGGCGGTGTGTATCATGCGCGAGTCCTGGTCAATGGGTGGCGATAAGTTCGATGGCCAGCCGGTCGCTGTCGGCACTGTACTTCTTCAGTGCCGGCATACCAGCATTCTCCTTGTTAGATCAGGAGTCTCCACCTCGTCCAGGATGCTTCTATATCCGTCAAGTCATGCTGGGGCCGGATACGCGGCGGTCAGTGTTCGGAACAATTGCCGGGTGATGTACCTCTTCAGGCATCGCATGATCTCCTTGGTCGTGCGACCCTCGCTGCGGCGGCGGGCGACATACGCGCGGGTGTCGGGGTGGGTGCGCATCCGGACGAGGACGATAGTGGTCAGCGCCCGGTTCAGTCGTCGATCCCCGCCACGATTGAGCCTGTGACGCATCGTGTTCCCCGACGACGCCGGTATCGGGCAGGTTCCGGCGAGGGCTGCGAACGCGGCTTCGGAACGGACTCGGCCCGGATGAGACCAGGCGATGAGCACCGAAGCGGCGACCACCGATCCGACACCGGGTAACTCCGGCAGTTCCGGTGCGACGGCGTTCACCGCAGAGTCGAGTGCCTTCCTGTTGTCGATCAACTCGGTATCGAGGGCACGGATTCGTCTCGCCAGTCGTACCGCCTCCTGCCGGCACGTTTGCATGGTGATGTCCTCCGACCGGGAACGCCAGGTAGATATCGCATCAATTTGTCTGCGCGTCAGCGCTTTGCGCGCATCGACACCAAGGTCGGTGATCCGGAGCAGGGCGGTGAGCGCATTGACCGCTCGGGTCCGCTCACCAGCCATTTGTTCCCTGGCCACGACCAGGACCCGAAGGGCGGCGCGGGGCCCCTCGGCGCGCGGCCAGCGGAGCCGTGAGATGTCGACCGCGAGCACCGACCGGGCGATCCGGACGGCGTCAAGCGAGTCGGTCTTGCCCACACCGCGGCGGCGCGCCGCCGACATCGCGGCGGGTTCGACGACCGCCAATCTGGAACCGAGGACACGCTCGGCGAGACCTGCTCCGTAGGAGCCGACGCCTTCGATAACTACCAGAGTCGCGTGCTCACCCACGCGCCGGCGGATCCATGTCACCGCTCGCTCGAGCCCGGATGGGCTCGTCGGAAACATTGATTGGTCGACAATTGCTCCGGTCGCGGCGGTGACAACCGACAGTGAGTGGGTAGCGGCGTGGGTATCAACCCCGATGACGAATTCGTACTGATCTGCAACGATAGGCATGGCGGCGGAATCCTTCCCAAGAGGTGACGTCGTGTCGGCGTCGGCCCGGGAAGAACACTTCGAGGCAGGCCTGTAACGGGCCACGACCCGCGCACACGGGTCGGGCAGGCTTCTGATCAAGCCACCGAAGCGGGACCGGGTCGGCGTCGCCGTCTCGGCCGAGTGGACAGATCCTGGACAGTGCACCCCGAAGGGGCCATGCGGTTCAGGGGTCACACTCAATCGCGACGACGGCACCGATCCTGCCAGCCAGCCCCGGGCCAGCCACTACAAACACTTACAGACGGTTCACTCCCGGCAATGTCACCGCCGTCACCCGACACAGACCAGCACGCCCACGACCGCCACTGCAACCAGCGAAGCGCCGCCGCAGATCAACCACGCCCGTGTCGCCAGCTGCCGCCACCGCTCGCACCGCTCGTCCACGTATACGTCCGAGCCGCTCAGATTGGGATCGGACGCACGGGACTTCGAGAGGCGGCGAACCTTTGCGTCGGCTCGCGCCGCCACACCGAGCGCGACGGGCACCATCAACAGTGCAGCCACCAGTAGAGCCACCATCGCACCCATGCCCGTCCCGAACACTGCCGTTCCTCTCATACCAACAGGCGCCGTCACAGGTACCGCGCATTGATCACAGGCCAGGCGGCACCCAGAGGCACAACCACGCCGCCCCCGTCAGCTCCATCGCTGCACAGCCGCCGCCCCGCGTCTCACTTCGCAACGCCAGGCATCGGTGGAAGAGCATGAAGCGCCGTGCGGCTACACGCCGGGCATCGGGAACTTCCACACCGCCACCACGATCACGCCCATGATGAGTGCGGCGTACAGAACGGTCCCAACCACACCGGCCCGCAACGTATTCAGCAGATTCGAGCCCAGGTTCTCGGTGATTCGTGCCATGACATCTCTTCTCTCACGTGCAAACAATCTCGACTGCCACATCCACGGTGGCGTACGGCCTACCAACTACCTTGGACCGTCTTCGACACCTGCACATCGGCCGAACTACCTACACCCATACCCGAAATCAGGTCTGGAAGTTTGGGTCCCGGTATAGGGTGGCAACCGAACATTGCCGAACGCCAGGCTTCTCCGACTAATTCAGCTGTGTTATACGTCACATGACCGGGCTCGAACCTGAGGCCAGTCGTTCTCCCACAGGTTCTCACAAATCGTCGACATCACACTTACCGGTCGGTTACTGAGGTCGCCGAAAATAGTGCAATGGCGTGGATCACACTCTCTGGACTTCCGGGCTTCGGCTCTCGAAAATCATGGTTGCGCTGCTCGTTACTACGTGCAGATTGTCCGTGTAGCGCCCCCGCCCGCTGATATACATCGCTGGCGGGGGCTGCGCTTGGCTGCGCCGCCACATCACACCCTCACCGGGCGATCAGCGGCCCGCCCGCAGTGCGCCAATGGACGAGACCGCCGCTCATGTTGACCGCGTCGAACCCGGTCTCTACCAACAAGTTCGCAGCACCGGCCGAGCGGATTCCGCCGGTGCAGAAAGTGATGAGCAGGCGGTCGTCAGGAAATTCCAGGCACCGATCCAGTAATTCGTCCAGTGGCGCGTGCACGGCGCCGGGAATGTGGACCCGATTCCACTCGAACTGGCGTCGGACGTCGATAACGAGCGCGCCATCTTCGACGAGGCGAACCGCCTCCGCGGCGCTGACCGCCGGCGGCCGGTACAGGTAGTGCCGAAAACTCATTCGCTGCGAGCCTCTTGTCGCAGGTTGACCATCGCGAGGGGGCCGCTGAGCACGGGCACGAGCGCACCGACGCGGGTCCGGGTCGTCAAACCGCGACCGAGCAGTGCCGTGACGCCGACGGCCAGGTAGAGCGCACCGTGGATCGGACCGAGGACGCGAGCCAACGTGGCGTCATGCACGGTGCCGAGGTTGATCAGCAACGCGAGGACACTGACGGTCTCGAGCGCCGAGAGCGCAGCCAGGGCGCGCAGCACCCCGGTCATGCGTAACCCGATCCGGGCCGCACGATCATGAGCACGACGACGACCACCCACAGCAGGTTGAACAGGCCGGTCACCATGCCGAGGCGCCGGAGGTGGTCTCCGTCGCCGGGTGCGGTGAGCGCATGTTGCTGCATTGGGGCGATCTGTAGGGCGAGTAGTCCACCGGCAAGGGCGGTGAGCACCATCGCGACCACCACCCAGACCTCGCTCGTGCGGCCTTGCACGGAAGCGAGGACCAGGCCGACGAGGGGGACCGCGAGCGCCAGGACCCCGTAGACACGGGTGATCCGGTGCAGCACACGGGCGGCGTGAATGCTCCGCTCGACCTGCGTCGCACCACCTGCCGGGGCGGTCACCGGTGCGTATCGAGGGAACAGACTGGTGGCCACCGCGACCGGACCCACGAAGAGGATGCCCGCCACGACATGGACGGAAAGCAACAGCGATTCCATAACCTTCAGCCTAACTGAAGGTTGGTGACGGGGGTCAGTCGGTGGCCGACATCACCCGCAGCATGTGCACCCGCAAGGCCTCGGTCAGCTCGGGATGCTGCGCGGCGAACTCCGCGTCGAGTCGGGCAACCACCTCGGCCGCCCGAGCCAGCAGTGATTCCCCCTTCGCCGTGACCCGCAGAGTGGATGCCGCCCCGGCGTGCGCAGTCCCGTCGTCGACCAGCCCGGACCCGACGAACGCCGCGACCGCCGTGTGAGCGCTCTGCACAGTGATGCGGGACCGCCGAGCGAGCTCGCTGAACGAGATACCCGGCGTTCTACGAATGTGCCCCAACAACCCGTACCTCCGGGTGGTCAACCCGAGCGGCTTCAACCCCTCGGCGAACGCGGCATCCCACACTCGGCCCACCGTCAGCAGCGCGACCGTGGGACTGAAAGGAGGAAGCTCCGACATGGGAGAAGGCTACCCATCGACCTCGTCACGTTCCGCAAGCGCCGATTTCCGAAACGCCGACCAAGTCTTACCGATAATCGCGGTAACGTCTATCCTGTCGAGATGCCCACTCCAACGGTCTTCATCACCGGCGCTGCCGCCGGGATCGGACGTTCCACTGCCCTCGAATTCTCCCGCGCCGGATACCTCGTCGGGGCCTACGACATCGACGCGACGGGCCTCGCCTCGCTGCAGGAGGCGATCACGTCCGCCGGTGGGCGCGTCGTCACAGGAGTTCTGGACGTCACCGACCCCGAGCAGTGGGAGAAGCGCCTGAGAGAGTTCGACGCCGAAGCGGGTGGTCGTCTCGATATCCTCGTCAACAATGCCGGCATTCTGGTCGCGGGCCGGTTCGAGGAAATTCCGCTGGAGGTACACAAGCGGCAGATCGACATCAACGTCAACGGTGTCGTCTACGGAACGCACGCCGCCTTCCCCTACCTGAAGGCAACGCCGGGCGCACAGGTGATCAATCTGTGTTCCGCCTCGGCGATCTACGGTCAACCGGAACTCGCCACCTACGGTGCCACCAAGTTCGCCGTGCGCGGCATCACCGAGGCACTCGACCTCGAATGGGCCGAGTACGACATCTCGGTGAAGGCGATGTGGCCGTTGTTCGTCAACACCGCCATGACCAAGGGCGTGTCCACGGGCACCACCACCTCGCTCGGTATCAAACTGAGCGCCGACGACGTGTCCGCGAGCATCTTCAAGGCGACTCGCCCCTCGAAGCGGCCGTACCACAAGGTGCATTTCCCGGTGGGCCTGCAATCGAAAGCGCTGTCGCTGGGGTCCCGCTTCTCCCCCGCGTGGCTCACTCGTGAGGTCAACCGCAGACTTAGCCACACCTAGAGTCGCATGCTCGGCGCCGGCTTCCGCTCGTGTGGGAGGTTAGCCTCTGCCCGGCCGGAATCCGGCGCGACCACGCGGATCTACCCTACGGAAGTCGGGTAGTGCTACTCATGTCTCACGCAGAGTCAACCGCCAAACTGTGTTGCATGACACCGACACCGACACCCAGAACGACGACCGCCTTCTTCGTTCAGGCGGGTATCGCCTTTGCCATCAGTTTCGCGGGATCGCTCATCGGAATCGCCTACCTGCCCATCGATCCGTGGCAGCGTGGCTTTCTCTGCATGACGTTGTTGTTCCTGGTGACGAGTACGTTCACGCTCGCCAAGGTGGTGCGTGATCATCAGGAGGCGTCGACGGTACGCGTTCGCGTGGACGAGGCGCGGCTCGAGAAGTTGATTGCCGAACACGACCCGTTCAAGACGGTGGCCTGATCGCGCCGAGATCCCGTGCAGTCACCGCACAACACCGGCGGCGACTCGCTATGCTCCGGCGATGCACTCTGCGAGATCGTCGATCGCCGTACGCTCGGTCATTTCGCTCTGCGCAGTGATCATCAGCGCGGGAGCCCTTCCCGCGCATGTTTCGGCGCAGCCGCCAAGTTCCGTGAGCACGGCATGTGGTGAGGCACTGACGAAGCCGGAGCTCGCGCGGATCATCGAACTCTCCGACCTGTCGACTCTCCCGGACACCCCGTCACTGGAACGCCTCGAGGACGAGGTGGCCCGTCACGCGGAGATCACCGCCGTTCTTGTGCGCCATCACGATTGGCGCGGACTGTTCTCCCTCGGACTCGACGCGGTGGAACACTCTGCGGTGATGCCTCTGCAGCGCGACCCCACTGCGTTCGCGGATCGCCGGTGGGCACCTGCGATCAGTTCGGATCTGCTGCGCCGGTATCTCCGCAACCTGCATGCCGAGTTCACGGGCACCGCCGTCGAGCCACAGTGGGAGTGGTACTTCTCGCTGTCGAAGCAGTGCTCGCTGAGTCCCGCCCGTGTCGCGATGGTGGGGTACAACGCGCACATCACCATCGATCTGGCACGGGCAGTTGCGTCTTCCGGCACCGCCGCTGACGACATTCCCGACTACTACGAGATCGTCGATTCCATTGCTCGCGACGGCGACACCATCGTCTCCCGTACCCAAGAAATCTACGGTGCCGATCTCGGGCCTCTGTGGCGGTTCTACTTCGTCGGCGAGGGTCTCGATCGCCTGGCCGGATCCGATGTTCCCTCGGATCTTCTCCTGCGCGCTGCGGACAGTGGTTACAACACTGTCACTCTCGCCAATGGCTTCGCATTGCAGTCGCCCAACTCGGCGCCGGTCGCTGAGGCGGAGATGGCGGCGCTGGCACAGGCAACCGACGCCGCGCTGGGAGTCCTGTCCGATTTCGGTGGGCTCTGAGGGGTAGCGCCCTCCTCACCCCACTGTCGTGAATTCCCCCGCCGCGGACCATCTCTGCCGTTCGGCGGCGAAGGCGACAGTCTGCCCGGCGCGGAATTCGCTGATCGAATCGGCGTGCGCGCTGAGAAACCGCTCATGATCGGCGAGCGAAAATGTGCCGTCGGTGATGTCGATGCCACCCCCGCGCCCTGCCGCGACGTCGGACCGCAGATCCATCAGTTCCTCCGGTTCCACGGGATACCAGGAGATCCGGTCGAAGAAGCGAAGCAACCATGGAGTTCCGTCCTCGAACGGACCGGACTTCTCGGGGTGGCGGTGGTTCCACACTTGGGTCGTGCGGCCCACGAACTGGTATCCCCCGGGCCCTTCCATTCCGTAGATGCACAGGTACGCCCCGCCGATCCCGACCGCGTTCTCGGGGGTCCAGGTGCGTGCCGGGTTGTACTTCGTCGTCACGAGCCGATGACGCGGGTCGAGGGGTGTTGCCACGGGCGCGCCGAGGTAGACATCGCCGAGACCGAGCACCATGTATTCGGCGCCGAACACGGTGTCGAATACGTCGTCGACGCTGCCTAGACCGTTCATGCGGCGGATGAATTCGATGTTCCACGGGCACCAGGGGGCGTCGGCGCGAACTCCGTGCATGTACCGCTGGATTGCTTCCCGCGTCGAGGGGTCGTCCCAGGACAGCGGCATCCGAACGGACCGACTCGGAACGACGAGCTCGTTCGCCGCGGGCAATGCGTCCTCCGCGTCACCGAGCAATCCCATGAGCTTGGAAATGGGCAACACATCCGGATCGACCCGGACTTGCAGCGAACGGATCCCCGGGGTGAGGTCCAGAAGGCCGGCCGGCTTCTCGATCTCGAGCCGCTGATGCAGTGCGTGGGCCCGGGCCCGAAGAGCAAGATCCAGGGTCATGTCACCGTATTCGACCAGGACATTGTCGTCGCCGGATCGACGGTAGGTGACGGCGGTGTCACCGTCGCGGCGTGCGATCACGCCGTCGTCGCCGTCACCGGTAGTGGAGAACACCGAGGAGTGCGCAGCGCGACGGGCAGGACCGAGCGCGCGGGTCGACGCCGCCCTACTTGCTTTGATGGGTACGAATCGCACCGTGTCGCCCGGGGCCAGCTGGCCCAGCTTCCATCGTTCCGCCGCGACCACGGTGACCGGGCAGACGAAACCCCCGAGGCTCGGTCCATCGGGTCCCAACAGGATCGGGGTGTCCCCGGTGAAGTCGAGTGCGCCGACGGAATACGCGTTGTCGTGAATGTTGGACGGGTGCAGTCCCGCCTCGCCGCCGTCGGTCCGGGCCCAGTCGGGTTTCGGACCGATCAGCCGCACCCCGGTGCGGTCCGAATTGAAATGCACCTCGTAATCGGTTTGGTACAACGTGTCGATGTCGGACCTGGTGAAGAATTCGGGAGCGCCGTGTGGCCCTTCGGTGACCGCGATCTCCCAGCGTCGGCAGATTGCCGGAACATGTTCGGCGGGAACGCCCTTCACGGACCCGTTCGCGTCACCGATTGCGAGGATGTCACCCTGTCGCAGGGTCCGGCCCTGGTGACCGCCGAACTTGCCGAGGGTGAACGTCGAGGCGCTCCCGAGGTAGTCCTCGACCTCGAGACCGCCCTGCACCAGCACGTAGATCCGCAGTCCGGGACCGGACACGGTACCGACGTCGAGAACTCCCCCAGCCGGTACGTGTATCGGGCGCCATTGCGCCGCCAGGACGCCGTCGACGGTGACCGGTGCCGGTGCACCCGTCACACACACCGCCGTGTCCTCGTCGAACTGCAGGGCGGGACCTGCCATGGCGCACTCGAGTCCGGCGGCGCCCTCGTCGTTTCCGAGCGCACTGTTGCCGAGCCGGAAGGACAGATCGTCCATGGGGCCCGACGGCGGAACCCCGATGTGCCAGTAGCCGGTCCGGCCCGGAAAGTCTTGCACCGTGGTGAGCATGCCCGGCCGCTGCACGGTGATTTTGCCGGTCATCGTCGGACCCCCGTCGGGCGTGTCACGATCATGCGCACCGGTGTCGGATCGAAACCGTTGCACGGATTGTTGATCTGCGGGCAATTGGACACCAGTACCAGAACATCTCGTTCCGCGCGCAGAGCGAGCCGCTTGCCGGGCGCCGACAGGCCGTCGACGATTCCCAGTGTCCCGTCCGCCTCGACGGGGACGTTCATGAAAAAGTTGATGTTCGACACGAGGTCGCGCTTGGCTATCCCCCACTTGGAACCCTCGGCGAGAAAGTTCTCCACGCACGCGTGCTGGTGTTTGGTGTGGTGGCCGTAGCGCAGCGTGTTCGATTCTTGCGAGCAGGCTCCACCGACGGTGTCATGGGAGCCGACTTCGTCCGCCACCAGGGTCATCAAGGCGTCGTGGTCGTCGGATCTCAGGACACTTCCGGTGGTGAGGAAGAGGTTGCGTTGTGCAGACACGGTCGCAGCCGCCGAGTACCGCTGCCGGTGGTCGTCTGCGGCGTAGACGAGGGTGTCCACGGCCTGATTGCCGTACAGGTCGACGATGGTGAGGACGTCGCCGGCCTCGACGACGGCGGACCACGGCCCGCGGGCGTCGACTTCTTCGTCCAGGACGACCGTTCCCGGTACCAGGGCGGCGGTGTCGATGCTGGTGGTCATGCCTGCTCCTGCCCCTGCGACTGCGCGGCAGCCCAGATGTCTTCGGTGTTGAGGAATGCGCGCCGGTATTCCGGTTCGGCTGCTGCGGGTTCTTCGATGCGCCCGCCCGACCACGCGAGTACCTCGAGCGCGGTCGTGTCGAAGGTCGGTGACGGGTCCAGCGGGTGAGCGGTATTCGCGATCAGGACGACGAGTGGGAGATGCAGAACCAGCTCGACTACGCCGCCCGGTCCCGCCGAACCGATGCTGTTCAGGGAGCCGTCCGCGCCGACTCGTACTCCGTGGAACAACGACAGTGAAGGTGGCAGATCGCGTCGGTCGAGCCCGTGTTTCGCAGCGGCCACCGTGAAGAGTTCGCGGCCTGCCGGTGACCGCGAATGTAACGAACCGTCCCCGTATTTCGCAGCGTTGGACGCGAGCGACGTAGTGCCGCACAGCGCGTCGTGGTGTCCGGAGGTGTCGGCGACGACGGTGGCGAGCAACCTGCCTTGATCCGACAGCAGCGGATGTCCTTCACCGATATACGCCTGCCACGGCACTTTGACCGTGTCGGCGACGTTCAACCGCTCCCACGGCGCGTCTGCGCGGAACAGCATAAGGTGTGCGCAGGCCAACCCCTCCACATCTCGCAACCGCACACGTGTTCCGCGTTCGAGAACCTTGCTGGTGTATCGTCCGCCTGGAACCGTCTCGGCCCACGTCAGGGCCGCCGGGTCGACATCGGCTGGGGGCGCCGGCCACGCCGATGCCGGGACCACGGGCATCGATCCGGTGATCGCGCCCGCCTGGGCGCGCGCGTGTTCTTTCGCGGCAGTAGTGGTCGAGGTATCCACTGAGGTCATGTCAGGCTCCAATCGTGACGGGGTTGGGGGTGCTGCGGCCGCGCGGGAAGCACAGAATTCCGAGTGCGATCACAGCGGCGACCGTGACGGGTGCGGCCCACCGCAGAAGGGGGTAGGCACCGCTCGGGTCGAAGACCTCGGCCCGCGGCCACGAGAGGTTCACCACCATGAGGGCGCCGTAGCCGACAGCCAAAATGTTCACGGGTAGGCCGAGTCGGCCCAGCGAGAAAAGACTCCGGCCGTCCGCGTCCACCTGCGGGCCACCGTGCGGCCAGCCCTTGAGGCGGCGGACCAGGAGGGGCACCGTGACCATCAGATACGCGAGGTAGATCAGGATGATGCAGACACTCGACAAGGTGGCGAAGATTGCGGAGTTTCCGACGTTCACCGCGAGGATCGCAATGCAGACGACACCGATGAGGACGGACGGTGCGATGGGAGTTCCTGTGCGAGCGTTCACCTTCGAGAGCACCTGCGAGGCGGGCAACCGACCGTCGCGGGCCATGGAAAACACCAACCTCGACGCCGCCGTCTGAATGGCGAGTGTGCAGACGAACACGGCGACCGCGACATCGGCCAGAAGCAATGTGCCCCAGGGCGAACTGAGAATCGACGACAACACGTACGGCAGACCCTCCGCGGCGAGGCGACCGTCGGTCAAGCTCGGAGCCGCCATGAGCGCGCCGATGATCATCAGGCCACCACCGAGCGCCGAGACGGACAGCGCCAGCCGGATCGTGCGCGGGGCCACCCGCCGCGGGTTCCGCGTCTCCTCCGCGAGCTCGCCCGCCGAACCGAACCCGACCATCACGTAGGCGGCCATGAGACCGGACACGATCCAGGCCCAGCCGTATCCGGGGTCGGTGCCCGCCGCACCCGTGTCGAATACGACCTGCGGTCCCCGCTGCGCGTGCGTGAAGAACATGCCGACCACAGCGACGACTCCGACGATCTCGCACGTGACACCGATGTTGTTGATGCGCGACATCCAGTTCACACCGATGCAGTTGATGAAAGTGGTGAGTACCAGCAGGACCGATCCGAGCAGGACCGCGTTGGCGGCACCGCTGGCGGACGTCAACGTGCTGTCTTCGCCGATGATCTGGAATCCGCTCCACACGTTCGGAAGCACCACCTGCAGTGCGATCGCCGCGGCCGAGGCCGTGACCATCTGCGCCAGGATCATGAACCAGCCGGCGAACCAGCCCACCACCTCCCCGCCCATCCGGCGCGACCACTGGTAGATGGCACCGGAAATGGGATACCGGGCAGCCAATTCGGCGAAGTTGAGCGCCACCATGAACTGACCGACGAATACCACCGGCCACGTCCAGAAGAACGCCGGTCCGGCGAATCCGAAACCGAGACCGAACAATTGGAAGATCGTCGTGAGGATCGACACGAAGGAGAAGCCGGCCGCGAACGAAGCGAACTTTCCCAGCTTCCGGTGCAGTTGCTGCTCGTAGCCGAATTTACCGAGGTCGCCGGAGTCGTCGATTCTCTCGGCCCCGGTCGGAACAGGAGGTGCAAGTACCGGTGCGGACGGCACTTGCGCAGTCCTCGTAGGTGTACTCAAGGGCCTTCTCCTTCGGCGAGAGCAATATCTGTCGCTCGATAGTTTTCTCTCGCGCCCTACCGGATGGGTGACGCGGACGTATACAGATCGGCCGCCGCCGTAACAGGATCGTTGCGAACGTTTCGGAGGTATGACGAAATGCTCACGGCGGGTGTCCACGGTGGCGTGGAGAACCGACCTGACATCATGAATAGGTGAGCACCGGGCCGGGACGACCGCGACTGACCAGTCAACGCAGGCCGGGTCGGACGACGCCCGAGGAGATACTCGACGCCGCCGGAGAGTTGTTCACAACCAAGGGCTTCGCTGCCACGTCCACCCGCGAGATCGCCGACATGGTGGGCATCAGACAGGCATCGCTCTATCACCACTTCGCCAACAAGGAGGAGATCCTGGTGGCGCTCCTCGAGGAAACAGTGTCGCCCGCACTCGCCGCCGCCCGAGTCCTCGAGATGGTCGACGCGCCTGCCGTCGTACGCCTGCACGCACTCGCCACCTATGACGTCACCCAGCTCACCGGCACGCGCTGGAATCTCGGTGCCCTCTACCTTCTGCCCGAACTACGCACCGAACGCTTCGCCCCGTTCCGGGCGCAACGCACGCTTCTGCGCTCGCACTATCAGCACTGCGCCGAACAGGCGCTCACCGAGATCACGGCCGGCGACACCGAATCATCACCCGGCCTTACCGATCTCCCTTTTCGCATCGTCGAGAGCGCTATCGCCACCCGGGCGGACGTCGAAAGCGGAGCGGTACCGACACCCGAGAACATCGATGCCGCTGCCCTCCTCGCCGACGCCTGCTTGCGCGCCCTCGGATGGTCGCAGCCACTCGACGAAATCCGTGCGCAGTCGCGGGTTCTCCTCGACCACACGGCAGGTGGCACCTCCCGCGACCTTCCGCCGCCGACGTCGGATCTGTGAGATAAAGTCTGGCGAACGCTTACTACCTGGGGGGTTATCTTGAGCGATGTCTTCGTCGTCACAGACGGCATTCGGCGTTACGGTGCGACGGCGGCGCAAGCCGCGGAGCAGATCAGTAGTGCTGCAGCGATCGACCTCGCTGCCGACCTCGCCGCGCTGGCGCCGGTGTTCGGTCCGATCGGAGCCGACTTCCTCGCGTCCTTCGCGGTGGCGCAGGGCAACCACGCCAAGTCGGTCGCCGAACTCGCATCCCACTACGCTCACACCGCCGTCGCGTCCGGGGCCACCGCAGACTCCTACGATTCCGTCGACGACGCCAACGGCGGCGCCCTCGGAGACATCGGCGGGGCCATCGGAGACCTCGCATGACGTCTCCCGAGCCCGCCGGCGACATCGCGCACCCGTCGATCCTGGATCTGCTGCAAGGCTCCGCGTTCGCTGAGGCGGTGAACACGCCTCTGCCGAGCACGCCGCTCGAGGCGCTGCAGAGTTCGCCGCTCGGCCCGCTACTCGACACCCCGATCGGCGTGCCGACGCTGCCCGAACTCCCACCGTTGCCTGCTCTTCCGCCGTTGCCGCCCAATCCGGTGGAGGCCCTCCTCCAAGGACAAGGCCTGCCCGGACTGCCGGGAATCGACCAGTTGTTCAAGCCACTCACCGACCTCGCGGGCGCCTTCGGTACCGGGACGTTCGGCTCCGTCGATCCGACCTCGGTGCTCGACATGTCCTCCGGACTGATCGACCAGGCCATGTCGCTCAGCATGTCGGGACTGAAGGCGCTCGATCAGATCTGGCAGAGCCAGGCGGCGCAGGCCGCGCAGGTCCAGGGACAGCAGGCTCAGGTGAGCGGTGCAGAGCTGAGCGAGCGCGGCACGCAGATTTCCGGGACCACCCAGACCGCCGCTGCGTCGGTGGCCCGTGGCAACGCCAATCTGATGACCATCTCCGAATCATTCGCGTCCACTGCGGTCGCTGCAGCACCGATGGTGATGACGCCCCCCGGGCAGGCGATGCTTCTCGCGTCGGCCGCCGAACACATCAAGGCCGCGATCGGAGTGGTCACGCAGACACGAACCGAGCTGAACGAGCAGACCCTCACCATGAACGGCCTCGCAGCACCGGTACCCGTACCACAGCCGCCGCCCGGACCGCCCGCCGCGCCGACGTCACCGTTTGCTGTCGCGAGCACCGTGCTCGAGAGCGTCGGTACCCCGATGATCTCCACAGTCACCGACAGCCTCGGTCAACTCGTCTCGGCCACGACGCAGGCCGCGAGTGTGTCGCCCAGTGACGTGTCCGCCGACTCCGTCGCGGCCAGGTCCGGCTCGCCCGCGCCGGCCGGTGCAGCGCACGGTGTCCCCGGCTCAGTGGGCATCGCAGGTGGTACCGGAATCGGCATGTACGGCGCCGGCGGCGGAACAGCTTCCGGGAGCGTCGCTTCCGTGCCGCGTGCACCGGTGGCCGGTTCCGTTCCGCCAGGCGCTGCCGGTGTGGCGACTCCGGCTGCCACGGGCACGCCAGGAGCACTCGGCACGTCGACAACGACCGGAGTGGGAACAGCCGGCGGACCGATGGGCGCGATGGGCGGCGGCGCAGGAATGGCGGGGGCGGGTCGTGGGGGCGACGAACAGCTCAGCGGCCGCACCACACCCGGCTACCTCGTGAACGCCGGCGACAGCAACGCCTTCGTCGGCGACCTCCCAATGGTGGCTCCGGCCGTCATCGGCGGCGAAGAACTCGACGACGGCCAGATCGACGCCAGGAACTGACAGCCGCAGGTGGGGGCGGAGGCACTGCCGCCCCACCTGGGTCTGTCTACTCCACGAGCGCTGCTACCTCGTGATCGGTGAGCGTGGTCATCGGGACTCGTCCGGCTGCACGGACCAACTCCACCGCCCGGAACAACGGGCGCTCGGTCAGCGCGGCGTCGCGCGCCTCGGCACGTAACTGCTCGATGAGCACCGAGGCGATCGCTGCGGCCGGCACCAGTTCGCTCGTGGTCAGTGCGTCGGCCAGCTTCCGCAGCCCCAGCACGTCCAGTTCACGTCCGCCGTCAGTGGTGTACAACGCCAACGGCACCGCGAGAACACCGTCGGAATCGGTGATGCGGACACTCACTTCGCTGACCCGAGCCGAGCGCACCACCACCTCCGCCGCCACCGCCTTCGTGACATCGACGTGACGGGTTCGCACACCCCCGGTCGACGAAATGACACCGCGTTCCAGCACGACCTTGCGGCGCAGGGTGACGAGCGCCGACAGGGCGGTAGGGACGGCGATCACACCGCCCACCACCACGGCCAGCCACAACGGAGTGAAGAAGCTCAGCACGGCACCGACGACCACGCCGATCAGTACGGCGATCATCGCGACCCGCCTGAGGCGCGGCGCAATCAGCTCGATGGGGACGAGGTCGAGTGACACCGGCGGATCGTGCTCAGGCGCCAAGGATTGCTCCGACGTGCGCGACGACATCGGTCGCCGAGATCGATTCCTGGTCACCGGTGGCCAAAGTCTTGATCCCGATGGTGCCCTCGGCGATGTCGCGGTCACCCAGCACGAGTGCGAGTGCGGCACCGGAACGGTCCGCGGCCTTCATCGCGCCCTTCACGCCACGGTTGCCGTAGGCGAGATCGACCCGAATGCCCTGCGCGCGCAACTGCTGGGCGATCACCACCAGCTTCGCCTTCGCCTCGTCGCCCAGCGGAACCCCGAAAACCTCGCAACGGGCTGTCGACCCTACCGTCTTGCCCTCCGCGGCCAGCGCCAGGACGGTGCGGTCGACGCCGAGCCCGAAACCGATGCCGGACAACGGCTGACCGCCGAGTTGCGCCATCAAGCCGTCGTAGCGTCCGCCGCCGCCGATGCCCGACTGCGCGCCGAGACCGTCGTGCACGAACTCAAATGTGGTCTTCGTGTAGTAGTCGAGGCCGCGAACCATCCGCGGGTTGATGACATACGGCACGCCCAATGCGTCGAGATGGGCAAGGACCTCGTCGAAATGAGCCTTCGCGGTATCCGAGAGGTGGTCGAGCATGAGCGGCGCATCCGCGGTCATCTCCCGCACCTCCTTGCGCTTGTCATCGAGAACTCGCAGTGGATTGATCTCGGCGCGGCGACGCGTCTCCTCGTCGAGAGGGAGGCGGAAGAGGAACTCCTGCAGACGTTCCCGGTACTGGGGCCGGCAGGTGTCGTCACCGAGTGACGTAATTTCCAGCCGGAAGCCCTCGAGCCCGAGGCCCCGGAACCCGGCGTCGGCAATTGCGATGACCTCGGCGTCCAGGGCCGGGTCGTCGACACCGATGGCCTCGACCCCGACCTGCTGCAGCTGTCGGTAACGTCCCGCCTGGGGACGCTCGTAGCGGAAGAACGGACCGGCATAGCTCAACTTGACCGGCAACTGGCCCCGGTCGAGACCGTGCTCGATCACAGCGCGCATCACGCCCGCGGTCCCCTCGGGGCGCAGGGTCACCGATCGATCACCGCGGTCCGCGAAGGTGTACATCTCCTTGCTGACGACGTCCGTCGATTCACCGACACCTCGCGCGAACAGTCCGGTGTCCTCGAAGATGGGAAGCTCGATGTGGCCGTAGCCGGCCAGTCGCGCAGCGCGGGTGAGCCCGTCGCGGACCGCGACGAATTCGGCGGACTGCGGCGGGACGTAGTCGGGAACGCCCTTGGGGGCCGAGAAGGTGCTGGCTTTACTCACTGTCGCTACTTTTCCTTACTTCGATCCCGGGAGTCCAACGAGGAACGGGTTGGATGCGCGCTCGGCCCCGATGGAACTCGATCCGCCGTGCCCGGGCAGCACCGCCGTGTCGTCGGCGAGGACCAGAAGCTTGTCGGCGATCGACTGCAACAACTGTTCGTGGTTGCCACCGGGCAGGTCACTGCGCCCGATCGATCCCTGGAAGAGGGTGTCCCCTGTGAGTGCGAGTTCGACCCCACCGGTCTCCTGCTCGACCCGGGTCCGGAAAACCACGGAACCCTGTGTGTGCCCCGGAGTGTGATCGACGACGAACGAGATGCCCGCCTGCTCGATGCGATCGCCGTCCGACAGTTCGATCACCTCGCTCGGCTCCACGAAATCCATCCCCTCGATGAAGGGTTTCATCGTCGGCCCGATACCCCGTCCGGGGTCGGACAACATGTACCGGTCCTCGGGATGGATGTACGCGGGGATGCCGAACTTGTCGCACACCTCGTGAGCGTTCCAGACATGGTCGAGGTGACCGTGTGTGAGCAGCACCGCCGTCGGTGTGAGATTCGACTGGGCGAGAAAGTCGATCAGCGGGCCGGCAGCATCCTGACCGGGGTCGACGACGACGCACTCGCGGGCATCGTCCTGGGCGAGGATGTAGCAGTTGGTCTGGAACATCCCGGCCGGAAATCCTGTGACGAGCACGCGCGACGCTCCTGTTCGAGTGATCATTGCAGTCGCTACAGCCTAAGCTGCCGCCCCGCCAGCTCGTTCTCAGGTTCGGATGGCAGACTCTGGAGGTCGTGTGCCGGGGGTAGATCACACCGACCAACTGCTATATCGACCGACTGCCAGAGAAGACCGATACGGGAGGACCACCGCAGTGCCGAGCAACGAGCAGCGCCGGGAAGCAGCGAAACGAAAGCTCGAGCGTCAACTCGAGCGCCGCGCGAACAGAGCACGCAAGCGCAAGCAGCTGACCATTGCCGGTTCGGTGCTCGGTGTAGTGCTCGTCGTGGCGGCCGGCGCGGTCGTCTTCGCCCTCACCAGCGGTGACGACGACACGACCGAAGCCTCCGCCGACTCGGTGTCCGCCTCGCCCCAGTCGCCCGGTGTCATGCCCGCAGGACGCGCCGAGCCGCTCCCCGAGAAGGTGTCGTGCACGTACACCCCGGACGGTCAGCCGCCGGCCAGGCAGGTGAACCCGCCGCGCACCGACGACATCGACACCACGGTCAGCGAGGTCAGCGTCAGCGTGGAGACCACCCAGGGCAATATCGGACTGACGCTGGACAACGCCGACTCCCCCTGCACGGTCAACAACTTCCTCAGCCTCGCGAGCCAGAACTACTTCGACAACACGCCGTGCCACCGGCTCGTCACGTCCGAGGGATTGAAGGTGCTGCAGTGCGGTGATCCCACGGGCGCAGGCACCGGCGGCCCCGGGTACGGCTTCACGAACGAATTCCCCACCGACCAGTACCCCGCCGACGATCCGTCCCTGCAGGTTCCCGTCACGTACCCGCGCGGAACCATCGCGATGGCCAACAGCGGCCAACCCGGCAGCAACGGCAGCCAGTTCTTCCTCGTCTACGCCGATTCCCAGCTGCCTCCGCAGTACACCGCTTTCGGAACCATCGACGAGACCGGCCTCGCCACCATCGAGAAGGTCGCGGCCGCCGGTGACGATGCCTCGATGCAGGCGGGCGGCGGCAAGCCGAACCTGCCGATCGACATCAAGTCCGTCCGGATGGACTGAGGCCGCCACATGTGAGGATGGACCGATGAAACGCACCTCGATTCTCGTCGCAGGCGTGGGCCTCGCGGTCCTCCTCGCCGGTTGTTCGGACTCGCCCGACTCGGGCGGTTCGGCAACCGGCACCTCCTCGAAGGCATCCCCCACGAGCGCCGCGGCGCAGTCGCTCGACCTCTCCCGATTCGGCACGTTGCCGCCGGTCCCGGCACCCGCGGCGCCAACCGTCGACTGTTCGTACCCGGCGGGTCGACCACCCGCCAAGGACGTCACTGCCCCGTCCACCACCGGTGTGTCCACCGCAGGCACCGTCGCAGTGAACCTCACCACCAGCGCCGGCCCCATCGGTCTGACCCTCGATCGGGCCGAGGCACCGTGCACGGTGAACAGCTTCGTAAGCCTCGCCGAGCAGGGATACTTCGACGACACCCCGTGCCATCGCCTGACGACGGAACAAGGGTTGCAGGTCCTGCAATGTGGTGATCCGAGCGGCGTCGGCACCGGCGGTCCCGGCTACGGATTCACCACCGAATATCCCGAAACCGCGTTCGCGCCGAACGATCCGGCACTCGCGAATCCGGTGGTCTACCCGCGCGGCACTGTCGCGATGGCGAACAGCGGACAGCCGGGCAGCAACGGCAGCCAGTTCTTCCTCGTCTACGCCGACTCGGTGCTCCCGCCCAACTACACCGTGTTCGGGACGATCTCCGAGGAGGGCCTCGCAACGGTCGAGAAGGTGGCGGCCGACGGCGACGACGGATCCATGTCCGCGGGCGGCGGCAAGCCGAACACCCCGGTTCAAATCGAGACCGCGAAGGTCGGCTGACCTCCCGACCTTCCCGGCGCCCGGTCCCGTACCCCGTCACGCACGAACGGGACGTTCGTTCGGTGAGACCGAACGAACGTCCCGTTCGTGCATGTGGACAGGGCGGAGCTGTCAGGCGGCGGAGGTCACCCGGTAGACGTCGTAGACGCCCTCCACGTTCCGGACGACGTTCAGCACGTGGCCGAGATGCTTCGGGTCGCCCATCTCGAAGGTGAACTTGCTGATGGCTACCCGGTCACCCGACGTCGTCACCGACGCCGACAGGATGTTCACCTTCTCGTCCGCGAGTGCCTTGGTGACGTCGGAGAGCAGCCGGTGCCGATCGAGGGCCTCGATCTGGATGGCAACGAGGAATACCGAGGACGGTGACGGCGCCCACTGGACCTCGATGATGCGCTCGGACTGCTCCTGGAGAGATCCGGCGTTGGTGCAGTCGGTCCGGTGCACGCTGACCGCGCCGCCCCGGGTGACGAAGCCCATGATCTCGTCGCCCGGAACCGGCGTACAGCATTTGGCGAGCTTCGCGACGGTTCCTTCCGCTCCCGGCACCAGGACACCGGCGTCGCCGGTACTGCGCGGGCGCATCGGCATGGTGGACGGTGTGGCCCGCTCGGCCAGCTCCTCCTCCACGTCTCCGACACCACCGAGGTGGGCCACCAGTCGCTGCACCACGTGCTGCGCAGACACGTGGCTCTCCCCGACCGCGGTGTACAGCATCGACACGTCCGTGTAGTGGAGTTCGTGTGCGATGGCCGCCATCGATTCGGCGTTCATCAGTCGCTGCAGCGGGAGACCGACGCGTCGCACTTCCTTCGCGATCGCGTCCTTACCGTTCTCGAGCGCCTCCTCCCGGCGCTCCTTGGCGAACCACTGCCGAATCTTCGTCTTCGCCCGCGGGGACACCACGAACGACTGCCAGTCGCGGCTGGGACCCGCATTGACCGCTTTGGAGGTGAAGACCTCCACCACTTCTCCGTTGTCGAGGGTGCGCTCGAGGGCAACCAGCCTCCCGTTGACCCGGGCGCCGATACAGCGATGCCCGACCTCGGTGTGGACTGCGTAGGCGAAGTCGACGGGCGTCGACCCTGCGGGCAACGTGACCACGTCCCCCTTGGGGGTGAACACGAAGATCTCCTTGACCGCGAGGTCGTAGCGGAGAGACTCGAGGAACTCGCCCGGATCGGCGGCCTCACGCTGCCAGTCGAGGAGCTGCCGCATCCACGCCATGTCGTCGACCTCGGCGACATCACCGGAGTGCTTGCCCTTGGTCTCCTTGTACCGCCAGTGCGCTGCGATCCCGAATTCAGCGGTCCGGTGCATGTCGTGGGTGCGGATCTGCACTTCGAGTGGCTTGCCCTCGGGCCCGACGACGGTGGTGTGCAGCGACTGGTAGACGCCGTAGCGGGGTTGCGCGATGTAGTCCTTGAAGCGGCCTGCCATGGGCTGCCACAGCGAATGCACCACACCCACTGCCGCATAGCAGTCGCGGACCTCGTCGCAGAGGATCCGCACACCGACCAGGTCGTGGATGTCGTCGAAGTCGCGCCCCTTGACGATCATCTTCTGATAGATCGACCAGTAGTGCTTGGGTCGGCCTTCGACCACCGCGTTGATGCGCGACGCCGTCAGGGTGGCGTTGATCTCCGCGCGCACCTTGGCGAGGTACGTATCCCGCGACGGCGCCCGGTCGGCGACCAGCCGCACAATCTCGTCGTACTTCTTGGGATGCAGAATCGCGAACGACAGGTCCTCGAGCTCCCACTTGACGGTCGCCATTCCCAGCCGGTGCGCCAGCGGGGCAATCACCTCGAGAGTCTCACGTGCCTTGCGGGCCTGCTTCTCGGGCGGCAGGAATCGCATGGTCCGCATGTTGTGCAGGCGGTCCGCCACTTTGATCACCAGCACGCGGGGGTCGCGCGCCATCGCGATGATCATCTTGCGGATGGTTTCGCCTTCGGCCGCGTTACCCAGAACGACCTTGTCGAGTTTGGTGACGCCGTCGACGAGGTGCGCCACTTCGTCGCCGAACTCCTCGGTCAGCTGAGCCAGCGAATACCCGGTGTCCTCGACGGTGTCGTGCAGCAACGCCGCGACCAGAGTGGTCGTATCCATGCCGAGCTCGGCGAGGATGCTCGCGACGGCAAGTGGATGGGTGATGTACGGATCACCGGATTTGCGCTTCTGACTGGCGTGCTTTTCCTCGGCGACGTCGTACGCGCGCTGGAGAAGGGCCAGATCGGCCTTGGGATAGAGCTCGCGATGCAGACTGACGAGGGGCTCGAGAACCGGCCGGATGGTCGCGTTCCGTTGCCCCGTGATACGCCTGGCGAGTCGCGCTCGTACCCGGCGCGATGCAGACGCCGGAACGGCGAATCCCTGCGCTCCGCGGCTGTTGCCGGAAGCGGGATCCGCTACAGGTGACTCGGCATCGGACTGTGCAGACGAAGGGGATTTCGCGTTCTGCGACCGATCGAGATTCGAAGTCATGCCGTCACCTCCTACCACTGGTTAGCTGGGCCTTTCGGCACCACCAGGCACAACTTTAGTACTCAGACCGTGACGAGGGACGTGAGCGGGTACTTTCCGAGCCGCGTCCGGCCACCGAGCGCCGCGATCTCGAGAACCACCGCCACACCGATCACGACGGCACCTGCCGATTCGAGGAGGCGAGCGGTGGCCTCGATCGTCCCACCGGTGGCCAGGACATCGTCGACGACGAGCACCGAGCGGCCGTCCAATCCGAGGGAGTCGGCAGGGATTTCGAGCGTCGCCGTACCGTATTCGAGGGTGTACGACTGTGCGAGCACCGGCGGCGGTAGCTTGCCCGCCTTGCGCACCGCCACCACGCCGGAGCCGAGCTCCCGTGCGACCCCGCCGCCGAGAAGAAATCCTCGCGCGTCGACGGCGGCGATCACCTCCGCTTCCGGCGCGCATGCGGCCAGAGCATCGACCACGACGCGAAATCCGGTGGCATCGGAGAAGACGGGCGTGAGGTCCGCGAACCGCACCCCAGGCTCGGGAAAGTCGTCCGCCCACCGGGTGAGCCGGGTGACGACGTCATGTGCGGAAGAAGTGTCGGTCACCGCCGCAGAACCCACCTGTCCATATTCCATCCGGCGCCGGAACGCGTCGGATTGACCGCTCCGGCCTCCAGACCCGCCGCGAACCCGACGGTGCGGGGCTGATTGAACAACGGCACGGTGGGCACCTCCGACCACAGGATGTTCTCGGCCTCGGTGGACAAGGCCAGCTGTGTTGCGGTGGAGCTGTCGACCGCGAGCTGATCGACGATCTGATCCACCCGGCCGTTGGCATAGTCCCCGAAGTTGTTTCTGCTACCGCCGCGAAGTGCGTACATCGCGGTAGTCGGCGCCGCAGTCCCGGCCGCGCCCGGAGCGGACGCCGTTCCTGCGAGCAGGCCGTCCACCTGTCCGTCTCGCAGCATCGACGGAGTGAACTCTTCAGTCCCGGCGTCCTGCACGGTAATTCCGGCCGGGGCGCACGCCGCGGCCACGGCAGCCACGATCGCGGCACGGCGCGGATCTGGTCCGAGGTACCCGATCCGCACGGTGGCCGCGGTGTTGTCGGTCTCGGCCAGCGCCGCAGTGGCTGCGGTCGTATCCGGCGTCTCGTACCGGCCACCGGCGGTTGCCGCGACCGACTCGTACACGAGGCTGTCGGGTGCCGTGAACCGGGTGTCGACAGAGGCCGCGGCGGCACCGTCCTCCGCGGCGGTTCCGAATTCCGCGGCCAACTCCTCGCGGGGCAGGCAGGAGGCGAAGGCGCGGCGCCCGGCCGGGGTCTCGAACAACCCCGACGTGGCCAGCACGAACTGCTCGACGCTGCGCGAGGGCACGTCTGTCACGTCGAAGCCGCCGAGATCGATGTCCGGGACCGATCCCGTGGCCACGTCGACCACCTCGACGGACTCGTCTGCGATGCGCGCAGCCAGATCGGCCGCCTTGGGCCACACGACGATTCGGGAGGTGGCGGGACGATTTCCCCACCAGCGGTCGTTCTCCACCAGCACCAGACCTTCGTCCGCGGAAAACGATTCGACCTTGTAAGGACCGGACGCGGGGAAGAGGGCGAGATCGAGTTCGCCGGGCGTCATCGTCCATCCGTCGTTCCAGAAGTCCGCGATCCGGGCGAGCGCCTCGTTGTCCGAATTCTGAACGGCGGCAACAAGGTCGGGAACACCGGCGGCGCGGGCGACCACATGGGCGGGCATCATCGACGTCGCCCCGAACAGCGACCGCCAATCCGTGAAGTTTCGCCCCGCCTTGAAGGTCACCGTGGCTTCCTTGGCCCCGGTCTGGCAGTCGACACGGTCGATGTCCGAGTAGCCGGCGGTACTGGCCGCATCGAACAGCGGAACCGTTGCCTCGCCGGGTCGGGTGAACCGCCCGCTGTTCGCGGCCCAGGTGAGCACGAGATCATCGCAGGACATCGGAACTCCATCGGAATACACCGAATTGGGGTTCAGCTTGTACTGCACCGTCAGCGCGTCCCCCGGCACGGCGTTGGCCGTGCCGATGTCAGTGTCGGCCACTGGCCCACCCTCCGGCCCGGTATAGCTGAATCCGGGCAGCACGCGGGCGAACGCCTGCCGTGCTCCCGACACCGAGCCGGCCACGGTCCCGGCGTTGTAGGTGGTGACGGTGCTGTCGATCGCGTACCCGATGGACGGGATCTGCTCCCCCTCGTCGGAACATCCGACGAGCGTGCCCGCGAGCACGACGGTGGCGAGCAGGCCGGCGCCCGACACCGCCGCAGCGCGGTGGTGTCGGGTTCGAACTCGGACCGATGCGCGCATGTCAGTGCCTCTTCTTGTGGCGCTTCCCGGTGGGACGCGTTCCGGGCCGAGGCGCACCGCCGGCGGCACGCCGCGGTGCGGCCCCCGCCGTGGCCCCGGCGCTCACTCCGGTCGCGGATGTTGCGGCGGCCGTCTTCACCGACCCGCCCTCCGCGAGCGCTGCTCGGCGAGCGAGCACCTTACGTGTGTGTGCAGCCACGGGACCCCACCGCTCCTTGAGTGACACCAGCAACGGCGTCGCGAAGAAGATCGACGAATACGCACCGACGACGATGCCGACGAGCTGAACCAACGCTAGATCCTTGAGGGTGCCCACACCAAGCATCCACACCGCGATCACCATCAGCGCAAGGACCGGCAGGACGCTGATCAGCGTGGTATTGATCGAGCGCATCAGCGTCTGGTTGACCGCCAGGTTCGCTTGCTCCGCGTACGTGCGGCGGGTCAGGTGCAGGATGCCGCGGGTGTTCTCCTCGACCTTGTCGAACACGACCACCGAGTCGTAGAGCGAGAAACCGAGGATGGTGAGCAGGCCGATCACCGTCGCGGGTGTGACCTCGAAGCCGACCAGTGAATACACGCCCGCCGTCACGGCGATATCGAAGAACAGTGCGACGATTGCCGCGATCGCCATGTCCCGCTCGAAACGGACGGCGATGTACACGCTGACGAGGACGAGGAACACGAGCAGCGCGATCAGCGCCTTCTGGGTGATCTGACCGCCCCACGTCTCGCTGACATCCGCGACGCTGATGGTGTTCTTACTCACCGCGCCGTTGCTGTCCTTGGGCTGGAACTCCTCGTACAGCGCGTCCTGGAGCGTGATCACCTGAGCGGCGTTGAGCGCCTCGGAGCGAATCTGCACCGTTGCGCTCGATCCCGACCCCACGGTTTGCACGGTGACGGGGTCCGTTCCGAGCGCCTCGCTGTACACCTGTTCCACCTGCGCGGTGTCGACGCCGTCGCCCGCGGGAAACTGGATACGCGATCCTCCCTCGAAGTCGATACCGAGGGTGAACCCGCGGACGAGGATGCTCAGCAGGGAGATGAGCACGATGACACCCGTCAGGATGTAGTAGAAGCGTCGCCGCCCGATGATCTCGAATGCGCCGGTTCCGGTGTAGAGCCGGGAGAGCAGGCTGTGTTTCGGCATGGACGCCTGGTCGACACCCGAGTCGGACAGCGAGGCTTCGGCGTCCGCCGGGGATCCGGCTCGGGACGTGGTCGATTCGCTCATACTCGTGACTCCTTCGCCGACGCTGCGGCAGCCTTACGTTCCTTGGCGATCTGCTGCACGGCTCCCAGCCCGTTGACGCCCGGCCTGGACCAGAACGGCGACTTCGACGCCAGGTGCACCAGCGGCCACGTCACCAGGAAGACAACGACGACATCGAGGATCGTGGTCAGTCCGAGCGTGAACGCGAACCCGCGCACCTGACCGACCGCGAGCACGTAGAGGACTGCGGCGGCGATGAAGCTCACCGCATTCCCCGAGAGAATCGTTCGGCGCGCCCGAGCCCAACCGCGGGGAACCGCCGACCGGAAACTCCGGCCTTCCCTCATCTCGTCCTTGATTCTCTCGAAGAACACCACGAACGAGTCTGCAGTCATACCGATACCGATGATCAGACCGGCGATACCGGCCAGGTCGAGGGTGAAGTTGATGTACCGGCCGAGCAGAACCATGATCGCGTACACCATCACACCCGACAGCACCAGCGACAACGCTGTGAGCACCCCGAGCATGCGGTAGTACAGCAGGCAGTAGAGCAGCACGAGGATCAGACCCACGAGGCCGGCGATCAGACCCGCCTCGAGCGAGGCGAGACCGAGCGTCGCCGACACCGTCTCCGCCTCGGATGCCGCGAACGAGAGGGGCAGCGAGCCGTATTTCAACGTGTTCGCCAGTTCCTTGGCACTGGCCGCCGTGAACGAACCGGTGATCGAGGTGGAGCTGCCGGCGGGTGTGGCGCCCTGGACCACCGGCGCACTGACCACCTTGGAGTCGAGGGTGAAAGCGGCCTGTTTGCCGATGTTCTGCGACGTGAACGCGGCCCAGGTGTTACTGCCCTCCGTCTTGAACGTCAGGCTCACCTCGTGCCGCGACTGCTGGGAGTTGTAGCCGGACGTGGCGTCGGCGATCTCCTGCCCGTCGATGATCGACGGCGCGAGCAGGTACACCGCTTGACCGTCGGTGGAGCACGCCACCAGGGGCAGCGCCGGATCGTCGTTTCCCCGCAGCGGGTCGGGAACCGAGCAGTCGAGCGTCGCCATCGCCGCCTGCTGTACTGCGGGGTCCGTACTCTGTCTGCTCGCGCGTGCCGCTGCGATCTCGTCGGCGGCCTCAGCGGTTTCGGACCCGGAGCCGTCGGCCGGGGCGGCCTCGTCGGACGGGGTCGGTTCGGCGGGTGCGGACGGATCCTGCGCCGGGAACGGACGGTTTTGTGGTGCCGGTGCCGGCGTGGCGGGTTCCGGTGTCCCGGTGGGCTCGGCCGGGGTTTCGCCGGCGGGAGCCTGCGCGCCGGGGGCAGCCGCCGCCTGCGACGTCTGCACAGGACGCACGTAGAGGCGGGCGGTCTGACCGAGCGAACGCGCCTGAGCACTGTCGTCACCAGGAACGGTGATCACCAGGTTGTCACCGTCGATGACTACCTCCGAGCCGGAGACTCCCAGCCCGTTCACACGGGTCTCGATGATCTCCTGCGCCTGACGCAGGCTGTCCGGCGTCGGCTTACTGCCGTCGGGTGTGCGCGCCGTGAGGGTGACTCGGGTCCCGCCTTGCAAGTCGATGCCCAGCTTGGGTGTCGCGGACTTGTCGCCAGTGAAGAACACCAGGGCATACAGAACCGCTACGAGCACCGCAAAAACGGTGAGGTAGCGGACGGGATGCACCGATCCTGTGGAAGGTGCCACGATCTCTATGTCTCCTCAGTACGTGCAGTTCGAGTGGAACGTTCGGTGGGCACCCCGCCGCCCTTGCAGGGCTCGGCCCGGTGCAACGCCCGCCGCGCCTCGGACGCGACGGCTACGCGCGGTACGCAGCGGATGCGTCGATCAATCCTTGGTCAACCGCGGCGTGGTGTCTCCGCCGTTCTCGTGGTCATCGGGCGCAGCGTCAGACGCGGGCTCCGCGGGCTCGATCGGAGAGTCGACGATCTGCTCACGGATGACCAGGCGCGACCAGGTCGTGATCACACCGGGGGCGATCTCGAGGTCGACCGTGTCGTCGTTCATCGCGACGATCGTCCCGTGCAGCCCCGCTGTGGTCAGGATGCGGTCGCCGACCGAGAGGGATTCCTGCAGAGCGGTGGTCTTGGCCATCTCCTTCTTCTGCCGGCGGATCCCCAGGAACATGGGGACGAGCAGCGCCAGAATGAGCAGCGGGAAGAGAAAGTCCATCGGTAAGTCAACCTCGAGGTATGTCGCACGATCCGTAGCGCACCGGTCCCGGTTGGACCGATGCAGTACACCAGTGTGCCATTACCGTCCCGTACATCGGTTCGGTCGGCATGCGGCGGCGCGTTCCGCCCGGCCGATCAGGGGTCTTCAGGATCGAACAACGAGGCCTGCGGTTCGTTGACTCGCACCTCGATTCCACCGGCGACGGCGTCCGGTGGCGGCGTCAGCCCGAGTTGGGTCCACGCGGCGGCCGTTGCCACTCGACCGCGGGGTGTGCGGGCGATCATGCCCGCCCGGACCAGGAACGGCTCGCAGACCTCTTCGACCGTCGCCGGCTCCTCACCCACCGCGACAGCGAGGGTGGACACGCCGACAGGGCCGCCACCGAAGCTTCGGACGAGGGCACTGAGAACGGAACGGTCGAGACGGTCGAGGCCCAGTTGGTCGACGTCGTAGACGGCGAGCGCCGCGTGGGCGATGTCGCGGGTGATGACGCCGTCGGCACGAACCTCGGCGTAATCACGCACCCGGCGCAGCAATCTGTTGGCGATGCGGGGTGTGCCGCGGGACCGGCCGGCGATCTCCGCCCCGGCCTCCGCACCGAGCTGCACACCGAGAATCCCTGCCGACCGCATGAGGATTTGCTCCAGTTCGGCGGGTTCGTAGAAATCCATGTGCGCCGTGAACCCGAACCGGTCGCGCAGCGGCCCCGTCAGCGCCCCCGAGCGCGTGGTGGCACCGACCAGCGTGAAGGGGGCCACTTCCAGGGGTATCGACGTAGCGCCCGGCCCCTTACCCACGACGACGTCGACCCGGAAGTCCTCCATTGCGAGGTACAGCATCTCCTCCGCCGGACGGGCGATGCGATGGATCTCGTCGATGAACAGCACGTCCCCTTCGACGAGATTGCTGAGCATGGCGGCAAGATCACCTGCCCGCTCGAGCGCCGGTCCGGAGGTCAACCGTAACGACGACCCGAGTTCGGCGGCGATGATCATCGCCATACTGGTCTTTCCCAGGCCGGGTGGTCCGGACAGCAGGATGTGGTCGGGGGTGCCGCCGCGCATCTTCGCGCCGGTCAGGACGAGTTGGAGTTGTTCCCGCACACGGGGCTGGCCGATGAAGTCGTGCAGGTTCTTGGGGCGCAGACTGGCTTCTATGTCGCCGTCGCCGGCAACGAGGTCGGGCGATACCGGTGACTCGTCTTCGAAGTCCGCGTGGGATTCGAGATTCATCGTGTCTTCCCGAGCAGGGACAGGGCGGAGCGTAACGCTGCGGACGTCGTCGATTCAGGCGCTTCCACCAAGACGGAGTCGGTGGCCTGCTCGGCCTGCTTGGCCGGGAATCCGAGGCCGACGAGGGCTTCGACGACCTGATCGCGAATCGAACCGCTCCCGGCGGCGATCGCCACTGCCCCCGACGACGCAACCGCGTCCACCTTGTCGCGCAGTTCGACCACCATTCGTTCCGCTCCCCGTTTGCCGATCCCCGGTACCCGGGTCAGCGCGGTCACGTTGCCCTCGGCCAGGGCTGTGCGCAGTGCGTCCGGTTCGAGGACAGCCAGCGTGGCCATGGCGAGCCGTGGTCCCACCCCCGACACCGTCTGCAAGAGGCCGAACAGTTCCTTCGACTCAGAATCGGGGAAGCCGTACAGCGTCATCGAGTCTTCACGCACGATCATGGCGGTGATCAGGCGGGCTTCACTTCCGCGGTGCAGCCCACCGAGGGTGGCGGGGGTCGCGTTGACGCGGTATCCCACCCCTGCGGACTCGATCACCGCATGATCGAGCGCGATCTCGAGTACCTCGCCGCGGACGGACGCGATCATCGTGTACCTGCCTTCTTCACCTCGGCCAACCGGGCCTGGTATCGACGTTTCTGTTCGGCCGCGGCCGCCTCGGCCCGGGCCATGCGTTCGATCATCGGCGCTCGCCAACAGTGACAGATGGCGAGTGCCAGGGCATCCGCGGCGTCGGCAGGCTTCGGTGCGGCCGCGAGTCGCAGGATGCGCGTCACCATGGCCGTCACCTGAGCTTTGTCTGCCGATCCGCTGCCCGTGACCGCGGCCTTGACCTCGCTCGGAGTATGGAAGCAGACCGGGATCCCGCGGCGGGCGGCCGCCAGCGCGACCACACCACCGGCCTGCGCGGTGCCCATGGCAGTGCGCACGTTGTGCTGGGAAAACACCCGCTCGATGGCGACGACCTCGGGTCGGTGGAGGTCGATCCACGACTCAGCCGCCTCGGAGATCCGCAGCAGCCGGGCAGACAACTCGAGATCCGCAGGGGTACGCACCACGTCGACAGCCACCGGGATGACCGTCCGTCCTCCTGCGCCGTCGACCACACCGAATCCGCACCGGGTCAGACCGGGATCCACACCCAGCACACGCACGCCCTGCCACCTCTCCCACGCCGAACAGCTGTTCGATAGCTTAGCCGGGGGGTCGGACGGTGAGGCGCACCAACACGCAGGACGAGTGGGGGCGGGTGAGCACCGCTCCCCCGCCCCTCACCGGTTGCCGGCGGTCATTCCTCCAGCTCGGCGAGGACCTCGTCGGACAGGTCGACATTGGTGTAGACGTTCTGCACGTCGTCGGACTCCTCGAGAGCGTCGACGAGCTTGAAGACTTTGCGTGCTCCGTCTGCGTCGACCGGAACCTCGACGGACGCGCGGAAGTCGGCCTCGGCGGAGTCGTAGTCGATTCCTGCCTCCTGCAGCGCGGTGCGCACGGCGACGAGGTCGGTGGGCTCACTGACGATTTCGAACGTGTCACCGAGATCGGTGACCTCTTCGGCGCCGGCGTCGAGGACGGCCATCAACACGTCGTCTTCGGACTGATCACCCTTCTCCAGGGTGACGACGCCCTTGCGGGTGAACAGGTAGGACACCGATCCCGGGTCTGCCATGTTGCCGCCGTTACGGGTCATCGCGGTACGCACCTCACCCGCGGCGCGGTTGCGGTTGTCGGTGAGGCACTCGATGAGGACGGCGACGCCATTGGGTCCGTAGCCCTCGTACATGATGGTCTGCCAGTCGGCACCGCCCGCTTCTTCACCGGCACCGCGCTTGCGTGCGCGCTCGATGTTGTCGTTGGGCACCGAGGTCTTCTTGGCCTTCTGGATGGCGTCGTACAAGGTGGGGTTTCCCGCAGGATCGCCACCGCCGGTACGGGCCGCCACCTCGATGTTCTTGATCAGCTTCGCGAAGGCTTTGCCACGCTTGGCATCGATCACGGCCTTCTTGTGCTTGGTGGTGGCCCATTTGGAGTGGCCGCTCATGCGATTCAAGCCCCTTTCCTGCTGCCTGTGACACGCCGAATGCGCGGTTTCAGCTCTGACGATGTTACCCGCCCCTCTGTTGTTGCTGCGCGTTCCGGTGCACCGACTCGCATTTATCGCCATTGTTTGCATAGAATGCAAACATGTTGATGCGAGTCGACCACGGGTCGAGCACTCCACTGGGCGAGCAGATCGCCGCGAATGTGCGCGGAGCGTTCATGAGAGGAGAGATAGCGGCCGGCGATCGCCTGCCCTCGGCCCGTGCGCTGGCCGAGTCCATCGACGTCAACTTGCACACCGTCCTGCGTGCGTACGCCGTGCTGCGCGACGAAGGACTGATCGACCTGCGGCGCGGACGGGGAGCAGTGATCCGCGCAGACACGAATTCCGCCCACGCCGGGCTCACGGAAGCCGCCCGAGCATTCGTGGCCGAAGCACGACGCCTCGGCCTGGACACAGACCAGATGATCGACATGATCAAGGAGATTTCGAAGAAATGACCACCACTCGCATACGCCTCGGCGCCGGTGCTGCCGCCACCGTGCTCCCGCTACTCGCCCTCGTCGTCGCGCGGATCGGCTGGGGCGCTGAAGCGCCTCCCGTGATCCCGCAGCACTGGTCCGGGACGCAGCCGGACCGATTCGGGAACACCACGGCGTACTTCTGGATCGCGCTGGCCGTGTGTTGCGTGGCCGCAGTGGTCGCCGGACTGGTGGTGGCCCGCGACAGAAGTGACGCCGCGCTGTGGCTCCCGATCACCGCACTCACCACCTGGACGGTGTCCTCGGCCTGGATCCTCGGCGTCGCCCTCACCGTGCGCGCCGGATCCCCTGCCGCCGCCACGATGGGCGCATGGATCGTCATACCGCTACTCGGGCTGGCTTGGGGCGCGGCAGTATTCGCGATTGCACCCAAGGCCACCCGGGCGCGGCTCAGCGGGCCCACCCCGACCCTGTCCCCACCTCTGGCGCCCAGCGAACGGGCCTCGTGGACGGCATACGCCCGCGGCCCCTGGGCCGCTGCGCTCACCCTCGTCATGACGGCCACCGCAATCGGATCCCTGCTGATGGGCGTCTGGTGGCTCGCCCCGCTCTTCCTGATCCTGGCCGTCGCGAGCGGCGTGTTCGCCTCTGTCGGTGTGCACGTCGATCGAGCGGGTCTGACGCTGTCGTCCTGGAATGTGCGGTGGCGGCGAATTCCCCTCGACAGCATCGAATCGGCCCAGGTGGCCACCATCCGGCCCGCCGAGTGGGGTGGGTGGGGTTACCGTTTCAGCCCCCGAGGCACCGCAGTCGTGGTGCGGGGCGGCGAGGGAATTCTGCTCACCTGCCGGGACGGCAGGCAGTTCGCAGTCACGGTTCCTGCGGCGGAGCAGGGTGCCGCCCTGCTCAATTCGCTGCTGGCAGTGCGGGCAGCGAGTTAAGCCTCACGGACGAGGTCCACGAACAACTCGTGTACCCGCCGGTCGCCGGTGACCTCGGGATGGAAGGAGGTTGCCACCACGCGGCCCTGCCGGACGGCGACGATGCGTCGGGCAGCGGCGCCGCCCGACTCGGGGACACGAGCGAGCACCTCGACGGCGTCCCCGACTCGCTCGACCCAGGGGGCGCGAATGAAGACGGCGCGTACCGGATCGCCGATGATGCCCTCGAAGTCGAGGTCGGACTCGAACGAATCGACCTGCCGCCCGAAGGCGTTGCGGCGAACCGTCATATCGATCGCGCCGAGATGCTGCGCATCCGGCCGGGTGTCGAGGATCTCGCTCGCGAGGAGGATCATTCCAGCGCAGGAACCGTAGGCGGGCAGGCCGTCCCGTAGTCGCGTCTTCAGCGGCTCGAGCAGCTCGAAGATTTCCAGCAACTTGCTCATGGTGGTCGACTCGCCGCCCGGAATGACGAGACCGTCGACCTTGTCGAGCTCTTCCGGACGACGAACACCCACGGCGTCGGCGCCTGCGTCCTGCAGTGCAGCAAGGTGTTCACGCACATCGCCCTGGAGCGCCAGAACACCGACGAGGGGACGGGTCATGCCATATTTCCTGTCTCGATATCGCGCTTGTCCTGGTCGCGTTGGATGCGGGTCAACCCCTCCTGCACCACCGCGGCCACCATCGCGCCGTTCTGATCGAACATGCGGCCCTGGGTGAGAGCCCGACCGAAACCAGCAGAAGGTGAAGTCTGGTCGTAGAGCAGCCACTCGTCGGCGCGGAACGGGCGCATGAACCACATGGCGTGGTCGAGTGACGCCGTCTGGGTCACCACGCCGGGATGCGGCACCTTCGACGCTCCGAGCAACGTGATGTCACTGAGGTACGCGAGGGTACAGATGTGAAGCACCTGATCGTCCGGAAGCTTGTTGCGGTATCGCATCCAGACACGTTGCTGGGCGGCGATGCCGGGAATCGGCTTGACGGCATCGGATGGAACGATGCGGACGTCCCATTCCTTCCACTCCTGATACAGCTCGGTGTTCGCGAACTCCTCGACGGTCTGCGCGTCGACGAGTTCCTCCGGATCTGGCACGGACGGCATCGTGTCCTGATGTTCGATTCCGGCGTCCTCGGCGTGGAAGGAGGCGGACATGGTGAAGATCGCTTTGCCGTCCTGGATACCGGTGACGCGACGAGTGCAGAAGGACCGGCCGTCACGAATGCGGTCGACGAGATACACGGTCGGCTCGGTGGGGTTACCCGGCCGCAGAAAATACCCGTGGAGCGAATGAACCCGAAACCTCTCGTCGACGGTGCGGACCGCCGACACCAGCGACTGACCGGCCACCTGACCACCGAAGGTCCGCTTCAGCACCGAAGGATGCACCGCGCCGCGAAAGATGTCCTTCTCCAGCGCTTCCAGTTCGAGGATGTCTTCAATGCTCGCCATGTGCCCTCCTACGGTGCCCGTCAAGGTTATCTGCCCTGTTCGCGCTCGAGGCACGATGGGTGTCATGACGATGTTCACACCGACGAGCCCGGAAGGACTCGTCACACTCGTCACGACACGCTGCCTAGACGTCGACGGCACGGCTCTCGTCGCGATCGACGCACCCGACGGCGCTCGCCCGGAGCTGCTGGCGAACGCAGTCTGCGTAGCCCTGCGCGAGCGCGGACGCCCCTGCGACGTCGTCTCGCTCCACGACTATGTTCGACCGGCTTCCCTGCGCTTCGAGCACGGACGCGACGACGAGCTGAGTTACCGCACGCTGTGGTTCGACTACGAGGCGCTCGGCCGGGAGGTCCTGCGGTCGGCACGCACCGAGGGCGTCTGGTTGCCGCGCCTGTGGGACGAAACGGCCGATCGCTCGGCGCGGTGTGCGCGTGTTCCCATCGCGGCGCGGCAGGTACTCCTCGTCACCGGTCCGATGCTCCTCGGGCGCGGACTCGACTTCGACGTCACCGTGGCACTTCACCTGAGCGATGGAGCGTTGCGCAGGCACACACCTGCAGATGCGCTCTGGACTGTGCCCGCGCTCATCCGGCATGCAGCCGGCGTCCTGGATCCACCGGACCTGCTGGTGCGATACGACCACCCACCGAAGCCGGCCGTGCAGACGCTTCGATGACGAGGCAGATTCACTCTGCGCGCAGGAACCGGGTCAACCCTTCCTGGACCACCGCGGCCACCAGGTTCCCGGCCCGATCGAAAATTCGACCCTGGGCCACTGCACGGCCGAAACCTGCGGACGGTGACGTCTGGTCGTACAGCAACCACTCGTCCGCGCGGAAGGGCCGCAGGAACCACAGCGCGTGATCGAGAGAGGCACCGTTGATGTGCACGTCCTTGTGGGGTGTCCTGGCCGAACCGATCAGCGTCATGTCGCTCATGTACGCCAGCGCACACACGTGGAAAACCGGGTCGTCGGGCAACGTCCTCCGCGAACGGAACCACACCTGCTGCTGTGCGGCCGCTCCGCGTCGGCGGTCGACCTCACCGTCACCGACCATCCTGATGTCCCAGTCGGACCATTCGCGGGCAAGCCGGGCAATCTCCGGGTCGTCCGAATCGCGGGCAAAAGGCAGGTTGTCCGGCGGCGGCACCACGGGCATGGCGTCGTGGTGCTCGATGCCGCTCTCCGAGACCTGGAAGGACGCGGACATCGTGAAGATCGCTTGACCGTCCTGAACCGCACTCACCCGCCTGGTCACGAACGATCGCCCGTCTCGAATCCTGTCGACGAGATACACGATCGGCATGGTCGTGTTGCCCGGCCGCAGGAAGTAGCCGTGCAGCGAGTGCACCGCGAACTGGGGGTCGACCGTACGCACCGCCGCCACCAGCGCCTGCCCGGCGACCTGCCCGCCGAAGGTACGGGGAAGCGTGGTCTCGGTGGCAATGCCGCGGAAGATGTTCTTCTCGAGACGTTCCACCTCGAGAATTTCTTCGATCGTCGCCATCTAGTTTCCCTTCCCGATGCTGTTCCGCTGACACTCTCACATCCCGAGTAGAGGCCAACGCAGGAAAGTACTACCGCCGCTCACCGGCCGGCGCAGCGAAGAGATGGGATCGTGCGCCGAGAACACTCGGACCCGCGCAGACGTCACGCAAGACGATGCCGGATTCGGCAATCCTGCCGTCGGAGGCCTCGTCGTGGCAGCGTTGGGCCATGGCCCTCTCCACTGCCGTGCCGCTCGTGCGCACCGCGCACCCTGGCCCGGCCGCCGCGGTCACCGTGCTCACTCTGGTGATTGCGGTCGGTATGGATGCGGATCCGGACACCGTGATGGTCCTCGGAACCGCAGTTCTCAGTGGTCAGCTCGTCGTCGGATGGACCAACGACCTGCTCGATCGCACCCGCGACCAGGTGGCCGGCCGTACCGACAAACCTCTCGTCACCGGACGCATATCCGTGACCGCTGTCCGACGGGCTGTCGGCATGGCGTCCGCGACATGCGTGGTCGCGTCCTTGCTCTGCGGCCTGGTGGCGGGGCTTCTTCACCTGGCGCTCGTCGGTGCTGCCCTGGCATACAACGCGAAACTCAAATCGACGGTGTGGTCCTGGCTCCCGTACGCACTGGCGTTCGGAGGGTTACCGGCCGTCGTGTCACTGGCGCTCGACCCGGCGCAGATTCCGCCTCTGTGGATGGTGGTGGCCGGCGCACTGTTCGGGATCGCGGCGCACCTACTCAATGTCATGCCCGACCTCGCCGCGGACGCAGCCACCGGCGTGCGGGGACTGCCACATCGCCTGGGCGCCCGCACCATTCGGATCATCGCGGCACTGACCCTGGTGGCCGCCTCGGCCACCGTGTTCATCGGAACCGGTAACCCAGCCACGGTGTGGCACCGGGTATTGCTGGGCGCCGTTCTCGTTCTTGCCGCGTTGACCGTCCGGGCGCCGAACAGAACGCCGTTCTACGCAGCGATCGCCGTCGCCGGCGTCAACGGCATGATGCTCCTGCTCGAGTGAACCGGGCCGACGACCCAGAAAATTCGTCGGCCCGGATCAGTCACCGGTCGAGCGTGCAGATCACCAGCCGCGTTCGGCGAGGCGGTGCGGAACCGGGATGTCGTCGACGTTGATCCCGACCATCGCCTCACCCAGTCCACGCGAGACCTTCGCAAGCACGTCCGGGTCGTCGAAGAACGTGGTGGCCTTCACGATCGCCGCGGCCCGCTCCGCCGGATTACCCGACTTGAAGATCCCCGACCCGACGAACACACCCTCCGCACCGAGCTGCATCATCATCGCCGCATCCGCCGGGGTCGCGATGCCACCGGCGGTGAACATGGTGACCGGCAACTTCCCGGCCTTCGCCACCTCGACCACCAGGTCGTACGGCGCCTGCAGCTCCTTCGCCGCCACATACAGCTCGTCCTCGCTCAGCGACGTCAACCGGCGAATCTCCCCACCGATGGTCCGCATATGCGTCGTCGCGTTCGACACATCGCCGGTACCGGCCTCACCCTTCGACCGGATCATCGCCGCACCCTCGGTGATCCGCCGCAACGCCTCACCCAGATTGGTCGCACCACACACGAACGGGACGGTGAACTTCCACTTGTCGATGTGGTTCGCGTAATCGGCCGGGGTCAAAACCTCGGACTCGTCGACATAATCGACCCCCAGGGACTGCAGGATCTGCGCCTCGACGAAGTGCCCGATCCGGGCCTTGGCCATCACCGGAATCGAGACGGCGGAGATGATGCCGTCGATCATGTCCGGATCACTCATCCGCGACACCCCACCCTGCGCGCGGATGTCCGCGGGAACCCGCTCGAGCGCCATCACCGCGACCGCACCGGCATCCTCGGCGATCTTCGCCTGATCGGGGGTGACGACGTCCATGATGACCCCACCCTTGAGCATCTCGGCCATGCCTCGCTTGACGCGCGCAGTGCCGGTGGTGGGGGTGGTGTCGGGGGTGCTCACAGCGAACTCCTGGGTAGTGGCGGGGTGGAACTTCGATGGCGGCATGCGCGAGCGACGACGTTCACGCTGCTTTGTTCGATTCTAGGACGACGGCCCGCGATGCTCTGTAGCCAGTCTCGGATTGCTGGCCTCGTCGAGTACGCTCCGCGACTTACGTGATGGCACGCACTTCGGGGTTGTCGGCGGCGGCTGCGACGGCTGCGGCCTCCTCGAGCAGATCGGCAAGATCGCGTGGATAGACGGCTTCACCGGCAGCCGTCAGTTCCCGGACGCAGTCCGCAGTACACCACCGGTGGCCGGTGATAGTGCGCTCCTCGAGTTCTGTGAACCCGCCGTGGTGAGGTTCGAAACCCTCCGTCTGCAGGGCGAAGAACAGTTCCTCGGAGCGAATCAGCTCACCGCCCCAGGAGAAGATCGCCACCCGGCGCCACATCGGGCCGCGCAGCGACTCCGCGGAAGCGGTGTACCCGGTCTCCTCGGCGATTTCCCGGACCGCCGCAGCACGCAGGTTCTCCCCCTTTTCGACCGCGCCACCGATCGTGAACCAGTAGTAGGTGTCGGGAATCTCCGGATCGTGGCCCCTCAGCAACAGCACACGGCCGCGCTCGTCGAGCAGCACCACCCGCGCGGACGTGCGGACGGAGTCGAGCGACAAACCGTCGGTCACCGCCGCAGCCGACGCGCGTTCCGTGATCTCGAAATAGGTCGGTAGCGGTGCGGTGCCGCCCAGGTGTAACCAGCGAACGGGTCTGCGGGCGCGTAATGCCAGGGTGTCCCGTACGGCATCGTTGTGGAAACGGCGCGCAATCAGGACCCTCGCCTCCGCGTCCGCGAGTTCCGCGACGAGCTGAGGTCTGAGATCTTCGGGATCGAGCAGCGAGAGCGCGCTGGACAACGCGTTCTCCGCGCTTTCGCGTTCGGTGCGCTCCGACCGCTCGGCGCGGGCGGCCAGGGCAGTGAGCCTCCTTGCCTCGGGTGGGTCCATCGCCGCAGCCGCAGCCCGCACGACCACCGCCCGACGGGCCAGCGCGGAGTCGAGGGCCTGCCAGGACAGATCGGAACGCACGTGCAAACGGTCGAGTCGGTTGGCCGTTCCGTAGGCCCACAACCCGATCGCCAGAACGACCACTGCCACGAGGGCCAGAACGAAGATGGTCAGCGCGGAGAAGGTCACGATCCGACCTCGTGGACGCCGTCGCGCCCGACGGTTACCGTCTCGTACACCCGCAGAATCTGTTCGGCCACCACCGGCCAGTCGTATTCGGTGACGACCGTCCTCCCGACCTCGGTCAGTGCGGCACTGCGCGCCGGGTCGCCGAGCACGGAATCGATACCCTCGGCGAGCGCCGCGGAATCACCCACCGGCACGAGCACACCCGCCTGCCCGTCGCGGAGGACGCGGCGGAACGCGTCGAGTTCACTTGCCACCACCGCGGCGCCGGCCGCCATCGCTTCCACCAGCACGATCCCGAAACTCTCCCCGCCCAGATTGGGGGCGCAGTACACGTCGGCACTACGCAGAGCCGACGCCTTCTCGGCATCGCCGACCTGGCCGAGGAGGCACAGGTGCCCGAACAGCGGGCCCGCCTCACGACGTAGGCGGTCCTCGTCTCCCCGGCCGACCACCAGCACCTGCAGCTCCGGGTACTTGTCGACCAGCGCGGGAAGCGCGCGCAACAGCACAGACATGCCTTTGCGCGGCTCGTCGTATCGCCCGAGGAACACAATGGTCCGGCCCGGGCGGGGGTAGCCCGGCAACGGTTCGGCGTTCGCAAAGGCCCCCACGTCGACACCGTTGGGGATCTCGACGGCGTCCGACCCGAGCGATTCCACCTGCCATCGGCGCGCCAGTTCCGATACCGCGATCCGTCCGCTGATCCTCTCCAGGTAGGGCTGGAGGACTCCCTGAAAGGTGCTGAGCACCAATGATTTCGTCGTCGACGTGTGAAAAGTCGCCACGATCGGTCCCTCGGCCACCCGCATGGCGAGCATCGACAGGCTCGGCGCATTGGGTTCGTGGATGTGCAGGACATCGAAGTCGTTGTCGGAAATCCAGCGCCGCACCCGCGCGCTCGCGGTAGGTCCGAAACTCAACCGGGCCACCGATCCGTTGTACGGAATGGCCAGCGCCCGGCCGGCCGACACGACGAAGTCGGGCAATTCGATGTCGTCCGAAGCGGGGGCCAGGACGCTGACCTTGTGCCCGCGTTCGATCAACACCTCGGCGAGATCTACGACGTGGGCTTGTACCCCGCCCGGAACATCGAACGAGTACGGACACACCATGCCGATCTTCACGGGCTCTCCATACGCGTGAGCCTCGCCTGCGACAGGTCGGACAGCCAGAGCGGCTGCAGCATGTGCCAGTCCTCCGGGTGCTGGGCGATGTTCGCCTCGAACCGTTCCGCCAGCGCCTGGGTGGCCGCCGCCACCCCGACTGACGTATCGATCGGGGGATCGATTCGGAAACCCCACCCGTCCTCGGTGAACCAGCAGTGCACGGGCAGGAGCGGAGCACCGGTGTCGATCGCCAGCTTCGCCGGACCTGCGGGCATCCGCGTCGGTTCCCCGAAAAATGTGACGGGAACGCCCTTCTTCGCGAGATCGCGTTCACCGAGGAGGCACACGATTCCGTTGTCGCGCAGGCGCGCCGACAGTTCGACGAACGGGGGATGCTCTCCCCCGCTCAGCGGGAAGATCTCGAATCCCAGCCCTTCGCGGTAGTCGACGAAACGCTGATACAGCGACTCCGGCTTCAACCGCTCGGCCACGGTGGACAGCGTGCCCCAGTGCTGCACACACCACACTCCGGCCATGTCCCAGTTACCGCTGTGCGGCAGTGCGAGTACCGCTCCGCGGCCCGCGGCTTTCGCGGCGTCCAGATGCTCCTGTCCTTCGATGAGCGCGTCGAGAGCCGCCCCGGTCTTCTCCAAATCCATGGCCGGCAGCCGGAACGCCTCCCGCCAGTACCGCGCATAGGACCGCAGCGACGCACGCACCAGCGACTCCGGAACCTCCTCCGGAGTCACTCGCAGCACGCGAGCAAGGTTGCGGCGCAACTGTTCGGGACCCCCGCCTTTGCGTGCGGCGAAGTCGGCACCCGTCTCGAACAGGGTGACAGCGACTCGCTCGGGCAGGGCGCGGACCAGCCGCCAGCCGGCCGCATAGCCGAGGTCGGCGACCCGATCACCGACGCTCATTGCGCCGTCGCCTGTCCGTCTTCGGGCGTCGTGCCGGGTGCCGGCAGCGAGAGGACGTCCCGTGCGCCGGCCGACCCCCGCACCGCCAGAACCCGCTGGAACACCGTGAGCACGCTGCCCGCAGCGAGGAGCCACATGGCGACGTGGATCGCCCACGGCACGCCGAGCCCGGTGACACCGGCCCCGATGAGGACGATGACCAATCGATCGGGCCGTTCGATGAGTCCGCCGTCCGCGGACAACCCGCTCGCCTCGGCGCGGGCCTTGGCGTAGGAGATCACCTGCGAGGTGACCAGGCACACCAGAGTCGCGATCACGAGCGGCTTGCTCGCCTCGTGGTACACGGCCCACCAGGCGAGACCGGCGAAAATCGCACCGTCCGCCACTCGGTCACAGGTGGCGTCGAGGACGGCGCCGAATCGAGTTCCCCCACCACGGGCACGGGCCATCGCGCCGTCCAGCATGTCGAACAGGACGAACACGGTGATGACAACCGCACCCCAGAACAGATGTCCGCTGGGAAACAGCACGACCGCCCCAGCCACGGTCGCGACGGTCCCTATCACTGTGACCGAATCGGGGGTCAGCCCGGTCTTGACCAGAGCCCTCCCCAACGGCGCGGTCACCTTGGACACCGGTGCCCGTCCGAAAAAGCTCAGCACCTGCCCACCCCGTTCATCACGTCCTGCCACCGACCCTGCACGGAGGAGTGTGCGACCCCCGCGTCATTCATCTATCGAGTCATTCATTCCAAGCCTTCGCCAGCAGACCACGGGTCTCGCGCAACAACTGTGGCATGACCTTGACGCCGGCGAGGACCGTGATGAAGTTGGCGTCCCCACCCCACCGGGGAACCACATGCTGATGGAGATGTTCAGCGAGGGAGCCGCCGGCGGCGGCCCCCAGGTTCAGACCCACATTGAAACCGTCCGGCCGCGACACCCGCTTGATGACGCGCAGCGCCTGCTGAGTGAAGGACATCAGCTCGGCGCTTTCTTCCTCCGTGAGGTCCTCGAGCGCGGCGACCTTGCGGTAGGGCACGACCATCAGGTGACCAGGGTTGTACGGATACAGGTTGAGCACCGCGTAGACGTGCTCGCCGCGCGCGACGATCAGCCCGTCCTCGTCGTTCATCTTCGGGATGTCGGTGAACGGTTCGTTCGGAGTGTCCGGAGACTTCGGCGCCTCGGCGATGTACGACATGCGGTGCGGCGACCAGATCCGCTGCAGATGGTCCGGCTGACCGGGACCACGATCGACGAGACTACCGGGACTGTCTCGAATCCCGTCGGCGGTCACATCATCCCCTCCTGCCATGTGTGTCACCCTCTCCCACCGGGTTGGAGCAACTCCGCGGTCGGGGATGCGTTCTCACGGCGCGCGACCCATTCGGTGACGATCCGAACGGCATCGTCGACCGCCACACCGTTCACCTGAGTGCCGTCGCGGAAGCGGAAGCTCACGGCACCCGCCTCGACGTCGCGGGCACCCGCGAGGAGCATGAACGGAACCTTCTGCGCGGTGTTGTTGAAGATCTTCTTCTGCATCCGGTCGTCGCTCGCGTCGACCTCCGCGCGAATCCCCGCCGCCTTCAACTGCTTCACCACGTCGAAAAGATGATCGGCAAACGCCTCGGCGACCGGGATGCCCACCACCTGGACGGGTGCAAGCCAGGCCGGGAACGCACCTGCGTAGTGCTCGGTCAGCACACCGAAGAATCGCTCGATCGAGCCGAACAACGCGCGGTGGATCATCACGGGCCGCTTCTTCGTGCCGTCGTTCGCCGTGTACTCGAGGTCGAAGCGCTCGGGCAGGTTGAAGTCGAGTTGGATGGTCGACATCTGCCAGGTCCGACCCAGGGCGTCCTGCACCTGCACCGAAATCTTCGGACCGTAGAAAGCGGCGCCCCCGGGGTCGGGCACGAGGTTCAGCCCCGACGCCTCGGCGACCTCGGCCAGCGTCTGCGTGGCCTCTTCCCACACCGCGTCGTCACCGACGAATTTGTCCGGGTTCTTGGTGGACAGTTCCAGGTAGAAGTCGTCGAGCCCGTAATCCTTCAGGAGCCCGAGAACGAACTGCAGGGTGGTGGCCAATTCGTCGCGCATCTGCTCGCGGGTGCAGTAGATGTGCGCGTCGTCTTGTGTCATGCCGCGCACGCGGGTCAACCCGTGTACGACACCCGACTTCTCGTACCGGTACACGGAGCCGAACTCGAAGAGCCGCAACGGCAATTCCCGGTACGACCGTCCGCGGGACCGGAAGATCAAATTGTGCATCGGGCAGTTCATCGGCTTGAGGTAGTAGTCCTGCCCCGGCTTGCGCACGGTGCCGTCCTCGTTCAATTCCTCGTCGATGTGCATGGCCGGGAACATGCCGTCCCGGTACCAGTCGAGGTGACCCGACACCTCGTAGAGGTGCCCCTTCGTGATGTGCGGGGTGTTGACGAACTCGTAGCCCTCGTCGACGTGCCGCTTGCGCGAGTAATCCTCCATCTCGGTGCGGATGATGCCGCCCTTGGGGTGGAACACGGGCAGGCCCGAGCCGAGCTCGTCGGGGAAACTGAAGAGATCGAGTTCGGCGCCCAACTTCCGGTGGTCGCGCCGTTCTGCTTCGGCGAGCAGCTCGAGGTGCTGTTCCTGGGCCTCGGCCGATTCCCAGGCGGTGCCGTAGATCCGCTGGAGATCGGCGTTGTCCTGGTTACCTCGCCAGTAAGCGGCGGAACTGCGGGTGAGCTTGAACGCGGGAATGTGCTTGGTGGTGGGGATGTGCGGGCCACGGCAGAGGTCGCCCCAGATCTTCTCCCCTGTGCGCGGATCCAGGTTGTCGTAGATGGTCAGCTCGTTGCCGCCGACTTCCATGACCTCCGGGTCGTCGATGCCCGACTTGTCGTCGATCAGTTCGAGCTTGAACGGTTCCTTCGCCAACTCCGCGCGAGCCTCGTCGAGAGAGTCGACGACACGACGAGAAAACCGCTGAGAGCCCTTGATGATCTTCTTCATCCGCTTCTCGAGGTTCGCGAGATCCTCCGGAGTGAAGGGACGATCGACCGCGAAGTCGTAGTAGAAGCCGTCCTTGATGGGCGGACCGATGCCGAGCTTGGCCTCGGGAAACTCCTGCTGCACGGCTTGCGCGAGGACGTGCGCCGCGGAGTGGCGGATGACGCTGCGCCCGTCCTCGGTGTTCGCGGCCACCGGCTCGACGTCGGTGTCTACATCCGGCACCCACGACAGGTCCTTCAGCTGACCCTCGGCGTCACGGACCACGACGACGACGTCCGGACCCTTGCTCGGGTAACCGGCTTCCCGAACCGCGGTTCCGGCCGTAGTCCCTGCGGGCACCCGGACAAGGGCGGCGGGGGCGACGGATGCGGGCGTGGTCACAGCGATGTTCTCCTAGGTGAGGTGTGCGGTGCAGACATGAAGAATGTGCCAGCCCATGCTATCGGCCCAGCTGTGCTACCCAATCATGCGTCCGCTAGAGGGGGCTCTCCAGCCACGGGTAGTCGAGGCCGACCCACGTCCCGACCAGACCGAACGTTCCCAGTAACCACAGGGTGGCCAGCACGATCAGACCCGTCAGCACCGCGCCGACACCTTTGACGAGCAGCGACTGCCGGGAGAACCAGTCCATGAAGGCGTCGTACTTCGTGCGCGCGAAGCGAAGCAGTCGATGGGCCCACTCGAACTCGGACGCCAGAATGCCGAGTCCGGCGAATACGATCAGCCATCCGGGACCGGGATACGGAATTGCCAGCACGCCGGCGGCCAGCACCAAGGCGCCGATCACACCGACGGCGATGCGGTAACCGAGGTTCAGACTCGGCTTGGCGGCGATCCGAGCGCGCCACCGCTTCCAGCGGCTCTCCGCCTCCTGGAACGGCGACAGGTCGGAATCCTCGGTGTCGACAGGGTCGGGACCCTCGGTGTCGACAGGGTCGGGACCCTCCGTGTCGGCCTTGTCCGCACGGTCGGCCTCGTCCGGCCGGACTTCCCCGGTGCTCACGATCTACCTGCCCCTCGTGTGTCGACCCAGTGTGAACGGCGATCCGTGACGAAGCAGGCACGGAGGCGCGAGTGAAACTGCCATCATCCACCCTACCCAGTGCCCGCCGCACGGTCGCGCCGTCAGGTCTGGTCTAGCCCTTCACACACACGACCTGCCGCAGATGTGCCACGACCTCGACCAAATCGGCCTGCGCATCGATCACCTGCTCGATGTCCTTGTACGCGGCCGGGATCTCGTCGATCACCCCTGCATCCTTACGCGACTCGACGCCGGACGTTTGACGCCTCAAGTCGTCGACCGTGAAACGCTTCTTCGCCTTCGTACGGCTCATGGTTCGACCGGCACCGTGCGACGCGGAGTTGAAGGACAGTTCCGACCCCAGTCCCCGCACCACGTACGAACCGGTGCCCATGGAACCGGGAATGAGACCGAGATCTCCCTTCCCGGCGCGAATAGCACCCTTGCGGGTCACGAGCATCGTCTCCCCGTCGACGACCTCCTCGGACACATAGTTGTGGTGGCACGAGATCGGATCGTCGAAACGGACGGGTCGAGTCGGCAGAGCGTCCCGGAATGCCTGCATGATCAGGGCGAGCATGACGGCGCGGTTGCGGGCCGCGTATTCCTGGGCCCACGACAGGTCGTGGCGGTAGGCGTCCATCTCGGGTGTACCTGCGAGAAAGACCGCGAGATCACGATCGACCAGCCTCTGGTTGTGCTGCAATGTCCGCGCCACCGCGATGTGTCGCTCGGCCAGTTCCTTCCCGATGTTGCGGGATCCGGAGTGAAGCATGAGCCACACCTCGTCTGCGTCGGACAGACACACCTCGATGAAGTGATTCCCGCCGCCGAGCGTTCCGATCTGCTTCATCGCCTTCGATTCACGAGACTGCACGCCCGGGTGCAGATCGCGGAACTCCTGCCAGAATCGCGTCCATCCCTTGTGGACGCCGGCGCCGGACACCGAGAGGGCACCGGTGTCGAGGGACTTTTCGTGCATGGCGAATCCCACCGGAACCGCACGCTCGATGCGCGCGCGCAGCGACCGCAGACTGTCCGGTAGGTCGTCGGCGGTGACATCGGTCCTGACCGCTGTCATGCCGCAGCCGATGTCGACCCCCACGGCGGCAGGTGCGACAGCCTGACGCATCGCGATGACGGAGCCGACCGTCGCGCCCTTACCGACATGGACGTCGGGCATGACTCGGACACCATGGACCCACGGCAGGTCTGCCATGGTGCGGAGCTGGGCAAGTGCAGCCGGCTCTATAGTCCGTTCTTCCGCCCACATCAAGGTCGGCGCTGCAGTGCCTTCGAGGGTGACGGGAAACATTCGACTTCGATCCTTCGACAGCGGCCACCGCGGGTGCGGTTCGGCCTGCCCTGTCATTGTTCGCCGTTTCCGTGTACCCGGACAACCGAATATCGGCACGTGAGGGCGCACGCAGAAAAGGGCGTCTCCGAATTCCCGGAAACGCCCTCTTCGTGTTCTCGGTGGTCCCGGCTGGGATCGAACCAGCGACCTCCCCGGTGTGAACGGGACGCTCTTCCACTGAGCCACGGGACCGAGGCCACTTGCTCGCGCTCGAACGAGTTGGAACATTAACACGACGGACCGGCCGAACGAAAATCACGTCGTGGTGATTCGCGGTCACCCGCACAGACCACTGCTTCCTGGATGCGCCCCGAAGCCCAGCAGCACTCATGACCTGCAGATTTGTAACTAACAGGCATGGTCGGCTAATGTTCTCAACCGCACCACGGAGAACATTCTCCGCGAGTTACACGGTGCATGCGGACGTGGCGCAGCTGGTAGCGCACAACCTTGCCAAGGTTGGGGTCGCGGGTTCGAATCCCGTCGTCCGCTCGAGAGGTTGGACTCAACCTTCACGGTGGAGTGGCCGAGTGGTGAGGCAACGGCCTGCAAAGCCGTGCACACGGGTTCGATTCCCGTCTCCACCTCGCGCGATTAGCTCAGCGGGAGAGCGCTTCCCTGACACGGAAGAGGTCACTGGTTCAATCCCAGTATCGCGCACCGAGATAGATCGTAGGACTGTAGTACTTGCACGACAGTGGACTCCCCCGGACTCGGGGGTTTTCACGCATGCGGACGTGGCGCAGCTGGTAGCGCACAACCTTGCCAAGGTTGGGGTCGCGGGTTCGAATCCCGTCGTCCGCTCCATTTCTTCTCGATCTCGCGCGATTAGCTCAGCGGGAGAGCGCTTCCCTGACACGGAAGAGGTCACTGGTTCAATCCCAGTATCGCGCACCATCTCTTCGGTTCATCCGAAAAGACATTCCCAGCGGTTCGGCCCCGGTCATACGACCGGGGCCGAACCGCTGTCTGTCACGCCGAGTGCACCCTGTTTGCGCCGGAAATCATCGCGCGCAGCGCCGACTCGGTGTCGGATTCACCGATTCCCATCGTCCACAGTCGCACTCCCCCCGCCTCGCACCTCAGGAAGGTTGCCGTGCGGTGCCCGATTCGATGCTGGTGGAAGGCGAGGATCTCGATCGAACATCCGGCGTCGTAGAGCATCGACGTCATCGCGGACACCGGGCCCGGCGCGAGTGCGCTCATCGTGCAGATCGATTCTCCGATACCCAAGGTCGCCTCGAAGACCCACAGGCCCGGGGCGGCTTTCTTTTCGGACCACCGACCGAGACGGAACGGGCCGGACATCGGCGCATACAGGCTCTCGAACACGGTCCAGCTCATCCCGGCTGCCTCGTCCGCGAATTCGCGGGGGAGCGGCTTTCCGTGACGTGTCGCGAAGGGATCGGCGGCGCTGCTCGACGTGCGACAAGTTGCGGCAAACGAAGTGGAGGTGATCATTCTCGTGGTCTTCCTGAAAGTGACGGGAGGACCAACGCGTAGCTCAACGACCCGCAGCGAGGGGTCGGTCCGTATCAGACCCCGCTACGGCGGAGAACTACGAGAATGCGCTGCATGGGAAGACACTCTAGGCGAGGATCGTCCCGAAGGACAACCTGCTACCTCATCGGGAATCCGGCCGCATATCTTCCCGGTGACGAAATTGTTATCCACGAGCCTGGAACGTGAGGAAATCCTCATGTATCGTCGAACGTGCCATCCACCCCCCCGATGGCAATGAGCCCCAGCCATGACCCCCCATCCAAGGCTGGGGCTCAGTCTTGTTCCGGGTCACCTCCGTCGAACAGAATTCCCGGACGGTCACCGATTCGGGCTGTCATTTTCTCCTTGCGCCGGACTCTGCGCAGTCGACAACGAAGCATCGCATACGGTCGGTTTCACACGCCGCACAGGGCGTGGCAGATTGCGGTGAGGACGCAGCTACGGGACAGTACGCACATAATGGTGAAGAACAGGAAAGACGCGGTGACTGAACGGTGACGGTCGAAATAAATTCCGCGGGGATTTGGGACTCCGAGGCGATCGCCGACGTAGCGGCGGCGACGTTTCCGCTCGCCTGCCCACCCGGCGCCACCCAGGACGACATCGCCACCTTCATCGATGATGTGCTGTCGGCGGAACGATTTTCCGAGTACCTCACAGACCCGCGCCGCACCGTGCTCAAGGTGACCCACGAAGGCGCCATCGTCGGCTATGCAATGTTGATCGACGGAGAACCTGCAGATCCCGAGGTGGCCCGGAGCGTGTCACTGCGTCCCGTCACCGAGATCAGCAAGCTGTATGTGCTGCCGGGCAATCACGGCACCGGAGTCGCGTCCGCGCTGATGAACGCCATCGTCGAGCGCGCCGTTGCCGGGGATTGTGCGGGACTGTGGCTCGGAGTCAATCAGGAGAACCTGCGCGCCCAGCGTTTCTACGAGAAGCACGGCTTCGAGACCGTCGGGACGAAGACCTTCCTGGTCGGGTCGCAGCTACACCACGATTTCGTGATGCAGCGGGCCCTCTGAGCCTGCCGGCTCAGTTCGCGGCTACCTCGAAGCGCGACAACGCGAGGAGCCGTGAGGTGGCGCGGAGATACTTCTTGCGATACCCGCCGGCGAGCATCTCGGGCGTGAAGATGGAGTCGAGCTTCGCGCCCGCCACCGTCACGGGGATGCTGGCGTCGTACAGGCGGTCCGCGAGAACCACGAGCCGCAGAGCCACCGACTGGTCGTCGGCCGGATGGACACCGTCCAGGAACACTGCCGGGATGCCCTCGACCAGCTTGTTGTATCGCGACGGGTGCAGGGTGCTCAGGTGGGCACACAGCGCATCGAAGTCGTCGAGTGTGGCACCGGGGATGGCGTCGGCACGCTCGAGGAGCTCCTCCGAGGAGATCGGGTCGGGCGCCGGCGGCAGGTCGCGGTGCCGGTAGTCGGGGCCATCCACCCGGATGGTCTCGAAGATCGAGCCCAGTTTCTTGATCTCCCGCAGGAAGTCCTGCGCTGCGAAGCGGCCCTCACCGAGCTGGCCGGGAAGGGTGTTCGACGTCGCGACGATGGACACACCACGCGCGGACAGCTCGGACAGCAACCGGGACACGAGCATGGTGTCACCCGGATCGTCGAGTTCGAACTCGTCGATGCAGAGGACACTGTGGTCGGAAAGCTGCTCGACCGCCTTGTTGAACCCCAGCGCGCCGACCACGTGGGTCAGCTCGACGAAGGTGCCGAATGCCTTCGGCGACGGGACGCTGTGGTAGATCGATGCGAGCAGGTGGGTTTTGCCGACGCCGAACCCACCGTCGAGGTAGAGACCGGCACCGGTGGACGGCGTCTTCTTCCCGAAGAGGCCACGTCGGCCGCCGCTGCGGATCTTGCCGACCTTCTTCGAGAACTCCTCGGCCTTCTGAACGGCCACGGCCTGGCTGGGCTCGGCGGGGTCGGGGATGTACGACGCGAAGCTCACCTCGTCGAACATGGCCGGGGGCACCATTTGAGCGACCAACTGATCAGCCGGCACCACGGGGCTGCGATCGACAAGACGTGCATGCATACAAGCAGGGTATCCACGTGTTGTGATCACTAACATGCAGCGTGTGCATATTGCGACCTACCTCACATCGGACTCAGCGCAGCCGGGGACGGATGCCGGTGAATTGACCGGGGACGCCTTGCGTGAGCTGTATGCGTACCCGGTGGAGATGCCGCGACCGTGGGTGCGGGCGAATTTCGTGTGCAGCATCGACGGAGCCGTCTCTGTCGGTGGTGTGAGCGGAACACTCGGAACGCCCGCCGACAAGAAGGTGTTCGACACCCTTCGGGAGGCGGCCGACGTCGTCCTGGTGGGAGCCGGAACCGTCCGCGCCGAAAACTACGGTGGCGTGCGAATCGACGCGGACGGCAGGCAACGCCGTATCGCATCGGGATTGTCCGCCGTCCCGCCGATTGCGGTCGTGTCGGCACGGGCACACCTCGACGCCGACGCCCGACTGTTCACCGATACCGAGGTGGCGCCCATCGTGATCACCTGCGCCGCCGCCGATCCGGTTCGGGTGGCTGCCCTCGCCGAGGCCGGTGCTCACGTCGTTCGCACGGGCGGTTCAGAGATCACAGGCCCTGAGGTGATCGCCGCAGTGGAGGGACTGGGACTGCGCAGAATTCTCTGTGAGGGCGGGCCGAGCCTGTTCGGACAGCTCGTGGCCGACTACCTCGTCGACGAACTCTGCCTCACCACGGCACCCGTCCTGGTGGGGGGAACCGCCGGGCGCATCGCCACCTCCCCCCACGTCGCCACGGTCTCGATGACACCTGCGCACGTCCTCGCCGACACCGACGGCACGGTTCTGACACGCTGGGTGCGGCTTCCCCGCCCGTGAAGGAACCTGGCAGGCTGTCCGGCATGCGCAGATTGGGGTTGCTCGCACTGGTTCTCGTGGTGTGCAGTGCGTGTGGAGCCGGACCGTCGAACCGGCCGCACGTCGCCGTCGAACGCGAGGGCGGCGGCAGCGAACCCACCCCGACCGAGTCCGAGAACGCCGACGCTCCCCCGCCCCAGTTGCAGGTTCCGAAGACGGACCTCACGTGGACGGACTGCACCCCGGGCACCCTCGAGACGCTGGGCCCCGGAGTGGTGGCGCCTTCGGGTCTGATCTTCGAGTGCGCGTCGTACGAGTCGGCCGTCGACGAGAGCGGAGTCCTTCCCGGATCGTTCACCATGGGCGCGATGCGGGCGCGACTCGCGGACACCCCGGCAAACGCCGCCCCCCTCGTCCTGACGTCCGGGTCGGACCGGTCGTCGACGTCGACGCTCGCCGCGCTGAGTACGGGAGGGTTGGCGACTTTGCTCTCGACGCGTCCGGTTGTCGCCGTCGATCGCCGCGGAATCGCGTCGTCACAGAAAATCGAATGCCTTTCGCCGCCGACCTCCGACCTTCGGCGCAGGCTGGCCGACCTCGCACAATTCGATCCGGGTGCCGGCGACCAGGTCGACAAGGTGGCCGCTCTCGGGCGAGATGCCACCATCGCCTGCACCGATTATCTGCAACCGCAAGAACTCGCCTTCGACAGCACCCACGCCGCAGATGACATCGAACAGCTGCGCCGCACGTGGGAGGTCGACTCCCTCGGGATACTGGCCACCGGAAACGGGAGCGCCGTTGCATTGAGCTACGCCGCCGAATACCCGGGACGGGTCGGCCGGCTCGTCCTCGACTCCCCCGCGGTGACCACCGTGGACGCCGCGACCGCCACCGAGCAGCAGGTGGCCGGGCAGGAAGCGGCGTTCGACGCCTTCGCCCGGCAGTGCACCGCACTGAACTGTTCCCTCGGCCCCGACCCGCGAGCGGCGGTCACCGCAGCCGTGGCCGCGGCCGCGGCCGGTCGGATCCCCGGGGTGTCGTCGAACGCGCTACTCACGGCGATCTCGGGAGTACTGGGCACAGCCGGAGGCGACCAGCAGGGCCGGGTACGCATATTGTCCGACGCCGTGTCGGCCGCGACCGCCGGCAACACCGCGCCGCTTCTGGCCCTCGCAGCGCAGGCGGAGGCGGCCTACGAATCCGACGGCCAGTTCATCACCCGATGCACGGACGGGCAGCAGTGGCCTGCCCCGGATCGCGTACGCGAACTCCAGCGCGTGTGGGGTGAACACTTCCCTTTGTTCGGCCCCGATGCGGCCGTCGGCCTCCTGTTGTGCACGTCGTGGCCTGCGACCGCACCGCCCGCGCTCCCCGGTGACCTCGCGATGCCCGTGCTCGTGCTCAGCGGCGCGGCCGACCCCGTCGTCGGTAACGCCGGCGTCGGCACCGTCACCGGGGCAGTGGGCAGCGCGGGCGCCACCACCGCCACCCTGACGTGGCACGGCCGGGGTCACCCGGCCACCCACTCGGACTGCGCGCAGAAGGCCATCGTCTCGTATCTCGCCGACGGAACACTGCCCCCCGACGGCAGCGCCTGCCCCGCCTAGCCGGTGACCGGGCCCGACACCCGCAGGGGGTGCGTGACCGCATGTCACGGCTAGCCGGTGTACCGTGCCGTGGTGTTCCTTCGACATCTCGAACCGCGCACCGGGCGGACTCCTCACGAGGTCATCAACTTCGCGTTGTGGCCGATCGCCGTCATGACCGTGCTGCATCGAGTGGTTGTCAAGGCGGTCAACGGCTACATCACCGACGACTTCCGGCCGGTCTACAACGCCGCCCTGGCGTTCCTCAACCGCCGCCCCGTCTACACCGCCAATTTCGACTGGGTGGACCCGCACTACTTGTATCCGCCGTCCGGAACGCTGCTGATGGCACCGATCGCGATCATCGACCCCGAGAAGTCGCGGTGGCTGTTCATCCTGGCCAACACGATTGCCATCGTCATCGCGTTGTACCTGCTGCTGCGGTTGTTCGGCCTGGGTCTGAACTCGATCGCCGCCCCGATCCTCCTCTTCGCGACGTTTTCGTCGGAAACCGTCACGAACACGCTGGTCTTCACCAACATCAACGGTCTGGTGCTGCTCGGGGAGATTGCGTTCCTGGTGCTGCTCATGAAGCGACGGGACATGTGGTCCGGCGTCGCCATCGGCCTGACGTTCGCGGTGAAACCGATCCTGGCGCCACTTCTCTTACTTCCTCTCGTCCGCGGGCAGTGGAAAGTGTTCGTCACCGCCCTCGGCATCCCCCTCGTCCTCACCGCCGTAGCGTGGCCGCTGTCGGCGGATCCGATGGACTTCGTTCACCACACCGTTCCGTATCTGATGGAGTCGCGCGACTACTTCAACAGCGCGATCGTGGGCAACGGCAGGTACTACGGTCTCCCGACGTGGATGATCTTCACGCTCCGTGGAATCTTCGCCGCACTGGTGGCGGGGTCGCTCTGGCTGCTGTACCGCTATTACCGGCATGACGAACTGTTCTTCGTGGTGACCACGTCCGGTGTCCTGCTGACCGCGTCCTGGCTGCTCGGTTCGCTGGGCCAGATGTACTACTCGATGATGCTGTTCCCGCTCGTCATGTCAGTGGTACTGAAGAACTCGGTGATGCGAAATTGGCCCGCGTGGCTGGCGGTGTACGGGTTCCTCAGTTACGACAGTTGGCTGTCGGGACGGTTCGTCGAGGCGGGCCGCACCGCCGAATACATGAAGACCACCCTCGGGTGGAGTCTGCTGTTGATCGTCATTTTCGGGGTGCTCGCAGTCCGTTACGTCACCGCCAAGCGTGAGGGTCGGCTGGACCAAGGCATAGATCCGGGGTTCCTCCTCGAACCTCGCCCGAAGACCCCGTCGACGGAACCCGAGCTCGAACCGGAACCGGAACCGGAACCGGAAACGGAGTCGGCTGTCGCCAAGTCGTAGCCGACTCGCCGGGCGCTGCGGACCCGCGAACGCGAAACGTATTAGCGTGGAGCCATGAGTTCGCAGCAGAAGGATCCCACTCAGTCCGCACCGAAGGTCGTCCTCTCCGACAGTGAATGGCGGGAGAAGCTGACGCCCGAGGAATACGCGGTACTGCGGCAGGCCGGAACCGAACGTCCCTACGTGGGTGAATACACCGACACGACAACCGAGGGTGTGTACCACTGCCGGGCATGTGGCGCGGAGTTGTTCCGCAGTACCGAGAAATTCGAATCCCATTGCGGGTGGCCGTCGTTCTTCGACCCCGCCGATTCCGATGCCGTCATTCTCCGCGAGGACACGTCGCTGGGTATGCGCCGCGTCGAGGTCATCTGTAAGACGTGCCACAGCCATCTCGGTCACGTCTTCGAAGGCGAGGGCTACCCCACCCCGACCGACCAGCGTTACTGCATCAACTCCATTTCGCTGGTCCTCGAGCCGACCGAGAAGTGATCGTCGGCGGGTCGAAGGCGCGAATCGGCGGCAGCTCGTCCAGATAGCGTTCGATCTGCACCAGCACGTGCTGGCCCGTGCAGCCGCGGGACAGTGAAGAACTGCCCACGTCCGCGGTCAACACGTTCGGGTTGCCGTGCACGCACAGCGACTCCGGGTCGGTGGGGTCGAGCGGGTCGTACCAGGCGCCCGTCGACAACTGCACCACGCCTCGCCGGACACCGTCGTCCACCACGACACCGGCGAGGCAGGAGCCGCGATCGTTGTAGACCCGGACGACGTCACCGGCGACGATGCCGCGAGCCGCGGCATCGTCGGGGTGGATCCGGAGCGGTTCGCGGCCCTTGATCTTCGATTCCCGGCTGGTCGCGCCGTGATCGAGTTGGCTGTGCAGCCGACTCCGCGGCTGATTGGCGATCAGGTGCAGTGGATACTGCTGTGCTCGATCGCCACCGAGCCATTCCTCCGGCTCGTACCAGCGTGGATGGCCGGCGCAGTCCGCGTAACCGAAGCTGTCGATGTCTGCCGAGAAGATCTCGATGCGACCGCTGGGTGTCGCGAGTGGGTACGTGGCCGGGTCGGCACGGAAATCGCCGAACAGCACGAGGTCGTCTTCGGTGCGCATCCGCACCTGCCCGTTTGTCCAGAAGTCGTCGAAGCTCGGCGCCGGGCCGCCGTCCGCCCGAACGAATCCGCGCCATTGTTCGTAGAGATGCTCGAGCCATTGCTGCGACGAGCGTCCTTCGGTGAACTTCTCGCCGACGCCCAGCCTGCGGGCGAGTGCGCTGAATGTGTCGTAATCGTCCTGGGCATCGGCGTACGGGCACACCGCGGCGTGCATGGCGACGAGCAGCGGGTCGTTGCGGGTGCAGCTGATGTCGTCCCGCTCGAGCGACGTGGTGGACGGCACCACGATGTCGGCGTGCCGTGCCATCGGGGTCCAGTACGGCTCGTGGACCACGATCGTCTCGGGGCGTGCCAGGGCCCGCCTGAGCCGGCCGAGATCCTGATGGTGGTGGAACGGGTTTCCCCCAGCCCAGTACAGCATTCGGATATCCGGATAGGTCAGCCGCTGACCGTCGTAGTCGAAGGGTGCTCCCGGATTCAGGAGCATGTCCGAGACCGCCGCCACCGGGATGAAGTCCGGGACCGGGTTGAGTCCCTGCGGCAGGGTGGGCAGGGGGTACGGCACGGGTGCGAGCCCCGGCTCGTTCATCGAACCGTAACCATGGCCGAAGCCCCCGCCGGGCAAACCGACCTGTCCGAGCATCGCGGCAAGAGTGACGCCCATCCACGGCGCCTGCTCCCCGTGCCGCACGCGCTGCAACGACCACGTGACGGTCACCATGGTCCGGCTCGCCGCCATCCGTCGTGCCAGTACCACCAGTTCGTCTGCGGCGATTCCCGAAATCTGCTCCGCCCACGCCGGCGATTTGGGCACTCCGTCGGAACGTCCGAGTAGGTACTCCTCGAAACGGTCGTAACCGACGCAATGGCTTGCCAGGAACGCCGTGTCGCGCAGGCCTTCCGTCGCCAGAACGTAGGCGAGGGCGAGCATGATGGCGACATCGGTGCCGGGGACGGGTGCGTGCCGTTCCGCGGCGCCGTGGAGGTCGTCACGCAGCGGACTGAAGGACACGATGCGGCCACCGCGACGCCGGAGCGCGTCCAGCGCGCCTCGTGTCGGGTGGTCGCTCGTGCCGCCGTGGTTCACTCCGGTGTTCTTCAGCGGGACACCGCCGAAGCACACCAGAAGTTCGGTGTGCTCGGCGATGACCTTCCAGGACGTCGACCGCGCGAACAACTTCCAGTGCGTACCGACGACGCGGGGCATGATCACGCCCGTCGCACCGAGTGAGTAACTGTGGACGGACCGTGTGTAGCCACCGAGCGAGTTGAGGAACCGGTGCACCTGGCTTTGCGCGTGGTGGAACCGTCCGGCGCTGGCCCATCCGTAGGAGCCGCCGAAGATCGCGCTGTTGCCGTACGTGTCGATCACTCGGCGCAGTTCACCGGAAAGGCGCTCCGTCAGCTCTTCCCAGTCGACGGACACGAACTCGTCCGAGCCGCGGGCACTGCTGGGGCCGGGTCCGTTCTCGAGCCAGCCGCGCCGCACGGCAGGGCCGGTGATGCGCGCCTTGTTGCGAACCGAACCGGCGATGTTGCCCAGCGCCGGCGACGGGTCCGAGTCACCCGAATACGGGTGAACCGCGACGACCTCGCCGTCCGACACCTCGGCCTCGAACATCCCCCAATGGGACATGTGCTGGTAGCGGACCCCGCGGTCCGCCTCGTCGACGTCACTCATGGATGGTGCGGTGGATCACGGAAGAGCCGTGACGAGCTTCTCCACATCCACCCGGGGACCGGTGAAGAACGGTACTTCCTCCCGGACGTGCAGGCGTGCCTCGGTGGCCCGGAGATCGCGCATGAGATCGACGATGCGGTACAGCTCGGGCGCCTCGAACGCGAGGATCCACTCGTAGTCCCCCAACGCGAACGAGGGCACGGTGTTGGCGCGGACGTCCTTGTAGGCGCGGGCGGCCATGCCGTGGTCGGCGAGCATCTTGCGGCGCTCCTCGTCCGGCAGGAGGTACCACTCGTAGGACCGCACGAACGGGTACACGCAGATGTAGTTGCCCGGGTCCTCCCCCGCAAGGAAGGCGGGGATGTGGCTCTTGTTGAACTCGGCAGGGCGGTGGCAGGCCACATTGCTCCACACGGGTGCGCTCGCCCGCCCGAGCGCGGTGGTGCGCCGGAAGTCGGAGTACGTGGCCTGCAGCGCCTCGATGCTCGGCGAATGGGTCCAGATCATGAAGTCCGCATCGGCGCGAAGACCGGCCACGTCGTAGAGTCCGCGGACGACGACCCCCTTCTCCGCCTGAGCCTCGAAGAAGATCCGAGCCTCCTTGATCACAGCTTCCCGGTCGTCCCCGAGGACACCGGGTTCCACCTGGAACACGGAGAACATCAGGTAGCGGATTTCAGAGTTCAATGCGTCGAAGTCGAGGCGTGCCATGGGTCTATCGTGCCACTCGCTCGGCGAGGCGTGTAGCCGCCGTCGTCGCAGAGGCGACACAGGCGGGAACACCCACCCCGTGGAGCAACGCGCCGGACACCTCGACACCGTCCAGACCTGCGATGTCGCGCTCGATCTCGGCCACCCGGTCGAGGTGCCCGGGGCCGTACTGCGGCAATCCGCCGTACCACCGCTGGACCCGCGCCGCCACCGGTTCGTCCGTTACTCCGGTGACCGTACCGAGGTCGCGTCGCGCCGCCGCGACGAGATCCGCGTCGGGCGCATCGACGATGCCGGCGTCACCGAACCTGCCGAACGACGCGCGGACCACTGCCACGTCCCGACCGGCGAGATGGGGCCATTTCCGGCTGGACAGCGTGAAGGCCTTGGCCGCGAGCGACGCGTCGGCTGCGACGAGGATTCCCGAGTTCTGCGGTAGGTCCGCCGCGGCGGGAAGAGCCAACGCCACAACAGCAGAGGAGGCGAGGGGAATGCGCCCGGCGGCCGCAGCCGCACCAGGCGCGATCGCGGCGAGCAGGTCCGCGAGTTGCGGTGCGGGTACGGCGAGGACGATGCCGTCCACGAGGCCGACCGGATCGGCCGACCAGCCGCCGGACTCGCGGGTGATGGTCCGTATCTGTTCGTGGACGACGTGCGCGTGTGCGGCGGCTGCGAGCGCGTCGAGGAGAACGCCGTAGCCGTCGCGCAATGCCCCGAAGACCGGCCCGGCGGAGGGCGGAGGAAGCGCCGCCGCCACGGCGGCAGACAGGCTTGCCGCTCCGCGATCGAGGGCGGCGGCAAGGGTGGGCAGGGCGGCCCGCACTCCGATCGTGTCCGCAAGACCCGAATACACGCCTCCGAGCAGCGGATCGACCGAGCGCCACACGACCTGCTCCCCGAACCGCTCGCCCACCAGCGAACCCACCGCGACGTCGGAGCCGGGAACCCAGCGCAGGGGCAGCTCCGACTCCTCTCCGATCCGGGCGAGTGTCCCGTGGTCGACCAGTCCGGCGAGATCTTCGGGCCGGGCGGGGATGCCCATCAGCGTGTTCTGCGGCAACGGGTGCAGCGAATCCTGGGACCAGATGAGCGGACGCAGGCCCGCCGGATGCACAAGTTGCTCGGTCAGGCCCAATTCGGTCAGTAGCGCAGGCACCTCAGGGCGTCGTGCGATGAAGGCCTCCGCCCCCAGATCGAGGGGCTCCCCCGCCAGTAAGTCCGTGCGCAGCTTGCCGCCGAGTCGCCCGGCACCCTCCGCGAGGGTGATGCGCGCTCCGTCGCCCAATTGCTGACGCAGGCGGTACGCCGCGACCAGGCCGGAGATGCCGCCGCCGACCACGAGCACATTCGGCGACGACACCGTCACAGCGAGTGCACCAACTCGACGACGGCGGTGAGGACTCCCGGGTCGGTGTCGGGCAGAACGCCGTGACCGAGGTTGAAGATGTGACCGGTCGTCCCGGATGCCATCGCAGCATCGGCCTCCGCCACGATCCGGCGGACCTGCTTCTCGACGGCCGCCGGTCCGGCGAACAGCACGGAAGGATCCAGGTTGCCCTGCAGCGCCTTACCCGGGCCGACGCGACGGGCCGCGACGTCCAGGGGAATCCGCCAGTCGACGCCTACCACGTCGGCACCCGCTTCCCCCATCGCACCGAGCAGTTCGCCGGTACCCACACCGAAGTGGATTCGCGGAACTCCGGCGCTCTGAATCGCGGCGAACACTCGTTCCGAGTGGGGCAGGACGAACTCGCGGTACTCCGCCAGTGACAGTGCGCCCGCCCACGAGTCGAACAGCTGGACCGCGTCCACCCCGGCGCGCAACTGGGCCTGCAGGAACGTGATCGTGGTGTCGGCCAGGGTGCTCAGTAGTGCGTGCCACGTCTTCGGGTCGGAGTGCATGAGCGCCTTGGTGCGCTCGTGGTTGCGGCTGGGGCCGCCCTCGACCAGATACGACGCGAGAGTGAAGGGGGCACCCGCGAAGCCGATCAACGGGGTCGTGCCGAGTTCGACCGTGAGCAGCCGGACTGCCTCGGCCACCGCGCCCACCTCCTCGGGGACGAGCCGTGGCAGAGCTGCCACGTCCCCGATCGATCGAACCGGGTTGGCTACCACGGGCCCCGTCCCCGCCACGATGTCCAGGTCGATACCGGCCGCTTTGAGCGGCACGACGATGTCGGAGAAGAGAATCGCGGCATCGACACCGTGGCGGCGCACCGGCTGCATGGTGATCTCACTGACCAGCGCAGGGTCGAAGCACGACTCGAGCATTCCGATGCCCGCCCTGATCTTGCGGTACTCGGGCAGCGAGCGCCCCGCCTGCCGCATGAACCAGACGGGACGGTGGCTCGGCGTGCGACCGTTCGCGGCCGCGAGGAACGGTGCGTCGGGAAGCACCCTCCTCGAGGTGAACGTGGCCCGCTCGGCCATGCCTGCATTCGTGCTTTCCAACCCGCTCATCGGTCCTCACGCTCTCTGCCGGCTCGTATTTCGGCAGCTCTCATGCTGCCATGTCCTCGCGCCGTCGCCGATCGGCCCTGCTCGGCGCGCCTCCGACGAGATGCGAACGTCCGGGTCTAACGTCCCGAGCTGTGACGACTTCGGGATCGCGCGCCGAACCCGCCGAGTTCCGCGCCGCCGTCGACGCGATGAACTCCGCGCAGGTTCGTGCGGACATCGAGCTGGGCCCCATCCGGCCCCCTCAGCGACTGGCGCCGTTCAGCTACGCCGTCGGCGCGGAAGTCGTGCACGAGGACACCGGTGTCGTTGCCGAACAGAGCGAGGGCGACGCGTTCGGCCGGCTGATCCTCCTCTACGACCCGGAGGGCGACGAGGCCTGGAACGGCACGATGCGGCTGGTCGCCTACATCCAGGCCGACCTCGATGCCGCTGTCGCGGCGGACCCGCTGCTTCCCGAGGTCGCGTGGAGCTGGCTCGTCGATGCCCTCGAGTCGCGGTCGGAACCACTCACTGCGCTCGGTGGCACGGTCACCGCCACCACGTCCGTCCGCTATGGCGACATCGCCGGACCACCACACGCACACCAATTGGAACTCCGCGCGTCGTGGACCGCGACGTCCGTCGAACTGGCGGCCCACGTCGAGGCGTTCTGCGAGGTGCTGGCTTACGCCGCGGGCCTGCCACCGGCCGGTGTCGCGCAGATCAAGACCCAGAACGGCGATTAGCCGCTACGCCGGTTCCTCAGCCGCCGGAACGTCGGTGGTGGCGCTGCGCGACCATTCCAGGAATCGCCCGACCGCCTGGGTCACCGAAATGCTGCGAATCGACGGGAAGACGTCGAAGGCGTGCTGGGCTCCCCGCAGTTCGGCGTAGGCGACTGGATTGCGGGACACCTTGCGTAACTCGTCGACGAAGAACCGTGCCTCCGCGACCGGCACCAGGGAGTCGCTCGCGCCGTGTATGACGAAGAACGGCGGAGCGTCGGCCCGCACCTGTGCCAAGGGTGACGCGGCCCGGTAGTCGTCTGGGAAGGTGGCGTGCCTGCCGAGGATCAACGGCATCAGTCCGGAATGGACACGCTGAAGGACGGCCCTGATTCCCGAGTCACCGGCGATGTCGTAGACGCCGTAATACGGGACGCACGCGTGTACGGAAGTGTCGGCGTCCTCGAAACCGGGCTGAAACCGCGGGTCGTTGGCGGTGAGACCCACCATGGCAGCCAGGTGACCGCCTGCGGACCCACCCGTGACAGAGATGAAGTCGGGGTTGCCGCCGTAGTTCTCGATATTCTTCCTCATCCAGGCCAGCGCCTGCTTGATCGCGACGAGGTGTTCGGGCCACTTGGCCCGCGGCGAGAGCGGATAGTTCACCGCCACGCACACCCATCCGCGCGACGCCATCTCGAACATCAGCGGCAGACCCTGCTGGTCCTTGTTGCCGATGACCCACCCGCCGCCGTGGATCTGCAGCAGGATCGGGCTGCTCGCCGGGCGGTCCTTGTGGTGGTAGATGTCAAGTTGCGCACGACGACCGCCCGGGCCGTACGCGAGGTTGCGGATGCGCGTGACGTCTTCGTTGGCCATCCGGAACGGATTGAGCAGCTGACGCCATACCGGCCGTCCCGAACGTTCGATGGCGTCGTCGCGATCGGTGTAGTTTTCGCCGAGCGCCTCGACCAGCGCGCTTTCGGCTTCCTCACCTGCTCCACGGCCGGTGGCGATCGCGGCGGCCAGTCCGCTCATCGAGGCGATTGCGAGTGCGACCCCGATGCGGTCGGTGCGGGAACGAATTCCGTGTCGCGCGACGTGGACGGCCGTGTCCGCAGCAGTCGCCGCGAGGAGGTGCGGCGCCAATTCGGTTGTCAGCCATCCGGAAAAGAAGGCGAAGACCGACGTCGGTGCGCCGGGCAGGGGACGCAGCGCATTGGCGGCGAGCGCCGCCCCCACGCCGTGCCGGAGAACGAAGCCTCGAGTCATCCCGACATCGTAGAACATGTTCTATAGATCGACGCCAGGTGCGACCGAGCACCGAGCTGAACAGATGACTGCGCACCTCCTTCACGCCCCGGAGGCCGCCCATCTCGCATTCTCTCCTTTCCATGGACCAATTACTAGAACGTGTTCTACTATTTGAAGATGCAGCGACTCAGCGGGCTCGATGCCTCCTTCCTGTACCTCGAAACCTCGACGCAGCTCCTCCACGTCTGCGGGCTCATCGTGCTCGATACGTCGACGGTCCCCGGCGGCTACAGCTACGGCCGGTTGAAGGAGGAACTCGGCATCCGGACCGAAGCCATCCCGTCGTTCCGGCGGAAGCTGCAGGATTCCCGCTTCAATCTGGATCACCCCGTCTGGGTCGACGACGCCGATTTCGACATCGACCGGCACTGCCACCGGGTGGCCGTTCCGGCCCCCGGCGGACGGGAGGAGCTTGCCGAATTGTGCGGAAACATCGCGGGGCAGCCGCTCGATCGCGCACGACCACTGTGGGAGATGTGGGTCATCGAGGGCTTGGAGGACGGGTCCGTCGCGGTCATGTCCAAGATGCATCACGCAGGAGTCGACGGAGTTACCGGCGCGAGCATGATCGCCCAGCTGTGCGGCCTCGAACCAGATTCGCCGAGGCCCGATCCCACAGACTCCGCCCAGGGCGCCGGCGACGCCAGCTCACTCGAGATCGCCGTCGGTGGATTGCTGTCCGTCGCGTCACGGCCGGTGAAGCTGTTGCAGATCATTCCCCGGAGCGTCGGCCTGCTCCCCCGCTGGATCGACCGTGCACGGCGTGGCGACGCAATGCCCGCGCCGTTCACCGCGCCCCGAACTTCGCTCAACGGCACGCTGACCAGCCACCGCACCATTGCCTTCACCCAGCTCGATTTCGACCTCGTCAAACAGGTGAAGAACGCCTTCGGGGTCAAGGTGAACGACGTGGTCCTCGCCCTCTGCTCGGGGGCACTGCGGACCTACCTCGATATGCGTCGGGAACTACCCGACAAGTCGCTCGTCGCCATCGTGCCGGTGTCGGTGCGCGGCAAGTCGGACCGGCCCGGAACCAATCAGGTGAGCGGGATGTTCACCGAACTGGGCAGCGATATCGAGGATCCGGTGGAACGACTGCTCGCCATCGCCGAACACAACTCCACGTCGAAAGAGCACAACGAGACGTTGGGCGCGACCCTCCTGCAGGACTGGTCCCAGTTCATCGGGCAGTCGGTATTCGGAGCCGCCATGCGCCTGTACTCGACACTCGGACTCGCCGAACGCCATCCCGTCGTGCACAACCTGGTGATCTCGAACGTGCCGGGACCAACAGATCCGCTCTACTTCCTGGGCGCCCTGATCAAGGCGATGTATCCGATGGGACCGATTTTCCACGGGGCCGGCCTCAATGTGACGGTGATGTCCCTGAACGGGCAACTCGACATCGGCTTGATGAGTTGCCCGGAGCTCGCTCCACAGCTCTGGGACCTTGCCGACGCCTTCCCCGACGCTCTGGACGAACTCGCCAAGGCCGCGGCCACCCGTGCCTGACACCGCCGAATCGCTGCGGGAATCGGGCGGCGACGTAGAGTCAGGTCTCATGTCCGAAGTCACCGACGAGACCTCGTCCACTGTCACCGACGAGACCTCGTCCACTGTCACCGACGAGACCTCGTCCACTGTTGCCGACGAGCAGACCGCCCGGCAGGTGGTGCCGCTTCTTGCCCCACGCGATGGGGTGCCGCAGGTGGTGACCACGGCGGAGGGCGTGGCGAAGGCGGCTGCCGCCTTGGGTGAGGGCACCGGGCCTTTGGCTGTGGACGCCGAACGTGCTTCCGGTTTCCGGTATTCGGCTCGGGCGTATCTGGTGCAGCTGCGCCGGGAAGGCGCGGGGACGGTGCTGCTCGATCCGATTCCGACGGCGGCCGACCTCGCACCGCTCGCGGAGGCGATCAATCCGCTGGAGTGGATTCTGCATTCCGCTGATCAGGATCTGCCGGGGCTGGCCGAGCTGGGGCTGGCACCGGCGGCCTTGTTCGACACCGAACTCGCCGGTCGTCTCGCGGGCTTCGAGCGGGTGGGACTTGCCGCCATCGTGGAGCGGACCTTGGGCCTCGAGCTGAGAAAGGGGCACGGTGCCGCGGATTGGTCGAAGCGGCCTCTTCCCAACTCGTGGCTGAATTACGCCGCACTCGACGTGGAGGTTCTCATCGAGTTGCGCGAGGTCATGGCCGCGGAACTCGAGAAGCAGGGTAAGACCGAGTGGGCGGCGCAGGAGTTCGAGCACATCCGGCTGGCCGGTCCGCCGAAGCCCAAGCCCGACCGCTGGCGTCGAACCTCACACATCACGACGTTGAAGACGCAACGCCAGCTCGCCGCGGCGCGCTCCCTCTGGCAGGCGAGGGAGGACCTTGCCCGCACTCGTGACGTCTCCCCCAGCCGGGTGCTGCCCGACTCCGCGATCATCGAGGCGTCGGTGAAGAGTCCGCGGAGCATCGACACTCTGCGCGCCCTTCCGGTGTTCGGCGGCCCGCGTCAGCGGCGGCACACGCGAATCTGGTTGGCGGCGCTGGAGGAGGCGCGGGCGTTGCCGGACGCCGAGTTGCCACCCAAGACTCAGCCCTTCACGGGACCACCTCCGCCGAGCCGGTGGGCGCGGCACGACCCGGCAGCTGCCGACCGGCTGACGGCGGCTCGTGCTGCGCTGGCCACTCTCGGTGAGGAGGTGTCGGTTCCGGTCGAGAATTTGCTGACCCCGGATCTCGTGCGCCGACTGTGCTGGGACTGGACGCCGCCCGTGGACGGGGACGTCGGTGCAGCCGTCGACCGCATCCTCGCAGCGGGTGGCGCGCGTCCGTGGCAGCGGGAGTTGACGGTGCCGGTGCTCGGCGCGGCACTGTCGGCGACCCCCGGCGACGAGCCGCCCAGCGCCTGACCGGCACGATCGCCTGGTTCTACGGGCAAAATCCTGATGAAGCACCCATTAAGTTACCCGCGAGTAACGATAGGGGTAGTCTGTGCCCGAGGCCGGACGCTTGGCCGTGATCCGGCACCAGACTGCTCCATCAGGAGGAATTCGCGTGGCTCCATCCACCACATCGCAACGCAACGTCGTGTTCGTCGACGGGATCCGGACCCCGTTCGGCAAGGCCGGTCCCAAGGGCATGTACGCCGAGACCCGGGCAGACGACCTCGTCGTCAAAACCATTCGTGAACTACTCCGCCGCAATCCGCAGCTCGATCCCGCGCGGATCGACGAGGTCGCCATCGCCGCGACCACGCAGACCGGTGATCAGGGTCTGACCATCGGCCGCACCGCAGGCATCCTCGCCGGCCTGCCCGAAACGGTTCCCGGTTTCGCGATCGACCGAATGTGCGCCGGCGCCATGACGTCGGTCACCACCACCGCGTCCGGCATCGGTTTCGGCCAGTACGACGTGGTGATCGCCGGAGGCGTCGAGCACATGGGTCACCACCCGATGGGTGAGGGCGCCGACCCGAACCCGCGATTCCTCGCCGACCGCCTCGTCGACCCCAGTGCCCTGGTGATGGGCAACACCGCCGAGAACCTGCACGACCGGTTCCCCAGCATCACCAAGGACCGCACCGACGCGTACGCCGTCGCCAGCCAGAACAAGTACGACGCCGCCAAGAAGGCCGGCTTCATCGCCGACACCCTCGTTCCGGTGGCCACCCGCTCCGCCGCGGGGTGGGGACTCGCCACCGAGGACGAGCCGCCGCGCCCAGGCACCACGATCGAAGACCTCGCCAAGCTGAAGACTCCGTTCCGTCCGGCGGGCCGCATCACCGCCGGCAACGCCGCCGGTCTCAACGACGGCGCCACGGCGGCGATCCTCGCGGGTGAGGACACGGCACACGAGCTCGGACTGCCGATCGGCATGCGCATGGTCGGATTCGCGTTTCAGGGTGTCGACCCCGCCGTGATGGGCATCGGCCCCGTCCCTGCCACTGAGAAGCTGCTCGCCCGTACCGGTCTGAAGATCGAGGACATCGGCCTGTTCGAGATCAACGAGGCATTTGCCGTGCAGGTGCTCGCATTCCTCGAGCACTACGGCATCGCCGACGACGATCCGCGGGTCAACCAGTGGGGTGGCGCCATCGCCTGCGGTCACCCGCTCGCGTCCTCCGGCGTGCGCCTGATGACTCAGCTTTCCCGCCAGTTCGCCCAGCGTCCCGACGTCCGCTACGGCCTGACCACGATGTGCATCGGTCTGGGCATGGGTGGAACGGTGATCTGGGAGAACCCGATTTTCGACGGAGCGAAGTAAATGACTTCTATCACCACAGCATTCGCCGACGAGGTCGTGACGAACGCGTACACCAAGATCGTGGCAGTCCCGGGCATCGAGGGTCCGGTCGCCCTGATCACGCTCGACAACGGTTTCGACCACACCAAGCCGTCGTCGTTCGGCCCGGGCGGCCTCGCTGCCCTCGACGCAGCCCTGGACGAGGCCTTCGCGGCGAACCCGGTTGCGGTCGCGATCACCGGCAAGCCGTTCATCTTCGCTGCCGGCGCCGACCTCAAGGGCGTCCCGAGCATTACCGACCGCGAGCAGGCGCTCGAGCTCGGCCGGTTGGGTCACAGGGTGTTCCGTCGCCTGCGTGAGTCCTCCGTGCCGACTTTCGCCTTCGTCAACGGGGTCGCGCTCGGCGGCGGTCTCGAGGTCGCGCTGCACAGCCACTACCGCACGGCATCCGAGAGCGCCGGCGCGCTGGGTCTGCCCGAGACGTTCCTCGGTCTGGTCCCCGGCTGGGGTGGAACGCAGTTGCTGCCCAACCTGATCGGGCCCTCGAACGCGGTGACCGTCGTCGTCGAGAATGCGCTGAACCAGAACAAAACTCTCAACCCGAAGAAGGCTCTCGAGCTCGGTGTCGTCGATGCCGTGTTCGGTTCGGCCGACTTCCTCGAGCAGTCCTTCGCCTGGGCGGCACAGGTTCTCGCGGGTGAGATCACTCCGTCCCGTCCCGAGATCGATCGGGGTCAGGGCTGGGACGAGGCAATCTCGCGCGCGAAGGCCATCGTCGAAGGCAAGACGAAGAACAACGCTCCCGGACCGGTCAAGGCCGTCGAGCTGCTGGAATTGGCTCGCAACACCGACCTCACCGATCCGGCGTCGCTGGACAAGGGTTTCGCCGCCGAAGACGAAGCTCTCGCCGACCTTCTGCTGGCGGACGAGCTCCGCGCCGGGCTGTACGCATTCGACCTGGTGAACAAGCGGGCGAAGCGTCCCGCGGGTGCGCCGGACAAGTCCCTCGCACGCAAGGTCACCGGCGTCGGCATCGTCGGTGCCGGCCTGATGGCCAGCCAGCTCGCCATGCTGTTCGTGCGGCAGCTGAAGGTTCCGGTGATCCTCACCGACATCGACCAGGAGCGCATCGACAAGGGTGTCGGCTACGTCCACGGTGAGATCGACAAGCTCCAGGGCAAGGGGCGGCTGTCTCCCGACGCCGCGAACCGCCTCAAGGGCCTGGTATCGGGATCGCTGGACAAGTCCGCCTTCGCGAAGACCGACTTCGTGATCGAGGCCGTGTTCGAAAATCTCGATCTGAAGAAGAAGATCTTCGCGGAACTCGAGGAGTACATCGCTCCCGAGACGATCCTGGCGACCAACACGTCTTCGCTGTCGATCACCAAGATGGCCGCGGACCTGAAGCATCCCGAGCGGGTCGTCGGCTTCCACTTCTTCAATCCTGTTGCGATCCTCCCGCTTCTCGAGGTGATCAAGGGTGAGAAGACCGACGACGCCACTCTGGCAACGGCATTCGCGACCGCGAAGGCGCTGAAGAAGTCGGCCGTCGGTTCCGCCGACCTGCCCGGCTTCGTCTTCAACCGGCTTCTGATCCGCACCCTCGGTGAGGTGATGAACGCGGTGGACGAGGGCACCCCGTTCGAGGTGGCCGACAACGCCATCGCCGAACTGGGCATGCCGATGACGCCCTTCACGCTGCTCGCACTCGTCGGACCGGCGGTCGCGCTGCACACCGGCGAGACGCTCGCCGAGGCGTACCCCGAGCGGTTCCACAACTCCCCCGGGCTCGAGGCCTTGGTCGAGGCCAAGAAGCCCGCGGTGTGGAGCTACGGCGCCGACGGCAAGCAGGTCGTCGACCCCGAGGTCGCCGAATTGTGGAAGCAGGGCGACAAGGCGTCCACGTCCGAAGAGGTTCTCGAGCGCACTCGTCGCGCGTTCGCCGAAGAGATCCAGATCATGCTCGACGAGGGTGTCGTCGCCGCGGCCGAGGACATCGACCTCTGCCTGATCCTGGGCGGCGGGTTCGGTTTCTGGAACGGTGGCATCACGCCGTACCTGGACCGCACCGGCACCTCCGAGGCAGTCAACGGGAAGCGGTTCCTGGCGCCGGGCGTCGCAAGCGTCTGATTTCCTGGTGGGGGCGAAGGACACCACGGCGTCCTTCGCCCCTACCTGTGTCAGGCGACCGGGACGCTGTCCGCCGCGCTCAACGCCTGCCGGGCGTAGGCCCGTACGTCGGCATCGGTGTCGCCCAGGGCCTCGGTCAAAGCCTGAGCCGCAGTCCGATCGCCGGCCCACCGTCCGAGTGAGAGCACGGCTGCCTTCCGCACATCGAGGTGCGGATCCTCCAATGTTTCCGCGAGAGCGGGCACGGCAATGCCCGGGTCCGCTCCGGCCAGTCCGCGTGCTGCCCCCTGCCGTATCTGCCAGGCGGATTCGCGCAGTGCCGTGACGACGAGGGCGACATCGTCGTCGCGGCACCCCAATCCGGCGAATGCCGTCAGTGCCGCTGCACGCACCAGCGGGTCGCGGTCACCGGCCAACTCTCGCACTGCGTCGAGTCCACCGAGACCGATGGTGGCGAGCCCGTGCGCCACGGTGATCCGCACTTCCCGGTTCTCGTCGTGTGCCCCCGACGCCACCGACTCCCACTTGTCCAGCGACACCAGGCCTCGCACCGCTTCGATCCGAACGTGGTGATCGGAGTCGGACAGCGCCGTCAGGAACTGCTCCGCCGACCCCGCGTGCAGTGCGCGCAGCACGTCGATCACCGCGGCCCGGACCACGGCGTCACCCGACTCCAGATGCGCCTCCAGCCCAGCGGCAGAGGTGAGCACCTCGACCAGTTCGCGCAACCCTTCGGCGGCGGCGCGGCGAACGGTGACGGCTTCGTCGGCGAGCGCCGCGAAGAGTGCTCCCGTGAAGCCGTCGGGCGTTCCCTCGGTCAGCACGGACAGTGCGGTCACCCGGACCTGGGGGTCGTTATTTCGGAGGTACGGCTCCAGCTCGTCGATGCTGGGTGCATCGAGGCCGAGCAGCGCGACGAGGGCGGGCGACGACGGTTCCTGCCGGACCGGCGCGGCGATACGTGAACGCTCCTCGACCGGCGCGCGTCCTCCGACCAGCGGCGGCTGAGTCACCGCGATCACCGTCTGGTCCTGCGGCGGAAGGGAATCGAGGCCCGGAACCGAAACGAAGTACGGTGCGACCGGCCTCTTGAAGAATTCCATCTCCCCGTCCGCCCCGCGACGCAAGTTCAGGTGATACCCCCATTCCTCGTCGCTCGACTCCGGTAGGTCGGCGCGCTCATGGTAGAGCCCCCAGCGGCTCTCGGTTCTGGTGAGGGAACTGCGGGAGGCCATCTCGGCGCAGTCACGGATGAACGTGACCTCCGCGCAGCGCATCAACTCGTGCGGGGTGGTGGCGCCCATCTCGGCGATCTCGCGCTCCATCCGTTCGAAAGTTTCCACGGCAATGGACAGCTTGGTGGCCGTCTTCGGCGGCGCGACGTAATCGTTGACGAATCGGCGCAACTTGTATTCCACCTGCGGCTGCGGGGGCCCGTCGGGGTTGCGCAGCGGCCGGTAGATCAGCTCGTGCGCCTCCTTCAACTGGTCTTCGGGCAGCAGGGTGGGCGCTGGGATTCCGGGCAGCGTGCCGGTCGCGTGTGCCCCGGCGAGGTCGCCGTAGACGAACGCGCCGATCATGTAATTGTGCGGAACGCAGGCGAGGTCGCCTGCGGCGTACAACCCGGGAACGGTGGTGGCGCCGTGCTCGTCCACCCACACTCCGGACGCGGAATGCCCGCTGCAGAGTCCGATCTCGGAAATGTGCATCTCGATGTCGTGACTGCGGTAGTCGTGACCGCGGCCCGCGTGGAAGGTGCCGCGGGTGGGACGCTCGGTGGTGTGGAGGATCGATTCCAGGGTGTCGAGCGTTTCCCCGGGAAGGTGGCTCACCTTGAGATAAATGGGTCCACGGGCCGACTCGATCTCGCTCTTGACCTCGCTCATCATCTGCCCCGACCAGTAGTCGGAATCGACGAACCGTTCACCGTGCGCGTTGACCTGATAACCGCCGAACGGGTTGGCGACGTAGGCGCAGGCAGGCCCGTTGTAGTCCTTGATGAGCGGATTGATCTGGAAGCACTCGATGCCACTGAGTTCTGCGCCGGCGTGGTAGGCCATCGAGTAGCCGTCGCCGGCGTTCGTCGGATTCTCGTAGGTGCCGTACAGGTATCCGGAGGCCGGTAATCCCAGTCGGCCGCAGGGACCGGTCGCCAGGATCACCGCTTTCGCGCCGACTGCCACGAACTCCCCCGTGCGGGTGTTCAGCGCAGCGGCCCCGACGGCCCGGCCGTTCTCCGTGAGGACGCGAACGGGCATCAACCGGTTCTCGATGCGGATCTTCTCCCGCATCTTCCGCTGCCGCAGCACCCGGTACAGAGCCTTTTTCACGTCCTTACCCTCGGGCATCGGCAGCACATAGGAACCGGAGCGATGCACGCGCCGCACCGCGTACTCCCCGTACTCGTCCTTCTCGAACTTCACTCCGTACTTCTCGAGGCGCTGCACCATGGCGAAGCCGCGGGTTGCGGTTTGATAGACCGTGCGCTGATTGACGATTCCGTCGTTGGCCCGGGTGATCTCCGCGACGTAGTCCTCGGGTTCGGCCTTGCCGGGAATGACCGCGTTGTTGACGCCGTCCATGCCCATGGCGAGGGCCCCTGAGTGCCGCACGTGTGCCTTTTCCAGCAGCAGGACGTTCGCGCCGTTCTCGGCTGCTGTCAGGGCAGCCATCGTGCCGGCAGTGCCACCGCCGATGACCAGTACATCGCAGTCGAGACGCACGGTCTCGGCAAGGTCGGGGATGTTCATCGGTTCTCCGGATCGTTCGTCGTCGGGGCGTCATCGGTCTGTTCCAGCGCCGCCAGTACCTCGCCGCGTGCGGCTCGGGTTTCGGCGTGGCCGAGGAACTCCCGCCTGCGCGGGTGGGGAATGTCCACGAGCGCCCGCAGTGGTCTGCCCGCTCCGCCCAGGACCGCCACCCGGTCTCCGAGCAGGACCGCCTCGTCCACGTCGTGGGTCACGAAGACCACCGTCGTGGGGTGGGTGCTCCAGGTGTCTACGAGAAGCCGCTGCATCACCCCGCGGGTCTGCGTGTCGAGAGCGCCGAACGGCTCGTCCATCATCACGGCGCGGGGTGCGCCGGCGAGACCACGCGCCAACTGCACACGTTGTCGCATGCCGCCGGAGAGGTTCTTCGGGAGGAAGTCTCCGAACCCGGTGAGACCGACTTCGTCGATCCAGCGGTCGGCAGTGGCCCGGCGGCCCTTCCTCGGCTCACCGCGAAGCGCCAGGGCAAGTTCGATGTTCGAGCGCACGCTGCGCCACGGCAGCAGAGCGTTGTCCTGAAACACCACGGCCCTGTCCCGGGACGTCGACACCACCGACTCACCGTCCGCGACCACCCGGCCGGCGGCGGGTGGCAGCAACCCGGCCAGAGCCCGGAGCACTGTCGATTTACCGCAGCCGGACGGCCCCGTGAGGACGAGGATCTCACCCGGCACCACGGTCAGCGACAGCGAGCGGATGACCGGGGCTCCGGTGTACGACAGTGTGACGTCGTCGAGTATGAGTGACATTCCGGTCGCGAGCGTGGTGGCGGTCATGCGCGCTCCCCTCGGGGCAGCCAGCGGGTGACACGCCTGCCGAGCAACTCCACCGCCGCCGATGTGGCGAAGCCCAGGATGCCGATGGTGATCATGCCGACGAATACACCGGGATAGTCGACGATCGTGTAGGCCTGCCAGGTGCGGTAGCCGACGCCGAGGCGGCCGGAGATCATTTCCGCGGAGATGACGCAGATCCACGCGACACCGATCCCGACCGACAAGCCACCGAACACTCCGGGCAGGATCCCCGGAAGCACCACCCGGGCCAGCACATCCCAGCGCCCACCCCCGAGGGTGCGCACCGAGTCTTCCCACAGCGTGGGCAACGCCCGGACCGCGTGCCGGGTGCTGACCATGATCGGAAAGAATGCGGCCACGAAGGTGATGAAGACGATCCCGGCCTCGTCGCTCGGAAACAACAGGATCGCAACGGGAACCACGGCGATCGCCGGAATGGGCCGGGCCAGTTCGGTCAACGGTCCGAGGACGTCGGCGAACAGCGTCGACCTGCCGAGCGCGATCCCGGCGGCCACACCGATCACGGTGGCGAGTCCGAACCCGCTGAGGATGCGGATCAGGGACTGGCCCAGGTCGAGGTAGAAGAGGTCGTTGCGCAGCTGGGTGCCGAACGCGGACACGACGTCGGTGACGGTGGGAAGGGTGTCGAATCGCAACCACAACCGCACGTCGTTGGCCGTCAGCAGCTGCCACGCTGCGATGGCGGCGACGACGGACGTGATGCGCAGAAGGCGGGATCGCCACGAGGATGCCCACGCGGGCAGCGGTGCCGGATCGGGCTGCAGTACCGCGGCCTCGGATTCGATCGATACGATCGACGGCTGCAGGGTGGTCACTGCCGAACCTCCTCCACAGCGCGGTCGTACGTGACGACTGTTCCCGCCGGGTGGGCGCGCAGGTAGCGGCCGGCGGCGGCGTCGGTGGTGAAGGGCAGGAAGGTGTCACCGTCGCGCACCCACACCGCCTTGTCCGCGAACCAGCGGGTGCCCAGTTCGGCATCGGGAACGTACGCGCTGCGGACGTCACGACCCTCGGCGCGTGCCTGTTTGACCGCCCGGAGCAGGCAGGTCGGGCTCGCCGCAGGCTGGGTCTGCGTCGCATCTGCGAACCAGACTTCCCCGGCCAGAGCCGGATCGGTTGCAGGTGTGCCGCACACAGGATCGTTGCCGGTCACCGCTGTGGGGCTGCCGGGCGTCGTGACAGTGGCATCGTAGTTCTGCCCCTCGGCATCGAATGCCGCGCGCAGAGGCACGTCGTCGACGAACCCCTCGACGTCGAGATCCGCGAAGTCACCGATCGATTTCAGATACGGGACGTCTGCCTTCAGCGCTTCGACCAGTTCGGGTCGGAGCGTGGTGTCGAACGTCGTGCCACCGGGCCCGTTGTACAGGTAGACCACCTCCTGCGGCAGTCCGCTGTCTTCGGCGACGATGCGTGCAGCCTCGAGTGGCTCGGTCCGGATGAAGTGCGTGGCGTCGAGTTGTGCACGGAGGAACGCATCGACGACTTCGGGGTGCTCGTCCGCGTAGGCCTCCCGCACGACGACCCCGTGCAGGGTGGGTGTGTTCAGCTCGGCGCCGTCGTAGAGCAATTTCGCCTTGTCCTGGAACACGAGAAGCCCGGGCCAGGCGACGAATTGTGACAATGCCTCGACCTGACCGGATTCGAGGGCGGAGGATCCGACCGGCGGTTGCTGGTTGAGAACCTCGACGCCGGTGCTCGGGTCGATTCCGGCGCGGTCGAGCGCACGGACGAGGGTTCCATGCCCGGCAGAACCGACGCTGGCAGACACCTTCCGGCCCGCGAGATCGGCGAGCGTGGTGGCGGGAGAGTTCGGAGGGACGACCACCATGTTCAGGGCACCCTCCGGGTTGTACCCGGTGACCGACACGATCTCGGTTTTCGATCGCGGATTCGCCTGTGTGCGTGAGCCGTTGATCAGCATGGGATAATCACCCATCGAGCCGATGTCGATCTTCTCGGCCACCATCTGCGCGGTGATCGGCGCGCCGGTGTCGTAGTCCTGCCATTCGACGGCGTACCTCGTCCCCGTCTCCTCGGTCAGTTCTTGTAGACGCTGTTCGAGGTAGCCCTGGGCTCGCAACAGTGTTCCGGCGGTGACCGTGTTGATCGTCTTCGATTGGTAACCGATCACTACGGGCACTGCATCGTCGCTCCCGGCGGTGGTGTCTTCCAGCGAGCAGCCGGTCGCGAGCAGTGCGACCGCAGCGGTCAGCACGAGAGAGAAGTAGGGACGCAACATGTTTTCGAAGTCTTTCGCTCAGCGGAGGAGGTACGGCATATTCACGGTGACGGCGCCGGTGGGACAGCGGGCTGCGCACGGGCCGCAGTACCAGCATTCGTCGACGTGCATGAAGGCCTTGCCGTTGTCCGGGTTGATGGCCAGCGAGTCGAGAGGACAGATTTCGACGCACAGCGTGCACCCCTCGATGCACAGTGACTCGTCGATGGTGACCGGTACGTCGGCGCGGGCGTTGACAAGTGTCATGTGAGCTCCCAGTTCGAAATTTCGGGACGACGGATGAGGTTGCTGCGCATGGTGATTCGATCACCGCGCATGCGGATGTACTCGAGGTCGACGGGACGTCCGTCGACGAGTCGGGTGAGACGCTCGAGCAACAGGAGCGCGGCCCCGTCCGGGGTCTGTAGGTTCGCCGCCGAGTGCGCATCCGCATTCACCGATTCGATCGCCACATCCGCGGAACCGAGTGGTTGCCCACAGACCTCCTCGATCAGCGTGAAGACGTCGTTGCACTCGAGGTCGCGGCCGAGGATGATCCGCCCGATGTCGGGCACCAGATAGGTGAGGTCGAGACTGAGCGGGAGGTCACCGAGATAGCGGATACGTTCGATGTAGACCGCGGATTCCCCTGCCGCCAACTGTAATCGGCGCACCACGGCCGGTGGTGGCGTGATCTCCCTGGCCACGCGCACGTCGTTGCGCACCTCACCGTGTTCCTTCAAGGTCTCCCTCAGTCCGAGCAGGGCGTCGAGCCCGTGGTCGTACTTGCGCCGCGTCACGTGAGTGCCTACCCGGGGCGCACGGTCGATCAGGCCCTCCTGCTTGAGGAGCGCGAGCCCGTCCCGCACCGCGTTCCGAGACACCCCGAATTCGTGCGCCAACTCCGATTCCGGAGGCAGTGCGCGGTCGGCGAAAGAGTCCGCGTGGATCTGCTGCCGCAAGAGGTCGGCGAATCGGCGAGCCTCGTCGGCGCGAGATCTGCGCGCAGAGGGCTGGCCGTGCAGGGCAGTCGGAGCCACCACCGCCTCTGCATCATCCCCGGCGAGCGCCATGCGTTTCCTCCGTCGATTGTGCAGTGTGCTGAACGACAAGAGACGCTAACTGCTGTTCGACCACCGGAAGTCGCGCCTGCGGACCACCCGGCGCGACCGCCGCGAATCTGCCGGTCGGGTCCCGTGGACTGCCCCGCTCACCTGCGTAAACGCGAATACGGCGCCCCATTACGCCACCGCTGAACCGGAAGCAGAGTTCGAATCACGGTGATCCGAAGTCGAGCGCAGAACCCGGCCCCGGCCCGATATCTAGGTTAGGCTTACCTTTTACTCGCTCGTCGAAGGAGTCGTTGCCGTGTACACATCCCCACGCCCGATCGCTGCCGCACTCGCCGTGGCCGGCACCGCGCTGCTGGTCGCCGCCTGCTCGTCCGGCGACGGCGGCACGAGCGCGGAGGGCGGCGGTGCCGGCTTCCCGGTGACGATCGAGAACACCTTCGGATCCACCACGATCGACGCCGCCCCGGAGCGCATCGTTACCCTGGGCTGGAACGCCCAGGACGTCGTTTACGCGCTCGGCGAGTCCCCCGTCGGCATGCCCAAGTACTCCTACGGCGCCGAGGCGAACGGAGTGATGCCCTGGCTCCAGGACCGCTACGACCCGAGCCGGACCACCCTCCTCGACACCGCCACCACCATTCCCGTCGAGCAAGTGGCCTCGCTGGCACCCGATGTCGTCCTCGCACCCTACGAGGGATTCGACCAGGGCACCTACGAAAAACTTTCCGCACTCGCCCCCACCGTCGCCTACCCGGACAAGCCGTGGCAGACCAGCTGGCAGGACCAGACCACCCTGATCGGTCAGGCGCTCGGTAAGACCGCGGAGGCGGACGCTCTCGTCACCGGCCTCGACGACCGGCTCGCGCAGACCGCTGCCGAACATCCGGAGTTCGCCGGAAAGACGGTGTCGGTGGTGAACTTCGATACCGACGCTGCCACGGTGAACGTCTACATGCCCTCCGACCCCCGCGTGCAGGTGCTCACCGAGCTCGGATTCACAGTCGCACCCGGTGTGTCGAAGCTCGCCGAGTCGAATCCGGACAAGTTCTTCGCAGACATCTCGGTGGAGAACATCGCCGATATCGACGCCGATGTCGTGGTCGCGTTCGTCGCCGACGAGAGCACCGTCGCGGCCAACCCTGCCTACGCGAATCTCGGCGCCCTCGGCCGGGGAACCGCGGTGACATTGTCGGATACGAAGGTGATCGCGGGACTCAGCCAGACCAGCGTGCTGGCCACTCCCTGGGCGCTCGAGAGGCTGACGCCGCAATTGAGCGAGGCGGCGAACAAGACCGGTGCGTGAAGTCCCGCCTGATCAGGCAACGCGGGCGTAGCGTGATTCCACACGAAATTTCGTAGCCGGCCCACAGCCACGCTCGCCGAAAGCAGGTATGCGATGACGCAGATATCCGAAAGACACACCGCCAAGGTCATCGGGGTCACGGTCGCTGCAGCCGTCGGGGGTTTCCTGTTCGGATTCGACAGCTCAGTCATCAACGGAGCCGTCGATTCCATCCAGGGGCACTTCGAATTGAGTTCGTTCTTCACCGGCTTCGCCGTGGCAATCGCGTTGCTCGGATGCGCTGTGGGCGCGTGGTTTGCGGGCCGCCTCGCAGACCGGTGGGGCCGCAAGAAGGTGATGCTGCTGGGTTCGGTGTTGTTCGTCGTCTCGTCGATCGGCTCCGGACTCGCTTTCAGCGTCCCCGACCTGATGCTGTGGCGCATTCTCGGCGGCCTGGGAATCGGAATCGCGTCCGTCATTGCGCCGACCTACATCGCGGAGATCGCGCCGGCCCGCTACCGGGGCGGCCTGGCCTCTCTCCAACAGCTCGCGATCACCCTCGGCATCTTCGCCGCGCTGCTGTCGGACGCCGTGTTGCAGAACGCGGCCGGTGGAGCGTCGAACGAGCTCTGGCTCAATCTCGAGGCGTGGCGGTGGATGTTCCTCGTCGGAGTTGCGCCGGCGCTGGTGTACGGCCTTCTCGCACTGCTCATTCCCGAGTCGCCGCGATATCTGGTGGGCAAGCACCTCGATCAGGAAGCGGCGGACGTCCTCGCGAACATCACGGGTGAACTGGACCCGCACGAGCGGGTCTCCGAGATCCGGCTCACCCTCCGCCACGAATCGACGGCGTCGTTCGACGATATTCGCGGCCCGAAGTTCGGGCTGCAGCCAATCGTCTGGGTCGGCATCTTCATGGCCATCTTCCAGCAGTTCGTGGGTATCAACGCGATCTTCTACTACTCGACGACCCTCTGGAAGTCGGTGGGCTTCACCGAGAACGAATCGTTCACCACCTCGGTCATCACAGCGGTGATCAACGTGGGCATGACGTTCGTCGCCATCCTGTTCGTCGACCGGATCGGCAGGCGCATCCTGCTCATGGTCGGCTCGCTCGGCATGTTCGTGAGCCTGCTCACGGCCGCAATCGCGTTCTCCCAGGCGACGGGCAGCGGCGACGACGTCGTGCTCCCCAGCCCGTGGGGGGCGGTCGCCCTGATCGGCGCCAACCTGTTCGTGATCTTCTTCGCTGCCACGTGGGGCCCGGTCATGTGGGTGATGCTCGGCGAAATGTTCCCCAACAACATGCGCGCCTACGCACTCGGCATCAGCACGGCGGCGAACTGGATCGCCAACTTCACCGTCACGCTGTCGTTCCCGCCGCTGACGCGTTCGGTGGGCCTGTGGTTCCTGTACGGCCTGTTCGCGTTCTTCGCGCTGCTGTCGTTCTTCTTCGTCCGGTCGAAGGTCCGGGAGACGAAGGGGATGGAACTCGAGGAGATGACGACCTGACGTGGTCTACCTACCGATCCGGCCGAATCGCTCCGATTCGGCAGGATCTGTTCTTCACGGGTGTGTCAGCTCTGCCGGCCGCTGTTCTCGATGTGTTCGGCGCTCTCGTGCGCAACCACCCCGTTGGCCGAAGACGGGGGCTGGTTCCCCAGACTCGCCACCCAGCCGGTGATCTGGCGGGCGACGTCCTGCGCAGTCAACCCCAGTTCGGCGTGAACCTGGGTACGGGAGGCGTGGTCGAGGAACCGTTGCGGAACGCCCAGATCCCGGCACGGGACATCGACGCCGGCAGAGCGCAGGGCCGCCGACACGGTGGAACCGATTCCTCCATGGAGGCCACTGTCCTCGACCGTGACCACCATGCTGTAGTCCTCGGCGAGCTTGACCAGTGATTCCGGTACCGGAAGGACCCAACGCGGGTCGACGACCGTCGCAGAAATGCCTTGCTGCTCGAGACGATCGGCGGCGGCCAGAGTGAGTCCGGCGAACGCCCCGATCGACACCAGCAGGACATCCTTTCGGCCGGAGGAGTCCCGCAGGACGTCGACGACACCGTCGATTCGGCTCAGAGCGGGCACGTCGTCACCGACGGTGCCCTTGGGGAAGCGCACCGCCGTGGGCCCGTCATCGACAGCCAGCGCCTCGTCCAGTTCTTCGCGCAGAGTCGCGGCGTCGCGCGGGGCCGCGACCCTCATGCCGGGCACGATGCCCAGCAGCGACATGTCCCACATGCCGTTGTGGCTGGCCCCGTCGTTTCCCGTAATCCCTGCGCGGTCCAACACCAGGGTGACCGGCAACTTCAGCAGGGCGACATCCATCAACAGCTGGTCGAATGCACGATTGAGGAAGGTCGAATACACCGCGACCACGGGATGCAGGCCTCCGAGTGCCAGCCCCGCCGCCGAGGTGACGGCGTGCTGCTCGGCGATGCCGACATCGAACATCCGGTCGGGATAGGCGTCACCGAACGCTGCCAGACCCGTCGGACCCGCCATCGCGGCAGTGATCGCAACGATGTCCTCGCGGCGACCGGCCTGCTCGATCAACTCGGCCGAGAACACGGAGGTCCAGTCGGCGGACGCCGTCGCCGTCGACTTTCCGGTCAGGGGGTCGATCACACCGGTCGAATGCATCTGGTCGGCGACGTGATTCTCTGCGGGTGCGTACCCCATTCCCTTGCGGGTGACGGCGTGCACGATCACCGGTCCCCCGAACGCCTTGGCACGGCGCAACGCAGACTCGAGGGCAGCTTCGTCGTGACCGTCGACGGGACCGAAGTACTTGATTCCCAGATCCGTGAACATGACCTGCGGGGCGACCGCGTCCTTCAGACCGGCTTTCATCCCGTGCAGGACGGAGTAGGCGGTTCGGCCCACCCACGGCAGCTTCTTGACGATTCTGCGACCGTTGTCGAGCACCCGCTCATACGCGGGCTGCAGACGGAGGGTGGCGAGGTGATCGGCGAGACCCCCGATCGTCGGCGCGTACGACCTGCCGTTGTCGTTGACGACGATGATCACCGATCGGCTCTTGCCTGCCGCGATGTTGTTGAGCGCTTCCCAGCACATACCGCCGGTCAGTGCGCCGTCACCGACGACGGCGACCACGTGGCGGGCCTGGCCGGTCAATTCGAATGCCTTCGCGAGACCGTCCGCATAGGACAGGGATGCGGAGGCGTGCGAGGACTCGACCCAATCGTGTTCACTCTCGGCGCGGCAGGGGTACCCCGACAGTCCGCCCTGCTTGCGGAGCGACTCGAAGTCGCCCTTGCGACCGGTGAGGATCTTGTGAACGTACGCCTGGTGACCGGTGTCGAAGATGATCGGGTCGGCGGGCGAGACGAACGTGCGGTGCAGCGCGAGCGTCAGCTCGACGACACCGAGGTTCGGTCCGAGGTGGCCGCCGGTCGCGGATACCTTCTGGACCAGGAACTCACGGATCTCCGCGGCGAGTTGCTTCATCTCCGCGGGGTTCAGCTGACGCAGATCGTCAGGCGTCTGGATACGGGCAAGAACACCCAACGAGATCGCTCCCTCCGTGATGCACGCCGCATTACGTGCCTCTGCGTCGTGGCTTCGTGTCACGTCACAGTGCACCCAGTCTACGGAGCCGCGGGACCGGGCGACACACCATGTGCACACAGGCGTCCTACGAACACGCCCGCATCCTCGACAGCGCTTGACCGGCCGTGACCGGGTTCACACGACTGCGGCCACACGGGCACCCCTCGGAACCCCCGACTTCGCCGTCGTCAGGCTCTAGGGTCGTCTCATGAGCACCGTCGTCGACGCGTTGATCGGGAAGATCTTCTCCGAGACCTCCAGCAACCGCGGCGGCGAGCTGGCCGATTACATTCCGGAGCTGGCGGCCGTGGCCCCCGACTCGTTCGGTATCTGCATCGCCACGGTCGACGGATACGTGTACGAGGTGGGCGACACGCGCCTGCCGTTCACCATCCAGTCGATTTCGAAACCGTTCACCTATGCCCTCGCGCTCGCCGACCGAGGCGCGGAGGCCGTCGCGGAGAAGATCGACGTCGAACCGTCGGGGGAACCCTTCAACGAGATCAGCCTCGACCCGACGACCGAGCGGCCGCGCAATCCGATGATCAACGCCGGTGCGATCACTGCTGCGTCGTTGGTGGCCGGCCCCGACGTGGACTCGCGATTCGAACGTATCCGCGAGGCCTACTCACGGTATGCGGGGCGAGAGCTCACCTTCAACGAGGCGGTGTACGCATCCGAGTCGCACACGGGCCACCGCAACCGCGCCATCGGGCACATGCTGCGCTCGTTCGACATCATCACGGGCGACCCCGACGAGGCGGTAGACCTCTACTTCCGGCAGTGCTCGATCGACGTGACCTGCCGGGACCTGAGCCTGATGGCGGCGACGATGGCCAACAACGGGGTCAATCCCGTCACGCACGACACGGTGCTCGCGCCGGTCCTGGTCGAGCGGGTGCTGAGTGTGATGTCCACTTGCGGCATGTACGACGGCGCCGGTAAGTGGCTCTACGAGGTGGGCCTGCCCGCCAAGAGCGGCGTCGGCGGCGGGATCGTGGCGGTTCTGCCGGGCCAGATCGGCATCGCCATCTACTCGCCGAGGCTCGATGCCCACGGCAACAGCGTCCGCGGAGTCGAGGCATGCAGGGCGCTGTCGGCCGAACTCGAGTTGCATTTCCTTCACGTCACCCGGGCGGCACGCGCCGCGATCCGCGCCCGCTACTCCGTGTCGGATGCCCCGTCGCGCATGCGGCGCACTCCGGTCGAGCGGGCCACCCTCGACGATGTCGGCAAACGCAGCCGCATATACGAACTGCACGGCGATCTGTTGTTCGCCGGCGCGGAGACCGCCGTCCGTGAGATCGGCGGGGTCGACGAGGACCTCGAGGTCGTGGTGGTCGACGTCCGGCGAGTCGACGATGTGAGTGGGGTGGCCTGCCGGATGATCGACACCCTGCGAGGCACGCTCGCCCAGCGCGGGTGCGCCGTGGCGTTCGTCGACCCCGGCGGATTGCTCGGCAACTCCCGCTCGGACCTCGCGGGAGACACCGGACGGGTATTCGCCGACCTCGACGCCGCCGTGCAGTGGTGTGAAGACGTTCTCCTCGATCGGCACTGCCGGTCGGCTCGCCAGCCGGCCTCCCTCGCTGTCAGCGAACATCCGGTCCTGTCCGCACTCGACCCCGAACAGCTCGATCGGCTCACCCGCGACCTCGAGATCCGAACCTTCGACCGCGGCGAGCACATCGTTCACCGAGGGGATTCCGCCTCCGGGCTCTTCCTCATTCTCTCGGGGAAGGTGAGCACCACGATCACCGATCAGTCGGGGTCGACGTACCGCATCATCACGTTGTCAGCCGGGATGAGTTTCGGTGAGATGCCGATGATGCTCGATTCCCGCTTCCTCAACGACGTCCGGGCCGACACCGCGGTGACCGTCGCGGTGCTGACTCCCGAGCGGTACGCCGACATGGCGTCGAAGGAACCCGCACTGAAAGTCGCGCTGCTCGAGCGACTGGCGTCGGGCGCCTACGAACAGCTCGACCTCATGCTGCGGTCGCTGTTGAGGCAAGGGAACGGCAGCTGAGCGGCATACCGAAATCCGCTTGCCGGAATCGGGAAAATCGGACAGGCTCGGGGTCTCGGGATTCGACGACATTCGAACGCGAAGGCAGGGCGCAATGCTGACAGCCACGAAGCTGGCCATCGAGACGACGGGACTCGTCAAGACTTTCGGTTCCACCCGCGCCGTCGACGGACTCGACCTCTGCGTACCCCTCGGCGGCGTCTACGGCGTCCTGGGTCCCAACGGTGCCGGCAAGACCACCGCGATCCGCATGCTCGCCACGCTGCTGCCCCTCGACGGCGGATCGGCCACTGTACTCGGACACGACGTCGCCACCGAACCGGACGCCGTCCGCGGCAAGGTATCGCTGACGGGTCAATTCGCCTCGCTCGACGAGGATCTGACGGGGACCGAAAACCTCCTGCTGCTCGGCCGCCTCTTCGGTTACTCGCGCGCGGCAGCGCGATCGCGATGCGAGCGGCTGCTCGCGGCGTTCGGGCTCGAGGAGGCCGGAAATCGACAGGTGAAGAACTACTCGGGCGGGATGCGTCGCAAGCTCGACATCGCCGCGAGCATCATCGTCACACCCGAGATGATCTTCCTCGACGAACCCACCACCGGACTCGATCCCCGCAGCCGCAACCAAGTCTGGGACATCGTGCGCGCCCTCGTGGCCGGCGGGACGACAGTGCTGCTGACCACGCAGTACCTCGACGAGGCAGACCAGTTGGCCGACCGGGTGGCCGTGATCGATCACGGCAAGGTGATCGCGGAGGGCACCACCGGCGAACTCAAGGCGTCCGTCGGATCCGGGGCTCTGCATGTGCGCGTCAGCGATGCGGACACCCGGCCGGCCGCAGCGAGGTTGCTCCGTGACGTACTCGGTGTCCCAGTGACCGAGGAGAACGACCCCGTGGCGCTGACTGCCCGCATCGACGATCCGCGAAGGGTCGCGCAGGCACTCCCCGCCCTCCACGACGCCGGAATCGCCGTCAGCACATTTGCATTGGGGCAGCCGAGCCTCGACGAAGTATTCCTTTCCCTGACCGGCCGACCCACCGAGGAGCCTGCGTCATGACCTCCACCGCCGACCGGACCACCGACACCACGAAGGCGGTCGCCGACGTCCTGAAGATGCCCGGACCGCGCCCTTCGCGTCCCACTGCGTGGTCGACCTCCCTGTCGTTCGGGTGGCGTGCATTGCTGAAGATCAAGCACGTTCCCGAACAACTCTTCGACGTCACCATGTTCCCGGTCATGTTCACGTTGATGTTCACGTACCTATTCGGTGGGGCACTCGCCGGATCGACCGACGCCTACGTCCAGTTCCTGCTGCCCGGCATCCTCGTTCAAACCGTCGTCATGATCACCATGTACACCGGCCTGACGCTGAACAAGGACATCGAGAAGGGTGTCTTCGACCGCTTCCGTTCGCTTCCGATCTGGCGTCCGTCGCCCCTCGTCGGCGCCCTGCTCGGTGACGTGGTGCGCTACACGATCGCCTCGATCATCGTCCTGATCCTCGGTCTGATCCTGGGTTTCCGACCGGATGGCGGGATCGTCGGAGTCGCGGCGTCGATCGGACTGCTGTTGCTGTTTTCCTTCAGCCTGTCCTGGATCTGGACGATGTTCGCGATGCTCATGCGAACCGAGCAGGCGGTGATGGGGGTGTCGATGTTCATCCTGTTCCCGCTGACATTCGCCAGCAACATCTTCGTCGATCCCGCCACGATGCCCGGATGGCTCCAAGCGTTCGTGGGGGTCAATCCGATCAGCAAGCTGGTGACGGCCATTCGCGGACTGATGGCCGGATCGGTGCAGTCGGCTGACCTCGTCGTGGTCTTCGGCTGGTGCGCCGGTTTCATTGTCATCTTCGGACCCCTGACGATGCGCCTCTACAACCGGAAGTCCTAGTGCCCGGCACCGGCCGGAAGCGGGTGTCTAGTCCTTCTCGGTCCGGACCGGGCGCTGAGGCGGCGCAGCACTCTGCACGCGACCGTTTCGCTGTTGCACAGACGCGGTAAACGTCTCGTTGAGTTGCAGCAGCGACGTCACCGCGGCCGATGCCTGCTCCTGGGACCAGCCGTCCAACATGGCTCGCAGCCGTTCCGCGCGACGTTCGGTTGTCTCGCGGAGGACGTCGAATCCCTTGGGCGACACTTGGATACGCGACGCGCGTTTGTCGTGCGGGTCAGCCGTGCGCAGGACGTATCCCGCATCGACGAGTTCGGCGATCTGCCGGCTCAGGGACGACTGACTGACGCACAGGTCGGCGGCGAGCTCGTTCTGCCGGCACTCACCACGGGTGGACAGCACGAACAACACGCTCGTCAGAGCGGGCGCGATCACCGTCTCACCGCTCGTGAAGACGACTGCACGCAGGGAGCGCCCCAGTGCGAGTACCGCATCGGCGAGTGCCCGCGCTGTATCTGGCTGTACCGACATCCGATCCCCGTCCTAGTCCCGCTGTTGCAGGGAGAACTATACGGAGGTCGGGGTGCGGCACGCCGCTGCAGTCCGGTCACCGCGTGAGCAGGGCGATGCACTCCACGTGGTGAGTCAACGGGAATGCATCGAAGGCCCGGACGGTATCGAGCCGGTAGCCCTCACCGAGGTAGAGACCGACGTCCCGGGCGAAGGACGCCGGATCACATCCGACGTGCACGATGCGTTCGGCACCTGCCGACGACACCGCCGCGATCACGTCTCGCCCCGCGCCGGTGCGCGGCGGGTCGAGCACCACCACCCGGGGCGGCCTCGCGAGTTCGGACAGCGCACGTTCGACCCGCTCCGGATGGAAACGGACCTGCGGTAGATCCGCCAGTGCTGCTCTTCCGTCGGCGACAGCCTGCTTCGAGGACTCCACCGACTCCACGAGCCCCGCGCCTGCCAGTGCTGCCGCGAACACACCCACCCCTCCGTAGAGGTCCCACGCCGTATCACTCGCGGTCACACCGGCCCACTCCGCTACCACGGTCGAATACGTCTGCGCCGCTCCACGATGCGCCTGCCAGAAACCGGTGGCAGCCAGCGTCCATTCTCGGTGGTGTACCCCTTCCCGCGGGCGCCCAGACCCCTCGAACAGCCGCTCGATTCGCGGCGCCGCGACAGCCGCCCGTCGCGCTGCGGCACCCCGTCGACCGGGACTCGTGCGTCCCGTCTTCGACACCTTCGGGGGCGCGATCTCGACAACGTGGCGCTCTCCGGCACCGTCGAGAACGATCTGCACCTCACTGCCCGGCGTCCACTCGTGCTCGGCGATGCCGTCATACGCAGCACTCTCGATTTGCGGGCACTCGAGGTCGGTAACGATGCCCGAACTTCGATACCGGTGATATCCCGGCAGCCCGTTGCCATCGACAGCCAACCGCACACGGGTGCGCCAGCCGGTTCCGTCACCGGTGCCGGGCAGTTCCTCCACGTCCACGTTCCGGTCCACCCGCGCGAGCCGCAGCAGCTGCTCGGCCACGATCTGCGACTTCATCTGTCGCTGGAAGGCGAGGCGGGCATGAGACATGTCACAGCATCCGGCGCCTCCCGGTCCCGATATCGGGCAGATGGGTGCAATCCGCTCGGGCGATCCCTCGAGAATGTCGACGGCCTCCGCGCGGCAAAACGATCCGCCGCGATCTTCGGTGACGATCGCGATGACCCGCTCCCCGGGCAGGCCATGACGCACGAACACCACCCGCCCCTCGTGCCGTGCGACGACGAATCCACCGTGCCCAGGATTGCCGAGGGTCAGCTCGAGGCGCCGGCCGGTCCAGTTCTCAGTCAACGCTGCCATCCGTCCAACACTGCCATCCGTCCAACACTGCCATTCGTCACTTCTCTTCGGGGTCGTACCCGCGCCGGGTGGCGCCGGCGGTGTACTCGACGCCGAGCGTCTTCGCCTTCTCCGACGAGTTCAGCTGCCAGGGAACGCTGGTCACCATCACACCTGGTTGGAACAACAGCCTGCTCTTCAGTCTCAGCGCGCTCTGGTTGTGCAGGATCTGCTCCCACCAGTGCCCGACGACATACTCGGGAATGAACACAGTGACGACGTCACGCGGAGCATCCTTGCGGACCCGCCGCACGTAGTCGAGGACCGGTTTGGTGATTTCACGGTAGGGCGATTCGATGACCTTCAGGGGCACCGCGATGTCGCTCTTCTCCCACTGCCGCACCAGCGCCCGCGTATCCGGTTCGTCGACGTTGACAGTGATCGCCTCGAGGGTGTCGGGGCGAGTGGCCCGGGCGTACGCGAGTGCTCGCATGGTCGGCATGTGAAGCTTGGACACCAGGACGATCGAGTGGGTCCTGCTTGGCAGCACACCGTCCCATTCCTGCTCCTCGAGCTCGGCAGTGACACTGTCGTAATGCTTCCGGATCATCTTCATCACCACGAAGATGGCCACCATGGCGACGATGGCGATCCATGCCCCGGCCGCGAACTTGGTGATCAACACGATGATCAGGACCGCGCCGGTCATGGTGAGACCGATCGAGTTGATCACCCGCGAACGCTGCATCCGACGGCGTTGCCGCGGATCGGTCTCCGAGGCGAGATGCCGGGTCCAGTGCCGGATCATCCCGGTCTGGCTCAGGACGAACGAGACGAACACCCCGACGATGTAGAGCTGGATCAGCTTGGTCACCTCGGCGTCGAAGAGGACGACGAAGGCAATGGCCGCACCGGAGAGGAACAGGATGCCGTTGCTGAAGGCGAGCCGGTCACCACGGGTGTGGAGCTGCCGCGGCAGATACCTGTCCTGCGCCAGGATGGAACCCAGGACCGGGAACCCGTTGAATGCCGTGTTGGCCGCCAGCACGAGGATGAGCGCCGTGACGATGGCAATGAAGTAGAAGCCGATGGGAAATCCACCGAAGACCGTCTCGGCCACCTGAGCGATGAGCGTCTTCTGCTCGTAGCCGGTCGGCGCGCCGATCAACTGTGCAGCGGGATTGTGTGCGTAGACGATTCCGATCTTCTGCGCCAGGATGATGATGCCCATCAGGAGGACGATCGCGATCGTGCCCAGCAGGAGCAGCGTCGTGGCGGCGTTCCGGGACTTCGGTTTACGGAACGCGGGAACACCGTTGCTGATGGCCTCCACACCGGTGAGCGCCGCGCACCCCGAGGAGAACGCGCGCGCGATGAGGAAGGCGAAGGCGACGCCGTACAGGTGGGAGTCCTCTGCCGCGAGTTCGAACCCCGCAGATTCCGCCTGTAGGTCTTCGCCGAGAACGTAGATCCGGAACAGCCCCCAGGACAGCATCAGCACCATGCCGAAGATGAACGCATACGTCGGAATCGCGAACGTGGTACCTGATTCGCGGATGCCGCGAAGGTTGATCGCGGTGAGCAGGACGATGGCCGCCACGGCGAAGAGAACCTTGTGCTGAGCCACGAACGGCACGGCCGAGCCGATGTTGGACGCTGCCGATGAGATTGACACCGCGACGGTCAGCACGTAGTCGACCAGCAGCGCGCTGCCCACGGTGAGGCCGGCAGTGGGACCCAGATTGACCGTGGCGACCTCGTAGTCGCCGCCGCCCGACGGATAGGCGTGCACGTTCTGCCGATAGCTCGCCACCACCACCGCCATCACGGCGGCCACGGCAAGTCCGATCCACGGCGTGTACGCGTACGCGGAGATGCCTGCCACCGACAGCACCAGGAAGATTTCCTCAGGCGCGTACGCGACCGAGGACATCGCGTCGGACGCGAAGACCGGTAGTGCGATTCTTTTGGGAAGCAGCGTGTGCCCGAGCTTGTCGCTCCGGAAGGGTCTGCCGAGCAGTAGCCGCTTGGTGGCGGTCGAGAGCTTTGACACTGGCAAAGCGTAAGCCGTCGGCGAAGAAACTGGACCGTCGCCCACCGAAGTGTCCGGATTGCGATCTGTGTCTCGGTTGCTCTTTCGCCTGGGCACTGTACGGTTCGATTCGGTATGCACGTGCTCGGGACGTGACACCACAAGTCCATGAACGGAGTAACAGGTGTATGTGGTCATCATGGGATGCGGCCGAGTCGGCTCGTCCCTCGCCGGATCGCTGACCCGCATCGGACATGACGTCGCGGTCATCGACCGCGATCCGGCCGCATTTCTGCGACTCGATCCCGACTTTCCCGGACGCACGGTCGTCGGGATGGGCTTCGACCGCGACGTACTGGTGAAGTCCGGTATCGAACGGGCCGAGGCCTTCGCGGCCGTGTCTTCCGGCGACAACTCCAACATCATCTCGGCACGTGTGGCGCGGGAGACGTTCGGAGTCGAGCGCGTAGTCGCCCGGATCTACGACGCGAAGCGCGCCGCGGTCTACGAGCGGCTCGGAATCCCCACCGTGGCGACGGTCCCGTGGTCGACGGATCGTTTCCTGCACACCCTGACTCGTGACAGCCAGACGGCCAAATGGCGTGACCCCTCGGGAACCGTTGCCGTCACCGAGTTGTCGCTCCACGAGGACTGGATTGGCAGGCCGATCGCCGAACTCGAGGCCGCCACCTCGTCACGGGTGGCCTTCATCATCCGTTTCGGAACGGGCATCCTCCCCGACCGCAAGACGATCTTCCAGGCTGACGATCAGGTGTATATCGCGGCAGTGTCCGGAACCGTCGCCGAAGCCGTCGCTCTCGCGGGCAATCCCCCACCCTCGGAGAACTGAGTGCCAGTGAGAAATTTCACGATCGAACACCCGAACGGAAGCAGCCGATGAGAGTCGCAATCGCAGGCGCGGGTGCCGTAGGACGCTCCATCGCGCGGGAATTGGTGCGCAGCGAACACGACGTCATGCTGATCGAGCGCAAGCTCGAACACATCGAGCAGGAGTCCGTACCCGAGGCCACCTGGGTTCACGCCGACGCCTGTGAACTGAGCAGCCTCGAGGCCGCCACCCTGGAAACGTACGAAGTGGTGATCGCTGCCACCGGCGACGACAAGGCGAATCTCGTCCTCAGTCTCCTCGCCAAAACCGAGTTCGGGGTTCGCCGCGTCGTCGCCCGGGTCAACGACCCCCGCAACGAATGGCTGTTCGACGAGTCGTGGGGCGTCGACGTGGCGGTGTCGACGCCACGCATGCTGGCGTCACTCGTCGAGGAGGCGGTGTCGGTCGGCGACCTGGTTCGCCTCATGACCCTCCGTCAAGGGCAGGCCAACCTGGTCGAGGTCACGCTGCCCGACAACACCCCACTTGCAGGCAAAGCCGTGCGCAAGCTCCAGTTGCCGCGTGACGCAGCGCTGGTCACCATTCTTCGCGGTGGTCGAGTGATCGTGCCGCAGCCGGACGACCCGCTCGAGGGCGGCGACGAACTTCTCTTCGTCGCCGGAGTCGACGTCGAAGACGCTCTGCGGACCGCTGTCGGCCTCTCGTAGGCTCGCGGAGAAGCGGATGAGGCGGTCGGGGCGACCGCCTACGACGACCGTGGATCCTCGCGGGGTCCACCCGCCTCCGTGTCGTCGGTCGGCATGACCGCGCCCTCCGGATGATCGGTGGGCTCGGCCGCCTCCGTGGGTCGCGGCTCGACGATCCGATCGGCGCGCCGCACGGCCCAGATGGTCACCAGCAGCGCCAATCCGGCGAGCGGCCACCCCATCGCTATGCGGGCGACGGCGAGCCAACCGGTCTGGTCGGAATCGTACAACTGTGACTGCACGAGGTACCGGGCACCGAAGACCAGCGCCCACGCCCCGGTCGCCACGTCATAGGCCCGCACGGCGCCCCGGTGGCGACGCCACAGATTCCCGTGGCCGTTCAGGAACCCCCAGATGATGCCGACGATCGGCCAGCGCACGAGGATCGAGCCGAGAAACACCGCAGCGTACGCGAGGCTGGTGTAGATCCCGAAGAGGAAGTAGCCCTTCGCATCACCGGTGCGATAGGCGATGAAGGCAGAAATTCCGACCCCGAAGAAGCCGGAGATGGCCGGTTGGACGGGACTGCGGCGAATGATGCGCCAGACGAGGATCGACGCGGCAACACCCAGGGCGGCCCAGATCGCCGGACCAAGACCCCATACTCCGTTGACCGGCACGAAGACGAGAATGGGCAGGGTGGAATAGATCAGTCCGCTGAACCCGCCGAGCTGCTCGAGAACGGACTGCTGCTTCGTTTCGGTCACTCGACGAGAGTGCCACACGAACCGGGACCTACGATTCGCCCCGCAACTCGTAATACGGGTTGAAGATCACCTTCTGGCCGTCGCGATCACCGACACGACCCCGGACCAACAGGGTTTTGCCGGGTTCGATCCCCGGAATTCGGCGTCGCCCGATCCAGACCAGCTTGACCTGTTCGGTGCCGTCGAAGAACTCCGCTTCGATGCTGGCGTTGCCGGACTTGGGACACGCCTCGACGCTGCGGAGCCGGCCCAGCATAGTTACTTCCTCGCCGCGGCTGCAGTCGCAGGCCCGCTGCGCGCCGGACGCCTGAGACGTCTCGGCCATTTCCTCGGCGTCCAGCTGATCGAGGTCTTCGGTGAGCCTGCGGGTGAGCCGACGAAAATATCCTGCCGTGGCGGGTGCCATTGCGCGCTCCTGGAGCATGTGCGGCGCGAGATCTTCGCGCCGCTCGTAGGGCTGTGTAATCGCCACTGTAGACCCAATGCTTCGCGGCAACCACACGACCGCAGTGGCATCGTGACGGACCAGGCAAGATCACCTCATGCCTTCGACATTCCGGCCACGCACGGCCGTGGTCCTGCCAGGAACGGGATCCGACGCGGACTTCGTCGCACGGGCCTTCACCGAGCCTCTTGCCCGGCGCGGAGTTCGCACACTGGCCGTCGACCCGGACCCCCGGAGAGTCGTCGGAAGCTACGTGGACGCACTGAACACCGCCGCCGCGGCCGGTGAACCGATTCTGGTCGGTGGAGTCTCCATCGGCGCCGCGGTTGCGCTGCAGTGGGCCGCGACCCACCACGAACACGCGGCAGGTGTGCTGGCGGCTCTCCCAGCCTGGACCGGAACGGCCGAGGATGCGCCAGCGGCTGCGAGCGCACGATTCACGGCGGCCCGACTACGCGCGGACGGCCTCGAACAGGTGACCGCCGAGATGGTCGCATCCAGTCCGCCCTGGCTCGGCCGCGAACTGGCGAAGTCGTGGCGGTCGCAGTGGCCGCATCTTCCGGCTGCCCTGGACGAGGCGTCGCGGTACCACGGTCCCGCCGAGGACGATTTGGAACGGATCGACGTGCCGGTAGGGATCGCCGCGGCCACCGACGACGCCGTTCACCCGATCGAGGTGGCCCGGACGTGGGCCGCTCTGCTACCGCACGCGGGCCTGGTGACCGTGTCACTCGACGACATCGGCGTGGACCCGGCCGTACTCGGATACGCGAGCCTGCGCGGGCTGGACTCGGTGCTGCGCCGGCCCTGAGTGCGTCAGCGGCCCAGCTGCTGCATCGCGGAGCCGGATTCGCCGCGCCGTTGTTGGGGCGGAGCCGGTGCCGGCTGCCCGTCCTGGGGTTGCGCGGGAGCCGTTGCGGGCTGCGCACCGGATTGCTGAGAAGCAGGCTGGGCGGCGGCTTGCTGCTGAGCCAGCTGCTGCTGGTGGGCCGCCGCGAGCTGCTGGGCGAGAGCCTGCGGCAGGACGACCGGGAGCGGGGTCCGGACTGGGTGCGGTTCGGTTCCCCGCTTGACCACGGTGTCCCGCAAGATGGCCCGGGCTGTGGCGACGAGGTCGGAGTCGGCGGTGTTTCCGCCACTGGGACCGGCGACGACGCACCGCACCATCCACCGGTAACCGTCCACTCCGATGAAGCGAAGGTCTGCGTTGGGCGTCACGGCGAAGACCTCACGTCCCCACGGCCCGTTCTCGATGCTGACGGTGGCGTTGTCACCCCTCAGGGACTCGGCGAGGTCGCCGGCCACTTCCCGCCACTGGCCGGGCGACTTGGGTGCGGCGTACGCCGCGACCGTGATCCGTCCGAGCTGGGTGACCAGATGAACAGCCTGCGGAGAACCGTCGGGCGCCATCTCGACCTGCAACTGAGCGCCCTGAGGCATCGGGACGAGCACCGACCCGAGATCGAGCCGGGTCCCCACCTCGCCCACCGTGAGGTCGGCGTCCGATTCGAGGTCGTCGGCGTCGTAGGGGCCGCCGTCCACATCGCCGATCGCGTCGTAGTCACCCTCGGCATCCTCGTAGTCGTCAGCGGGGATTGCCGCGTCGGCGTCGTCGAAGAAGCCGGGACGGTCCTCCTCGGATTCGTTCTTCTTGCGGCGTCCGAACATGATCACGCTCCTTCTCTGGCGTTGCCGACGAGGCTGGCATGGCCTCCGCTCGACCCGTGTCCGTCGGTGCCGCGGGTGGTGTCGTCGAGCGACTCCACCTCGACGAAGGACACCAACTCCACACGCTGCACCAGCAGCTGGGCGATGCGGTCGCCGCGGCGGATCTCGATCGGTGTCTCACGATCGTGGTTGATCAGGCAGACCTTGATCTCGCCGCGGTACCCGGCGTCGATGGTGCCGGGCGTGTTGACCACCGACAGTCCCGACTTCGCGGCCAGACCGGACCGGGGGTGAATCAGCCCGACGGTGCCCAAGGGCAGCGCGATCGCGATTCCGGTACCGACGAGGGCGCGCTGACCCGGTTCGAGGGTGAGATCGGAAGTGCTGCACAGGTCGACACCGGCGTCGCCGTCGTGCGCGCGTCGCGGTACCGGAATGGCTGGATCCAACCGCTGGAGGCCAACGGGGGGAAGGGCTGCAGTTCCTGCGAGAGGAAGGCCGGGAGGTAGGTCGCTCACGTGCACCGAGCCTACTCGTAGGCAGCGACTATCCTGGTGGCGTGTCAGAAACGTCCAGGCCCGAAGCCGCGCCCACCGACCACACCTCGCCGACGCTGTACTCGGAACGCCTCTGGGTACCCGTCTGGTGGTGGATCGCGGGCCTCTTCGTCGCCGGACTGCTGGCTGCAGAGGTACACATGGGTGCGCCCGGCCTTCGTGCCTGGTTGCCCTATGTCCTGCTACTTCCCCTCCCGATATGGGGAATGGTCTGGCTCAGCAGAACGAGAGTCGAACTCGTCGACGAGGCGGACGGCGTCCACCTCCGAGTCGGACAGGCTCACCTGCCGGTCGATGTCATCGCGCGGGTTGCCGAGGTTCCGGCCACCGCGAAGAGCGCAGCACTAGGACGGCAGCTCGACCCGGCCGCCTTCGTGCAGCACCGGGTGTGGGTGAAGACGATGGTGCTGATCGTCCTGGACGATCCCGAGGATCCGACTCCGTACTGGTTGATCAGCACCCGACGGCCGGCCGAATTGCTGGCCGCTCTCGATCGTGTGCGCCCCGAGGGACACTGAACCGGGTCCTGTACCGGCGGTACCGGCACGGTTCGCTCCGCAGACACAACGGCCGGATCAGTCCCCCGGCACATAAAACGGACGGTGGTATTCCACCGTCCGTCGCATGCGCTCGTACCTCAGGCTGCGCAGTCCCTGCACACGAGCACTCCACCTGCATCGGTGGCGAGGCGGCTGCGGTGGTGCACGAGGAAGCAGCTCGAACAGGTGAACTCGTCGGCCTGCTTGGGGATGACCCGCACCGAGAGTTCCTCGCCGGACAGGTCGGCGCCCGGAAGTTCGAACGATTCCGCGGTGTCGGATTCGTCTACGTCGACAACAGCCGACTGAGCCTCGTTGCGTCGCGCCTTGAGCTCCTCCAGCGAATCCTCCGAAACCTCGTCGGACTCCGTTCGCCGCGGTGCGTCGTAGTCAGTTGCCATGTCGTCTTCCCCTCATCTTCTTTCATGTATCCCGGCCTCGCGGGGCCCGTCGAACGAAAGTCGGTCGATCGTCCACACGAAAACCGCCTCGGCGCAGATCACACCAGCGGCTGCACAACGTCGCAGCGGCCGCCCACGTGCCCGGATCCAGCTCCCGGGGACATGATGTGCGCCTCACTTCGTCTCTTCTGTCCGCCCTCGTCGTACGTGCATTTAACGACTGGGGCCGCCAGACAGTAGCCGAAGGGAGTACAAAAGTCGTAACCGAATCAACGGATCGCGCAAATTGTCTGCTAATCGTCACCAACCCCACAGCAAGTTGTGACATTCGACAAAAGGGACGGGTACGGAGATATGACACTGGTGGGATCTAAGGTAGGTGCCGAACCTGCGCCACAACGTGTGGCCGGGCCCTGTATCGATGCGCTGTACGGGGTGGACGTATCCAGCGCTGTTCGTAGGAGAGGTCGAGGCACACTGTGGTTTCACTGATCACCGAAGGCAGTTCGCGCGACGAGAACGGTCGTCCGTTCCGGCGACGGCGAGCGTTGCCCATTCTCGTGGTGTTCGCGGTTCTCGCCCTACTCGGCGCGGTGGTGTGGGCGGGAATTCTGGGCGAGGACGAAAACCTCGCCACCACCGTGGATTGCAACGCTCCTGCGCCGGCGTCGCAACCGGCGGATCCGGGGGCCCCGCCGCAACAGACTCTCGGTGAAAAGGTAGACCCGTCGACGCTCCGGGACGTCGAGCCGGCCGCCCTGTCCGCCACCAAGGTGCGGGTGTTCAACGCGAACGGTGAGCACGGCCAGGCAGCCCAGGTCGCCGCCCAGCTGAGCGACTACGGCTTCGCGAGCGCACCCGACGTGCAAGCCGGCAACGACCCGATCTACCTCGACCAGAACATGCAGTGTCAGGGGCAGCTGCGGTTCGGTCCTCAGGGTCTCGCCGCCGCGAGCGCCGTCTGGCTGGTGGCGCCGTGCGCGGAACTGATCCAGGATGCACGCACCGACGACACCGTCGATCTCGCGCTCGGCACCTACTTCCGGAAGATCTCACCGAACACCGACGCCGAGGAGGTGTTGCGGTCCCTGAAGGATCCTCCTCCGGGAACGCAGCCCGCCCCACTCGACATCGACCTGCTGAAGGCCGCTCGCACCGCCCGCTGCTGATCCCGCGGCCGTTACTCCGGGATCGGCCGGTCGCACCCGACCTCCGCGAACAATGCGTCGAGGGCGTCGGCGATGCCGGGGGCGGCAGCGACGGTGATCTCCCCGTCGGCGCTGGAGGTGTGCGGTGACGGGACGCGTACGCGGGCGCCCGCCTCCGCGGCGATCAGCGATCCGGCGGCCCAGTCCCAGGGGCTCAACCCGTGTTCGAAGTGGGCATCCACCCGGCCCGCAGCGACCATGCACAGATCGAGCGCCGCTGAGCCGATGCGTCGGATGTCCCGCACGCGCGGCAGAATGTCGCCGATCAGTGCGCCCTGTACGGCGCGCCTGCCTGCGCCGTATCCGAATCCTGTGGCGAGCAGAGTCATCGACAGCTCGCGGACAGGGTTGCAGCGTAATTCGCTCACCCGGCCGTCCACATCAGTCATCGTGGCACCGCGGCCCGACGCGGCGGAGTAGGTCGACTGCGCCGCCACGTCGACGACCGCCCCGGCGACCGAGACCCCGTCGATCTGCGCCGCCACCGACACGGCGTAGGCCGGTACGCCGTACAAGAAGTTCACCGTGCCATCGATCGGATCCACCACCCACCGCACGCCGTCGAGCGAATCCCCCTCTCCCCCACCTTCTTCCCCGAGGATCGCATCGTCCGGACGCCACTGCGCGAGGCGGTCCCGGATGACGAGTTCAGCTTCGGTGTCGACCACCGTCACAGGATCGGTCGGACTACTCTTCGACGCTACCGAGTCGCCGGAACCCAGTCGGCTCCCGACGATCCCGAAAACCTCGGGCCGCCGGGCGCGGACATGAGCTGCGGCCTCCTGCGCCACCGCCACGGCAACCTCGCGGAGATGCTGGGGATCGGGGGCGGTGTGGCCTCGGACAGTGTCTCGACTCTGGGGTGCGTGCACAGACCCATCGGATCACACTTCCCCTGCCTCCCACCACCGCTGGAGGCACGGTGGGGCCTCCGTGTCATCCACCCAACTCGGCACGACCCATTAGTGTGACGATCAGCAGGAGCGTTTCCGAGCACGCCACAGTCGACACGGAGGAGTACACGCGATGACCAGGACTGGGTTCGGCGTCGACGTCGGAGGCAGTGGCGTCAAGGGCGGTGTGGTGGACCTCGAGACCGGCAAGCTGGTCGGGGATCGCATCAAGATTCTCACTCCACAACCGTCCACGCCGGAGGCCGTCGCCGACACCGTCGCCGAAATCGTTCGTCAAGCGTCGTGGGACGGGCCGGTGGGGATCACCTTGCCGAGCGTCGTCACCGGCGGAGTCGCCCGGTCCGCGGCGAACATCGACAAGAAGTGGATCGGTACGGACGCCCGTGCACTGTTCAGCGAGGCGCTCGGCGGACGGAGCGTCACCGTCCTCAACGACGCCGACGCCGCCGGGATCGCCGAGGACGCCCTCGGCGCCGGCAGGGACGCCAAGGGCGTCATCATCCTCCTCACCTTCGGCACGGGTATCGGATCGGCGATCCTCCACAACGGCGTCCTGCTTCCCAACACCGAGTTCGGGCACATGGAAGTGGACGGAAAGGAAGCCGAGCATCGTGCGGCGTCCTCGGTCAAAGAGGACAAGGATCTCTCCTACAAGGAGTGGGCGGTGGAGGTGTCCCGGGTGCTCACCCGCTTCGAGGACCTCCTGTGGCCGGATCTGTTCATCGCCGGGGGCGGAATCAGCCGCAAACACGAGAAGTGGATTCCCCATCTCACCAACCGGACCACCGTCGTACCTGCTGCCCTCCTGAACTCGGCGGGCATCGTCGGCGCTGCTCTGGCGGTCGAAACGGGCATCGCTCCGTAACTGTTTCGGATAGGTCGTTACAATGGAAGAGCCCGGCTGCGCGCCGGCAAAACCAGTAGACCTCTCCGCCGGATGACCACTCTGGCGTGACGCCGCACGACACCGTCACGAAAGGGCGTACGTGGCAGCCACCGATACACGTCAGACTGCTGATTCGACTTCAGAGTCAGGACCGGAAGCACCAGTCGCACAGGCCGCCGACGGAACTGCTTCGGCAGTCGAGGAAGCTCCCGCGAAGAAGGCTCCGGCCAAGAAGGCTCCCGCCAAGAAAGCGGCGGCAAAGAAGGCTCCTGCGAAGAAGGCAGCAGCAAAGAAGGCGGGCGGCAAGAAGGCCACGTCCGGCAAGACCGGCGACGGTGAGGACGGCCCCGACGAGGATGTCGCGGACATCGAGGACATCGACATCACCGAGGGTGACCTCGCGGAGGTTGAGTCCGATGTCGTCGAGGTCGTTGCAGTCGGCGAGGAGGACGAAGCCGAAGAGCCGTCCGACAAGGACAAGGCATCCGGCGACTTCGTGTGGGACGAGGAAGAGTCGGAGGCGCTCCGGCAGGCCCGGAAGGACGCCGAACTGACGGCCTCGGCCGACTCGGTCCGTGCCTACCTCAAGCAGATCGGCAAGGTCGCCCTCCTGAACGCCGAGGAGGAGGTGGAGCTCGCCAAGCGGATCGAGGCGGGCTTGTATGCCACGCAGATCATGCAGGAGCTCGCCGACGCGGGCGAGAAGCTTCCCGCCGCCCAGCGTCGCGACATGAGCTGGATCTGCCGTGACGGCAACCGCGCCAAGAACCACCTGCTCGAGGCGAACCTTCGCCTCGTGGTGTCGTTGGCCAAGCGCTACACAGGCCGCGGCATGGCTTTCCTCGACCTCATCCAGGAAGGCAACCTGGGCCTCATCCGTGCAGTCGAGAAGTTCGACTACACCAAGGGCTACAAGTTCTCGACCTACGCAACGTGGTGGATCCGTCAGGCCATCACCCGCGCCATGGCGGACCAGGCACGCACCATCCGTATCCCGGTGCACATGGTCGAGGTCATCAACAAGCTCGGCCGCATCCAGCGTGAACTGCTCCAGGACCTGGGCCGCGAACCCACTCCCGAAGAGCTCGCGAAGGAAATGGACATCACGCCGGAGAAGGTGCTGGAAATCCAGCAGTACGCCCGTGAGCCCATCTCCCTCGACCAGACCATCGGTGACGAGGGCGACAGCCAGCTCGGTGACTTCATCGAGGACTCCGAAGCTGTGGTGGCCGTCGACGCCGTGTCGTTCACGTTGTTGCAGGACCAGCTGCAGTCGGTACTCGAGACGCTGTCCGAGCGCGAAGCAGGTGTCGTCCGGCTCCGCTTCGGACTCACCGACGGGCAGCCGCGCACGCTCGACGAGATCGGACAGGTGTACGGCGTCACGCGCGAGCGCATCCGTCAGATCGAATCCAAGACCATGTCGAAGCTGCGGCACCCGTCCCGGTCCCAGGTGCTGCGCGACTACCTGGACTAGACGCACAGATCCCACTCGATGCCCCGGACTTCCGAGTCCGGGGCATCGTCGTGTCGTAGGGACCGGTGTCGGGCCCTCAGGCGCTCGCGCGCACTCGCAGCCATGCTTCGGCGACCGGTTCCACCACACGCGCCGCGATGGGTCCGATGACCGCCATCAGGAGAACGTAGGCCGTGGCGAGGGCGACGAGTTGGCTTTCGACTGCACCGGCCGCCACGGCGAGTCCGGCGATGACGATCGAGAATTCCCCCCGCGCAATCAGCGCCACCCCGGCCCTGGCGCGGCCCAGGCGGCCGACACCCTGTTGCTTGGCCGCCCACGCACCGGTGATCATCTTGGTGAGCGCTGTGGTGACCGCCAGAAGGACGGCCCAGCCGAGGACCGGGGGAATTGCCGTCGGATCCGTGTTGAGACCGAACACGACGAAGAACATGGCGGCGAAGAGATCGCGGAGGGGTTCGAGGACGCGGCTCGCGTTGTGCGCGGTGGAACCGGAAATCGCGATCCCCAGCAGGAAGGCCCCCACCGCAGCCGACACCTGCATCGCCGAACTGATCCCGGCGATCAGAAGGGCTGCGCCGAGCAACTTCAACAACAACGTCTCACTGTCCGGGCTGTCCAGCACAGCGGAGACGTAGCGTCCGTACCGCAGGGCGATCACCAGGACGACCGAAATCACTATCAGCGAGATGCCGACTGCCTCGAGGCCACCGAGAATACTGACCCCGGCGAGCAACGCGGTGAGGATCGGAAGGTAGACGGCCATCGCGAGGTCCTCGAACACCAGGATGGACAGCACGACCGGAGTTTCCCGGTTGCCGAGGCGGCCGAGATCGGTGAGGACCTTCGCGATGATGCCGGAGGACGAGATGTAGGTGACGCCGCCCAGCACCACCGCCCCGGTGGTCCCCCAGCCGAGGAATAACGCGACGGCCGCGCCCGGCGCGGCGTTCAGAACCAGATCGACGACACCGGCCATCCACGATCTGCGTAAACCGGTGACGAGCTCCGAGGCCGTGTATTCGAGGCCGAGAAGCAGCAGAAGCAGTACGACTCCGATCTCACTGGCGATATGGCTGAACTCACTGATGTCTCCGAGCTGGACGAAGCCGCCACTCCCGAAGCACAGCCCGCCCAGCAGGTAGAACGGGATCGGCGACATGCCGAATCGTGCGGCGAGGCGGCCGAGAAGCCCGAGCGCGAAAAACACCGCGCCCAGTTCGATGAGCGCGAGCGTGGTGGTGTTCACGGGACTGTCAGCCGTTGGCCAGGAGCTTGGCCGCTGCGTCCAGTCCCTCTGTGGTTCCGACGGTAACTAGAAGATCGCCTGACGTGAGCATGAAATCCGGCTTCGGCGACGGGTACACCTCGCCCGCCCGCATTACCGCGACGATCGAGACCCCGGTGCGGGTACGCATCGCCGTATCCCCGAGCGGACGCCCGTCGAACCGGGAATCTTCCTTGATGTAGAGCTGCTTGGTGCGGATTCCGGGGAGGTCGCGGTGCTCCTCTTCCAATTGGGCCACCAGTTGCGGCGCACCCAGCAGATTGCTGAGGACCGCCGCCTCCTCGGTACTCAACGGCAGGGACGCGGCGCACGCGTCGGGGTCGTCCTGTTTCGACACGATCAGGTCTGTGCGACCGTCACGATGGCTGACGACACCGATACGACGACCGGAGGCGAGTACGAAGTCTTTGCGTACGCCGATTCCGGGTAGAGGCGTCACTTCTACGTTCATGCCTCCACGGTAGTCCCGCGGGGCGACACGGCGGTGTCGGGCGCGCGAGAGGGTGTTCGGCGACCCGCGCGGTCTTTCGGTTCCGTCACACCAGAGCGGGAAACCGGCCGTCGGCGCCGGGACGGTAGTCCTCGATCGAGGTGACCGCAGCCAACGGCAGTGGCCCGTAGAGGTGGGGAAAGAGCATCGAGGACGGGTCGGTCGGCACACCGGGCTCCCAGAGCACCGGCGAGCCGAGAGCGGTCGGATCGAGCCACAGAATCACCAGATCCGAGCGCCCCGCGAAGAGCCGGTTGGCCGGCAGGTGCACCTGCGCCGGCGTCGACAGATGAATGAATCCGTCGGCGCCGAACGACTCCGGTATACGTCGGCCGCTTCCCAGCGCCTCATTCCAGTCATCGCGGCTACAGATGTGCACGAGCGCCTGTTCCGAATTCACTCGGCGAGAATAGCGTTCCGACGCGGGACGGCGAATCAGCTGTCAGCGAACTCATACCGCGAAGTCTGTTCATATTCGCCCTCGTCACGGGGTGTTGCGCAGGTTTCCGAGCTGTTTCGTGTGTGATGCAACACTGAGAAACGCCTACGGGAACAACGCGTAAACCGCAAACGTCTGACAGAGTAGATCCACCGCGCCACCCCGACGCGGCGGACCAAGGCCCCAGGCACTCGGCACCAGTCGAAAGCCAGTACGGAGGAGTCATGCCCGGAACACTGACCAGCCCCCCGTTGACCGCAGCCGACCGGTGCGACCGGTGCGGTGCGGGAGCCCGCGTTCGCGCGGTACTTCCGACCGGAGGAGAGTTGCTCTTCTGCGGTCACCACGCCAACGAGCACGCAGACCGTCTTCGCGAGATGAACGCCACGATCGTGTCCGAAGCCGAAGCTGCAATCTGATTCGTCAGCCCGGGTGACCCGTCCCAGGCTCACCTCTTCAGACCGAGAGACCGGCGAGTGCCTGCACTCGCCGGTCTCTTCTGTGTCGCCCACATGTGCACGAGCTACCACTGGCGCAGGGTGGCGATCCGATCGGTCAGCTGCTCGACCGTGGCAATGGCCGTCGGCGGTCCACCACAGACTCGGCGCAGTTCCCCGTGAATGGTGCCGTGCGGCTTTCCTGTCCTGTGGTGGTGCATCGCGACGAGACTGTTCAACTCGCGCCGGAGCTGGGCGAGCTGCCCCGCTGCTGCCACCCGCTCGGCGACCTGTGGGACTGGTGGCGCAACGACGGGCGGGGCCTCCGGCTTGCTGATCTGCTCCTGCTGGCGTTGACGAAGTAGCGCGCGCATCTGCTCGGCGTCGAGCAGCCCCGGCAATCCCAGGTAATCCGCCTCCTCGTCCGAACCCGAGAAGGTCGCCGTCCCGAAGGACGAGCCGTCGTAGATCACCTGATCGAGTTCCGCGTCGGCGCCGATCGAGGTGAACGCCTTCTCGTCCTCCCCGAGCTCGTCCTTCTGCTTGTTCGCGTCGGCGAGAAGGTCGTCGTCGAACCCTTCCTTCTCCCGATGCGGCTTACCCAGTACGTGATCTCGCTGTGCCTCGAGCTGGCTGGCAAGGTCGAGGAGAACCGGCACCGACGGAAGGAAGACGCTGGCGGTCTCACCCTTGCGCCGCGACCGCACGAACCGTCCGATCGCCTGCGCGAAGTAGAGGGGGGTGGACGCACTGGTGGCGTAGACACCGACGGCCAAGCGGGGAACGTCGACACCCTCGGACACCATCCGGACGGCGACCATCCATTTTTGGGTACTTGCGCCGAATTCCGCGATCCGTTTGGAGGCCGTGGGGTCGTCCGAGAGCACGACGACCGGTTCTTCGCCGGTCACGGCCGTCAAGGTCTGGGCATACGCGCGGGCAACCGTCTGATCGGTGGCGATGACGAGTCCGCCCGCGTCGGGCATGCCACCCGCACGTAGCTGTCCGAGCCGGGTGTCGGCGGCGTGCAGCACAGCCGGAATCCAGTCACCGGCAGGGTCGAGCGCGGTCCGCCAGGCACGCGCAGTCTGTTCCGCGCTGAGGGGCTCGCCCAGTCGAGCCGAGAATTCCTCGCCCGCGTTGTTCCGCCACCGGGCCTCACCGGAATATGCGAGGAACACCACCGGCCGGACGACTCCGTCGGCGAGCGCATCGGAATATCCGTACGAGTGATCGGCCTTCGACCGGAGAAGCCCCTCTCGGTCGGGTTCGTACGTGACGAAAGGAATCGCGCTGTCGTCGCTTCGAAAGGGCGTTCCGGTCAGCGCAAGGCGGCGCGTGGCATCACCGAACGCCTCACGGATCGCATCTCCCCAGCTCTTCGCGTCACCGCCGTGGTGGATCTCGTCGAGGATCACCAGCGTGCGCCGGCTCTCGGTGCGCACCCGGTGCTTGAACGGGTGGGAAGCCACCTGCGCGTAGGTGACCACCACACCCTGGTAATCACTCGAGGTCTGCCCGGTCGAGTTGGAGAAGTACGAGTCCAGGGCGATCCCGTTACGGGTTGCCGACTCGGCCCACTGGTGTTTGAGGTGTTCGGTGGGTGCGACCACCGTCACCTGGTCGACCGTGCGGTCCCGCAGCAGTTCCGACGCCACCCGCAGCGCGAACGTCGTCTTACCGGCACCCGGTGTTGCGACAGCGAGGAAATCGCGCGGACCGGTGGACAGGTATTTGGCCAGGGCACGACGCTGCCAGGCGCGCAGTGACCCCGCCGCCGGTCGAGCTGGTTCGGACTGAGCGAGATATGCCTCGGTGCCCACTATCTGCGCCGCCCCGGGACCTACGGTCTCAGCACTCACTGGCGACCCTCCGCTGACATGGCACTGTTTGCTGCACTCCTCGTGTGTCCGTCCGACGTGTTCCGGTCCAGCCCCGCGGGTGCTGTCCGTCAAGGAGCCTAGCGTCCGAGTCCGACTCGAACCGCATTCGCGGCGTCCGGCAGCGGCAGATTCTTTGCGACACGAGGAAGGCAGCGGTGGGCAACCTGGCGTGTCGTCAGGGATGCTGGAGGAATCATGAGCGAAACGCGCGCGAAGGCGTCGGACAAGGGCGCCGCCCGACACCGAGCGCGGTGGCATCCGCTACACCGGACGCTGAGCGTGATCACGCACACAGCGAGCCAGGCGTGGGACGACTCGATCTTCGCCAAGGCGGCGACCGCTGCGTTCTGGCAGACCCTCTCGCTGCCCCCGCTCCTGCTGGGACTGCTCGGGATGCTCGGTTACGTGGGGGGATGGTTCGGGCCGGACACTGTCGACATCATCCAGTCCAAGATCATCACCTTCAGTGGAACCGTATTCAGCGACAGTGTGGTCGAGGAGATCATCCGCCCCACTGTCGGCGACGTGTTGCGTCAAGGTCGCCCGGAGATCGTCTCCCTGAGTTTCCTGCTGTCGCTGTGGGCCGGGTCGTCCGCGATCTCGACGTTCGTGGACTCGATCGTGGAGGCACACGGGCAGCAGGAGGCACGCCACCCCGTCTGGCAGCGGGTGTTCGCGTTGTTGCTCTACGTCGCTTTTCTCGTCCTCGCGGTGTTCACCCTGCCGCTGGTGGCGCTGGGACCTACCCTTGTCGGCCAGGTCCTGCCCGAGGCGTGGCGCACCATCGGAACGGAAATCGTGGACACGTTCTACTACCCGGGTGTCGGATTGCTCATGATCATCGGCCTGACAACCTTGTACAAGGTGGCGCTGCCGAAGTCGCTGCCCTGGCACCGCCTGCTCGGCGGCGCACTCGTGGCGGGAGTCTTCTTCCTGGCCGCCAGCACGGGCCTGCGGCGGTACCTGAGCTGGGCGACCGGTACCGGATACACGTACGGGGCGCTCGCCGCCCCGATCGCGTTCTTGCTCTTCACGTTCTTCCTCGGTTTCGCCGTGGTTCTGGGCGCCGAGTTCAACGCAACGATTCAGGAGTTCTGGCCGGCCCGCGCGACTCGCATCGATCAGATGCGGGACTGGATCGCCGCCCAAGCCGATAGCCCCTCGGCGGGTCCGGTGACCAACCTCACCCGCCGCATCGCCACGGGACCGATCAACATCATCGGCGACCGCAATCGGCAAGGCGGAAGACATGAGGCCTCCGACGGGGACGCCACACCAGACCGTCCCCGAGACGGCAGCCCGGGAGAGGGCAGCCCTGAGAGCACCGGCCCGGAAGACGGGGTCCTACGGGACGAAACCCCCGCGTCCCCCGGTCTGCGTGAACCGTCGACGCCTCATTCGCCCTTGCGCAACCCCTCGTAGATCTTCTTGCAATCGGGGCAGACGGGTGATCCCGGCTTCGCGGACTTGGTGACCGGGAAGACCTCACCGCACAGCGCGACGACGTGCGTGCCCATCACAGCGCTCTCGGCGATCTTGTTCTTCTTCACGTAATGGAAGAACTTCGGGGTGTCGTCATCGGTCGACTCGTCAGTGGTGACGTCGGGCCGTTCCTTTGTTTGAGTGCTCACCCCTCAATAATGCCGCAACGGCCCAAGGATCCCACCCCCACGACCCGCCGTGTGCATTTGCTCCTCGACAGTGGAACAGTGGAGGCATGGCCCGAAGTGCAGGGTTCGGCGCATCAGGCGAAGCCGGCTCACCGAACAACCCGGTTCTCATCACCGAAGCGGCGCGATCCATCGAGGATCAGCACCGCGCGCGTGTCCGCAAGTACTTGATCATCATGTCGTTCCGCTTCCCTGCACTTATTTTCTCGGCGGCGGCCTACGGCATCTGGGGCAATGCCTGGATCTCCATGGCGATCATCGGTCTGTCCATCCCGTTGCCGTGGATCGCAGTCCTCATCGCGAACGACCGGCCCCCGCGCACCAAGGACGAACCGAGTCGGTACGACCATCGAGACACCACCGCTCTGCCTGCGCCGCCGCACCGAACGATCGAAGGCTGACACCGGAGCGCGACCTGCAACAATGCACCGGTGAACCGCAAAACGCTGCTGTCGATCTGCGCTCCCCTGCGAGAAGCTCTCCTTCGCAACCGGTATGACACCGACACCCTGCTCGACACGCTGGGCCCGGACATCCATGCCGCACTGGGCCGCAACGAGCCCGTCCCGGTCCGGCGGGCAAGCGCGAGCTGCGGTGAACTCGGAACACTGATCCGGTTGTTCCTTCTCGGCGACGACTGCCCGACCGCCGAGGTCGCGGCCGCACTCCACCCGCTGAGCGTCGAGTCGGCGGTCGACGCGGGTCTCCTCGAGAGCGATGCCGGTGTCGTCCGCGCGGCACTGGACCTCCGGCCCATCGATACCGGCACCGGAAATCGGTGGGTGCTTTCGGACCTCGACGGGTCGATGCGCCCCCGCGAGACTGCGGTCGATCACGTCATCGGGGTGGGCCACGCCTCTCTGTCCTTGTTGCAGGCCACCCCGGCGGCGCCCGTCGGGTCTCTCCTCGACGTGGGAACGGGGTGTGGCATCCAGGCCCTGCACGGAACGACCTATGCGCAGTCGGTCACCGCAACCGACCTGAATGTCAGGGCGGTGGATCTGGCAGCCGTCACGATGGCCCTCAACGTAGAGGAGGTCGAACTGCTGACCGGGTCGTGGTTCGAGCCGGTGGAGGGCCGCACTTTCGACCAGGTCGTCGCGAATCCGCCATTCGTCGTCAGCAGAGCGACAGTGGGCCACACGTATCGCGACTCCGGCCTCGACCTCGACGGTGCGAGCCAACTGATGATTTCCCGGTCTCCCGACTACCTGGCTCCCGGCGGCACCGCCGCGCTCCTCGCGTCCTGGGTCCACGTCGCGGGAGAGGACTGGCGGAGCCGGGTGGCGTCATGGTTGCCCGCACACGGCATCGACGCGTGGGTGGTCCAGCGGGACGTGGCCGACCCAGCCCTCTACGTGGGCACCTGGATGCGCGACGGTGGACTGGACACCAAGGATCCCTCTGCCGCTGCGACGGCCGAGCAGTGGCTCGATCACCTCGAGAGTGCCGATGTCGAGGGAGTCGGATTCGGGTTCGTCTACCTGCGTCGGACCGACGCGCCCAGTGACCTCCTGGCCGAGGATCTCACGCACGGTTTCGACGATCCGCTGGGGGCGGAGGCGCTCGCCTACTTCGACCGGGTGGCGTGGTTGCGCGAGAACGACGTGCTCACGGCCCGCTTCCACGTGCAGGAGAGCACAGCGCTCGAGCGGGTTTTCCTCCCCGGTGAGGAGGGGTGGACTCAGGTGGTCGCACGACTGCATCGCGGGAACGGTCCCGCATGGCAGCACGAGATCGACGACCTGGTCGCCTCCCTCGTCGCGGGAATGCGGAGCGACGGTCTCGTTCTGGGAGAACTGATCGATCTCCTGGCTGCCGCCCACGACATGGTTGCCGCCGACCTCGCCGAGTCGGCGATACCGCTCGTGCACTCTCTCGTGCGGCACGGTTTGGTGCTGCCGGTGTAGCCGCTGGGGTTCCGTGCGGTTCCCCCTTATACGTGTTCTCAGCAACTTCTCAGGACCGAACGCACGAAGTCGCAGGTCAGAGCCCTCCTACCGAAAAGTGTCCGGGAACTTTCCGTGCCCGTCGGAGCGTTGTTCCCTATGAGACACCACCGATGAGGAGGCAAGTCATGACAAGCCCCAGCACCACTACTCGCATTCGCCCCAGCGCCGCCGATCTGGACGCCCAGAGCCCGGCTGCCGACCTGGTCCGCGTCTACTTGAACGGGATCGGCCGCACCGCTCTGCTGACTGCCGCAGACGAGGTGGAGCTGTCCAAGCGAATCGAGGCTGGGCTGTACGCCGCGCATGTTCTCGAGACCGGCAAGCGACTGTCCCCCGCGAAGAAGCGAGACCTTGCGACGATCGTCCGCGACGGACAGTCGGCCAGGGCGCACCTGCTGGAGGCGAACCTTCGCCTCGTCGTGTCGTTGGCCAAGCGCTACACGGGCCGCGGCATGCCCTTGCTCGACCTCATCCAGGAAGGCAACCTGGGCTTGATCCGGGCGATGGAGAAGTTCGACTATTCCAAGGGTTTCAAGTTCTCGACGTATGCCACGTGGTGGATCCGTCAGGCGATCACCCGGGGCATGGCCGATCAGAGCCGCACCATCCGGCTGCCAGTGCACCTCGTCGAGCAGGTGAACAAACTCGCCCGCATCAAGCGTGAGCTGCACCAGCAACTCGGCCGTGAGGCCACCGACGACGAACTGGCGGAGGAGTCGGGCATTCCGGCCCACAAGATCGCGGATCTCCTCGACCACAGCCGCGACCCGGTAAGCCTGGATATGCCGGTCGGCAACGACGAAGAGGCTCCTCTGGGCGACTTCATCGAGGATTCGGAAGCCACGTCGGCGGAGAACGCGGTCATCGCCGGTCTTCTGCACAGCGACGTTCGCAGCGTTCTGGCCACTCTCGACGAACGCGAGCAGCAGGTGATCCGCCTGCGGTACGGACTCGACGACGGTCAGCCGCGCACCCTCGATCAGATCGGCAAGCTCTTCGGGCTCTCACGCGAGCGGGTCCGCCAGATCGAGCGTGAAGTGATGGGCAAGCTTCGTCAGGGTGATCGCGCGGAGCGGCTGCGTTCCTACGCCAGCTGATCCTTCGCTCTGCACCGACTGATTTGTGTCTACCCGCTGCCGGTGCCGGTCTTCGAGACCGGCGCCGGCAGCGTCGCATCTAACGGAGCCTGCGTGGCCCCAGGTCGGCGAAACTCGGTTCCGGACCGATGCGCACCCGTGAGTCGGTGACCTGCGCGCCCTCGGCGGACGCGAGTACGGGTTCGCAGGCCAGTTCCCGTACCTCGGGGAGGTCGTCGGCGAGCGCGGAGATCCGCTGGACCAGATCGACGAGCGCCGACTTGTTCACGGGCACCGCACTCCGGTAGCCCGACAGCAGCGGTGCAGCCTTCGGCGCATCGATCAGTTCGGTAGCCGCGTCTTCGGTGAGGGGCAGCACCCGGTACGCGCGGTCCCCGAGGAGGTCGGAAATCACGCCGGCGAGCCCGAACGAGATGAGTGAGCCGAACGACGGGTCGTCCTGCACGCCGACCACGCAGCCGATTCCCTTCGTCGCCATTCGCTGCACGTGAAGGAGGGGTTCACCGGATGCCGCGGCCAGGTCGCGGTACGCCAGCCGAACGGAGTCGGGGCCGACGAGGTCGAGCCGCACACCCCCGAGGTCGGGGCGGTGGCGCCACTGCTCACCGGTCGCTTTCACCGCCACCGGGTAGCCGAGTTCGTCGGCCGCGGCAACAGCTTCTTCCTCGGTGGTGGCCGAGCGGAACTCCACCACCTCGACTCCGTAACACGCGAGTAGTTGCGCCGCCTCGTAATCGGACAGCCACCGCCCCGACGACGTGGACAGCCAGGTGTCCACCATCGCTTTCGCCTTCTCGGGGTCGATCCCGGCGGGTCGCACGACCTTGGATGCGGGTTTGCTCTTCCACGCGGCATACCGCCAGGCGCGCGCAAGCGCCAGCGCGGCCCGTTCCGGTCCCGGATAGGACGGCACCGAGCCACGCGTGGGATGTCCGTCCTCGCCCCGCACCGCGAGGACGTCCGGGACGCCCTCCGCTGCGAGGAACGTGGTCAGAACCGGCTTGTCGGCATCGCGGACGGCTTCCTTCAGCGCCTGGGCGAACGGCTCGACAGGTATGGCCACGGGCGGAACGAAGACCGCGATGACCGCGTCGACGTCGGCCGAGGACAGCGCCGTGCGCACGGCACTGGCGAATTCGTCCGGTCCGGCCTGCGGTCCGAGGTCGACCGGGTCGCCGACGTGCAGGCCTTCGCTGCGCGCCGCGTCAGCGGCCAGCACCCCCAAGGCGGTGGAATTTCCGACCACAGCGAGCCGCGGCCCCGCAGGCAGCGGTTGATACCCGAACAGGAGGGCGCAGTCGAACAGCTGGGAAATCGACCCCACCTGCACGACACCGGCCTGCTCGAACAGTGCCCGCACGATCGAATCGTCCATTTCGACACCCGTGGCCGCCAGGGCCGGGGGGACCGCGTGCCGGCCACTTTTCACCGCGACGATCGGCTTGTTGCGGGCGACGCGGCGAGCGATGCGCGAAAACTTCCGTGGGTTGCCGAAACTTTCGAGGTAGAGCAGGACCACCTCGGTAGCAGGATCGGAATCCCAATACTGCAGGAGATCGTTACCCGAGACGTCAGCCCGGTTGCCGGCCGAGACGAACGCAGACAAGCCGATTCGACTACGGGCGGCCTCGTCGAGGATGGCGATTCCGAGCGCACCGGACTGGCAGAAGAATCCGACGTTGCCAGGGCTCGGGAGCACGGGCGCCAGCGTGGCGTTGAGGGACACCGTGGTGTCGTTGTTGGCCACTCCGAGTGCGTTGGGCCCGATGAGCCGCATCCCGTGCGCCCGCGCCGCGTGTACGAGTCGCCTCTCGGACTGCTTTCCGTCGAGCCCGGTTTCGCTGAATCCGGACGAGACCACGACGAGCGCTTTGACGCCTTTGTCGAGGCAGTCGTCGAGAACCGCGCTGATCGACTCGGCAGGGACGGCGACCACGCCGAGATCCACCTCGTCGGGAATGTCGCGGACGGTCGGGTAGGCCCGCACACCCTGGACGGAACGATGCTCGGCATTGACCGGGTACACGGGGCCGGTGAACCCGGCCCGCAGCAGGTTGGTGAGCACGGCGTGCCCGACCTTGGCACTGTCTGTGGAGGCACCGATCACCGCAACCGACCGCGGACTGAGCACGTTCCGCATGCTGCGCGCCTCGGCCGCCCGCTCCCGGGAATTGCGCACCGAGACCATGGCTTCGGTGGGGTCGATCGCGAACTCGAGTTTGAGCACTCCGCCCTCGTAGCTGCGACTGACCTGATAACCCGCTTCGCGGAACACCGTGACCATGTTGCGGTTCTCCGCGAGGACCTCGGCGACGAACATGGTGAGCCCGTTTTCTGCTGCGGCCCCGGCGAGATGCTCGAGGAGGATCGGCCCGAGTCCCCGTCCCTGGTGCGCGTCGGCGACGACGAATGCCACTTCCGCCGACTTGCCGTCACCCTCACCGACGAGCCGTTCGTACCGCCCGACGGCGATGATCTCGTCGCCGAGCACCACCACGAATGCCACCCGATTCTTGTGGTCGACGGTGGTGAAGTGCACGATGTCGCGTTGGGACATGGTGGGGTACGGGCCGAAATAGCGTAGGTAGCGGGTACGTTCGGACAACTTCGCGTGAAACGCGACGAGCTTCTCGGCGTCCTCCGGCACGATCGGCCGCAGCGCCACCGCGCCGCCGTCCGCTGCCAGCACATCGACCACCCAGTGATGCGGGTAGTCGTGCGCCGAATCGGGAGCGCCGTCCGTCGATTCAGTCACGAGGATCCTCCGGATCGAGGCCGAGTAGCGGGAAGCAGGCCCGGCGGGTGGCGATGACTGCGGAGTCGATGCGGGTCAGTGCGCGGTCGACCGAAGCGTTTCCTGTTTCCGGTGTGCCTCCCGGTCCATCCCAGGGGAGGTAGGCGACCTCGCCACCGTCACCCATCGTCTCGGGTAGGTCGACACTGGGTGCGAGCGCAGACGCTTGCTCGCGCCACACCTCGGGTACTGCGGTGCCGGTGTCGATCTCGCGGTCCAGGGCCGCGGCGATGAGGTGTGTCCACGACCGCGGAACCACCCGCACGAGCCCGTAGCCGCCGCCGCCCACAGCCAGCCAGCGACCCTCCGAGTACCGATCCGCAAGGTCACGCATCGCGAGAAACGCTGCACGCTGACCGTCGACCGTCAGTGACAGGTCGGCGAGCGGATCCTCACGGTGGCTGTCGACACCACATTGGCTGATCACGATCTGCGGGCGGAACGCCGCGATCGCCCCGGGAACGATGGCGTGAAACCCTCTGAGCCACAGTGCATCCACCGTGCCCGGAAGGACCGGAAGGTTGATCGAGGTACCCTCCCCCGCCCCCTCGCCCACTTCGCTGGACCACCCGGTATTGGGCCACAACGTCGCAGGATGCTGATGCAACGAAATGGTCAGTACACGTGGATCGCCGGCAAAAGCGTGCTGGACACCGTCCCCGTGGTGCGCGTCGACATCGATGTAGGCGATGCGGTCGAACCCGTTGTCCAGCAACCAGGAAATGGCGATGGCGACATCGTTGTACACACAGAAGCCGGACGCCCAGCCGGGCATCGCGTGGTGCATTCCCCCGCCGATGCTCACCGCCCTGCGTGTGCGCCCCGATGCGATTTCCTTGGCCGCAGCGAGAGAGCCGCCGGCGAGGATGGCACTCGCCTCGTGCATCTGCGGAAACACCGGATTGTCCTCGGTACCGAGCCCGTACGGCGCGTCCGCGCCGAGCACGCCCGAGGCTTGCGAGTGCCCGGCCTGCTTGACCGCCTCGACGTATCCGGGGGTGTGGATGCGCAGAAGATCTGCGTCGGCGGCCGCGTCGGGGCGAACCAACTCCACACCCTCGAGCGTTCCCAACGCACGCGCGAGCGACATGGTGAGCTCGAGCCGAGTGGGATTCATCGGGTGGTCCGCACTCCACCGGTAGCTGAGATAGTCCGGACTCCACACGACTACACGGTTCGATACCACTGCAGCCGAATCCTCCCCGGAACTGAACGACGCGGTCATGAACTCACGCTACTGGTCCTCCGCAGACCGTGCGAGCAGACCCCTCCCGCGGCCCGGGGACCGCGCGAGCAGACCCCTCCCGGGGCCCGGCTGAGCGCGCTCCGGGAGGGAGCGCGCCGGTGAGGGCCGATGACCGGTAGAATCGGCAAGGACGAAGGGGTGTGAGTGTGAAGGATCTGGTCGACACCACGGAGATGTACCTCCGGACGATCTACGACTTGGAAGAAGAGGGCGTCGTCCCACTTCGAGCACGGATTGCCGAACGACTGGAGCAGAGCGGCCCGACGGTGAGCCAGACCGTCGCCCGGATGGAACGCGACGGCCTTCTCCTGGTCGCCGGTGACCGCCATCTGGAACTGACGGAGAAGGGGCGCGAACTTGCGGTGTCGGTCATGCGCAAGCACCGACTGGCGGAGCGCCTTCTGGTCGACATCATCGGCCTGAAGTGGGAAGAGGTCCATGCCGAGGCGTGCCGCTGGGAGCACGTCATGAGTGAAGAGGTCGAACGGCGGCTCGTGGAGGTGCTCAACAACCCCACCACGTCGCCGTACGGAAATCCGATTCCCGGACTCGCCCTGCTCGGCCTCGAACGCCCGGTGGACGCGCCGGAGACACTCATCCGTCTCACGGACGTTCCTCCCGGTAAGCCGACAGCTGTGGTCGTGCGGCGCCTCGCCGAGCACGTTCAGTCGGATCCCGATGTCATCGGTCAACTGCGTGAGGCAGGCGTGGTTCCGGACGCCCGCGTGACGGTCGAGACCAAACCGGGATCGGTCACGATCACCGTGCCCGGTCACAGCGGATTCGACCTTTCCGAAGAGATGGCGCACGCCGTCCAGGTGAAGGTCCAGGGATAGTCGATGAAACTTCTCGTCACCGGCGGCGCCGGTTATGTCGGCAGTGTGTGCAGCACCGTGTTGCTCGAGCGGGGACACGAGGTCGTCATCATCGACGACCTGTCCACGGGCAATGCCGACGCGGTGCCGCTCGGTGCCGAGTTCATCGAAGGTGACGTCGCCGACGTCGCCGTGGATGTCCTCGGGACCAGCGGAACTCCCCGGTTCGACGGTGTGCTGCACTTCGCGGCCCAGTCGCTCGTCGGCGAGTCCGTGGAGTACCCGGAGAAGTATTGGCGCGGCAACGTCGTCACCACTCTCGAACTCCTCGAAGCCATGCGGCATTCGGGAACGCGGCGGCTCGTCTTCTCCTCGACGGCCGCCACGTACGGTGAGCCGGAGCATTCGCCGATCACCGAAGCGGATCCGACCCGTCCCACGAATCCATACGGAGCCACCAAACTCGCCATCGACCATGCCATCACGTCCTACGCAGTGGCGCATTCGTTCGCCGCGACGAGCCTGCGCTATTTCAACGTGGCGGGCGCGTACAAGTCGGTCGGCGAAAACCGGGTCGTGGAAACGCATTTGATCCCTCTTGTGCTTCAGGTCGCACTCGGCCAACGCGAGAAGATTTCGATGTTCGGAACCGACTGGCCCACGCCGGACGGGACCGCGGTCCGCGACTACATTCACGTTCTGGATCTGGCCGAGGCGCATCTGCTCGCGCTCGAGTCGTCCATCGACGGCCGTCACAGAATCTACAACCTCGGCAGCGGTGCGGGATTCAGTGTCCGCGAGGTGATCTCGGCCTGTGCCCGGGTCACCGGACTGCCCATCCCGGTGGAGGACGCACCGCGCCGAGCCGGCGACCCAGCGATTCTCGTCGCGTCCAGTGACCGCGCCATCGCGGAACTCGGGTGGCGGCCGGAACACACCGATCTCGATGAGATCGTCGCCGACGCGTGGGCCTATCTGCAACAACTCGGCGACAGGTCCCACGCGGCGCGGCGATGATGCTGTTCTCAGGTGTCGATCGGCGGCGGCAGGGTGACGCCGATCTTCCGCGCTGAGTCGTAGCCGAGACCGGCCAGTTCCCGAACCGACGCCGGCCGAAGTCCCGACTGCAAGGCGTTGTCCAGGAGCGCGGCCAGTGCATGGTCGGGATCGGATTCCAGTGCCGCGCAGAAGGCAACGCCGGCCAGCGGTCCGTCGCCGCGTACGTACGCGCTGTACCCGAGAAGGGCTGCTGCGGTGGCCCGTTCGGGATCGGGAAGATGACGTGCCAGCAGAATCCACAGTTGTTCGGCATCGTCGGCATATGCGCTGACGGCGAGCGCGAGAAGACTGTCGCGAACAACCAGATTGTCCAGCGCCAGGGCCAGCTCGACATATTCGTGCGCGGCCACTCCCTGTCCCGAATGCAACCGTGCGATGTGGGCCAGCACGAATTCCAGTTCGCGGCGATCACCCCGGGTGTCGATGCGTCCCACGAATCCGCCTCTCGGCGCGGCGGATTCGCGAACATCGTCGAGGAGTTCGGCGATGCGGACCCGCTCGCCGACCGGACCTGCCTCTACGGTCGCTTCCAGATCCTCACGGGACGACCGGATCACCCGGCCACTGACGACCTGCGCCACGGCGACATGAGAGGCCGCCGGATCCGACTGCACACCGTATCGTCCCCCACCCAGCAGTCCGAACCACCGGTTGCCGGCGCCGATGTCGGCGGTCACGAAGACATCGAGCAGTTCGGTGGACGTCCGATCCAGGAGGTCCTCGAATTCCGACACGATACTTGCCACTTCGGCCCGTGACGTGTCCGTAGGATCCGCGAATCGGTCGTCGACGAGGACGACCAGCACGCCCGTGGCCTGTTCACGCTCGCATACCACAGCGAATTGGTCCACGGCCGCGTACATGGGTGCAGTCGGTGTATCACCGCCTCCGAGCACGAGGTCGTGCCTCATCACGGCCCCGACCGTCGAATCATCCGTCAAACACACGGCCACAATGGACCGTTCCGGACGGAAGCCGAGGAGCGCGGGGATCGCGGCGAGGAGGTCGCCGGGATCGCACAGGCGGAGCTGCTCGGGTGGCAAGAAGTGTCGGCCGGTGGGGTCGGAACCGGACCTGTGTGGAAACGCGGACGTCGTCATGCACTTGACTCTGAACGCGCACCGGAGCCCCCGAATTCACCGACCAGCGACAATGGGTCGGGCTGTGGATGAGCGGCAGGTTGTGGACAAACGGGCAGCCGAGCCGGACGAATGCGCTGTGGACCCGCGCAGGGTGTCGGAGCCGTGTGCTAGCTGCCGCGCTCAGCCTGACCGAACCTTCTGCACCGCTTTCGTGAACACGTCGTCGAGCGCCGAGGTGTCTGCCGTGGCGTGTCCGAAGGACATGAACGTTGCCGACACACGGACATCTCCTACCTGCGCGATCAACGTGAGCATCGACTGCGTGACCTTGTCGCCGTCACTGCCGGATCGAACCGTGCGGCGCAGGGCCAGCGTGTCGTCCGCTCGAATCGGCGGGGCAGGCATGATGTCGGTGGCGACGGTCGATTCGGCACCGCTGGCCGTTACGGTCATCTCACCGCAGTTCGCAGTCTGCTGCTCGAGTTCGTCGAGCGGTGTGTCTGTCTTGGCGAGCTCCACCGTGATCGTCGACCGGCTCGCGTTGTCGGTGCCCACGGCCATCACCGTTCCGGTCGGCCCGTAGTCCTGGGTCGGCGGAGCACACTCCGACGGATCGACGACGGCGTCCTGGGGAACACCCGCGAGATCCGGTGCGGCCATCGACACAGCGTGCGGCGGCAACACGATCGCCAGATATTTGGACGGGAAGTCGGACGGCTCCAACAACAGTGCCGACAAACCCTTGCCGGAGGGCACTCCGGCCGCGATGCTGCTCGAGGGCTGAGCCACACCCGGGACCTCGGACGCGCATGACGCGAGCGCCCCGGCTACCGCGGCAAGCACAGCGACAGGAACGAGGACCGCGCTTCGACACGTCGTACGCCGCGAACTCACCGTCGACCTCCCGTACCGCTGCTGGCGGCTCGTCGCGAGCCTTTTCCGCCACTCTGCCAGACGCCCGCAGTGCCCTCGGGGAGGCAGAGCGCTCAACTTCGCGCGGGCGATGGGCCCGCGGATTCGACACCTCGTTACCCGCGTCCACGCCATTTTCCGAGAGGAGCTGCCATTGTCCTGGGCGTATCGTGAAAAGATGAAGACCAAATCGGTTCAATACGAGCTCGCCCGGCGATTGGCCGAGCGGGATCAACTGAACGTCGACATCCTCGAACTCGAGGGTCGACTCGCACGAGCACAGCGCCGACTTCACGAGTTGTCCACCGAAATCGCTTCGCTGGGGCACGTCGAGCACTGAGTGACGCTCATCCGCCCAGGAGCGCGGATGCCGTTCGCGGCGACCTGCCCACACCACGCTGGGCATGGGATCTCGCTGTGGGCGAACACGGAAACGGGGTACACGGGAATTATCCGTTGCCTTCGAGGCGTTCCCCCGAAGCAGACCTCCGCGAAGAATGTCCGACGTATCGATGCCGGAGACGATAGGGGACACTGGAGGTCACGCACGAAGGAGATGAGGTCTGTGATGGACGAACAGTCGAAGATGTACGAGCTCGAGTTTCCCGCGCCGCAGCTGTCCTCCGCGGACGGGCAGGGACCGGTGCTGATCCACGGACTCGAAGGTTTCTCCGACGCGGGCCACGCCGTCAAACTCGCAACAACGCACCTCCGGGAGAGCCTCGAGAGCGAATTGGTCGCCTCCTTCGCGGTGGACGAACTGGTCGACTATCGCTCACGTCGCCCGACCATGACTTTCAAGTCCGACCACTTCTCGGACTACGACCAGCCGGAACTGAATCTGTATGCCCTGAAGGACACGGCGGGGACCCCCTTCCTTCTGCTGGCCGGAATGGAGCCCGATCTGCGGTGGGAACGCTTCACCACTGCGGTTCGCCTGCTGGCAGAACAACTCGGTGTCCGGCGCACAGTAGGCATCAACGCGATCCCGATGGCGATTCCGCATACTCGGCCGCTGGGAGTGACTGCTCATTCGACCAACAAGGAATTGATCAAGGACCACCAGCGCTGGGCAGGCGAACTTCAGGTACCCGGCAGCGCGTCGTCGTTGATCGAGCTACGGATGGCTCAGCACGGTCACGAATCGGTCGGGTTTTCCGTTCACGTTCCGCACTACCTTGCGCAGACCGACTACCCGGGGGCGGCCGAAACCCTCCTGGAGAATGTTAGTGAGGTCACAGATCTTCAGCTGCCCCTCAACGCGCTCGGGGAGGCAGCCGCACGGGTGAAGGAACAGGTCGACGAGCACATCGCGGGTAACGAAGAGGTCCAAACCGTGGTTCATGCCCTCGAGCGTCAGTACGATGCCTACGTAACGGCCCAGGAGCAGCAGTCGAGCCTGCTGGCCAGCGAGGAAGACCTTCCGAGCGGGGACGAATTGGGGGCCGAATTCGAGCGTTTCCTTGCCGAGCAAGCGCAGCAGGACGGCCATGGAGAGCGGTCCGATGGCGAGTCCGGAACAGCGGGCGGAGCCTGACGGAAAGGCGGCTGTGCGGCCGCCACCCGGCGGCTGTGCGACCGCCCTGATCAGTTGTTCACCGGACGCCCGTGCAATAGCGTCGAACCGAAGCGGATGATTGAGAGGTCAACATTCGGGAAGTTCACCTAGTTCAGGAGGCGACATGAGCGACACTCGCATTCGTAAGCTCAGGCCTGTTCCCGACGCCGAAACCCGCATGATGTTTCGCACCATCCACGGATACCGTCGCGCGTTCCGCATGGCCGGTGAGGGCCCAGCCCTGCTCCTGATCCATGGAATCGGGGACAACTCGTCCACCTGGACCGAGATCATCCCGCATCTGGCCCGCAACTACACAGTCATTGCACCGGACCTTCTCGGTCACGGACGCTCCGACAAGCCCCGCGCCGACTACTCCGTGGCGGCCTACGCCAACGGCATGCGCGATTTGCTCTCGACCCTCGGCATCGACAACGTCACCGTCATCGGGCACTCACTCGGTGGCGGAGTAGCCATGCAGTTCGCCTACCAGTTTCCGCAGATGGTCGACCGATTGGTCCTGGTCTCTGCCGGCGGCGTCACCAAGGACGTCCATCCCCTGCTCCGCCTCGCGTCGGTCCCGATCCTGAACGAGGCACTCAAACTGCTGCGCATTCCCGGAGCAATGCCGACGGTCCGGCTGCTCGGCAATGCGATCGGCCAGCTCAACGGAACCAGGCTCCGCCCCGGCGCGATCCTGCACGACACCCCGGACCTCGTCCGCGTGCTCGCCGAGCTGTACGACCCCACGGCGTACGAGGCGTACCTACGCACGCTGCGCGCGGTCGTCGACTGGCGCGGTCAGGTGGTCACCATGCTCGACCGGTGTTACCTGACCGAGAACCTCCCGGTGCAACTCATCTGGGGCGACCAGGATGCGGTCATCCCGGTCGCTCACGCCCACCTCGCTCATGCCGCCATGCCGGGTTCACACCTCGAGATCTTTCGCGGTGCCGGTCACTTCCCGTTCCGGGACGACCCGATGCGCTTTCTGCGCACCATCGAGAAGTTCCTCGCCGGCACTCGTCCGCTGGCATTCGACGAGGCCAGATGGCGGCAGATGTTGATTTCCGGTGTCGGTGAGGGAACGATCACCGGCAGTGCGTCCACCCGAATGGCTGTTCTCGACGCCATGGGTTCCGACGAACGCAGCGCTACATAGGCGCGAGAGTGGCGCGCTGCTGTACGGCTAGCCTGTAGCAGTGCTTCTTCCCGACCTTCTCCCCGAAGACGCGGATCCTGATTCCGTTTTCGACGCCTTCACCTCGTGGACCGAAGATCGAGGTCTGCGGCTCTATCCCGCCCAAGAAGAGTCGATCATGGAGCTCGTCTCCGGCGCCAATGTGATCCTGGCGACGCCCACCGGATCCGGCAAGTCGATGGTCGCGGTCGGTGCGCACTTCTTCGCCATGGCCACCGGGAAGCGCACCTTCTACACCGCCCCCATCAAGGCCCTGGTGAGCGAGAAGTTCTTCGCGCTCTGTGAGGTGTTCGGCGCAGAGAATGTCGGAATGATGACCGGTGACGCCGCCGTCAACTCCCGGGCGCCCATCATCTGCGCGACCGCAGAAATCGTCGCGAATCTCGCCCTACGTGAGGGACCCGACTCCGACATCGGGCAAGTCGTTATGGACGAGTTCCATTTCTATTCCGAGCCGGATCGTGGCTGGGCGTGGCAGGTGCCACTCATCGAACTGCCCCACGCCCAGTTTCTCTTGATGTCCGCCACCTTGGGTGAGGTCGACTTCTTCTCCACCGACCTCACGAGGCGCACGGGCAGGCCTACCACCGTCGTCGCCGGTACCGAGCGACCCGTTCCGCTGATGTTCTCGTATGCGACCACCCCGGTGAGCGAGACCATCGAAGAACTGGTGACCACCAATCAGGCTCCGGTATACGTCGTGCACTTCACCCAGGCCGCGGCGCTCGAACGTGCCCAAGCGCTGACCAGTGTGAACTTCTGCTCCCGCGCCGAAAAGGATGCCATCGCCGAGGCACTCGGCGGCTTCCGATTCACCACCGGCTTCGGCAAGACCCTCTCCCGCCTCGTGCGGCACGGTATCGGTGTGCACCATGCGGGGATGCTGCCCAAGTACCGCAGGCTGATCGAGAAGCTGGCCCAGGACGGACTACTCAAAGTGATCTGTGGCACCGACACACTGGGGGTGGGCATCAACGTGCCCATCCGCACCGTGCTCCTCACCGGCCTGACCAAGTTCGACGGCAGCCGCACGCGCCACCTGCGTGCGCGCGAGTTCCATCAGATCGCGGGACGTGCCGGCCGCGCGGGGTACGACACCCTCGGCACCGTCGTGGTCCAGGCCCCCGAGCACGAGGTCGAGAACCTGCGGGCACTGGCCAAAGCCGGCGACGACCCGAAGAAACGTAGGAAGGTCCAGCGTAAGAAGGCACCGGACGGATTCGTCTCGTGGAGCGAGGCCACGTTCGACCGCCTCGTCGCAGCCTCACCCGAGCCGCTGATCTCACGGTTCTCGGTATCGAACTCCATGCTGCTCAATGTCATCGCGCGACCCGGCAACTGTTTCGCCTCGATGCGGCATCTCCTCGAGGACAACCACGAATCGCGGCCCGCGCAGCGTAAGCACATCTTGAAGGCACTGTCGCTGTATCGCGGGTTGATCGACGCGGGCATCGTGCAGCGCTTGGACGAGCCGGATGCCGATGGGCGGATGGCCCGCCTCACGATGGAACTGCAACGGGACTTCGCTCTGAACCAACCGTTGTCGACATTCGCGCTCGCGGCGCTGGAACTACTCGACGCGGAGTCGGAATCCTATGCGCTCGACGTTGTCTCGGTCATCGAGTCGACCCTCGACGACCCGCGGCAGGTACTCATGGCGCAGCAGCATGCCGCCCGCGGCGAGGCTGTGGCGCAGATGAAGGCGGACGGAATCGAGTACGACGAGCGCATGGAACTCCTCGAGGAGGTCACGTGGCCGAAGCCGTTGTCCGATGTACTGTTCCCGGCGTTCGAGATGTATCGCGGTGGGCATCCGTGGATTTCGGAGTTTGCGCTGTCACCCAAGTCGGTGGTCCGCGACATGGTCGAGCGGGCAATGACCTTCGCCGAGCTCGTCAGCCACTACGGACTGGCACGGTCCGAGGGACTGGTCCTGCGCTACCTCGCCGACGCCTATCGCGCCTTGCGGCAGACGGTTCCGACGGAAGCTCGGACGGAAGAACTCGACGATCTCATCGAGTGGCTGGGTGAACTCATCCGCCAGGTGGATTCCAGCCTTCTCGACGAGTGGGAATCACTTACCGATCCGGGCGCGGAAGGTGACGTTCAGCAGGTCGCGTTCGGTGCCGACGTCCCACGACCCATTTCCGCCAACGAACGTGCGTTCCGGGTGATGGTGCGCAATGCGATGTTCCGGCGCATCGAGCTGGCGTCACGGCGACGGTGGTCCGAGCTCGAGGCGCTCGGCGACGGCATCGACGCGTACGAGTGGGAAGAACAGCTCCTCCCCTACTTCGACGAGTACTCCACCGTGGGCACCGGACCCTCCGCGCGTGGACCCCAGCTCTTCCAGGTGGAGGTGGCCCCCGAGTTCTGGCGCGTGCGTCAGGTCCTCGAGGACCCGCAGGGCGATCACGGCTGGGCCTTGACCGCCGTCGTCGATCTCCCCGAGTCCGATGCCGCCGGAGAAGTGGTGTTCGACGAACTCAGCATCGTCGAGGGCTAGCGGTTCACGAACGTCGTTTCCGGGGCTGATCGCGTCGTGCCGCCTTCTTCTCCTTGATTCGCACGGCCTCCTGCCGAACCTCGGCCTGGGTGGCGCGCTCCTGTTGCAACCACTCCGGCCGATCCGCCATGAGGCTGTCGATCTCCTCGGTGGTGAGGGCCTCGGTGACCCCGCCACGCGCCAGGCCCGCGATGGAGACCCCCAGCTTCGCCGCGACCACGGAACGCGGGTGCGGGCCGTTGCGCCGCAGTTCGAGCAACCACTCGGGCGGATCGGACTGCAGCGCGGTGAGCTCGTCGCGGGACACGACACCCTCCTGGAACTCGGCAGGTGTGGCTTCGAGGTACACACCCAGCTTCTTCGCCGCGGTTGCCGGCTTCATCGTCTGGGTGCTCTTGTGCGACGTCATGGTGCCAAGAGTAACGAGGATGCGCAGTGGTTCCGACCACGGCCGGTAGCCTGACGGAGTGACAGACGCGGTAGTGCCCCCTTCGTTCCGCCTTGCGTACGTCCCGGGGGTGACACCCACCAAGTGGATCCGGATCTGGAACGAGCGGATGCCCGGCGTACCCCTCACCCTGATTGCGCTGTCCGCGGCCGACGCGCCCGCAGCTCTGCGAGACGGCGAGGTGGACGCCGGGCTCGTCCGGGTGCCGATCGACAGGGAAGGCCTCAGCGCCATCCCCCTCTATGCCGAGACCCCCGTCGTCGTCATCCCCCGAGACCATGTGGTGGCAGCGGTGGACGAGATCGCCGCGGAGGACCTTGCGGACGACGTCGTGCTGCATCCCCTCGACGACATTCTCGATTGGGCAGAATTCCCCGGAGTACCGGCGAAGGAGCGTCCCGCCACGACGGCGGATGCGATCGAACTGGTGGCGGCCGGAGTGGGCCTCGTCGTCGTACCGCAGTCGCTGGCCCGGCTGTATCACCGTAAGGATTTGACGTTCCGGCCGGTGACCGACGGCCCCGAGTCGCGGATTGCACTGTCGTGGCCCGAGGATCGGAAAACGGAACTGGTCGAGGAGTTCATCGGAATCGTGCGCGGGCGTACGGTCAACAGTTCGCGAGGGCGTCCACCGGCCGAGCCGGCGAAGAAGAAACGTCCGGAACCCGGCGCTACGCGGCAGCAGCGGGCAGCCGGGAACAAGAATGCCCGTGGAGGTTCGGGGAAGCGCGGTGGCAGCCGCGGGAAACCTCGCCGCCGGTCGTGAGTTCGCGGCGGGGGCTCAGTCCCGAACGGTGAGCCGCCGTCGGCGGCTCAGTCCCGAACGGTGAGCCGCCGTCGGCGGCTCAGCGCGAAGTAGTGACCGGGGCCGAGTTCGTGAGCAGGGCCGCCAGCTGCCCGTAGTCTTCGGCGCGCGCACTCGACGAGCGGAAGACGAGTCCGATCGTCCGGCCCGGAGCGGGGGCGGCAAAGCGTGCGGTGGCCAAGGGGCCGCGCCCGATCTCTACCCGCACGGCACACTCGGGGACCAGCGTCACCCCGAGCCCGCCTGCAACGCACTGGACCACCGTCGACAGCGACGTCGCGCGGGTGTCGCCCGCCATAGGCTGGACATCCGCCGATCTGCAGAGGTCGAGGGTCTGGTCCCGCAAACAGTGACCTTCGTCGAGGAGCAGGAGCGGCAACGCACCCAGCACCGAGGGCGAGATACCCGTATGTCCGGCCAGCTCATGCCCTTCGGGCACGACCATCACGAAGTCTTCTGTGTACAGCGGTATTTCGGTGAGCCCGGCCGCGCCGCTGGGCAGTGCCATCACCGCGACGTCGAGCGAGCCGGTGCGCAGTGATTCGAGAAGGCGCGCAGTCTGATCCTCGATCACCTGTGGTTCCAGAGCGGGCATGTCCTGCCGGAGGGCCGGCAGCAATGCGGGCAACACGTACGGGGCCACAGTGGGGATCAATCCGATCCGCAGCGGTCCGGTGAGCCGCTCCCCCACGCCCGCCGCCGTCGCGACGAAACCATCGGTGGCTTCGAGGATGACCTTCGCCTGGCCGAGCAGTCTCTCACCGGCTGTGGTCACGAGGACCCGGCGGGTACTCCGCTCGATCAGCTGTACGCCGAGGCCGCTTTCGAGGGCGGCGAGGGACTGGGAGAGTGTGGGTTGGCTCACACTCAAACGTGTAGCCGCAGTGCCGAAATGGCGGTGTTCGGCCACCGCGACGAACGCACGCAGCTGCGACAGTGTGGGTTGATAACTCTGATCAGCCATGCCTATCAGTATAGAGACATCTATCGGCTTTACCTTTCAGCCGGTTTCGTGCAGAATGGAATCACACCAGAAAACGCGGGTGCACGACCTTCGTGCCACCCGCTTCCGGTACCGAAACCCTCAACTGCGCCTGCGGGTGTGGTTGCACTGCGTTCGACGTGTTCACAAGACAAGTAGGAGGACGAAACATGGCTCTGCTCACCATCGGCGATCAGTTCCCCGCGTACAACCTGAAAGCCGTCATCGGCGGTGATCTCTCCAAGGTCGACGCCCAGCAGCCCGACGACTACTTCACCACGATCACCAGCGACGACCACGCCGGCAAGTGGCGGATCGTCTTCTTCTGGCCCAAGGACTTCACGTTCGTGTGCCCCACCGAGATCGCCGCATTCGGCAAGCTGAACGACGAGTTCGCCGACCGCGACGCGCAGGTGCTCGGTGCGTCCGTCGACAACGAGTTCGTCCACTTCCAGTGGCGTGCCCAGCACGAGGACCTGAAGACCCTTCCCTTCCCGATCCTTTCGGACCTCAAGCGTGAACTGGTCGAGGCCACAGGCGTTCTCAACGCCGACGGTGTCGCCGACCGCGCCACCTTCATCGTCGACCCCAACAACGAGGTCCAGTTCGTCTCCGTCACCGCCGGTTCCGTGGGCCGCAACGTCGACGAGGTCCTTCGTGTCCTCGACGCCCTGCAGTCCGACGAGCTGTGCGCCTGCAACTGGAAGAAGGGCGATCCGACGATCGACGCCGGCGAACTGCTGACTGCGAGCGTCTGAGTCATGACTGTCGAGAATCTGAAGAACTCACTCCCCGAATACGCCAAAGACCTCAAGCTCAATCTGAGTTCCATCGCGCGCAGTACCGTGCTGAACGAGCAGCAGCTGTGGGGCACCCTCCTCGCCACCGCAGCTGCCACCAAGTCGGCGACCACCTTGAAGGAGATCGCCGAAGAGGCGGCCGACTCGCTGTCGGCCGAGGCCTACAACGCAGCTCTGGGTGCCGCGTCGATCATGGGCATGAACAACGTCTTCTACCGCACCAAGGGCTACCTTGACGGTAAGTACGACGATCTCCGTGCGGGCCTGCGGATGAACATCATCGGCAACCCGGGTGTCGACAAGGCCGATTTCGAGCTGTGGTCGCTCGCGGTCTCCGCGATCAACGGCTGCAACCACTGCCTCGAAGCCCACGAGAACACCCTCCGGCAGGAAGGCGTCGACCGTGAGGTGATCTTCGAAGCGATCCGCGCCGGTTCGATCGTCGCGGGTGTCGCTCAGGCCGTCGAGGCCAACGAGACCCTCGCCACCGCGAGCGTCTGACACCTCGCAGAGGTACTCCCGAAGGGCCCCGCTCGCGTACTGCGCATGCGGGGCCCTTCGTCGCTCCTCGGAGCGATAGAGTGCGTCAATGCCCCTTCACGTAGACGTCGTCCGGGTATTCACGGACGAGAACGGACGCCACGGCAATCCGCTCGGCATCGTCGATGCGTCGACCGTCCCGCCCGACGACCGGCAGAAAGTCGCGGCTGCCCTCGGATACAGCGAGACGATCTTCGTCGATCTCCCCGCCCCGGGCGACGACTCCGCCCGCGCGGTAATTTTCACACCCGGAACCGAGCTTCCCTTCGCAGGACACCCCACCGTCGGGCTGTCCTGGTGGCTGCGTGAACGCGGTACCGCAGTGAAGACGCTGGACGTACCAGCCGGAGCTGTGACCACCCGGCACTCGGGTGCGATCACCTGGGTGCGGGCAAAGCCGGAGTGGGCGCCCGAATTCTCGCTGTACCTGATGAACAGCGTCAGGGACGTCGAGACTGCCGATCCGAAGAAGTTCGGCAAGGGCCACCACTACCTGTGGGCCTGGACCGACAAGGTGGAGCACTCGATTCGGTCACGAATGTTTGCGCCCGACATGGGCATCGTGGAGGACGAGGCGACTGGAGCCGCCGCCGTCCGTATCACCGCTCACCTCCGGCACGCCCTGCTGATCACGCAGGGCCGCGGCTCCGAACTGCGCACCACGTACGACCCCGCCGGCTGGGTCGAGGTCGGCGGGCGTGTGCATGCCGAAAAGTCACGAACCCTCTGACAGGCGACGGCCGCGCCCCGCGGCGAGATCGGCGTCGCTGAGGACGACCTCGATCTCGCGGCCCAGCGTGACACCGGGGACCAGGGGAAGCCGGTCGCCACTCCAGAACTTTCCGGGGTCGTACCAACTCGTGCGGTGATCCCCGGCGAGAAGGCCCATCTCTTCGTAAGTTGTGGCGACCACCTCGGCACAGTAAGCACTTTCGAGGCTCCCTGAACGCCTCCTCGCACGCCGGCCGAGAGGGAGCCGTCCACCGAACCAGCGAGAAGCAAGTTTCGCGGTCGAGGGGAACGGAGTTCCGTCGAGTCGCGCAATGGTCCGCATCAGCGCGTCTTCCTGTTCCCTCGTTGCGGGCTCCGCGAGCTGCCGCAACCACCCCCGCTGTCCGTAACGGGCACCCCACACCTGGACGGCGGCGCGTAGATCGTGCAACTGCACGCCGCGTTGAAACCGCCCGGTCCACATGTCCTGCAACGAATGCCCGAGTTCCGCGTGCCACATCAGCGGCGGCAGATCTTCGAGCACCACCGACATGCCCACGTGGTTGACGGGGCTGTTGGTCAGCGTCTGAATGGCCCGGTCCGCCGGCGATTCTCCGCGGAAGATCCAGATATCTCCGGTGCGGGTGATGTTCACCGCGGTGTCGAGGTCGATACGGGAACCGGCCGATCGAGCGTCGGTGTGCGAGGGCGCGTGCATGCGCTCTAGCCTAAGGCGATGAGACCCCGAGGCAGACAGTGGTGGAAACTCGTCGGGCTCGCCGGTGTGGTGGGCGTGGCAGCGACCGGTGTCGTGGCGGCCCGCGCAGACCGGCAACGCAAGGCATACACGCCGGACGAGGTCCGCGCCCGGCTCCACGAGCGCTACACGCGCGCCTACGCAGCACGCGATGGGAAGCAGGAGATTCCGTTGACACCGCCGACCTGGCGGGCTCGCTCGGCCGCCGCCCTGCACCGACTCCGCAGCCGGCTACCCGGATCGCACTAGCCGAGTGCGCGTCCGAATCCGTCGGCGAGCGCGCCCACCTGCTCGTCCGTCATGACGAACGCGGGTGAAATCTGCATCGCACCTTGACCGGCGGCACGACTCGAAATTCCGTGCTCGCGAAGAGTCTTTACCAAGGGCAAAGCCTCCGCGGGGTCGGCGAGTTGCACGGCGGCGACAGCGCCGAGGCCGCTGCGAATCTCCGCGACCCGGGGGTGGTCGGCGAGCGGTGCGAGGTGCCGATGTAACGAGGCCTCGAGGCGCTTCGAGTCCGCGAGAAGGTTCTCCCGCTCGATGATGTCGAGGTTGGCAAGTGCAGCGGCCGCCGCGCCGGCGTGCCCACCGTAGGTGTATCCGTGACGCCACCAGACACCGCCGGCGAAGAAGGGCTCCGCCACCCGGGGTGCGATGAAGACCGCCCCCATGGGGACGTAGCCGGAGGTCAAGCCCTTCGCCGTGGTCATCATGTCGGGTTCGAGACCGAACCGCGTGGACGCGAACCAGTCGCCGCCGATTCGCCCGAAGCCCGTGACCACCTCGTCGACGACGAACAGGATGTCGTGTTCACGGCAGATGTCCCGGACCTCGGTGAGGTAACCGTCCGGCGGCAGATACACGCCGCCCGCGCCGATGATCGGCTCGCAGAAGAATGCCGCGATCCGGTCGGCGCCGACCTTCTCGACGAGCTCGAGGAGACTCTTGGCGTCGTCCCATGCCACGGTCGCGGCGTCGGACATCAACTCGCCGTAGCCCTCCCGGTTGACGGGGATGCCTGCCAGCGCGGTACCCGCGACATGCATGCCGTGGTACGCCTTCTGCCTGCCGACCACGATCGTCTTGTCGGGCCTGCCCATTTCGTGCCAGTAGCGGCGCGCCAGTTTGGCTGCCGTGTCCACGGAGTCGGATCCACCGGAGGTGAAGAAGATCTTGCTGCCCGGCACGGGAGCCAGCGCGGCCAGCCGGTCGGCGAGTGCTGCTGTGGTTGCGGGGACGAAATCGCCGAAATTCGAGAAATGCGCGACGGTCCGAAGTTGGTCCGCCACAGCGTCCGCGATCTCCGAGCGCCCGTGGCCGACGTTGGTGAACCACAGACCCGCGGTGGCGTCGAGGTAGCGGTTTCCCTGATCGTCCCAGATGTACGCGCCGTCGCCGCGGGAGACGACGAACGCGCCGTTCTCCTCCACCGCGCCCATATCCGCGAAGCCGTGCCACAGTGCCGACGCCATGATCATCCCTTCGTGAACCCCACTCCGAGGCGACTATGCCATGTCGCCGGGCAGGGATCTCGCCCGCCTACTTCTCGGCGTATGCGGTGGGATGCGGTTCCGTGTCGATTCCCGGCAGCCCCCGGCCTCGGATGGAGGCTCCTGCCGTCTCGGCCACGAAGTAGAGCGCCACGAGACCGATCCCGCACGCGATCATCATGTAGAACGCGGGCATCAGCGTGTTGTCCGTCCACTCGATCAGCAGTTCGTTGACGGCAGGCGCCGTTCCCCCGAACAGCGAGGTGGACACGTTGTAGGCGATGGCGAATCCGGCGAAGCGCACGTGCGTGGGAAACATCGCCGGGAACGTTGCGGAGATCGTCGACAGCTGCAGCACGTACAGCAATCCCAGGACGGCGAAAGCGAAGATTGCCCAAGCGAATCCCTGGCGCATCAGCAGATACATCGGCACCGCCAGCACGATGAGACCGACGAGCGAGACGTACCACAACGGTTTTCGTCCGAATCGGTCCGACAACCCGCCCGCGAACGGGATCACCGCCATCATCACGAGTTGCCCGACGATGAACAGGGTCAACGACGCGGTGGACGACAAACCGATCTGGGTTTCCAGATACGTCGGCATATAGCTGAGCAAGGTGTAGTTGGTGACGTTCAGAGCGACGACAAGACCGGCGAGCAGCAACATCGGCCGCCAGTACTCCGTCACCAGATCCTTGAACTCCGTCGCGGCCCCCTCCTCGACCGCCCCTTCCTCGTCGAGTTCGCGGAAGACGGGTGTTTCCTCGAGTTTCGTGCGCAGGTACAGGCCGATCAGACCCATCGGGCCCGCGATCAGGAAGGGAATACGCCATCCCCAGGTCTCCATGAACGGTTCGGTGGACGCCAGCTCCACCGTCAGAACCACAATGGCGCCCAGCGCGTATCCGCCGAGCGTGCCGAATTCGAGGAAACTACCGCAGAATCCTCGCTTTCGGTCGGGCGAATACTCGGCCATGAAGGTAGCCGCGCCGCCGTACTCACCTCCGGTGGAGAAACCCTGGATCATGCGAAGAAGCACCAGCAACAAGGGTGCCCAGAATCCGATGACGTCGTATCCGGGAACGAGTCCCACACAGAACGTCGCTCCCGCCATCAGCAGGATGGTGAGCGCCAGAACCTGTCGGCGGCCGAGACGGTCACCGAGCGGGCCCCAGACGAGCCCGCCGAGGGGTCGCACGACGAAGGAGACAGCGAACACCAGCAGGGCATACAACGTGGCAGAGCCGGTGTCGCCGGGAAAGAAGGACGCCGAAATATACGACACCGTGAACGCATACACGCCGTAGTCGAACCATTCGGTGGCGTTGCCCATTGCCGAAGCCGCGATTGCGCGTCGAAGAACTCCTGGCGGCAGGGCATCCTGGTCGGCTGGTGGATTCTCGTATGCCATGTTCCGCCCCCTCGAGGCCGCTGTCAGGTGAGTCCATTGTGTCCCGAGTGGCGGATGTTGTCGCCACTTTTGCCGATTGCCACCGTGTCCGCGGACGCCGATAGCTTCGACCAGCGGCAGTGTGCGCCGACTCATCGACGGGTAGTCGACCGGGATGAACAGTCGCATCATCGCCGTGGCCGTCGACTGCCACGACGCGCAATCACTGGCCCAATTCTGGTGTGAGGCTCTGGACTATCCGTCGACCCGCCAGTGGAACGACGCGTACGGCCGCACCTACCTCGAGGCGAATCGACCGGGACTTCCAGCGCTGCTCTTCCAACCCGTCGCAGAAGAGAAAGCGGCCAAGAATCGACTGCACCTCGACATCGCCCCGTCGTCGCGCACGCAGGACGCCGAGGTGCAACGACTCCTCGCGCTCGGGGCCCGGCTGCTGAGCAACGATTCGAGGGTGCCGTGGGTGGTGCTCGCCGATCCGGAGGGCAACGAGTTCTGTGTTCTTCCCCCACACCCGGTGGGCGACGATGCGGGCGGATAGCGACGCCCTTCGGTCAGCGGTGAGACCGCGACACCCGCTGCCGGACCACCCGCCCCCAAGCCACTACCCGGCGACGAGCGGTGTCGATCCACGGATGCTCGGTGACCAGCAGCACGGCGTCCCGCCAGGCACTGGGTGCGGGCAGCGATTCCACCGACCTCGTGACGAGACGATCGAGCGCCTCCGAGACCAGTGACGCCCGTTCCAAGTGCACCATGTGTCCTGCGCCGGGCACTCTGACGAGTTCTGCCTCCGGCAATTGCTCGGCGATCGCCTTCGAATACCGGAACGGCGTCAGGAGGTCCCTGTCACCGCACAGCACCAGAGTGGGAACCGGTTCGAGGAGCGGCACCGCGGCGGTTTCGTCGTGGTTCTTGAACGAGGGCAGAAAATCGACGAGCGTCTTCAGGGGTGTGTCGTTGATCATCTGTTCGGAGTGCCAGACGATGGCCGGGCTGATACGACGATCACCGAACGACGCCGACCGCAGAATCGGCGCCAGCACGCGCTTGCTCGCGCCCCGGCCACCCTGGACTACGCGAGGCAGGGCACGTGCCGCCGTGCTGAATCCGGCGACCACCGGCGTGTTGAGGGTCCGCGCGAGGCCGACGTCCCCCAGTGCACCCGCCGCGGTCGCGATCAGTCCGACCCCCACCACCCGGGAACCGATCAGGTCGGGATACCGGCCGACATAGGAGAGCACCGCCATTCCGCCCATGGAGTGCCCGACCAGCACGATCGGCCCCTCAGGGACGAGTGCCCGGATCACGGCGTCGATGTCCCGGGCGAGGTGCGGAATCGTGCAGGTCTCACGTCGCGGCACACCCGAATTGCCGTGCCCACGCAGATCGAAGAACACCATGCGGATCGTCGGTCCCCATACCTCTTCGAGGTGTACGCGCTGGAAATGCCAGCCGGTCATCCGGTTGCAGAAACCGTGCACGAAGACCACGGTGAGCGGCGCATATTCGGGACCGACCTCGCGGACGGCCAGCGGAACGCCATCGTCGGCCGCGACGACGCTGCCGCGGTCGCGGCTGAGCAGGTCGAAATTCTCACCTGCGAACTCGTCGAACATAGTCTCCCAGCCGTTGCCGATATCGGGGTACGCGTCTGACGTTGGTCGTCCTGGAGAATAGCGCGTGGCGACGACCTGCCCCCGCCGCTACGCCCGAGCCGTCGGCTCGTCGACCGCGTTGGCTAGGCTGTAGCTCAGCATGTCCATCACAGCACCGAGCCGGCGAGATCTGAAGAACTCCCTCGGCGAACTCACTTTGCGCGACGAGCACCGGCTCCGCAGGCGACTGGACCGAGCGCGCACGCCCCAGGCGCTCGCCGGCGTCTCGGACGAGATCGCGACCGCCCGCGCCCGGCTCGAGCGCCGACGGGCGAGCGTTCCCCGCATCGACTACCCCGACGCGCTCCCGGTCAGCCGGCGCCGTGACGACATCGCGCACGCCATCTCGGAGCACCAAGTGGTAATCGTCGCGGGTGAGACCGGGTCGGGCAAGACCACGCAGATTCCGAAGATCTGCCTCGAACTCGGCCGCGGGGTACGCGGGCTCATCGGGCATACGCAGCCCCGCCGGCTCGCAGCCCGGACGGTAGCCGAACGGATCGCCGAAGAGGTACACAGCGAACTCGGGGAGACCGTCGGCTACACGGTGCGGTTCACCGACCAGGTGTCGGACGGCACACTCGTCAAACTGATGACCGACGGCATCCTCCTCGCCGAGATTCAGCGAGACAAAATGCTCCGCCGGTACGACACCCTCATCATCGACGAGGCTCACGAGCGCAGCCTGAACATCGACTTCATCCTGGGGTACCTACGCCAGCTACTCCCCCGGCGACCCGACCTCAAGGTCGTCATCACCTCGGCCACGATCGACCCTCAGCGGTTCGCCGAGCACTTCGCCGTCGACGGCGTGCCCGCGCCGATCGTGGAGGTGTCGGGGCGAACCTTCCCTGTCGAGATGCGTTACCGCCCTCTCACCGTCGAAGTGGGCGATCAGACCTTCGATCGTGATCCCGTCGACGCGGTGTGTGAAGCCGTCGAAGAACTGTCGGCGGAAGGGGACGGCGACATCCTCGTCTTCCTGTCCGGCGAGCGGGAGATCCGCGACACCGCGGACGCGCTGCGGGACAGACGACTACGGGGTACCGACATCGTTCCGTTGTATGCGCGACTCTCCGCGGCGGAACAGCACAAGGTGTTCACTCCCCACACGGGACGTCGGGTCGTCTTGTCGACGAACGTCGCCGAGACGTCCCTGACCGTGCCCGGCATCCGTTACGTCGTGGATCCGGGAACTGCCCGCATCTCGCGGTATTCGGTGCGCACAAAAGTGCAGCGTCTCCCGATCGAGCCGATCTCCCAGGCCTCCGCCCGCCAGCGCTCCGGTCGCTGTGGACGCGTCGCGGACGGCATCTGCATTCGGCTGTACTCGGAAGAAGACTTCGAGTCCAGGCCCCCGTTCACCGAGCCGGAGATTCTTCGCACCAACCTCGCATCCGTCATTTTGCAGATGACCGCCCTCGGTCTCGGTGACATCGCCGCGTTTCCGTTCGTCCAACCGCCCGATCCGCGCGCGATCCGGGACGGCATCGGCCTGCTCGAAGAGCTGGGCGCGATCGAGCAGTCCACCCAGAAGGAGCAGCCCGTCCTGACCCCGGTCGGACGCGAACTCGCCCAGATTCCGGTGGACCCTCGCATGGCCCGCATGCTCGTCGAGGCGCACCGCAACGGCTGCCTCGCCGAAGTCCTCGTGATCGTCTCCGCCCTGTCGATCCAGGACGTGCGCGAACGTCCTGCCGAATTCCAGCAGGCGGCCGACGAGAAACATGCCCGTTTCGCCGTGGAGAACTCGGACTTCCTGGCCTTTCTCGAGCTGTGGAAGTATCTCGGCGAACAACGGAACGAACTGTCCTCCAACCAGTTCCGGAAGATGTGCCGCAACGAATTTCTTCACTGGCTCCGCATCCGCGAATGGCAGGACCTCCATGGTCAGCTCCGCCAGATCACCCGCGGACTGGGCTGGGAGGTGAGCAGCACCTCCACCGCCGGGGAGGCGGCGATTCACCAATCGCTGCTGGCGGGACTGTTGTCGCACATCGGACTTCGCGAGGGCGACAAGCGCGACTTCCTCGGTGCGCGTGGAAGCCGATTCGCCATCTTCCCCGGTTCGAGCCTGTTCAAGAAGCCCCCGCGGTGGGTGATGGCCGCAGAACTCGTCGAAACCTCTCGGTTGTGGGCACGCATGTCCGCGAGGATCGAACCCGAGTGGGCCGAGAAGCTCGCGCCGCACCTCGTGAAACGCACCTACTCCGAACCGCACTGGTCGTCCAAGCGCGGATCCGCCATGGCGTACGAACGCGTGACGTTGTACGGAATCCCCCTCGTCGCTCGGCGCGCGGTGAACTACGCTGCCATCGACCCCGAAACGTCCCGCGAACTGTTCATCCGCCATGCACTCGTCCAGGGCGAATGGCAAACGCAGCACACATTCTTCCACGCCAACCGCGCACTGCTCGAAGATGTCGAGGAACTCGAGCATCGCGCGCGTCGCCGCGACATCCTCGTCGACGACGACACGTTGTACGAATTCTACGATCAGCGTGTGGGCGCCGAGGCAGTGTCAGCCCGCCACTTCGACTCCTGGTGGAAAGTGGCCCGCCGCGCCACGCCGGACCTCCTCACCTTCACCCAGTCGACGGTCGTCAACGCCGATTCGGCCGCCGTGCTGGGCGGCGACTACCCCGACGCCTGGCGTCAGGGCGACATGCAGTTCCCGCTCACCTACCAGTTCGAGCCCGGAAACGAGGACGACGGCGTTACCGCTCGCATCCCGATCGCCCTGCTCGCCGGTCTCCGGCCGGTGGGCTTCGATTGGCTCGTCCCCGGCATGCGCGTCGAGTTGGTGACGGCCCTGATCAAGACTCTCCCCAAAGCCTTACGCCGGCAGGTGGTTCCGGCCCCCGACTTCGCGGCAGCGGCCCTCGCGGCGGTGAAACCGCGTTCCGAACCGCTCGTCACCGCGATGGCTCGGGAGTTGTCGCGACTCGGCGCATGCCGCATCGATCCGAAGGACTTCGATGTCGTGGCACTCCCCGACCACTTACGCATGACGTTCGCGGCCGTGGACGAGAAGGGCACCGTTCTGGGCCGCGACAAGGATCTGTTGGCGCTCCGCACGTCCCTCGCTCCCCGCGTGCAGAAGGAAGTCGCGAAGGCGGCCTCCACTTCCGAGCGGCCCCCTGCGCTCACCTGGACGCCGGACACGCTCGGTTCCCTCGAGCCGACGGTGACCCGAGAACTGGGCGGGCAAAAAGTCACCGGCTATCCCGCCCTCGTTCCCGAGGGCGACGGTGTCGCCGTCCGTGTCCTGAGCACACCGTCCGAGCAACGGGCGGCTATGCGCGCCGGAACCCGCAGGCTCCTCCTGGCCGCCGTACCGACCCAGGCCAAGACGGTCGTCTCCGGGCTGAGCAATACCCAGCGACTGACCCTCGGCCAGAATCCGGACGGCAGCCTCGACGCGTTGATCGACGACTGCCGCAATGCCGCGGCTGACCAGTTGATCGCCGCCCACGGGGCGCCGATCCGCACTCCCCGTGACTTCGACGCGCTCGTCGCCGAGGCGCGAGCGGCGATGGCCCGCGAGGTCGCAATTCTGCTGCGCCTTGTCCTGCCGATTCTGGAATCTGATCACCGACTGGCAGTGGTTCTCGAACGGGCCACCGGCGAGGCTGCCGACGACGTGCGGGAGCAGCGCGCGGCGCTGCTCTTTCCTGGTTTCGTTGCCGAGACCGGATCCGCGCGGCTCCGTGAGCTACCTCGGTATCTCTCCGCCGCCACCGCACGCCTCGAATCGCTCCCCGGCAGTGCACCCCGCGATCGGAAGGGAATGGACGTCCTCGACCGCGTATATGCAGCATATGAACGCATGCTGGCAACGCTGCCGGAGGAGCGGCACCATTCGCCCGACATCGACGCGATCCACTGGATGATCGAGGAACTTCGAGTCAGCTTGTTCGCCCAGACGATCGGGACACCGATACCGGTGTCCGAAAAGCGGGTTCTCAGCGCGATGCAGAAGGTGCGCTGATGGCCGAACCGGGTGTCATTCGCTTTCGCGGGACTCGCGATGAGCGCGTAGTTCTTTGATTTCGCGCGCGAAGTCTTCCGCCGAACTGAACGAGCGGTACACGGACGCGAAACGCAGATACGCGACCTCGTCCAGATCCCGGAGGGGACCCAGGATGGCGAGCCCGACCTCGTTGCTGGGAATCTCCGCGGAACCTGAGGCCCGCACGGCATCTTCGACTTGCTGGGCAAGAAGGTTCAGTGCGTCGTTGTCGACCTGGCGGCCCTGGCAGGCGCGCCGAACGCCGCGCACCACCTTCTCCCGACTGAACGGTTCGGTGACACCGCTGCGCTTGACGACCGAGAGGACCGCGGTTTCCACGGTGGTGAACCGGCGGCCGCACTCGGGACACGAGCGTCGCCTGCGGATGGCCTGACCTTCGTCGGCTTCCCGGGAATCGACCACACGTGAATCGGGGTGCCGGCAGAACGGGCAGTGCATGGCGATTCCTTCGTCGTAGCCGTCGTGGCCGCGGCTTTTCGCCTCCCCCGATGGCGAACCGACGAATACGGATTCACGCAGCGGATGCACGATCTCGACGCGACCACACGAAGTGGTGGGACTGACAGCATTCGAGACTACTCGTCTGTCGATCGGTGGAGGCATGCAGAGCCACCCGATCACCGGGTGCCGGACGCAGGAACGATCAACGTCTGCCCCGGATGCACGACGGAGTCCGACATGGCATTGAGTTCCATGATCTGTTCGACGACCCGCGCCACAGGACGGTCCGGGAAGACAGTCGCGGCCACAGCAGCGAGACTGTCTCCCTCCCGAACGTGAACGACCTCGGTGGCGCCCGACGACCCCATGTCGTCGATGGTGGCAAGCTGCGCCACTCCCACGAGCCCCAACAGAACTGCGGCCGTGATCGCGATGCTTGCGAGGACCATCTTCCAACCCACGTCGCTTCCCCGATGCGCGTGCTCGGCGCGAGACATGCGTGACCGGGTGCCGTAGGCGACCGTTCCGGCTGCGGGACGGCGAAGGTCACCCTCGACGAAACGCCGGCGAGGCCGTGTCCGGTACGACCGCCCCCCACGCGAGCGGACGACGCGTGACCCGGCGCCTGCCCGAACCGCGCGCGGGCCGAGTGCGTGCCGATCCAGGACGGCCTGGCCATCCAGGTTTCGGCCGTTCAGTACCGACTGCCGATGGAGAACTGACTGCCGATGGAGAACTGCGTTGCTCATCGGGACCTCCGCTGCTCGAATCCGATTCCGTCCCGCCAGGCGTGGGAGTCTGCCGGGTGTTCGATCACGCGTTCGAAAGAACACATGTTCGATTTCTACCATGCGGGTCCGACAAAGTCTTCCCTTCGCGGTCGAACACGTGCACGACACGGTCGAACAGGTGTTTGATACTGCGGCGGAACCGCGATAGATTCGAGGCAACGAAACAACAGTCACATACGACCCATTTTCGAGTGGATCCGCACGACCCACACCACCCGATCCACATCCGCACGGCAGAAGATCGACACGACAAACGGAGGCCCCTCGCCATGAAGGACGACAGCTCGACCGACGGTTCGGCTCCACAGGTGAGCGGCGGCACCGCCGCCGGGTTGACCGATCGGCAGCGCCGCGTCCTCGAGGTGATTCGGACGTCCGTGAACGAACGGGGTTACCCGCCGAGCATCAGGGAGATCGGCGACGCGGTGGGCCTCACCTCGACGTCGTCGGTCGCCCACCAGCTCCGCACGCTCGAACGCAAGGGCTTTCTCCGCCGCGACCCCAATCGTCCACGCGCCGTCGACGTGCGCGGTGTGGACGAGGTCGCCGCAGGCGCCGCCGCGAACGCTGCCAATGCGGGCAATGCTGCCCGCGCCACCACCGCCCCTTTGGCCGCGGTTCCTACCGGTGTCGAGGGCGCACCGCTACCGGAGCCGACCTTCGTGCCGGTTCTCGGCCGAATCGCCGCAGGTGGCCCGATCCTCGCGGAGGAGGCTGTCGAGGACGTCTTCCCGCTTCCCCGCGAACTCGTGGGCCAGGGGTCGTTGTTCCTGTTGAAGGTGGTCGGTGAGTCGATGATCGACGCGGCGATCTGCGACGGCGACTGGGTGGTGGTGCGTCAGCAGAACGTGGCGGAGAACGGTGACATCGTCGCCGCGATGATCGACGGCGAGGCCACGGTGAAAACCTTCAAGCGCACGAAAAACGAGGTGTGGCTGATGCCCCACAACGCGTTGTTCGAGCCGATCCCCGGCAACGAGGCCGTGATCCTCGGCAAGGTCGTCACCGTGATGCGCAAGATCTAGAGGGCAATCCTCGCACGGAAGAGCCCGCGGCACACACGCTGCGGGCTCTTCCGTGTTCTCGAGATGGCGCTGACCGGGTCAGAGGTTGAGACCCCGACCGATGATCTCTTTCATGATCTCCGTGGTTCCGCCGTAGATCGTCTGCACACGGGAATCCATGTAGGCCTTGGCAATCGGGTACTCCTTCATGTACCCGTACCCACCGTGCAGCTGCAAGCACCGGTCGATGAGCCGGACCTGGGCTTCGGTGGTCCACCACTTGGCCATGGCGGCTTCCTGGACGGAGAGCTTCTCGTCGTTGAGCAGTTCGATGAACTTGTCGACGAGGACGCGGACAGCTGTTGTCTCCGTAGCGAGCTCGGCGAGTACGAAGCGCGTGTTCTGGAAACTGCCGATGGACTTGCCGAAGGCCTTCCGGTCGCGGCAGTACTGAATCGTCATCTCCAGCGCCGACTCCATGGCCGCCGCGGCCACCACGGCAATCGACAGACGCTCCTGCGGGAGATTCTTCATGAGGTAGAGGAAGCCCATTCCCTCCTCACCGAGCAGATTCGCCGCCGGAACACGCACGTCGGTGAAGCTCAATTCCGCGGTGTCCTGGGCCTTCATGCCGATTTTGTCCAGGTTGCGGCCGCGTTCGAAACCCTCCATGCCCCGTTCGACGACGAGGAGGCTGAATCCCTGCGCGCCCTTGTCGGGATCGGTACACGCGACGACGATCACGAGGTCTGCGTTGATGCCGTTGGTAATGAAGGTCTTGGAGCCGTTGAGAACCCAGTCGTCGCCGTCACGAACCGCACGGGTCTTGATTCCCTGCAGATCACTGCCGGTACCGGGTTCGGTCATGGCGATCGCCGTGATCAGCTCACCGGAGGCGAACCCGGGCAACCAGCGCTGCTTCTGCTCCTCGTTGGTGAGCTCGAGCAGGTAGGGGGCCACCACGTCGTTGTGCAGTGTGAAGCCGATGCCGCTGTATCCTCCGCGCGTGGTCTCTTCGGTGATGATCGCGTTGTACCTGAAGTCGCGGACACCGCCGCCGCCGAACTCCTCCGGCACCGCCATACCGAGGAAGCCCTGCTTACCGGCCTCGACCCACACGCTGCGGTCGACAATGTTCTGTTCTTCCCACTTGGCGTGGTTGGGTTCGGCGTGCTGGGCGAGAAACTTTCGGTACGACTCCCGGAACAGTTCGTGCTCCGGTTCGAACAGGGTGCGCTCCACGCCGTCTCCTCATATCAAACTTGTTCGGGTACGTCTCGTTCGACGGTAGAGGTGGCGGGCGCAGCGGAGAATGACCCAGGTGATCGCGATTCATGACCCACCCGGTTCGGTCACGACCTGCGGAACCTCGCGAGCGACCGCATGACGGGATAGGCGACGAGGATGCCGATCGAACCCCAGGCGATTCCGCCGAGCTCCACCGAGCCCATCGTCAGCGTGAGGTCACCGATGCCGGCGACCAGCGCCGCCGCAACGACGGTCAGATTTACCGGGTCGGTGAAATCGACCTTCGCCTCCATCCAGATGCGGACACCCAGGACGCCGATGAGCCCGTACAGCACCAGAGTCGCGCCGCCGATGACACCGCTCGGGACGGTGAAGACCAGGGCGCCGAACTTGGGGGAAAATGCGAGGACCACGGCCGTGGCGGCAGCAACCCAGTACGCCGCGGTCGAATAGACCCGTGTCGCGGCCATGACCCCGATGTTCTCGGCGTAGGTGGTGGTGCCGGAGCCACCGCCGAATCCCGCCAGGGTGGTGGCGAGTCCGTCCGCGACGAGTGCGTCGCCGGCAACGTCGTCGAGTGATCGGCCGGTCATCGCGGACACCGCTTTCACGTGGCCGACGTTCTCGGCGACGAGGACGATGACGACGGGCAATGTCAGCGCGATCACCGACCATTCGAACGTGGGCCCCCGCAACTCGGGCATTCCGAACCAGGCGGCATCGCGCAGGGCGGTCACGCGTTCGTCGGCGAGGCCCCCGGTGATCGCCGCGAATATCCAGCCGAGGACAACGCCGACCAGGATCCCGAGACGGCCGAGCAATCCGGGTCCGAGAACGGTGACGACAAGAATGGCGAGCAGGGTCACGCCCGCGATGAGGGGTTGTGACTCGAACGAATCGACCGCTGTCGGAGCGAGATTGAGCCCGATCAGCGCCACGACAGCGCCCGTGACGACGGGCGGCATGACCGCGTCGATCACCCGGGAGCCCGCCAGTTTCACGGCCACGCCGACCAGCAAGAGGAGCACACCCGCCGCCGCCACCCCGCCGAGCTGGGCGGCAGGACCTGATGCCTGGGATGCCGTCAACGGGGCGATGAACGCGAAGGAGGAACCGAGGTAGCTGGGAATGCGGCCGCGGGTCAGGAGCAGGAAGAGCGCCGTTCCGATCCCGGAGAACAGCAGCGTGGTGGTGACAGGGAAGCCGGTAATCGTCGGCACCAAGAGGGTGGCACCGAACATCGCGATGACGTGTTGCATCCCGATCCCGACCGTACGGGGCCAGGTCAGACGCTCGGCAGGTGCAACGACCTCGCCGTCGGCAATCCGCCTACCGTCACCGTGCAGGGTCCACCCGAAGGCCTTCGCGGGGGCGGCCTGGCCGGAACCCTCTCCGACAGGGCCGTCGGAGGCGTCGATTTCTCTTCTCGTCACAGTTGGCCAATAGTAGGGACGATCTGCGAATTTCGCGCCGCGGGGCCCGAAACGACACGGCAAGCGTCGTCAGCCCAAGACCCGGGCCGCGACGTTCCGCGCTTCCATGGGATCGCTGGTGGCCAGTACCTCCTCGGCGGCGCGACGGCACTGTTCCTCGGACACCGTGCCTATCTTGGCGCCAACGCCGGACACCGCAGCACCTGCGCAGGACAGCGACGTCACCCCGAGCCCCACCAGCACGCATGCGAGAAGAGGATCGGCTGCTGCCTCGCCGCACACTCCCACGGGCTTCCCGGCCGCGAGTCCCGCCGCAGCGGTGCGCGCGACGAGGTCGAGGACCGCAGGCTGCCACGGATCGGTGAGCGCCGCGAGTTCGGAGGACATGCGGTCGGCAGCCATCGTGTACTGCGCAAGGTCATTCGTACCGATCGACAGGAAGTCGACGTGCCGGAGCAGGCGGTCCGCGAGCAGCGCAGCCGCTGGTACCTCGATCATCACGCCGGGGGTCAGACCCCGCGCGCGGACCTCGGCAGCGAAGTTCTCGGCCTCCGCGGTGGTGGCGATCATCGGCGCCATCACCCACGGCTGTGACTGAGTCTGTTTCGCCGCAGCAGCGATGGCGTCGAGTTGCCTACCGAGAATGCCCGGGTTCTGAACTGCGATGCGGATTCCCCGGACGCCGAGCGCCGGATTGGCCTCGTCTGCCGTAGTGGCGAAGCGCAGCGGCTTGTCCGAACCGGCATCCAAGGTGCGGATCACTACCTTCCGACCGGAAAACGCCTCGAGCACCTCCGCGTAGATGTCCGCCTGCTCGTCGACACCGGGTTCGACATCACGGTCGAGGAAGCACAGTTCGGTGCGGAAGAGGCCGACGCCTTCGGCGGCGGTCTCCCGTGCGGATCTGGCGCCGGCGCCGTCCTGCACGTTGGCGAGGATCGATACGGGTCGGCCGTCGCTGGTCTGCCCCGGACCCGACCACGTCGAAATCCTCGCCCGCTCCGCTCGGCCGTGCTCGACCGCGGCCCGCGCTTCGGCTGGATCCGGCTCCACCACCACTTCGCCAGCCGCACCGTCGAGCAGCACGGGAGTGCCGGCCGGAACCGACTCGAGATCGTGTACTGCCACCACGCACGGAATGCCGAGCTGCCGCGCGATGATCGCGGTGTGGCTGGTCGGCCCCCCGAGCAGGGTGACGAGTCCGACGATCGACGCGGGGTCGAGACCAGCGGTGTCTGCTGGAGCCAGATCCCGGGCGCACAGGATCGACGGCGCATCGGGAACGGGAATGCCGGGTTCGGGTAGACCCCGGAGTTCCGACACGACCCGATCGCGGATGTCGCGCAGATCGGTCACGCGTTCGGCCATCAGCCCACCCATCTTGGTGAACAACGCCGCGAACTGCTCGGTTGCTTCGGAGGCTGCTTCCTCGGCGGGCGCCCCGCCGGCGATCAGCTTCTGAGCTGCGCCCAGCCACCCCCTGTCTGCCGCCATGGCCGCGTTGGCCTGAAGGACTTCCGCAGCAGCTCCCGACACGGTGGCTGCCCGATCGCGCAGGCGCTGAGCGACCACCGCTGCAGCTTCCTCGAAGCGGATTTTCTCCTGGTCGCGCCCGGATTCGTCGACCCTCGGCAGCCCGCTGGTGACCTCAGGTCGAGCGGCGGGCCAGATGACCGGCGCATAGGCGATGCCCGGCACCACCGGGGTACCTCGCACGATTTCACGGTTCTCGGTCATCGGGTCCTCCTGGCCGGTCGGTTCAGTCATCGCGTGGTTCGCACACGCATCAACTCTGTGACGGAGATTACTCTCAACTCTTGACATGTCAACACAGTCGGGCGTAAAACAACATGACACAACATTTCGTGTGATGCGGACCATAGCGGACTTTTGTCCCGATCGGACTTCCTCACCGAACTTCTTCGAGACAAGGAACGGGGAGACGGTGTACCCGGAAGAACGTCAGCAGGCAGTCACCACACTGATCTCGCAACGCGGCCGCATGTCGGTCGCGGATCTCTCCGACACCTTCGGCGTCACCACCGAGACGGTCCGGCGGGATCTCGCCCTGCTCGAGCGGCTGGGACACGTCCGACGCGTGCATGGTGGCGCGGTGCCCGCAGGATCTCTCACGGTCACCGAACCGGGCATGACGGAGCGGGACCACACCCGCGCCGAGCAGAAGGACCGGATCGCCAAGCGCGCGGCCTCGTTCCTGCCTCCCTCCGGGGGAAGTGTGCTGTTCGATGCGGGAACGACCACCGGCCGAATCATCCCGGAACTGCCGTCCGACGCCGACCTCACAGTGATCACGAACTCCGTGCCCATTGCCGCCCGGCTTGCCGGACTGAACTCGGTCACCCTTCACCTGCTCGGCGGCCGGGTGCGGGGTGTCACCCAGGCCGCAGTCGGCGAGGAGGCATTACGCATTCTCGACGTTCTTCGGGTGGACGTCGCATTCATCGGCACCAACGCCCTGAGCGTCGGCCACGGTCTGTCCACACCGGACACCGACGAGGCGGCGGTGAAGCGGGCCATGGTCCGATGCGCCAACCACGTCGTGGTGGTGGCCGACTCGTCCAAGGTGGGGCGCGAGCACCTGGTGAGTTTCGCACCCATCCACAGCGTCGACATTCTCGTCACCGATTCCGACATCAGCCCCGCAGACCGAGCCCATTTCCACGACCAGGGAATCGAGGTGGTGATCGCATGATCGTCACGCTGACCGCAAATCCGAGTATCGACCGCACCGTGACCCTCGGGGGACGGCTCGAACGCGGCTCCGTCCTTCGCGCTGTCGCCACCCATAACGATCCGGGTGGCAAGGGTGTCAACGTGGCGCGCGCACTGACCTCCGCCGGCGTCGCCACTGTGGCGATCCTCCCCGCCAACGCCGGCGATCCGTTGCCGTCCACCCTCAGGGACAACAAAATCGAGCACGTCACCGTGGCCATGTCCGGCTCGGCCCGCACCAACATCACGATCACCGAACCCGACGGCACGACCACGAAGATCAACGAACCCGGTGTCCCGATGACGGCTCAGTCCCTCGCCGATCTGCACACCGCGCTTTCCGAGTTCGGTGCGCGTGCCGACTGGGTCGTGCTGGCTGGTTCCCTGCCGCCTGGCGTTCCGACCGACTGGTACGGCACGCTTGTCGAGTCGCTGCGCTCGGCGTCCTGCAAAGTGGCGGTCGACACCTCCGACGCGCCCCTACTGGCCTTGGCGGAACGTTTTCCCTCCGCCGCACCGGACCTCGTCAAACCGAACAGCGAGGAACTCGCCCAGCTCACCGGCTACGACGGTCGTCTACTCGAAGAGGCCGCGCTGCAAGGCGATCCGACTGCGGCCGCCCACGCAGGAAGGCTGCTCCTCGATCGGGGCGTCGAGACGGTACTCGTCACCCTTGGAGCGGCCGGTGCCGTTCTCGTGACGAACGACGGATCCTGGTGGGCGACGCCGCCACCCATCGTCGCGCGAAGCACCGTCGGGGCCGGCGATTCCTCGCTGGCCGGCTATCTGGCGGCGCACGTCGCCGGTGCAGCCCCTCCGGAGTGCCTACGATCCGCCGTCGCCTACGGCAGCGCGGCGGCGGCCCTCCCCGGTACCACCCTGCCGAGTCCCGAACACGTGCACAGGGACGCCGTCACTGTGACCGTCCTCACCTCCCCCGCCCCCGATCCGGCCTGACCCGAAGGACACCCCATGTCTCACTCCACTCCCGACCGCGATTCGGGGCCGCAGATCATCAGCGAAGATCTGATCTCCCTGGATTCCGACCTCGGAACATCCAAGGAGGACGTGATATCCGCGCTCTCCACCCGGTTGGCCGACGCCGGCCGAGCTACCGATGCGGACGCTCTTCGCGACGCCGCGCTGGCACGCGAATCACAATCCGCGACAGGCCTTCCCGGTGGAATCGCCATTCCCCACTGCCGCGCGGAGGCCGTGTCGGCTGCTTCCCTCGGCTTCGCCCGGCTCGCACCCAAGGTCGACTTCGGCGCCCCCGACGGCCCCGCCGACCTGGTGTTCCTCATCGCCGCCCCGGAGGGCGCCGGCGCCGAGCACATGAAGTTGCTGTCCTCACTCGCCCGGGCGCTGGTGCGTCCCGACTTCGTCGGTGCACTGCGGGAGGCGTCCACCCCGGCCGACGTGGTCACCCTCGTCCAGGGCGTGCTGTCCCCGGCACCGGCCACTGCCGCGGCTTCGACACCCGCGCCGACACCGACCGCGGCGTCGACTCCCGCTGTGGCCGCACCCGAACCGGCTGCCGCCGCACCCGAACCGGCCGCCGATGAGGTGTCCCGCCACATCGTCGCCGTCACGGCGTGCCCCACCGGAATCGCGCATACCTACATGGCCGCCGACTCCCTCGTCGCCGCCGGTGAGCGTGCGGGGGTGAAGGTGCACGTGGAAACCCAGGGTTCGAGTGGCAGCACTCCGCTGGCCCCCGGACTGATTGCCGGCGCCTCCGCTGTCATTTTCGCCACAGATGTCGGCGTGAAAGGCAAGGAGCGGTTCGCGGGCAAGCCCGTGGTCGCCTCCGGCGTCAAGCGCGCAATCAACGAGCCCGACGTCATGATCACCGAGGCTCTGCGCGCAGGGCTGAATCCGTCGGCATCGACGGTGGCGGGCACCGCATCCACCGAGCCCGCGGAACCGGCCGGCTCGATCGGCTGGGGCACCCATCTACGTCAGGTCCTGCTGACCGGCGTCAGCTACATGATCCCCTTCGTCGCCGCGGGCGGCCTGCTGATCGCCCTCGGTTTCCTGCTCGGTGGGTACGAAATCTCCGGACCTGCCGAGGACATCGTCCTGAACAACTCCCTCGGTAGCCTGCCCGAGGGCGGTCTCACCACCTATCTGGGTGCAGTGCTGTTCCAGCTCGGTTCGCTGGCATTCAGCTTCCTCGTTCCGGCCTTGGCCGGTTACATCGCCTTCGCGATAGCCGACCGACCCGGCATCGCGCCCGGTTTCACCGCCGGCGCGGTAGCGGTATTCGTCGGAGCCGGCTTCATCGGCGGCCTGGTCGGTGGGCTCATCGCGGGTGTCGTCGCCCTGTGGATCAGCCGAATCGCCGTTCCTCAGTGGTTGCGCGGCCTCATGCCGGTGGTCATCATCCCGCTCTTCGCGACCCTCATCGTGGGTGCGCTGATGTTCCTGGTGCTCGGCCGTCCCCTCGCCGCCATCACGTCCGGCCTGACCAATTGGCTCAACGGACTGTCCGGCAGCTCGGTCATCTTCCTCGGCATCATCCTCGGGCTGATGATGTGCTTCGACCTCGGTGGTCCGGTCAACAAAGCCGCCTATGCCTTCGCGGTGGCAGGACTCAACGTCAACGATCCCGCCTCGCTCCGCATCATGGCGGCCGTCATGGCGGCCGGAATGGTTCCGCCGCTGGCCATGGCCCTCGCGTCCACCGTCCTGCGACCGAGCCTGTTCAGTGAGGCCGAACGGGAGAACGGCAAGGCCGCCTGGCTCCTGGGTTCGGCGTTCATCTCCGAGGGCGCCATTCCCTTCGCCGCCGCCGATCCCCTGCGCGTGATCCCGTCGATGATGGCCGGCGGCGCTGTCACGGGCGGCCTCATCATGGCGTTCGATGTAACCCTGAGCGCACCCCACGGCGGCATTTTCGTGTTCTTCGCCATCGGCAACCTGCTGTGGTTCCTGGTCTCCCTGGCCGCCGGCGTGGTCGTCGCCGCTCTCTGTGTCGTCGGAGCCAAAGAATTCATCAAACCCGGCGCGTCCGACGCCGAACTCGACCCCGACGTTGCGACAGTCGCAGCATAGGAAACAACACCGCGAGACAACCCCAACAGACCAAGGAGAGATCATGCCCAGCACCACAGTCGCCGTTGGTTCGTCCATCGGACTGCACGCCCGCCCCGCCGCCGTCATCGCCGAGGCGGTGGCCGCTGCCGGAGTCCCCGTCACCCTCTCGGTCGCGGACAGCGAACCGGTCGATGCCGGCTCCGCACTCCTCATCATGACGCTCGGCGCCACCAAGGGCACCGATGTGACAGTGACCAGCGACGATGCGGATGCCGTCGAGAAAGTGGCTCAGCTGGTGGCGGCAGATCTCGACGCATAGGACACGCGAAGCCGCATCGTTCCGCGTCCGGAGCCCTGCACGCGCCGCCACACCCGGCCGGGCAGGGCCCCGTTCGCGTTGCTACCCCGCGCCGCCGGCTACTCGAGCAGCACAATTTCTCCATCCGGGCCGCTTCGGGCCGCGCGCCGAGCATGAATCAACAGCATCAGTCCGAGGAGCCCGGCGACCTCTCGTTCGGCGGGCAACAACCTACGAAGGATCCGCCCCAGCCGGATCGCTTCCTCGGCAAGATCGAGCCGTTGCAGGTCGTTGCGATCGAGGCATTTTGGGCGACCGGCCCTCACGCCGCACCTATTCAGCGGGTGCGACGAAGACACGCGTAGGCCACGACCGCGATGAGTCCGCACAACGCGACTGCCCCCACTCCGATCGACAGCCCGGCGGAGGAACTCTTCTCCTCATCGGACGCCGCTTCGGAAGACGCGTGATCCTGCGCCATCGCCACCGCCCCGCGGAGCACCTGAACCGGGGGTATGGGACCGTCCCGCGCCTCGGAGGCAATGAGAAGATCCCCGTCCTCGGTGAACGCCACCGCCTCACCTTGCGGCTGCGCAGGCAGGTGCACCCGGACGGTGGGACCCGCGGCCAAAGCCGCCGCGACATCACCATCCGGGGCGGCGAACAGGAACACGTCGGAGTAACTGCGCACCGCCGCAACGGTTCCGTCCGCGGATACCGCACCTCCGGTGAACATGGTGGAATACACCGCCGGGGCCGTGGTGCCTGCACCCGTGGTCGCATTGCCGGCGCTGTTCGGTTCCGCGACGTCGAGTGACCCCACCCTCTCGAGCGGGGTCGGCCCGGGACTGGCCAAGGCGTCGACAGACACTCCCCCCGCAGGCCGGTACACGATGCCCGGCCCGAAGACCTCTTTCGTCACGATCAGCGGTGTGCCGTCACGCTGGACCAGCACCGTCTCGGCGTCGTGGGCGCCATCCGGATACGTGAGCCGGTGCAATTGCCCTGCCCCGGTCGCCCGGTCCATTCCGATCAGCGCGACCGTCTCCCGCCTGCGACCGTTGTCGCCGATGTCGGCCAGCCACAGACGCCCGTCCGGGCCGGTTGCCAGATCCTCGACGTCGTAGGGATCGACGGGCACCGACAGCCAGCCGGTGACGCCGCAGGAGCCGTCCAGGTCGGCGACAGCACGATCGGAGCCGCTGTCACCGACCGCGTAGGACCGGCCCTCCACCGACACCAGTCCGGACAACTCGTCGAGCGACGCTTCGTCCGGGACCGACCCCGGATCGACTGTGTGCGGGGTGCAGAATGGTTCGAAGTCGGACGCTTCCACGGTGATCTGATCACCCAGGATCGGCTGCGCCGAACCCGACCCGGTAGTCGCCAGGGATGCACAGACGGCCACGACTGCGACCGATCCCGCAGTGAACCACCGGGACCGTTCAGGCACTGCCGGCGTACTGCAGCAGCGCCGACGCCAGGGCCTGCGGCACACGCGCGTGGATCAACGTGCCGTCCTCCTCGTGCGAGGATTCGAGGATCTGTCCATCGGAGTGGATCCGCGCCATGAGGTCGCCCCGCGAATACGGGAGACGCACGTTGACCTCGATCTCGGGTCTGAGCAGTACCTCGTCGAGTTGCGTCCGCAGTTCAGCGATTCCCTCACCCGTGCGGGCGGAGACGAACGCCGCACCGGGTAACAGTCCGCGCAGCTGGGTCAACGTGACCGGATCGGCTGCGTCGATCTTGTTCACCACGATGAGTTCGGGCGGCGCCGGCGCGTCGTTCTCCCGGATCACCTCGGTGATCACGGCATGGACGGCGCGGATCTGATCGAGCGGCAACGGGTCGGACCCGTCCACCACGTGCAGCAGAAGATCCGCATCCGTCACCTCCTCGAGTGTGGATCGGAAGGCCTCGATCAACTGTGTGGGCAGGTGCCGCACGAAACCGACGGTGTCGGTGAGGATGTACTCGCGGCCGTCGTCGAGCGCAGCCCGACGGGTGGTCGGGTCGAGGGTGGCGAACAGGGCGTTCTGCACGAGCACCCCGGAGCCGGTGAGCGCGTTGAGCAAACTCGACTTTCCGGCGTTGGTGTAACCGACGATGGCGATCGACGGCACCTCACTGCGCAGGCGCCGGGTGCGCTTGGTGTCGCGGGCGGCCTTCATACCCTTGATTTCGCGCCGCAGCTTCGCCATCCGCTCACGGATGCGACGCCGGTCGGTCTCGATCTTGGTCTCACCCGGTCCGCGCAGACCCACACCACCGTTGCTGCCGGCGCGACCACCGGCCTGCCGGGACATGGACTCACCCCAGCCGCGCAGTCGCGGCAACATGTATTCCATCTGGGCCAGCGCCACCTGGGCCTTGCCCTCTCGGGACGTGGCGTGCTGGGCGAAGATGTCGAGGATTAAGGCCGTCCTGTCGATGACCTTGACCTTGACGACCTTCTCCAGTGCGGTGAGCTGCGCAGGAGTGAGTTCACCGTCGCAGATGACGGTGTCCGCCCCGGTGGACAAGACGACCTCGCGCAGCTCCTGCGCTTTACCCGAGCCGATGTAGGTGGCGGCATCAGGCTTGTCCCGCCGCTGCACGAGGCCTTCGAGGACCTCGGATCCCGCGGTCTCGGCGAGAGCGGCCAGTTCGGCCATGCTCGACTCGGCCTGCGCTGCGGTGCCCTGAGTCCAGACACCGACCAGGACCACGCGTTCGAGTCGGAGTTGTCGGTACTCGACCTCGGTGACGTCGGTGAGTTCGGTGGATAGGCCGGCAACTCGGCGCAGCGCGCTGCGATCCTCGAGTTGCATCTCGCCGACCGAGGGCCGCCCATCGTCGTGGGCGAACTCACCGGAGTCCGAGATCGGCGATTCTTCTGTGCGATGTGATTTCGTCATACACCCTCATGATCCCACGGAATGTCGAGGGTGCGCACGTCCATTTCGCGCAGGGCGATCAGGTGAGCGCGTTCCACCACGAATCGTCGACAGTGCCCGACGCCACCAGGACGGACGGCCCGCGCAGGGTCGCCCGGCCGTCGGACAGCGAAACAGTGACCTGACCACCGGGAATGCGGACGATGACCTCCCCGGAGTCCGCGCCTTCGTGACGCAGAGCAGCTGTTGCCGCGGCGACCGTTCCGGTCCCGCAGGAGCGTGTCTCCCCGACCCCACGCTCGTGGACCCGCATGTCGACTGCACCCGAATCGATGCGGGTGAGGATCTCGACGTTGACGCCGTGCGGGAAGAAGCCGGGGTCGAAGCCGGGCGCGGCGGTCAGGTCGAGCGCGGAGAGTGATGCGGCGGTGAGGTGGGGGTCGACGCACGCCAGATGCGGATTTCCGACGTCGATGCCGATTCCGTTGAACACTTTGCCGTCGAGGGTGGCAGTGCTCGATCCGAGGTCGCGAACCTTTCCCATGTCGACGGTCACCTCACCGAGCGGACCCGCGGCCGAGTGGACGACAACAGGCTTACCCCCGGCACGACTCCCGACCACGAATTCATCGCGTGTCTCGATTCCGGTGGACAGAAGGTAGTGGGCAAAAACCCGGACGCCGTTGCCACACATCTCGGCGAGAGAACCGTCCGCGTTGCGGTAGTCCATGAACCAGTCGTCGGCGGATGTTCCGTCGGGCAGGTCGGCGAGGACACCGGCCTCGGCGAGCGCGCCCGCCTTGGCGACCCTCAGGACGCCGTCGGCGCCGAGTCCGCGCCGGCGATCGCACAGTGCCTTCACCCGCGGCACCGTCAGGTCGAGGCGCACGTCGAGATCGGGAAGGACGACGAAGTCGTTCTCGGTTCCGTGCCCCTTGCTGAAGTCCATGTGTCCCACCTTATCCAACCGAGGTGCGCGCCCACCCGGACCGCGCTAGTTCGCGGCCGCTCATCGTCGCTGTCGGGCGATCTCATAGAGGGCAACGGCACCGGCCGAAGGTGCACCTAGCGAACTGGCGGCGCCGCCGATGGGAATGTTGACCACGGTGTCGCAGGCCGCTCGCCACGCGGCGCTCATGCCACGAGTCTCGTTGCCGATCACCAGAACCGTGCCTCCGGTGAAGTCATGGGCGTCGATCGTGACGGAACCTGTCTCATCCGTTCCCACGATGTGCAGATCGGTGCCGGCCGCTCGACGTGTGTCCCGGAAGGCGAGGATGTCGTCGACCGAGGACACGGTGACGACCGGCATCGCGAAGAGCGAACCGGTGGAGGCGCGCACGCTCTGCGGGTCGAACGGGTCGGCGCCGTGGCCAACCACGATTACCGCGTCCGCACCGAATGCGTTGGCGGACCGGACAAGGGTGCCGAGGTTGCCCGGCGAGCTCGGCCGGTCGAAGACCACGATCAACGGACTCGCCTGCAGCTCCAAATCTTTCAGTCGCGGTGCGCGGATCTTCGCCACAGCGATCAGTTCCGGGGCGGTGTCGGCCTTCTCGCCCAACTCCCCCATCAGTTCGGCACTGACACCGATCTGTTCGATCGACCGGGCACCGCGCACGTCGCGGGCCCACTCCGACAGGGGTGGGCCGTCGACGCGGTACAGCAGCGATTCGATCGGCCACCCGTAGTCGAGCGCCAGCGTGAGGGGGCGCACACCCTGAATCAGGAAGCGCCCCGCTTTCGAGCGTTTACTGCGGTTGGTGAGGTAGGACTGCCACTGCTGGAAGCGGGCATTGCGGGCGGTGACCAGGAGATTCGAGGTCGGGCGGTTCCGCCCGGACGGCGTGCGGCTCATCGTTCTCCCGGTGTCGGCGGCTGTTGCAGCATTCGGACGGTCGTGTCGGCGAGGTGTGGATCGCTGCCGTCGACCCAGCGGATACGCGTGTCTCGGCGGAACCACGACCGCTGACGGCGCACATAGCGACGAGTCCCGATGAACGTGCGCTCCCGGGCCTCGTCCAAGTCGTATTTCCCGTCGATCCACGCGAGTACCTGCGCGTAGCCGATGGCGCGCGGCGCGGTCACCCCTTCCCGCAGGCCCACGTCGATCAGACCGCGCACCTCCTCCACGAGACCGCGATCGAACATCAGCTCGGTCCGGAGTCCGATGCGTTGATCTAACTCCGCGGTCTCCCTGTCGACACCGACAATGCGTGTGCCCCATCGTGGTTCACCGATGCGGGGCGCAGATGCCGCGAACGGCCGACCGGTGATCTCGACGACCTCGAGGGCCCGCACCAGACGTCTGCCGTCGGTCGGAAGGATGGATGCGGCGGCATCAGGATCCACCCGGCTCAGCTCCGCATGTACTGCGGCGACACCGTGCTCGGCGAGGACGGCTTCCCACCGCGCGCGCACCGAAGGGTCGGTGGCCGGGAAGGTCCACTCGTCGAGCAGGGACTGCACGTACATCATCGATCCGCCGACGATGATGGGGACGGCGCCGCGCGCCGCGATCGCCTCCACGTCACGGACTGCGGCCCGTTGGTAGTTCGCCACCGTGGCGGTCTCGGTCACGTCGAGCACGTCGAGTTGGTGGTGCACGATGCCGCGTCGCTCGTGGGGTGCCAGTTTCGCGGTCCCGATGTCCATGCCGCGATAGAGCTGCATCGCGTCGATGTTGACGATCTCCCCGCCCCACCGTTCGGCAAGGTCGAGGGCAAGCTCCGATTTCCCGGTGGCCGTGGGCCCGACCACCGCCACTGGAACCGGCGACGTCATGGACGCCACTCCCCCACGTGGTACGCCACTCCGTACGGCGCCGCGCTGTAGAGCGTCCGGCACGAGGAAGGGGGCGCGTCGAACACGCCGGCGAGCACCTGCCACGGAACCCGTCCACCGAGCCCCAGTTGGTTGCACAGCCCCGGTTCGAGGGCCAGAAGAGCATCGCGGTCGCCTGATTCCAGCGCCGCATCGATTCGGGCCTGCACTCCCTCCGCTCGCGGGTCGAACGCACCGGGCGCCTTCGCGGTCAGGGTGTTGGCCCCGTCCGCGACAATCATGAGGCCGCGGGGCTCGTCATCTCGGTCGAGGAAGCCTCGCAGTGCCGCGCCGTACTCGGCGCACCGCTCGACCGGCAGGTCGGCGGCCAATACACGGGCGTCGACTACCGCGTCCGGCGCCCAGGTTCCGCGTATCCATCCGGCTGTCAGTGCCGCGAGCGGTAGCTCCGGGTCCGGATTCTCGGCGTGTCCGGGCCGCAGCGTCACCCGGACGTCGACCCCGTAGCCCAAGTACGTGCCCTGCGCCTCGGAAGGCACATCGATGGTGGTGGCGCCCGCACCTACCGCAACCCACTCGGAGGAGAGCGACGACAACGCCTTGGCGGCCACCGCCACCGCGTCCCTCAACGACGCCGTCTCTGCTGCCGCTGCGCCCGCCAGTTCAGGGACCAGAAGCGGCGGTGAGGGCACGAGAATTGCGGCGGTGAACACACGCGTCACGCTAGTCGACCGCCCGAACGGACCCGACATCCGATTCGGCGCCTGCACTCGTTCGGTACCAACGGTGCCCGTCTGACCTGATTCAATAGTCCCCAGAGCCCGTACCGGGTTGAATGGAACAAGCCCTGCCGGGTCGGTATGGAGCCGGTAATGCGTTCAGGCAGCCGTGACGCGCGGCAGAGATGAGGAAGCGATGACCGACAGTAGCGACGCACAGCCCGCCGTGGAGCCTGCCGCCGAGCAGCACGACACGCCGAAGCCGAGTGTCCCTAAACCGGGCGGCGCCGCGAAACCGGGTGCACCCAAACCGGGCCCCACGCCGAAGCATGCACTCTCGGCCCCCGCCGTCGCAGCCCCGCCCGGGAGCGACCCCAGCAAGTTCGGCCGGGTGGACGACGACGGCACCGCATGGGTCAAGACCGCCGACGGTGAACGGCAGATCGGTTCGTGGCAGGCCGGTGACGCTGCCGAGGGGCTGGCCCATTTCGGTCGACGATTCGACGACCTCGCCACCGAGGTGGCCCTCCTCGAGGCCCGGCTCAACTCCGGAGCCGGAGACGCGAAGAAGACCAAGGCCGCGGCGATCGCACTCGCCGAATCGTTGCCGACCGCAGCGGTGATCGGTGACATCGAATCGCTCGCTGCCCGACTCGATGCCGTCATCGCCGGCTCGGACGAAGCCGCCGCGCACGCGAAATACGAGAAGGAAAAGTCGCGGCAGGCACATACCGAACGCAAGGAGGAGCTGGCCGCCGAGGCCGAGCGGATCGGCGCGGAATCCACGCAGTGGAAGGCCGCGGGTGATCGCCTCCGCGAAATCCTGGAAGAGTGGAAAACCATTCGCGGAATCGACCGGAAGGTCGACGATGCGCTGTGGAAGCGGTACTCCAAGGCGCGCGAGGCATTCAACCGACGCCGCGGCGCGCACTTCGCCGAACTCGACCGCGAACGCGCGGCGGCGAAGACGAAGAAGGAAGAGCTCGTCGCCCGCGCCGAGGCCTTGGCCGACTCCACCGATTGGGGACCCACCGCCGGGGCGTTCCGTGATCTCCTCGCCGAATGGAAGGCCGCCGGGCGCGCTCCCCGCGAAGCCGACGACGCACTGTGGAAGCGGTTCAAGGGCGCTCAGGACTTGTTCTTCGCCGCGCGCAACGCCGCCTCCTCCGAACGCGACGCCGAGTTCGAGGAGAATGCGGTCGCGAAGGAGGAGCTGCTGAAGTCTGCCGGACACATCGATCCCACCAAGGACATCGACGCTGCCCGGGCCGCACTACGCGACTTGCAAGAGAAGTGGGATGCCATCGGCAAGGTGCCCCGCGAGCGGATGCACGACCTCGAGGGCAAGTTGCGGGCCATCGAGAAGCGCGTGCGTGACGCCGCCGACGAACAGTGGCGACGCACTGATCCGGAGGCTCTCGCCCGGGCAGCGCAGTTCCGCGAACGCGTCAGCCAGTTCGAGGAACAGGCCGCCAAGGCGACCGCGGCGGGTAAGACCAAGGACGCCGAAAGCGCACTCGCTCAGGCGCAGCAGTGGCGTGAATGGGCCGAGGCCGCGGAAGGCGCCGTCAGCGGACAGTAAGTCGCGAGAACGGCGTCGTCAGACGTTCCAGTTGCCGCGTCGCTCCGCTTCGGCGGCAGCGGCGCGGCGTTCCTCTTCCGCGGCCAGCTGCAACGCGGTCCTGCTCCACACGACTTTCAGCCAGTGGAAGGTCAGCACGATCACGGTCAGCCAGCCGATGATCAGGCCGATACCCGGACCCGCCGCCTCGACACCCGGCGCCGGAGTCTGGCGGGTCCAGATGGCGAGCATCCCGAAGACGATCGACACGGCGGTTCCCGCGAGCGCAACCCAGGCCAGTGCCCAACGGCGCGTGATCAGCGCCAGCATCGACGCGACGACACCGAACACCACTTCGAACCAGACGAACAGTCGCGACGGCAAAGTGATGACTTCTGCGCGGGCATCGTCCCCGTAGACCAACACCTCCCAGCCGTTCGCGACACCGGAATGCGGCAAGGTCAGGGACCCCAGCAGAATCACGACAGCGATCGCGACGACCAGCGCTCGCACTCCCGGGTCGATCTCACCGGCGACCTTCTTCTCGGCCGCGTCGAAATCTTTCAGATAGCTCTCGATCGGATCGCTCTCGCCGCTCGGACCGTTGTCCCCGCTGGTGCGATCGTCGTCATGCGAGGAGGTCATGCGCTGCATCCCATCTGAGCGGGTAGTGGTGCCGGTGCACCGATCTGCGGGAGTCCGAGCCCGACACCGATAGGCGGAGTCTTGGGCGTGACGCCCTTCTCGAAGGAGTCACCGGCGCGGGTGCGACGGTGGGTGAGGACCGGGGTGTCGGCGACCAAGTGGTGCGGGGCCGCCGCGCTCACCACCAGGGTGACGACATCGCCCGGCCGGATGTTGCCGTCGATGTTGCCCTCGGGACGGAAATGGACGAGCCTGCCGTCGCGGGCGCGTCCGCTCATCCGCAACGTTTCCGCGTTCTTGCGACCCTCACCGGCAGCGACGAGGAGTTCCACCTCGGCACCGACCAGCTTCCGATTCTCCTCGAGCGTGATCTCCTCCTGAAGTGCAATGAGACGCTCGTACCGTTCCTGAACGACGGCTTTGGGGAGCTGACCCTCCATGTCGGCGGCGGGCGTGCCCGGACGCTTGGAGTACTGGAAGGTGAAGGCACTGGTGAACCGGGCCTGCCGGACGACGTCGAGTGTGCCTTGAAAGTCTTCCTCGGTCTCACCGGGGAAACCGACGATGATGTCGGTGGTGATCGCCGCGTGCGGCATCGCAGTGCGGACCTTCTCGATGATGCCCAGAAACCGCGTCGTCCGGTACGAACGCCGCATCGCCTTCAGTACCCGGTCGGAGCCGGACTGCAGCGGCATGTGCAGTTGCGGGCAGACCGCCGGTGTTTCCGCCATGGCCTCGATGACGTCGTCGGTGAACTCGGCCGGGTGTGGAGACGTGAACCGGATCCGCTCGAGTCCGTCGATCTCGCCGCATGCGCGCAGCAGTGAGGCGAACGCCCCCCGATCGCGCGGCTGCTCCGGGTCGGCGAAGGACACGCCGTAGGCGTTGACGTTCTGGCCGAGGAGGGTCACTTCGAGGACGCCCTCGTTCACGAGAGCCTGAACCTCGGCGAGAATGTCGCCGGGCCTTCGGTCGACTTCCTTGCCACGCAGGGCGGGCACGATGCAGAACGTGCAGGTGTTGTTGCAGCCCACCGAGATGGACACCCACCCGGCATACGCCGACTCCCGCTTCGCGGGCAGCGTGGACGGGAACGCCTCGAGGGCGTCGAGGATCTCGACCTCGGCTCGCTGGTTGTGACGCGCACGGTCCAGCAGCGCAGGGAGCGACCCGATGTTGTGGGTGCCGAACACCACGTCCACCCACGGCGCCTTCTTCACGACGACCTCGCGGTCTTTCTGGGCCAGGCAACCACCGACCGCGATCTGCATGTCGGGGTTCTTCTCCTTCGCAGGCGCGAGATGACTCAGATTGCCGTACAGCTTGTTGTCGGCGTTCTCGCGCACCGCGCACGTGTTGAAGACCACGAGGTCGGGCGTCTGCCCGGTGGCCGCCTTGGTGTACCCGGCGTCCTCGAGCAGACCCGACAGGCGCTCGGAGTCGTGCACGTTCATCTGGCAGCCGTAGGTGCGCACCTCGTAGCTGCGCTGAGAGTTCTGGTCGATCGTGTCCACGTTCCCAGGGTACGGGCCTCGACAAATCGCCTCGTCGGGGCCGCTGTGCACCACGACACACCGTCGGCACCCGGCAGTAAAGTTTCCGTGACATCCCGAGGATTCTCGGAGTAAATGTCGAGACTGCCGCTTCCACCACATAGGGTCATCGACTATGACGCAAGCCGACGACGCGACGCCGACACCCCCGACGGGTCCGGCCACGTCCATGATCTCGATGCAATCGGTGAACAAGCACTTCGGCGCCCTCCATGTTCTTCAGGACATCGACCTCGAAGTTCCGCGCGGGCAGGTCGTGATCGTCCTCGGACCCTCAGGTTCCGGGAAGTCGACGCTCTGCCGCACCATCAACCGCCTCGAGCCGATCGACTCCGGGGTCATCGCAGTGGACGGCAAGGTCCTGCCCGCCGAGGGCAAGGCTCTGGCGGCGCTCCGCGCCGACGTGGGCATGGTGTTCCAATCCTTCAACCTGTTCGCCCACAAGACAATTCTCGAGAACGTGATGCTCGCTCCGATGAAGGTCCGGAAGAAGAGCACCGCGGATGCGAAGGCCACCGCTCGCCAACTGCTCGAACGGGTCGGCATTGCGAATCAGGCGGACAAGTACCCCGCTCAGCTGTCGGGTGGACAGCAGCAGCGCGTAGCGATAGCGCGTGCCCTCGCCATGAATCCGAAGGTGATGCTGTTCGACGAGCCCACCTCCGCACTCGACCCCGAGATGGTCAACGAGGTCCTCGACGTCATGACCTCGCTCGCCAAGGAAGGCATGACGATGCTCGTGGTCACCCACGAGATGGGGTTCGCCCGCAAGGCCGGTGATCGCGTCCTGTTCATGGCCGACGGCCAGATCGTCGAAGACTCCGATCCCAGCACCTTCTTCACTGCTCCCGAATCGGAGCGCGCGAAGGACTTTCTCGGCAAGATTCTCAGCCACTGATCCAGTCGAGGGCCGCGGGCGGACATCCGCTCGCGGGCTTCGGTGGACTGCCCTGTCTCAACCCGTTATTTCTATGGAGAGGAACTCGATGAGGATCAATCGCGCGATTCGTTGGGGAATCGGCGTCATGGCAGTCGCCGTCGTCGCGTCCGGCTGCGGCGGAGGTGAGGAGAAAAGCGCTTCTCAGAGTGCATCCGAGGGCAAGTTGACCGTGGGCATCAAATTCGACCAGCCTGGTCTCGGGCAGCGTAACCCCGACGGAAGCTTCAGCGGCTTCGACGTCGAGGTGGCCGAATACGTGGCCGGTAAGCTGGGCGTCGCACCCGAGAACATCGAGTTCAAGGAGTCGCCGTCCGCACAGCGCGAGACCCTGATCCAGAACGGTGAGGTCGACTACATCGTCGCCACCTACTCGATCACGGACGCCCGCAAGGAAAAGGTCGACTTCGCGGGACCGTACTTTATTGCGGGACAGTCACTTCTGGTGAAGTCGGAGAACACCGACATCACGGGCCCCGATTCACTGCGCGGCGGAAAGAAGTTGTGCTCGGTCACGGGTTCCACGCCCGCGCAGAAGGTCAAGGACCAGTACGCCCAGGATGTGCAGCTGCAGGAGTTCGACACCTACTCCGCCTGTGTCGAGGCCCTGCGTAACGGCGCGGTCGACGCCGTGACCACCGACGACATCATCCTGGCCGGTTACGCCGCCCAGTACCCGGGTGAGCTGAAGGTGGTCGGTGAACCCTTCACCGAGGAGCGGTACGGAATCGGCCTCGCCAAGGGCGACGACGAAACCCGCGGCAAGATCAACGACGCCGTCGACGCGATGATCGCGGACGGTTCGTGGCAGACCGCGTTCAACGACACCGTCGGAGCTTCCGGCTACCCGCTGCCTGCACCGCCGACCGTCGATCGTTACTGAGTATTTTCTCTCCGTGTCGGACGGCCTCGCTTCGGCGGGCCGTCCGACACGGTTCGACTCCAACCACCGGGATCTCGGGAGACGGTAAGTGGACCTACTGAGCAAGTACAGCGATCAGCTGATCGACGCCTTCTGGACGACGGTGCAACTCACCGCCTTCTCGGCCATCGGCGCGCTGATACTCGGCACCATCCTCGCCGCGATGCGGGTGTCGCCGATTCCCGTCGCACGCGGCGTCGGCGCCGCGTACGTGACAATCTTCCGGAACACTCCCCTGACACTCATCATCATTTTCTGTTCGTTCGGGCTCTTCCAGACGATGGGCGTCACTCTCGCCCCCGAACAGTCACCGACTTTCTTCACCGAGAACAACTTTCGGCTCGCCGTTCTGGGTTTGAGCGTCTACACCGCGGCCTTCGTCTGCGAGTCGCTCCGGTCCGGTATCAACACCGTGCACGTCGGGCAGGCCGAGGCCGGACGGTCACTCGGCCTCACGTTCTCTCAGAATCTGCGCCTGATCGTGCTGCCCCAGGCTTTCCGCGCCGTGACCGCACCCCTGGGTAGCGTCCTCATCGCCTTGACCAAGAACACCACGATCGCCTCGGTGATCGGCGTCGCCGAGGCGTCACTTCTCATGAAGGAGATGATCGAGAACGAGGCCGCAATCTTCGTCGTCGGTGGCATCTTCGCCCTCGGATTCGTGGTTCTCACACTGCCGATGGGCCTTCTGTTCGGCTACCTGAGCAAGCGATTCGAGGTTGCACGATGAGCAATTCCGCCACTGTCCTCTACGACGCCCCCGGACCCCGCGCGCGGAACACCTACCGCTTGATCTCCGTGGCGGTGGCCGTCGTCCTCCTCGGCATCGGTTACCTCGTCTTCGTAGCGCTCGACGACAAGGGACAGCTGACGTCCGCGAAGTGGAATCCCTTCGTCGAGTCGACATCGTGGACCACCTATCTGATTCCCGGCATCCGCGGAACGCTCGTGGCTGCAGCCGTGTCGATCGTGTTTGCGTTGATTCTCGGCGCGATTCTCGGTATCGGCCGACTGTCGGATCATCGACCGATTCGGTGGATTGCCGGCGGGGTCGTGGAACTTTTCCGTTCCATCCCGGTGCTGATTCTGATGATCTTCTCGTACCAGCTCTTCGCCGAATACGAGGTCTTCAAGTCGAAGTATCTGGCCCTCGCCGCCGTCATCGTGGGTCTCACTCTCTACAACGGTTCGGTGATCGCCGAAATTGTGCGCGCAGGGATCAACTCACTCCCCAAGGGGCAACGTGAGGCGGCGATGGCCCTGGGTATGCGCAAAGGCCAGATCATGCGGACGATCCTCCTTCCGCAAGCCGTCACGGCGATGCTGCCGGCCATCATCTCGCAGATGGTGGTGGCTTTGAAGGACTCCGCTCTCGGTTACCTCATCGGGTACGTGGAGGTGGTGCGCTCGGGGCAGCAACTCGGCGCCTTCTACGGCAACTACCTGCCCGCGTTGATTGTCGTGGCCATCATCATGATTGTGCTCAACTCGACACTGACCGTCGTGGCGACCCGAGTGGAGAAGCGACTGCGTTCCGGTCGCAAGGGTGGAGCGATCCCCCCGGCGGACATCGGGGTCGTTCCTGCGGTCTCGGTTCCGGGACTGGACATCACCGACAAGAGACTGTGATGTGGAGCGGCAGGGTGGAACGCCGTCCCACCCTGCCGTAACTGCCGGAATGCTGCGGGGCTCACCCGTCGTCGAACATTCCGTCGGTGTCGTCGCCGAGGTGATCGAGCTGCTCTTTGACCACCTCGAATGCCATTCCCTGTGAAAAGCCCCGGCGCGCAAGCATCGACACGAGGCGTCGAACTGCCCGGTCGCGGTCGTCGACGGAAAGCGTCCGCAGCTTCTTCGCGACCAGTTCTGTGGCCCGTTCGCGTTCGTCTTCGTTGTCGATCTGTGCGAGCGCCTCGCTGGCGTGCTCCTGGCCGATGCCTTTGCGGCGCAATTCCATGGCTAGCGCCCGCTTGCCTTTGCCGGAGTAGGTGTGCCGCGACTGGACCCATTGCTGGGCGAAGTCGGCGTCATTGACCAATCCGACTTCGCTGAGGCGATCGAGTACACGTTCGGAAATATCGGCCGAGTAGCCCTTCTTCGCGAGCCGCTCGGACAGTTCTGCTCTGCTTCGGGCACGATCCGTGAGGAGACGCAGGCACAATTCCTTGGCCTGCGTCTCTGTCCCACCTTCGCCCGTCGGACGCACGGTCTCTTCCCTAGAAGTCGACCGGGGCAGCGTCGTCCGTCACAGCGGTCACGTCGGCCCCGATCCCGAGCTTTTCCTTGATCTTCTTCTCGATCTCGTCCCGGATATCGGTGTTCTCCAGCAAGAACTTTCGGGCATTTTCCTTACCCTGCCCCAACTGGTCGCCTTCGTACGTGTACCAGGATCCGGACTTGCGGATGAACCCGTGCTCGACGCCCATGTCGATCAGCGAGCCTTCCTTGCTGATTCCGAGGCCGTAGAGGATGTCGAACTCTGCCTGCTTGAACGGCGGGGCCACCTTGTTCTTGACGACCTTGACGCGCGTGCGGTTACCGACCGCGTCCGTGCCGTCCTTGAGGGTCTCGATACGCCGAACGTCCAGGCGCACCGAGGAGTAGAACTTCAGCGCTTTACCGCCCGTGGTCGTTTCGGGGGAACCGAACATGACGCCGATCTTCTCGCGCAGCTGGTTGATGAAGATGGCGGTGGTGCCCGAATTGCTGAGCGCACCAGTCATCTTGCGCAGCGCCTGGCTCATCAGACGGGCCTGCAAACCCACGTGGCTGTCGCCCATTTCGCCTTCGATCTCGGCACGGGGGACGAGCGCCGCCACCGAGTCGATCACGAGAATGTCGAGGGCGCCGGAACGGATCAGCATGTCGGCGATTTCGAGTGCCTGCTCGCCGGTGTCGGGCTGCGACACCAGCAGGGCATCGGTGTCGACACCGAGCTTCTGGGCATAGTCGGGATCGAGAGCGTGCTCGGCGTCGATGAAGGCGGCGATGCCGCCGGCAGCCTGGGCATTGGCGACCGCATGCAGAGCGACCGTCGTCTTACCCGACGACTCCGGGCCGTAGATTTCGACGACTCGGCCCCGGGGCAGGCCGCCGATGCCGAGGGCCACGTCCAACGCGATGGAACCGGTCGGGATGACAGCGATGGGCTGACGCACACCTTCGCCCAGGCGCATCACCGAGCCCTTGCCGAAGTTCTTGTCGATCTGCGCAAGCGCCAGGTCGAGCGCCTTGTCGCGATCGTGTGCTTGTGGTGCCATCGTCGGTCCCCATTCTCGAGTTCGTCTGTGCTCTGCGGTCAGGTTAGATCCAGGTACCGACACGAACCGTGACCACTGAACATCTCCAGCATAGGGGAACGTGTGTTCGATTGTCGCGATCGGGTGTTCGACACGCCGCCCGGATTGCCGGCCGCCTGATCAGGCGGCGGTGCCGCTCATCTGCACCGCGGCGGTGCCGCTCATCTCCACCGCGGCGGTGCCGCTCGTCTGCACTGCGGCCTTGCCGCTCATCTACCCCGCGGCGGTGCCGCTCATCTACCCCGCGGCGGTGCCGCTCATCTACGCTGCGGGGGACGTCGAATTCGGCGCAGAGTTCTCGCCACACTTCCCGTGGTTCGCGGCCTTCCTCGATGGCTTCGGCGGCGGTTTTGCCACCGAGGCCGAGGAGGACGTGGTCGACGAGCAGTGCGTCGCCGCGCATCTGCCCGAACTCGTCGCGGACCAGTTGGTGAAATTCGGTCAGTCGCACGTTTCTACGCTAGCGGACGCGCGCGGCGCAGGTTGTCATCGCAGCGCTCCACGGCACACTTCGACGGGATCATCGACTTCGGCGACGGTTTTCGCGGCCCGTTGTGCCGCCTCGGTGAATGCCGCGTGGGACAGCACCCGTTCCACCGCGGCACGAAGAGCATCCGGGCTCGGTGGTCGGACGATGACGGCGCTCCCCTGCCGGACGGCTCGGTTGGCCAGTTCCCATTGATCGCCGCCTCCGGGCACTACCACGACCGGAACTCCTGCAAGCAGCGCCTTTGCGAGCATCCCGTGGCCACCCCCGCAGACGACGACGTCGGCATGCTGCAACATGACGTCCTGCCGTCCGAGCCCGGCGCGCGCCCAGGCCGGGACCGTCGTCGGCGCTCCCTCCAGGATGGAGGCGATCACCCGCACTCCGGCTCCCCCGAGTCCGCTGAGGGTGGTCTCGAGCATGCCTTCGGCGCCGGTGAAGGCGGTGGACGGCGCAACCATGACCAGCGGATCGCTGCCGTCGGGGACGGGTAGCACCTCGTCGGTGGGTTCCCACAACAGCGGGCCGACCACATACGTCTCCGCAGGCCAATCGGGTCGCGGCACCTCGAGCGCAGGAAGGGTGGCGATAAGTCGGCGCACAGGCCCCGGGTCCTCGCTCGGCAGTCCGACACTGACGCGCGCCTGCGTGCGCTGCCGCTCACCCTGCCGGATCGATCGTGCCGTCGCGGCCCGCATGAGGGTATCGCGAATCCGGCCGCGGACACCGGTCCCGGGAGCGAGACCACTACCGATCGGCGGCAATCCCTTCGACGGTGCGTAGAGCGGATGCGGTGACAGTTCGATCCAGGGGATCCCCAACCTCTCGGCGGCCATTCCTCCGCCCGCGGTGAGGATGTCGGATACCACCAGGTCGGGGTTCATCGCGCGCAGGTCGGGCAAGAGTTCGGTGGAGATGTGCGCGGCCCGTCCGTGGATGCGCGCGCCTACGTCGAGATCGTCATCGATGGGCCGCGGTGCGAGGCCCCTCAGCAGTTCGGTGGGCACTCCGGCGGCCCGTGCCGGCTCGATCCAGCGGGCGCCTGTGAACAGGACCGGTTCGTCGCCCGCCTCGATGAATGCCAGGCACAAGGCAAGGGCAGGAAAGGCATGTCCGGGATCCGGCCCGGCGACCACAGCGACTCGCACGAGCACAGGGTGTCACACGGCCGTCGTCACCGAGTCTCGAACGCCGATTCGGCAGCGCCCAGCGCCCGCGCCCGGTCGGCCGCGACGAGCCCGATCCGGGTACGCCGGTCGAGGAGATCATCTACGTCGAGCGCGCCCTCGTGCGAGACCCCGAAGTCGAGTTCGGCACGGCTGACGTCCAACCCGTCCGCAATCGGCGCCAGCATGGCAGGGTCGGCGGCGACCAGCGCGGCTTCGGTTCCGTAGCGGGCGATCAGCGACGGCGGCGCGGCCACGTTTCGCAGGGCGTCCGGGGAGGCGGCACCGACGAGCGGCAGTGCGCGAGTGCGGCAGGGACCCGCCGGCAGTCCTGCGAGCTCGACGACGGCGTCGACCGCGTCTTCCGCCATCTTGCGGTAGGTGGTCAGCTTGCCACCGACCACGCTGACGAGTCCCGTGCTGGAATGCAGGACCGCGTGGTTGCGAGACAGGTCGGCCGTCGAGCCGTCGCCGGTGTGGAGGAGAGGGCGCAGACCTGCGAATGTACCCAGAACATCCGAGCGTCCCAGCGGGTTCTCCAAAGCAGTGTTGACTGTGGCCAGCAGGAAGTCGATCTCCTCCTCGGACGCGGCCGGGATGTCGGGCACAGGCCCGGGTGCCGCCTCGTCCGTCAAACCGAGGTACACCCTGCCCAATTGGGCCGGCAACGCGAAGACGAAACGATTGGACGCCCCCGGGATGGGCACGGTCAGCGCGGCGGTGGGATTGCCGAGGCGGCCTGCGGACAGCACGAGGTGCGTGCCACGACTCGGCCTGAGACTGATGTCGGGGTCGATCTCCCCCGACCAGACCCCCGCCGCGTTGATCACCGTGCGCGCCTCGATCACCATTTCCGACCCGGTCAACTCGTCACGCAGTGTGGCCGACGTGCCGGTCACCTTGTACGCGCCCGTCCGTGTGAGAATTTTCGCGCCGTGCATCGCTGCCGTACGGGCGAGACCGATCACGAGTCGAGCATCGTCGACGAGCTGTCCGTCGAACGCGACGAGACCGCCTCGCAACCCCTGCCTGCGCACTGCTGGGGCGAGCTCGGCCACACGGTCGGGACGCACCGTCCGCGACCTCGGCAGGATGGTCGGCGACGTGTGTGCCCCGGCGCGCAAGATGTCGCCCGCGAGGAAACCCGCGCGAACCAGGGTCTTGCCGAACACGGTGGTGGAGTCGAGGACGGGAACCAGCTGCGGCAGTGCCCGGACGAGGTGTGGGGCCGTCCGGGTCATCAGAATCCCCCGTTCGATCGCACTTTCCCGTGCGATACCGACGTTGCCCGACGCCAGGTAGCGCAATCCCCCGTGCACGAGCTTGGAACTCCACCTGCTGGTTCCGAACGCGAGGTCGCGTTTCTCGACGAGCACGACATTCAACCCCCGCGTCGCGGCATCGAAGGCCACACCGGCGCCGGTCACGCCGCCACCGATCACGAGTACGTCGATGCGCCCGTCGTCTGCCAGCTGGTGCAGTTCGCGGGTCCTGCGGTCGGCATGGAGCGCCGAGGGGTGAGTCGAAATTCCGTCGTTCACCGAAGTCCTCCAGCGCTCTCGTGGTTCGGTGGTGCAAGGTAGGCACCGATCGCCCGGCGCAGCTCTCCGGTAAGCGCATCGTCGGGTAGTTCCTCGGCGACCATTGCCGCTGATTGGACCGCGGACTGCGCGACGAGCAGCACCATGGTGGCGATGTGGCGACTGTCGCCGGCGCGCACGGAGTTCTGTCGCTGGCCGGCAACCACGGCGAGTGCCACCCGGTCGATGATCGCTTTCTGGCTGGTTCCCAGGCGCTCGAGGACGTATGTCGTGAAGAGTTCCTGATCCGAGCGCAGAATCTTGACGAAGAGCGGATGATGTCGCACCGCCGCGGAGACATCGACGACAGCGTCGACGAGTTGGTCGTAAACCGGCTCGTCGAGTGTGAATGCCGGGGTGAGATCGGCGATCTCGCGCGTCATGAGGTCGGCGACCACCGCCCGGGTGTCCGCCCAACGACGGTAGACCGTCGGTCGGCTGACCCCCGCCCGGCGCGCGACCTCGGCCAGGGTGGTTCTGCGCAACCCGAAGTCGAGGATGCAGGAACGAGCTGCGTCGAGTATGGCGTCGTCGACGCTCGGCGTGCTGTCGTCACGCGACAGAGGATTACGGATAGACATCGTGTGTAACACCGTAACGCATCGGCGATGTTCTCACCTCGGCACCGCAGTACTTAACTGTGCTCGAGACTGTGGGCGTCGGCCGTCAGTGGAGGGCGCGGACACGTAGTTCGGGAATCGTAGGGTTTCCGTCAAGGCCCGAGTCTTGAACCGACACCGCAAGCCCCCGCCACGCCGGCGCGGGGTGCCACAGCGCTTCAGGAAGGCGGAGTCACTCGAAGTAGTAGAGGTCGAAGCCGACGGCGCGGTCGGCTTCGAATCCGGGCTGTGGGGCGGTGACCGCCTCGACCTGGGCGCGCGCCTGTTTTCCCACGGGGATGTCGGACAGCGCTTCGAGATAGCGTGCATGCTCGGCGAGTGACAGCACGGCTCGATCGACGGTGTCCGTGACGTCGACCGCGTGAGTGGGTTGCATGGTGTTGACCGCGACCCAGCGCACGCCGCGCCACGGCGGCAGTCCCCTCTCCCCCAGTTCGGGAAAGATCCACTCATTCGCGGCATCCGCTGCGGCATCGAGGACACTGCGTCCGAGGGCGCGATGGTCGGCACTGTTGGGCTGCCCGGGACCCCAGGTATCGCCGAAGTGTGCGGTCACCACCATGTCGGGGCGATGACGCCGAATGGCCGCAGCGAGGTCGCGGCGCAGATCCAGACTTTCGACGAGCCGCCCGTCGGGGTAGCCGAGAAACTCCACTTGGGACACCCCGACGACGGCCGCCGAGCGACGCTCCTCCTCCTCGCGGATGGGACCCGATTCACGAGGGTGCAGTCCCGCGATTCCGGCTTCGCCACTGGTCGCGAGCACATATCGGATGTCCTTGCCCTGTGCGGTCCATCGGGCGATCGCCGCTGCCGCCCCGTATTCGATGTCATCGGGGTGGGCGACGACGACGAGCCCGCGATGCCAGTCCTCAGGTACCGGTTGCATGGTTCGAGACTGCACCTCAGAGGCGTGTGATGTCAGACTTCTCGCCGGATCCGGACATCGCCTTGTACAGGAGGTATGCCCCGAACACGACGGCACTGACGACAAGTACCCAGAACAGGCCCTCGATCAAGGCACCGACGACGGCCAGCGCGATCCAGATCAGCACGATCGCCAGAACGATTTTCCAGAACATGACTTCCTCCACTCACATCTCCCCGATCGATTCCTGCGCGACATCCGATGGACCCCACTCGTCGGGTACGCACACCAGCCTGGCACGTAGCTGCTCGTAAAGCACCAGGTCATCGCAAAGATCAGGGAAAGTTCAGGGTTGTCCCCCACTCCCCTGAGCCCGGACGGCGCCGGTCACGACGCCATGGGAAAGACATGACCGAGCTCAGCGGTATCGGCGCACGATGTCGTCGATCTCGCCGAGCGCCGCGGCGAGGCCGGCCAGCTTTTCGGTAGCCGACACCAGCTCCGCACGTTCGGTGGCAAGGCCGCCCACCGCCCCGGACGCGCCGGGAACCGTGACTTCGGCGGCAGCAGCTACCAGTTCCTCGAATTGATCGACGCCGTCGTCGAGTTGTGCAGCGGCGGACGCGATGGCCCGGTGGAGCGACGGCGCTGCCGCCCGGCTTCCGGCGGCGGCGCTCTCCATCTCCGCGATATCGACGGCGACCGCGTGCAGAGCGGCCGCCGCGGACCGCGCTGTGCGGTGGGTGTCTTCGATGTCATCCGGCCTGATCGCCGCCGAACGACTGAGCACCCCCAGAATTCCGTGGAGTGCGCGCTCGCTGTGCACGAGCCGCTCCATCGGCTCCCGGGCGGCCGAGGAGGGCGACGGAAGGGACCGTCGGTCAGGGCGGCCCGGCGGCGGCACGACGGCGTCGAGCTTCCGGTAACGGTTCAGCGCCATCACCGCCGGCAGCGCGAACACGACCGCGCCGCCGCCGGCCATCACCATCGACCATTCGGGAGCAGCGGCGAGGGCGAGGCCCGCAGCACCGGTCGCCGAGGATCCGGACAGGACGCCGTAGCGCTGCGCCCACCGGCGAGCGCGTCGCTTCCTCCGTAACAGGCGTTCGCGCGGATCACGCCAGCGCTGAGCAGCCTCGACGACCGACTCACCGGCGTCCCGCAAGGCGCCCTGCACTCCAGCGAGGCCGGATACGACAGTGGCCGACCGGACGACACGTCCGGGTCGGCCACCTCGGGTGGAACTCATGGGGATCAGTGTTCGGCTACTGACCCGCAGTGCCGGTCTGGCCCGCGGCGGGAGGCTGCTGATTGGCGGCTGGGGTAGCCGGGGCGGCGGCGGTCCCACCGGAAGGGAGCGCATCACCCTTCATCGACGCGCGGATCTGCTCGAGGCGGCTGTGGCCTGCCATCTGGATGCTGGCCTGCTGCACTTCCATCATGCGACCGGAGACCGAGTTCTGGGCGAGTTCGGCGGAGCCCAGTGCGTCGGCGTAGCGGCGTTCGATCTTGTCGCGCACGGCGTCGAGGCTGGGTGTATTGCCGGGCGCGGACAGCGTGCTGTCCATCGAACGCAGCGACTCGCTGACCCGCTCCTGCATCTTCGCCTGCTCGAGCTGACTGAGCAGCTTGGTGCGTTCCGCAACCTTGGACTGCAGTGCCATCGCGTTCTGCTCCACGGCCTTCTTTGCCTGCGCGGCGGCCTGGAGCGACTGATCGTGCAAAGCTTTGAGGTCTTCGACGCCCTGCTCTGCTGTGACCAGTTGAGCAGCGAAGGCCTCGGCGGCGTTGGTGTACTGGATCGCCTTCTCGGTGTCACCGGCAGCTTGCGCCTGATCAGCCAGGTTGACGGCCTGCCGGGCATTGGCGTTCAGCTTCTCGACCTCGTCGAGTTGACGGCTCAGCTTCATCTCGAGCTGGCGCTGGTTGCCGATGACAGACGCGGCCTGCTGTGAAAGGGCCTGGTGCTGACGCTGCGCATCCTCGATCGCCTGCTGAATCTGAACCTTGGGGTCAGCCTTCTCATCGATCTTGGAATTGAAGAGCGCCATCAGGTACTTCCATCCCTTGACGAAAGGATTAGCCATGGGTTTGATCCTGCCTCCATCTGTTGCGCCGCGCGATGCGCGACCCGATGCGCGACCGTCACGCACCGGAACAAGGGCTGCGCCCCGACTGCCTGTCTGACCACCGAAGACGAGATCGGCGTTACGTGAAATCTATCGGTTCGGCGGGCGCGGTGCTACGCAGCAGCGAGTGCCTGCGCCGTCGGCGCGGGAATCACGACCCTCGTGTCGCGGGCGATGGTCGTCGAACCGGCCCGTGCGGACACCTCGGCCGAAGCTCCGTCAGCCGCACGCTCGGCCGACGATCGGTCGGACAGCGACTCGCTGACGTCGACGAGGACATCGGAGAGTGGAACCTCCAACGCATCGCAGATCGCCGCCAGAAGCTCGCTCGAGGCCTCTTTACGCCCCCGCTCGACCTCGGACAGGTACCCGAGGCTCACTCGCGCACTGTTCGACACCTCACGCAGGGTCCGGCTCTGCGAAACGCGCGTGCGCCGAAGACTGTCACCGATTGCCTCACGCAATAGCAGCGCCATCTCGCTCCTCCTTCATCCGTCACCTGTCTCGCCTACTCAACGCGCGAACAGGACCGATTGGTTCCCGACCTTAGCCTGCGGATGTTTCCTGCATGCGATCGAGGAGTTCCGACACGGCCGCAGAAACCGCAGATTTACGGATTCCCCATCTGTCGCCTGCCAATCGCAGTTCGAGCACCGAGTGCCCACCGGCACCGGCGATTCCCAGGAATACCGTGCCGACGGGGTGCCCGTCCTGCGTGTCCGGGCCCGCGACACCGGTCAGGCCGATCCCCCAGTCGGCGGCGCAGCGCACGCGTGCAGCCTCGGCAAGTCCGCCGGCGGTGGACGCCGAGACGGGTCCGTCCGCGGCCAGCGAGACGGGATCCACGCCTGCAAGCGTCTCCTTGAGATCTGTCGCATAGACGACGAGGCCGCCGCGGAGGATCTTGCTGGCGCCCGGAACGCCCGCGATGGTCGCCGCGAGAAGTCCCGCCGTCAGTGATTCCGCAGTCGCGACCGTCTCACCGCGCCGGGTCAGCAGATCCACCAGTTCGCCCACGCGGGTGCCGGGGGTCAACGGGTCGGTCATGCGCCGGTGCCCGCCCTCATCTCGACTCGGTGGACCCCGGCGCGTAGACGAACGGCCTGGACGACATAGTCGAGCCCGGTGATCACCGTCAGTGCCACGGCAGCGCCCATGAGTACCCAGCCGGCGACATCGAAGGCGTCGGGAAGTGGCAAGAGGTAGAAACCGATCGCGATCGTCTGCACGAGTGTTTTGAGCTTTCCTCCCCTGCCTGCCGGAATGACGGCGTGGCGCAACACGGCGAACCGCAGCAGGGTGATGCCCAGTTCACGTACCGCGATGACGACCGTCACCCACCAGGGCAGATCGCCCAGCACGGAGAGACCGACCAGTGCGGCACCGATCAGCGCCTTGTCTGCGATCGGATCGGCGAGCTTGCCGAAATCGGTGACCAATCCGTATTTACGGGCCAGCTGACCGTCGATCCGGTCCGTGATGGCCGCCACCGCGAACACGCCTGTCGCCACCAGCCGCCACACCAGCTCGTGACCGTCGCCGATCAGCAGTACGACCAGGAAGACCGGCACCAGCAAGATCCGCAGGATCGTCAGAATGTTAGCGATGTTGAGTAGTGGCACCTGCGTCTCACTCGCCGGCTCGACAGCGGGGTTCGGAGCCGTCGGGTCATCTGCCGACGGCCGATCCTCACGCTGCGTACTCATCGGCACACCACGGCGTCGAACTGCGCCCCTGGACGTCCTGGGGATCGGGGAGAAGTCAGAGGCGGTACCGGCACGTGCCTAAGAATATCGGTAGGGCTGTTGGCTAATGTTCACGCCATGACATCTCGGACGCCGAACACCGCCGACAATCAGCTGATCGTGCGGCGAGCACGAACCTCCGACGTGCCCGAGATCAAGCGTCTGATCGACATCTACGCCGGCAAGATTCTGCTCGAAAAGAATCTCGTCACCCTGTACGAATCCATCCAGGAGTTCTGGGTCGCCGAGCGTGACGGCGCTGTAATCGGTTGCGGCGCAATGCACGTCCTGTGGGCCGACCTGGGCGAGGTGCGCACCATCGCAGTCGATCCGCAGGCGAAGGGCCGGGGTGCGGGCCACCAGGTGGTCGCAAAACTGATCGAGGTCGCGCGCGAACTCGAACTCGAACGACTCTTCGTGCTCACCTTCGAGGTCGATTTCTTCGCCAAACACGGGTTCGTGGAGATCGACGGCACACCCGTCACCGCGGAGGTATACGCCGAAATGTGCCGTTCGTACGACACCGGTGTCGCCGAGTTCCTCGACCTCAGCTATGTCAAGCCGAACACCCTCGGGAACACCCGGATGCTCCTCACACTCTGACGAATCCCGGCATCCGGGACGAAATCGGCCCAGCCGCGAGTGAATTTTTCATACCTACAGAGAGCGAAAACATGTCACTGTTCGTAGTGGAGTACACCTATTCGGACGAGACCGCGGCCGGCCGCGACGAACACCGTGCCGCCCACCGGGCCTGGCTCGGTGACCTCGTCGAGCGCAAGACCGTACTGTCTTCGGGTCCGTTCGCCGACGGCACTGGTGCCTTCATCATCGTCGACGCCGCCGACGCCGAGACCGTGGAGTTGCTGTTCACCCACGACCCGTTTGCCGTCCACCACCTGGTGACGGCGTCCCGGATCGTGGAGTGGATCCCGGTACTCGGCGAGTTCAGTCTCTGACCCGCCGAGTACCGGCCCCCACCGGCGTTCCGCGAGTGAACGCTACGTGACGGAGCTCATGTTCCGCGTCTTGAGGAGGCTGGCCACAGTCGTGACGGCCAGCACCCCGACGATGACGGCGAGAGACGTTCCCGTCGTGATCTCGGGGACCGCGACGTGTTCCCCGCCGTTGACGAAGCCCAGCGTGTTCTCGTGGAGGGCGTGCAACACCAGCTTGACACCGATGAACGCCAGAATGATCGACAGCCCGTAAGACAGGTACACGAGCCGGTCGAGCAGCCCACCGATCAGGAAGTACAGCTGGCGCAGTCCCATGAGCGCGAACGCGTTGGCGGTGAAGACCAGGTACGGCTCCTGAGTGAGGCCGTAGATCGCCGGAATCGAGTCGAGGGCGAACAGCACGTCGGTGAAGCCGATGGCGACGAGTGCCAGAAGCAGCGGTGTGACCACGCGCTTGCCGTTGATCCTGGTGACGAGCTTGTCGCCGTCGTAGGAATCCGTGGTGGGAAGAACCTTCTTCACCAGGGCGACGATCCTGCTGTCGCGTTCCTCCTCGACCTCTTTCTCGTGCCCGTGGTCACGGACCAGCGTGTACGCGGTGTAGATGAGGAACGCGCCGAACAGGTAGAACACCCAGCTGTAGGTGTTGATGGCCGCCGCGCCGACGGCAATGAAGATGCCGCGCATCACCAACGCCATGACGATGCCGATCAGCAGTACCTTCTGCTGGAACTCCCGCGGCACGGAGAACATCGCCATGATGATCACGAAGACGAAGAGGTTGTCGACCGACAGCGCTTTCTCGGTGACGTAACCCGCGAAGTATTCCCCGCCGTACTGGCTGCCCCAGAGCCACATCACGATCAATCCGAACAGGATCGCGATGGCGATGTACACCGTCGACCAGAAGGCCGACTCCCGGAAGCTCGGGGCGTGCGGGGTGCGCACGTGGGCGAAGAAGTCGAAGACGAACAGTCCGAGAATCACCACACAGGTGATGACCCAGACCAGCGGCGAGACATGCATGTAGACAGACCTCCGGTAGACCTCGTTGGGTACCGGAGGTCTCTCCCGCCGAGTCGAACCGAGGTCCGACCGACTGGCAGCCCCGGATCGGCAATGGTGCCGATCGTGCTGACGATGCTGCCACAGAGGTGGGGATACTCCCCTCCAAGTCGCTGACCATTCAACCACATCGCGCCGGAATCGCACATTTCGGACACTGCGTCCGCTCTACTCGTCGGACGGGGCCTCGTTCGGATCTCCACCGCGGATCGACCACAGCAGGCCGTCCAACTCATCGGGCTTGATCAGAACCTCACGTGCCTTGGAGCCTTCGCTGGGTCCGACCACACCCCGAGTTTCCATCAGGTCCATCAACCGGCCGGCCTTCGCAAACCCGACACGCAGTTTGCGCTGCAGCATCGACGTGGAACCGAACTGGCTGGACACGACGAGTTCGACCGCCTGCAGCAGCACGTCCATATCGTCGCCGATATCTGAGTCGACATCCTTCTTCTCCCCGACCTTCGCCGCGGTGACACCCTCGGTGTACTCCGGCTCCGCCTGGTTCTTACTGAAATCGACCACCGCCGAGATTTCTTCGTCGGTGATGAAGGCGCCCTGAAGACGGGTCGGCTTGCCCGCACCCATCGGGAGGAACAACCCGTCGCCCATACCGATCAGCTTCTCGGCACCGGGCTGATCCAGGATGACTCGGGAGTCGGTGAGCGAGGACGTCGCGAAGGCGAGTCGCGAGGGCACATTGGTCTTGATCAACCCGGTTACGACGTCCACCGACGGTCGCTGCGTGGCCAGCACGAGGTGGATGCCGGCTGCACGCGCCTTCTGGGTGATGCGCACGATTGCTTCCTCGACATCGCGCGGCGCGGTCATCATGAGGTCCGCGAGCTCGTCGACGATGGCGAGAATGTACGGATACGGACGGTAGACCCGTTCACTTCCGAGTGGGGCAGTGATTTCCCCGGACTTCACCTTGGAGTTGAAGTCGTCGATGTGACGCACCCGATTGGCCTGCATGTCCTGGTAACGCTGTTCCATCTCTTCCACCAACCAGGCCAGCGCGGCAGCGGCCTTCTTGGGCTGGGTGATGATGGGCGTGATGAGGTGCGGAATGCCCTCGTACGGCGTCAGTTCGACCATCTTGGGGTCGATGAGGATCATCCGAACCTCGTCGGGCGTCGCGCGCGAGAGCAGCGACACCAGCATCGAGTTGACGAAGCTGGACTTACCGGAGCCGGTCGACCCTGCCACGAGCAGGTGCGGCATCTTTGCCAGGTTCGCGCTGACGAAGTGGCCCTCGATGTCCTTACCGAGGCCGATCACCAGCGGATGGTGGTCCTTCCGCGTCGAAGGCGCGGTGAGGACGTCGGCCAGGCGCACCATCTCGCGGTCTGAGTTGGGCACCTCGATACCGACGGCGGACTTTCCGGGGATCGGCGCCAGCAGGCGCACGTTGTCGGTGGCGACGGCATACGCGATATTGCGGGCCAGAGCGGTGATCTTCTCGACCTTGACGCCGGGACCGAGTTCCACCTCGTACCGGGTGACGGTGGGGCCCCGGGTGAACCCGGTGACCGCGGCATCGATCTTGAACTGGTCGAGGACCTCGGTGATCGCCTCGATCATCGCGTCGTTGGCCGAACTGCGCTTCTTCGGTGGATCACCGTCGATCAGCAGCGACGTCGGAGGCAGCGTGTAGTCACCCTCCACAACCCGATCGGTCACGAACTTGTCGACCTCGGGCAGCGGCGGCTCCGGTTCGGGTTCCGGCTTCGGCGCCACCACCGGCTTGGTCTTGGGGCGAGCGGGTTTCGGCGTCGGAACAGGTGGCGGCGGCACCGGCTCCGCCGCGGTCTCGGCGTCCCAGAGTCCGAGGACTTCCGTCTTCGCCGTGTCGCTCACGGTGTATTCGTCGGTGGGATAGTTGTCGGCCGGTGCGCCCTTCGGTCCGGACGCGTAGTCGTCCACCGGGTAGCCGTCGGCGTCGAACAGCGTGGGGTCGTATTCGCCGTCCTCGTAGTACTCGCTGTCGTAGTCGGCGTAGTGGTCGCGGCCGAAGGAAGTGCCGAAGTACGCCTGCAGCTTGCCGGGGACTTCGCGCACCGTGGTCCCGGTGACCAGCAGGACGCCGAAGAGCGCTGCCATGAGCAGCAAAGGAGCGGACAACCACACGGTCAGTCCGTCCGTCAACGGGCCGCCCGCCGCATAGCCGACGAAACCCGCACCCTGCGCGCGGCCGTCGGCGTCGGTGGGGGCGCCACTCGCAATGTGCCAGAGACCCAGTGCGGGCAACCCCACCAACAGCGACCCGAGCACCAGTCGCGGCCGGATCTCCGGCTTCGGCTCCGTTCGCATCAGTACGACGGCAATGCCGACGCCGATCACGGGCAACACCGCGGAGGCGCCGCCGAATACCGCCCGGACACCGGTTTCGATCCACTCCCCCACAGGACCGCCCGCAGAGAACCAGATGCCTCCGGCGATGACGACACTCATCGCGATCAGGCCGAGGGCGATTCCGTCGCGCCGATGTCCTTGTTCGATCTCGGCAGCCTTACCGACGGTGCGGGTGGTTGCCCCGACACCCTTGGCCACCAGCGACCATCCGGCGCCGATGCCGCGGCCCACCGACTTCAACGGGCTCGCGCCGGACGCCTTCTTCGCCGCCGGCTTTCTGCCACCGCCGCGGGCGGCACCGGCACGCGGCGAGGTGGCCTTACGCGGAGTGCTGACAGTGCGGGTCGTCCGCGACTTCGGCTTGGACGCAGACGAGGCACCCCGCACGCCCGTCCTTGCCGTGGACGTCGTCGTGCTCGAACCGCGGGCGCTCGCCTTACCTGCCATGGTTCTCAGATTAGTCGCTGCGGCACCTTCCGGACCATCCGCAACACCCGTAACAGCCGTCGACCTGTGCCGAGCGCCTCAGAAGCTACGGTCCAGTGACATGATCGCAGCGACATCCTCGGCGTCGCCCGCGGCTTCGATCCGCACGGCGTCTCTCCCGAACGCGTGCAGGGCCAATTCGGCCGGTTCACCTCGGAGAACGACCTGTCGGGGCGCGGCGTTGCGCACCGTCGCCTGCTCACCCGACGGACGTTCGAGCACCACCGTGACAGGCGCGCGGCGATAGCCGAGCCGTCCCACCTTGCGTGCCAGACCCCACAGGGCGTCCTGGCGCGCTGTGGGGAGAATCCGCGGCTCCCACCCCTCGTGGGCACGGCGCACGTCCTCGTGGTGGACGAACATCTCGCCCAGGTTCACCTGAGCGTCGACCCAGTACATCGGCGACCACCGCGGAGGACCGGTCCGGACCTCGTCGAGCAGCCGGCTCCACGGGCGCGTCGCCGTCTCGTTCTGGACCCGCTCGGTGTAACCGGCGAGACGGCTGACGAGGATTCCCGGGGCCGCGTCGAGCCGCCGTTCACGGACGACGAGGTGGGCAGCGAGATCCCGGTTGGTCCAGTCCCCGCAGAGGGTGGGCGCATCCGGGCCGAACTCGGCCATCGAGTCGACCAGGGCAAGGCGTTCATCTCGGGCGAAGGTCACCCGAACGAATTTACCTGCCGCGGAACTATTTGCCGTCGAACGACGGCACCGCGATCACGGTGGGCACGATCATCGGCCGGCGACGGTACTTGTCCGCAACCCACTTACCCACTACCCGCCGGATCGCCTGGGCGATCCGATGCGCGTCGTTGATGCCCTCCGTGGCCAGGCGCGCGAGTTCCGCCTCGACCAACTGGGCGGCATCCTTGAGGGCGGTCGGGTCGTCGGAGAATCCGCGCCCGGACACCTCCGGGGTGCTGACGGCGCGGCCGGTGTGGTCGTCGATCACCACGTTGATCGCAATGAACCCGCCCTCCCCGAGAACCAATCGATCCGACAGCGTGGAGTCGCCGACATCACCGACGGACAGTCCGTCGACGTAGACGTGTCCGACCGGCACCTGCCCGACGATTTCGGCGAGACCGTCCACCATGTCGACCACGACGCCGTCCTCGGCGAGCACGATGCGTTCTTCCGGAACGCCGGTGGCCTTGGCCAGCGCGGCGTTGGCGCGCAGGTGCCGCCATTCGCCGTGCACCGGCATGGCGTTGGTGGGCCGGACCGCGTTGTACAGGTAGAGCAGCTCACCCGCCGACGCGTGGCCGGAGACGTGCACCTTGGCGCTCTGCTGCGTGACCACGGTGGCACCGCGCTTGGCGAGACCGTTCACCACCGCGAAGACGGAGTTCTCATTGCCCGGAATCAGTGACGAGGCGAGGACCACCAGGTCGTTGGCCCGGACATTGATCTGCCGGTGCTCACCCCGCGCCATCCGCGACAACGCCGACAGCGGTTCACCCTGAGAGCCGGTGGAGATGAGAACGAGGCGATCGTCGGGCAGGTTCGCCGCGGTGTCGATGTCGACCACCAGACCGTCGGGCACGCTCAGGTAGCCGAGATCCTGTGCGATCTGCATGTTGCGGACCATGGATCGGCCCACGAACGCAACCCGGCGGTTGTAGCGGTGCGCCACGTCGACGACCTGCTGGATGCGGTGGACGTGGCTGGCGAACGACGCCACGATCACACGTTGCTTCGCCTTACCGATGACGTTGTCGAGCACGCCGCCGATCTCACGTTCCGGTGTGACGAATCCCGGCACCTCGGCGTTGGTCGAGTCGACCAGGAACAGGTCCACTCCTTCGTCGCCGAGACGCGAGAAGCCGGCGAGGTCGGTGAGCCTGCCGTCGAGCGGAAGCTGGTCGAGTTTGATGTCACCGGTGTGCAGCACGACTCCGGCGTCGGTCCTGATGGCGACCGCGATCGCGTCCGGGATGGAGTGGTTGACCGCGAAGTACTCACACTCGAACGGGCCGTGTGCCGTGCGCTGGCCTTCCGTCACCTCGACGAGGTTGGGTCGCTGACGATGTTCCCGGCACTTGGCTGCGACGAGCGCGAGCGTGAACCGGGAGCCGATGACCGGCAGATCCGGCCGGAGGCGGAGCAGGAACGGGATCGCCCCGATGTGATCCTCGTGACCGTGGGTGAGGACGACGGCCTCGACATCGGCCATGCGATCCTCGATGTGCCGGAAGTCCGGCAGGATCAGATCCACACCAGGCTGCTGATCCTCGGGAAACAGCACGCCGCAGTCGACGATGAGCAGTTTGCCCTGATGCTCGAAGACGGTCATGTTCCGGCCGATTTCACCGATGCCCCCGAGGGCGACCACTCGCAGTCCCTTGAAGGGAGCCTTGGGCGGTGCACCGAGCCGCGCGGTCGGATCGGGAGTTGCCGCCCGGTTGTCCGGACGCTTGTTGCCGTTACCACCGCGACGAGAGCGCGAGGGCGACTTGCCGGTGGCGCCCGTCTTGGTGGATGCAGCCTTCACCGGCGCGGACTTCGCTTGCTTCGGCGCAGTGGGGCTCTCTGCGAGCGGGGGTTCCGATTTCGGTTGCTCCGCCGCCGCCGCCGACGGCTCGGGCACGGGAGGTGCTGCGGGCTGCTCGGCCGGGCTGGGAGCCGGCGGTCCGGCCTGACGGCTTGCGCTGCGACGACGGGGGGGACGGGTCATGCGAGTACCCCCGCAGCGTGAAGGTCGGCGGCCAGGAGATCGAGCTGATCGTGGGTGGGTGCCACTTGAGGGAGCCTGGGTTCGCCCACGTCGAGACCTATCAATCGCAATCCTGCCTTTGACGCACTGACCCCGCCCAACCGCGCAACGGATCGGATGACCGGGATCAGGCTGAGGTTGATGGCACGCGCCCGGGCGATATCGCCGGCCGCGAATGCCGTGTGGAGTTCACGCAGCCGGGACGGCACGAGGTGCCCGATCACGCTGACGAAACCGGTGGCGCCGACCGCCAACCACGGCAGGTTCAGCGGATCATCGCCCGAGTAGAAGAGGAGGTCGGTGGTTCCGATCAATTCGGCGCCGGCGTTCAAATCGCCCTTCGCGTCCTTGACCGCGACGATGCGCGGATGCTCGGCGAGGCGGCGGATCGTCTCGGTCTCGATGGGGACGACTGAGCGCGGCGGAATGTCGTAGAGCATCACCGGAAGGTCGGTGGCATCTGCGACAGCGGTGAAGTGGGCGTACAGACCCGCCTGCGGCGGACGCGAGTAGTACGGGGTGACGACGAGGAGTCCCTGCGCCCCGGCGCGGGCGGCGTCGCGCGCGAGTTCGACACTGTGGGCGGTGTCGTTACTTCCTGCGCCTGCGATGATCTTCGCCCGGTCGCCGACGGCGTCGATGACGGCGCGGAGCAGCTCGAGCTTCTCGTTCTCGGTGGTTGTCGGCGACTCACCGGTGGTACCGGCGAGCACGAGAGCATCGCATCCATTGTCGACGAGGTACGCCGCGAGGCGGACACCCGCGTCGACGTCCAGCTTTCCGTCGGAGGTGAACGGCGTCACCATCGCAGTGGAAACTGTGCCGAACGGACGCTCGACGTGAGAAGCGGAATCACCGTAGGTCATGGTCAGAAGGCTACCCGGTGGCCCAGGTACTTTCGCACACCACTCACAGGTCGGCGGAAAACGTGCTCCGCGCCACTTCCGATCCGTCTCCCCAGTCGACGATCTCGAAGTCGCCGAACACATTAGGTGCCGCCTTCTGCAACTGCCTGAGGCATTCGACAGCAAGTCGACGAATCTCGACGTCGGCGTGCTCGGTCGCCCGCATCGACACGAAGTGACGCCACGCGCGGTAGTTGCCGGTGACCACCACCCGGGTCTCGGTCGCGTTGGGCAATACGGCCCGGGCGGCCTGGCGGGCCTCCTTGTTCCGCACGGGAAGGCTCGAGGTCTCCGCAAGCTTGGCCTCGAGTGCTTCGAGCAGCTCGCCGTATGCCGCCCGGCTCGCGTCCGTCGCTCTGGCGAAGAGTGCCTCGAGCTCGGGATCACCGGCGATCGCGGGCGGCACGACCACGTTGGAGTCGTTCTCCCGCACGAACCGCTGCGACAACTGCGAGTAGGAGAAATGCCGGTGCCGAATCAGCTCGTGGGTGCACGAGCGGGAGATTCCGGTGATGTAAAAGGTGACGCTGCCGTGTTCCAGGACGGATTCGTGCCCGACTTCGAGGAGGTGGCGAAGATACCCGGCGTTGGTCGCCGTGCGCGGGTTGGGCTTCGACCAGCTCTGATAGCAGGCGCGTCCCGCGAACTCGGCCAGCGCCTCCCCTCCGTCGGCGTCCGTCTCCCACGGGATGTCCTCCGGTGGAAGGAACTCCGTCTTCGCGACGAGCTGCACCCTGAGCGACACCGTCTGCGGCAACTGCGTGATCCTCCTACCGGACCCGAGAACGGATCCATTCCTGATGCATAAACCCTAGTTGCGCCGTGATTCGGGCTCCGTGCGGGTGGGGGCGCCCGTGCGGCGGTCGCAGCCACCCCTCGACCGACACCCTTGACCGACGTCACAGATGACGTCATGCTGGCGTCATGAACCTCGACAGTTACGTCGCCCGGCTGCGCGACGACCTCACGGCAGCCGCAGCCCTCGGCGACGACCGGACCCGGGACACAGCGGCGGCGCTCGCGGTAGCCGTCGAACCGGCGGCCCGGCTCCTCCTGCTGTCCGCACTCACTGAATTCGCTGGTGAGGTGTCTTCTGTGCTCGAGAGTCGCACCGTGAAGGTGCGACTGGAGGGTACCGAGGTCGGGGTCGACATTGCCCGTACCACCGCAGACACCGCAGGAGCGGAGGACAAGAACACCACCACCGCCGAAGACATCAGCGCGGCCTTCGATGACGCCACAGGTGACATCAGCCGCGTCACTCTGCGGCTGATGGATCAGATCAAGTCGAAGGCAGAGGAGGCCGCGTCACAGAACGGAGTGTCGCTGAACTCGTGGGTGTCCCAGGCAGTGCAGGGCGCCCTCAAAGACCATATGCGCCGTAACCTCGGCAACAATTTCTGAAGCGGCGCCGCACTCCCTCCATGGCCCCGGCACCGACGGTGGTCTAATTACGTCGCAACAGCCACACGGTGAGAGTCGCCACGGGCTCGAAGGAGCGAAAAATATGGCCGTTTCCGGCGTCAAAGAGTTCGAGATCAAGGCCGATCCGGCCACGGTGATGGCCGCGATCGCCGCGGTGGATCGGCTGCCCGAGTGGTCGTCTGCCCACAAGTCGGTGACCATCGAAAGCACCCACGACGACGGCCGCCCCCACCGTGTTCGGATGAACGTCTCCATTCTCGGCATCAGCGACGAGCAGGTGGTCGACTACACCTTCGAGGGTGACGACACCGTGTCGTGGCACCTCGTCGAGAGCGGTCAGCAAAATGCGCAGGACGGCTCGTATGTTTTGACCGAATCAGGCTCCGGTACCAAGGTGACTTTCGAGCTGACGGTCGATCCCAAGATCCCGTTGCCCGGTTTCCTCGTGAAGAAGGCGCAGAAAACTGCACTCGAGACGGCCAGCAAGGGTCTCACCAAGTTCGTCGAAAGCCTGTAGCGCTCACACTTCTCGCGGTCGCTTCGCCGCGGCCGCGAGAAGTGGGGCGAGATCTCCACGCTTGTCTACCGTGACTTCGCCCAGCTCGAGCCACTCCGCCATCCGGTACAGCTCGGACAGCAGCGGCTCCACCACCCGCTCGGGACGCGCTCCCGCTTCGACGAAGGCCGACCGCACCTTGAGCGCTCCCCTCGCTCGGTCGGCTTTCACATCGACTCGGGCTACCAACTCGCCGTCGAGTAGGAACGGAAAGACGTAGTAACCGTGCACCCGCTTGTGCGCGGGAGTGTAGATCTCGAGGCGATACCGGAAGTCGAACATCCGCTCCGTCCGCGGTCGGAAAAATACAAGCGGATCGAACGGACACAACAGCGCAGCGCCCTCTACCCGCCGCGGCGTCCGGACGTCGCGATGCATGTAGGCCGCAACGTCCCAGCCTCGCACGGTGACCGCGTGGAGCACACCGTCCTCGACGAGGTCCTCGACTGCGGGCTTGATCTGCGCCGGGGACAGCCGGTAGTAGTCGCGCAGGTCCGACTCCGTCGCTACTCCCAGTGCCCGTGCGGACCGGCCGACGAGTCGCCGGATCGACTCCTCCTCCGAATACTCCTGCGCGAGAATGCTTTCGGGCAGCACTCGATCGGTGAGATCGTAGTGACGGGTGAACGCGACTCGTTTGTCGACCGCGAGGGCCCCGGCGGCGAACAACTGCTCGCATACGACCTTGGTGTCGCTGCGGTCCCACCACGGCCCTTTGCGATCGGGCCGATCGACCTCGAGGTGCTTCTCCACGTCGCGGGCGCTGCTGGGACCCACCGCCCGGATCACGTCTAGCACATCGGCGGCGAGGGTGGGATTGCGGTCGAGTACCCGGGCCTCGCCTGCCCACCTGCCGTGCCGGTAGCGGTGCATACGCCACCGGAACAACGGCCAGTCCTCGACCGGGATGAACGCCGCCTCGTGCGCCCAATACTCCGCGAGCATGCGCGGCGTGCGGGCACGGTGCGACCACGCCGCCGAGTCGAGCAGTCCCCGGTCGTAGACGCCGATTCTGCTGAACAGCGGAACGTAGTGGGCCCGAGCCGCCACCGACACCGAATCGATCTGGAACAACCGGATCCGGTCGAGAACCGAGCGGATGTGCCGTCGGGTAGGGATACCCGTCGGCCTGGCATCGGCAAATCCCTGCGCCCACAGTGCCGACTTTCTGGCCGCGGCGGCGGTCATCTCACGCATGACCGCATCCTGTCACCAGGTACTGACAGTATGAGGCAGGATCGCGGATCGACACGTCCCAGCGGGCGTCAGATGCCCTCGGCGAGAACCACTGCCACCGTCGCACCGAGGTCGTAACAGCGCTCACGTGCTGCCGCGTCGACCGCACCGATGAGTTCGAGCGCTTCGGCGGCTTGCGTGAGTGCGAGGCCGGTCACGATCTTCTGTACCGACGTGACCGCGCCGGCTGTGTCGTTGTTGCCGTGTACCCACAGACCGTAGGGGCGGCCCGCGACCGCGTCGAGACAGGGGTAGTACACCGTATCGAAGAAGTGCTTGAGCGCTCCCGACATGTAACCGAAGTTGGCGGACGTCCCGAACAGGAAGCCGTCGGCGGCGAGGACGTCGGGCACGGTGGCCCCGAGAGCGGGTATCGACCGCACCTCGACGCCCTCGATGTCGGGGTCCCGGGCACCCTTCAGCACCGCTTCGAGGCACTCGCGGGTGACCGGCGACGGGGTGTGGTGGACGACGAGGAGTGATGGCACAGTCGTCAGCGTACGACCGGTTGCGGCACTACTGCCCCGCCCCGCTCTCGCGTTCGAGACGTTCCAGTTCCACGGCCCGCTTCATCGTCTCCCGGGCGCGGCCGCGGTCGCCGGCGTAGTCGTAAGCGCGGGCAAGCCGGTACGAGCTCCGCCAGTTGTCGGGATCCGCCTCCCATTCCGCCTTGACCTGCTGGAAGAGGGCGTCGGCAGCGTCGCGGTCTATTCGTCCGGACGGACGCTTCGGCAGATTCGTGACGTCCAGTTCGAGACCCTCGTCGCCGATGCGACGGGCGAGTTTCTGATGTTGCAGGCCTGCCCGGAGTGTCGCGTAGACGATCCACGCACCGAGGAACGGAAGGATGAGAACTCCGACGCCGAGCCCCACCGCGGCGACCCCGCCGTCCTGGATCAGGGCGATCCCGCGCTGACCGAGCAGCACGAAGTAGAACACGAGCGCGGCGACAAGCAATGCGATCGTGACGACCGTCTTGGTCGACTCGTTACTCTTCACAGGTCGAGAAGCGGGTCGATACCCACGGTGAGGCCGGGGCGGGACGCGATCTGCCGCACCCCGAGGAGTACGCCGGGAGCGAAGGAATTGCGGTCGATCGAGTCGTGCCGGATGGTCAGCGTCTCCCCTTGTGTTCCCAGGATGACCTCCTGATGCGCGACGAGCCCGGCGAGCCGGACCGAGTGCACCCGGACACCGTCCACATCGGCGCCGCGGGCACCGTCGAGTTCGGTGGTGGTGGCGTCCGGACTGAGGCCGAGGCCCGCCTTGCGGCGCGCCTCGGAGATGAGCGCCGCGGTCCGGTAGGCGGTGCCGGACGGTGCGTCCGCCTTGTTGGGGTGATGCAGTTCGATGACCTCGACGGAGTCGAAGAAGCGCGCGGCGGCCTCGGCGAACCGCATCGACAGAACGGCTCCGATTGCAAAGTTGGGAGCGATGAGGACCCCGACCGAGGGCTGATCGGCCAGCCACGACCGCACCGTGTCGAGGCGGGTGTCATCGAAGCCCGTGGTTCCCACCACTGCGTGAATGCCATTGGCAACGAGGAAGTTCAGGTTGTCCATCACCACATCGGGGTGCGTGAAGTCGACGACAACCTCAGTACCGGACTCGGTGAACACCTCCAACCGGTCGCCGTGATCGACCTCCGCCACGAGCTCGAGGTCCGACGCCTGCTCCACCGCCTCGCAGATCGCTCGGCCGACCTTGCCCTTGGCTCCGAGAACTCCGACCCTGATGGGTGCTGCTGCGCTCACTTCTCCACGCTCCGTCCAGTCACATCGATTCGCCCGAAAGCCTACGCAACCACCGGGTGACGACCGAAGTGCAGGGGCCGACCGGGAGATCTTCCTCTCCTCACCCGTAGCTTCCACACCCGTAGCCGGGTGCGATCAATCGAAGACGATGATCTGGCGGATCGCGCGGCCCTCGGCGAGTTCGTCCATGCCGTGGTTGATCTGGTCGAGTGAGATGCGGGACGAAATCAGCTTCTCCACGGGCAGCTTCCCCGAACGCCACAGATCCTCGTAGACGGGGATGTCTCGGGCGGGAACAGCCGATCCGAGGTAGCTGCCGATGATTGTGCGGGCCTCGGCCACCAGGGTCAACGGCGAGATCGACGAACGCGCCTGTGGGGACGGCAGCCCGACGGTGATGGTTTTTCCGCCGGGGGCGGTGGCGGACACGGCCGATTCGAAAGCTCGCGCATTGCCGGCGGCCTCGATCACGATGGGCGCCCGTATGCCGGCCTCTACCAGTTCGGCAGGCGTGTATACCGCCGTCGCACCCAGTTCGAGTGCGGCCTGGAGCTTTTCCGGCACCGAGTCGACCCCGATGACCTCGCCGGCACCCCGCGAGACGGCGGTGAGAATCGCGGCCATTCCGACCCCACCGAGCCCGACAACCATGACGGCCTGACCGCGGCGCGGATTGCCGGCGTTGAGAACGGCTCCGCCTCCGGTGAGAACAGCGCATCCGAGTACCGCGGCCACATCGGCGGGCACGTCGTCACCGACAGGAACGACAGAATGGCGGTTGACCACGGCATGCGTGGCGAAACCGGACACTCCGAGGTGGTGGTGCACCGACTCGTCGCCCCGATGCAGACGCGAGCCGCCGTCGAGCAGGGTTCCGTCGTTGTTGGCTTTCGTACCCGGCACGCACGGCATCTGGCCGTCGGTGGCGCAGCCCTCGCACTGGCCACAGCGCGGCAGGAACGTCATGACGACCCGTCGTCCGACGCTGAGGTCGTCCACGCCCGCGCCGAGTTGCTCGACACGCCCGGCCGCCTCATGACCGAGCAACATCGGAACCGGCCGGACCCGATTGCCGTCGACGACGGACAGGTCCGAATGGCACAGTCCCGCAGCCTCGATCCGGACCAGAATTTCACCCGGACCCGGCTCGTCCAGTTCGAGTTCGGCGATAGAGATGGGCGCGGACTCCGCGAAGGGTCGTGTTCGGCCGATCTCTTCGAGCACTGCTCCACGAATCTTCATCTCGCACGCCTCCTGTTGTCGGGGGTAGCTCGTTACCGGACGATGCCACGCACCGACGCGGGCAAATCACGTTTGCGCCGATACGGCCCTACGACGGCGGCGCCGAAGGGGCGCTGCAACAGCACCCTCGCCACGTCACGAACCTCGTCGGTGGTGACCGCATCGATCTTCGCCAAGGTTTCGGCGATGCTGCGATGGTTGCCGTAGTTCAGTTCGCTCTTGCCGATGCGGTGCATCCGCGATCCCGAATCCTCCAGGCCGAGCACCAGACCCCCGCGCAGAGACCCCTTCGCGCGGGCACATTCGGCGTCTGTGATGCCGTCGGCGGCGACGGTGGACAGCACCTCTCGGATGACCGTGGCGACCTCGCCGAGGTTCTCGGGCTGGCAGCCCGCATAGACCGAGAACGCACCGGTGTCGGCGAACGTATCGACGCCGGAGTACACGGAATACGCGAGCCCGCGGATTTCGCGCACCTCTTGGAAGAGACGGGAACTGAGCCCGCCCCCGACGGCGGCATTGAGCACCGACAGCGCCCACCGATGCGACTCGTGCCTGCCGAACGCCCGAACGCCGAGGGAGAGATGGACCTGTTCGCTGTCGCGGTTGGTGAGGCTCAGCGTGGGCGCTGTGCGCAGCCGCAACGCACCGGCGCGGCGAGGGGCGGGCTCGGCCGCCTCCTCGAGATGACCGGCGAACGCCCGGCGCACCATCTCCACCGTGTGCTCGTGGTCGACGTTCCCGGCCACCGCCACCACCATCCGCGGCGGTGTGTACCGGCGAACGTGGAACGAGTGCAGCTGGGTGCGAGTCATCGATTCGATCGACTCGACACTGCCGATCACGGGACGGCCGACGGGGTGGTCGCCGTACAGGGCCGTGAGGAAGGCATCGCCGAGCAAGTCCTCGGGATCGTCGTCACGCATCGCGATTTCCTCGAGGACCACCTGGCGCTCCACGTCGACATCCGAGGAACGGCAGCGGCCTCGAAGCACCACATCGCTTACCAGGTCGACTGCCAGGGGCAGATCCTCATCCAGCACGTGCGCGTAGAAACAGGTGTGTTCCTTCGAGGTGAAAGCATTGAGTTCGCCTCCTACACCGTCCATCACCTGGGCGATGTCGAGGGCACTGCGTGACGGAGTGGCCTTGAAGAGCAAATGCTCGAGGAAGTGCGCGGCTCCCGCGACCGTGGGTTGCTCATCACGGGATCCCACACCGACCCACACACCGACGGATGCGGATCGCACGCCGGGAACGTATTCGGTGACAACGCGGAGACCGCCGGGAAGCACAGTGCGCTCGACACCGGGATCCGGTTCACGCAGGGTCGACGCTGCAGTGGGGGCCGCGACGCGGCGGCGATCGATCTTGGCCATGTAGTGGTTCAGCGGTCCTCGAAAACTGGGCGACGTCGAACGGCAAACTTTACACGGAGACACCGACCGACCCGTTTCCGCCTCCGGCGGGATCACTCGTCGAAGCTACCTGGGCGTAAACCGGCTCTCGACCCCACATCCGTGGCGGCCAGTACGACGATCCGCTCGGTTCGCTGCCCAGGGAGAATCATTCCCCGCTCCTCCAGCATCCGCGCGCGGCCGGCGAGTGCTGGGCCGAACGGAACGTGTTCCGAGGCCACGACCTCGACCCGCAGACCCCGCTCCTCGAGCATGGTTCGCGACTTCTCCACACCGTTCAGAACAGACTGGACGAGGAGAAGAGTGCCGCCCGGAGCAAGGAGTTCCGGGACCGCGACGCAGAGGCAGTCGAGGACGGCGCGCCCGTCGATTCCCGCATCCCAGGCCAGCCCGAGAACGCGCCCGCGACCGCGACCGCGAACAGAGTCGTCCGACGCCGGCGAGTACGGCGGATTCGCCACCACCACATCGAAGCGCAGCGTCCGCACCGGGTCGACGAGATCGCCCCGCACCACCCGCACGGTCCGGCGGTTCAGCTTGGAGTTGAGCCAAGTGCTGATCACGGCGCGGCGAGACACGTCGACGGCGGTGACCCATCCCGCGCCACCTTCACAGGCGGCCACACTCAATGCGCCGGTGCCACAGCATAAATCGAGCACACGCGTTCCCGGCCCGAGCTTTCGTCCGGCGAGTACCTCGGCGAGCAACCAGGTGTCCCGCTGAGGCCGATAGACCCCGGGCAGGCGAAACAACATGACCGGCTCCCTCCCACGCCGTTGATGACCAGCGTGGGAGGGACCCACAGTTACATGCAACTCGACTGGCCGCATTTCATCCGGTGTTCACGTCGGATCCCGTCCGAGCCGGCTGAAGACTTCGCGAATCGGGTATATGACGGGGGCGCCCCGTTCCTATTCCGCCGATTCTCCCGCGCCGGCCGACGCGATATGGTCCCTGCTGTCACGGCCGTCACGGTGGCCAGAATGGGCTCCGCACATTCGCGGTGCCTGGGCTCTGGGATCTCCGGAGGTGCAGTGCGGGCGCTGCGGGGCAGCACGGGTGCTGTGGTTCATTCCGGTTCCGGTGGTCATCTCCGCCAAGACGCCCGGTCGGTCCTGGACCTGGCGGGTGGGTCCCATCGACCTCGAGCACTCCGTCGAACCTCTCGGTTCCGGCTCGCGAATCACGATGACGCTGTCGGCGCCCGGGCCGGTGGAGCCGGTGTTGGCCGCCACCTACGGGCCGATCATCGCCCTTCTCGTTCGGCGGCTCGCCCGCGTCGCCGGCCCGGCACCCGCCACCTGACAGTGGTCCCGAATACGCGAGCGGCCCCGCACGAGTAACGTGCGGGGCCGCTCGGCAGGAGCCGGGGGAGACCTACTTCTCGGCTGCCTGCTCTTCGTCCTGCTCGGTGGCCGGCGCAGCGCCGTCCTCCTCGACCGGGATCAGCGAGATCTTGCCGCGGTTGTCGATGTCGGCGATTTCGACCCTCAACTTGGAGCCGACGCTCACGACGTCCTCGACCTTGGCAATGCGCTTGCCGGAGCCCAGCTTCGAGATGTGCACCAGCCCGTCGCGGCCGGGGAGGAGCGACACGAATGCACCGAAGGCGGTGGTCTTGACGACCGTGCCCAGGAAGCGCTCGCCGACCTTCGGCAGCTGCGGGTTGGCGATGGCGTTGATCATGTCGATCGCGGCCTGCGCGGACGGGCCGTCCGTCGCACCGACGAACACGGTGCCGTCATCTTCGATGGAGATGTTGGCGCCGGTCTGCTCGGTGATCGAGTTGATCATCTTGCCCTTGGGCCCGATGACCTCGCCGATCTTGTCGACGGGCACCTTGATGGCCGTCACGCGCGGAGCGAACGGGCTCATTTCGTCCGGAGTGTCGATGGCCTCGGCCATGACGTCGAGGATCGTCGCACGCGCATCCTTGGCCTGCGACAACGCGCCGGCGAGGACCTTCGACGGGATGCCGTCGAGCTTCGTGTCGAGCTGGAGGGCCGTCACGAAGTCCTTGGTGCCCGCGACCTTGAAGTCCATGTCACCGAATGCGTCTTCGGCACCGAGGATGTCGGTGAGGGCCACGTAGCGGGTTTCCCCGTCGACCTGATCGGACACCAGACCCATGGCGATACCGGCAACCGGAGCCTTCAGCGGCACACCGGCGTTGAGCAGCGCGAGCGTCGACGCACACACCGAACCCATCGAGGTGGAACCGTTGGAGCTGAGGGCCTCCGACACCTGACGGATGGCGTAGGGGAACTCCTCGACGCTCGGCAGTACAGGCATGAGTGCCCGCTCGGCCAGCGCGCCGTGTCCGATCTCGCGGCGCTTCGGCGAACCGACACGACCGGTCTCTCCGGTGGAGTACGGCGGGAAGTTGTAGTGGTGCATGTACCGCTTGGTGGTCTCGGGCCCGAGGCTGTCGACCTGCTGCGCCATCTTCACCATGTCGAGGGTGGTGACGCCCAGGATCTGGGTTTCGCCACGCTCGAACAGCGCGGAACCGTGTGCCCGCGGCACGAGGGCGACCTCGGCGGAGAGCGAACGGATGTCCGTGATTCCACGACCGTCGATGCGGAACTGGTCGCGCAGGATGCGCTGACGTACCAGCTTCTTGGTCAGCGAACGGAACGCTGCGCCGAGTTCCTTCTCACGTCCCTCGAACTTGGGTGCGACCTGCTCGAGCACCTCGACCTTGACCTCGTCGGTCTTGTCGTCGCGCTCCTGCTTGCCGGCAATGGTGAGTGCGGCACTCAGCTTTTCGGCGGCGGCCTCTTCGACCGCGGCGAACACGTCGTCCTGATAGGCCGGGAAGACGGGGAACTCGCCGGTGGGCTTCGACGCCTTCGCCGCGAGCTGCTGCTGAGCGGTGCACAGCCGCGCGATGAACGGCTTGGCCGCCTCGAGGCCCTCGGCCACGATCGCCTCGGTCGGCGCTTGAGCGCCGTCCGCGATCAGGGCGATCACGTTGTCGGTGGCCTCCGCCTCGACCATCATGATCGCGACATCGGCGTCGTCACCGGAACCGGAGACGATGCGGCCGGCAACGACCATGTCGAAGACTGCGTTCTCGAGCTGCTCGACCGTCGGGAATGCCACCCACTGGCCGGCCTTGTTCTCCGCCGAGGTGATGAGCGCTACACGCACACCACCGACAGGACCGGAGAACGGCAGGCCGGCGATCTGGGTGGACGCCGACGCCGCGTTGATGGCGACCACGTCGTAGAGGTCCTGCGGGTTGAGGCTCATCACCGTGACGACGACCTGGATCTCGTTACGCAGGCCGTCGACGAATGACGGGCGCAGCGGACGGTCGATCAGGCGGCAGGTGAGGATGGCGTCGGTGGAGGGCCGGCCCTCACGGCGGAAGAACGAGCCGGGAATGCGACCGGCCGCGTACATCCGCTCCTCGACGTCCACCGTCAGGGGGAAGAAGTCGAAGTGCTCTTTGGGGTGCTTGCTGGCGCTGGTGGCCGACAGCAACATGGTCTCGTCGTCGAGGTAGGCGACGACGGCGCCGGCGGCCTGCTGGGCGAGGCGGCCGGTCTCGAATCGAATGGTGCGAGTGCCGAAGGACCCGTTGTCGATCACGGCGGTGGATTCGAACACGCCCTCATCGATCTCTACTGCGGAGTTCTCTGTCATCTTTTCTCTTCACTTCCCTCTCGTCTTCGCCGTACCCGCGCGGGCGTTCTCACCCTCCTGGCGAGAACTGCGCACCTGAGGGACATCCCCCTCTCGAGATCTCGGGATGTCGCTGTGCGGAGGCGGCCGTCGATCGAAGTCCCCCGGACCGTGTCCGGACGACCACTACCGAAGACCGACACCACATTCTCGGGTGCATACGGTAGTGCTGCCCTACGGCAGCGAACGCCGATAGCCAGCGAGGCCCAGTCTAAGCAAGGCCACGCCGGCTACCGGAGTGATTGGCGATCGAATGATCGCCGTGCCACGAAACTCAGCGACGCAGGCCGAGACGCTCGATCAGCGAGCGGTAACGCTCGATGTCGACCTTCTGGACATACTTGAGCAGACGACGACGGCGTCCGACCAGCAGCAACAGGCCGCGGCGGGAGTGGTGGTCGTGCTTGTGCATCTTGAGGTGTTCGGTGAGATCGACGATGCGCTTGGTGAGCATGGCCACCTGCGCCTCCGGCGAACCGGTGTCGGTCTCGTGCAGGCCGTACTCGCCCAGAACCTGCTTTTTCTGTTCGGTGGTCAATGCCACTGTTTTCACTCCTGGTAATGACGTTCGCGTGAAAGGATCGATATTCGACGCGGCCACCACGAACCGCAGCGCACGCCAGCGGACTACTTTACCAGCTGAAATGCGGCTCGATTACGTTGCGCTGTCCGAGGCGGACAGGATTTCGCGCGAGCGCTCCGCGTCGCGCCCCATCGCGACGATCAAATCGTCGACGGAGTCGAATTTTTCCATCCCGCGCAACCGCTCGACCAGGTCGACAGCGACATGCTGGCCGTAGAGGTCGGCCTCACGATCGAGAACGAAGGCCTCCACCGTGCGGGTGCGGCCCGAGAACGTGGGGTTGGTGCCGACCGACACGGCCGCCATGTAGCGCTCCCCCGAGGTGACCGTCCCCAGATCGACGCCGTGCCCGAGCACGGTGAACCAGGCCGCGTAGACCCCGTCCGCGGGGATGGCTGCGTACATCGGAGGCGCGACATTGGCCGTCGGATAACCGAGCTGACGCCCGCGACCGTCCCCGTGGACGACGACCCCCTCTACCCGGTGGGGCCGGCCCAGGGCCTCCGTCGCGGCGGCCATGTCACCGGCATCCACGCACGAACGGATGTAGGTGGAGGAGAAGGTGACGGCGTGCTCGGCGAGCAGCGTGACGCCGTCGACCGCGAACCCGAACCGGTCGCCGATCTGACGCAGCAGGTCGACGTTGCCCGCGGCCTTCTTGCCGAAGGTGAAGTTCTCACCGACGACGACCTCGGCCACGTGCAGACGCTCCACGAGAATTTCGTGGGCATACCGCTCCGGCGTCAGCTTCATGAATTCGGCGGTGAACGGCATGACGCAGAACACGTCGATCCCGAGGTCTTCCGCGAGTTCGGCGCGGCGGGCCAGCGTCGTCAACTGGGCGGGATGACTGCCCGGGCGAACCACTTCCATGGGATGTGGGTCGAAAGTCATGAGCACGCTGGGTATTCCACGCTTGCGTGCAGCCGACACTGCCCGGCTGATCAGTTGGGCGTGACCTCGGTGCACGCCATCGAATACGCCGATCGTGAGTACACAACGACCCCAGTCGGCAGGAACCTCGTCGAGACCACGCCATCTCAGCACGACTGGCAGCCTACGGTGCGGCGCGCCGATGTTCATCTCCGGACCGGCCGGTCCCCCGGGATCGTGTAGGCGGACGTGCCGTCACCTCGCCGTTCTTCCCCCGCGAGTCCGCCTTCGAGGTGTGTCGATGTGTCTGTCCGGTAAGACTTGCCTAAGCTCGGGGCGTGGCCGGAAACAAAAATGACCAGATCGCGACCGAGGACACGGCATCGGAGACCGGCTCCTTGTCGGCTGTGGCGCAGGACTACCTCAAGGTCATCTGGACCACCGGGGAGTGGTCGCAGGAGCGGGTGTCCACCAAGTTGTTGTCCGAGAAGATCGGCGTGTCGGCGTCCACCGTGTCGGAGGCCATCAGGAAGCTGTCCGATCAGGGGCTGGTCGATCACGCCCGCTACGGTTCCATCGCACTCACCGAGGCGGGCAGGGTGGCCGCCATCGGAATGGTCCGTCGCCACCGGCTCATCGAAACGTATCTGGTGCGCGAACTGGGGTACGGCTGGGACGAGGTCCACGACGAAGCGGAAATACTCGAGCACGCCGTGTCCGATCTCATGATCAACCGGATGGACGCCAAGCTGGGACACCCGGAGCGGGATCCCCACGGTGACCCCATCCCGTCGGTCGACGGTTCGGTTCCGACTCCCCCGGCCCGCCAGCTGAGTCACTTCGCGAACGGCGAAAGCGGCCGGATCGCGCGGATCTCCGACTCGGACCCGGCCATGCTGCGCTATTTCGATTCGGTCGGAGTAGCACTGGACGTCGAAGTGACGGTGCTCGAGCGACGCGACTACGCGGGGACGGTGTCAGTCCGGCTCGACGCCGGTCCGGACTCCGTCGAACTGGGCAACCCGGCGGCCCAGGCCATCTGGCTGGTGTGAGCTATCTCAGCGTCGCCGGACGAACCACCATCACCGAACTGGCACGCTTGCCGCGCTCCTGCAGCAGTGCGATGGTCGACCCGCCCGGGTCGATGGCGGCGTACACACCCTTGATTCCGACCGGCTCGAGCCACCGGCCCTGACTGATCGACTCGGCCTCCGCAGCATCGACGAGTCGGTGCGGGAACGCAGTCTGCGCTGCCGCGTCGATGTCGAGGCTGACCGCCGGCTCCTCGGCCAACTGTTCGAGGGTTCGGGCATGGTCCAGTGTGAATGGCCCGACTCGAGTTCGCCGCAACCTTGTCAGGTGACCGCCCACCCCGAGCGCGGCGCCGAGATCGCGGGCGAGAGAACGAATGTAGGTGCCGGACGAACATTCCACCTCGACATCCAGATCGACGAACGTGTCCTCGTCGCGTCGCGCGACCACGTCGAAGCGGGACACCGTCACCGAGCGCGCCGCCAGTTCCACTTCCTCGCCCGCACGAATCCGGGCATGGGCGCGTTGCCCGTCGACCTTGATGGCGCTGACACTCGCAGGAATTTGCGAAATCTCGCCCGTGAGGAGCGCCACGTGTGCGGCGATCTCCTCGTCTCGCACAGCAGAGGCATCGGCCGACGCCAGAGTCTCGCCCTCGGCGTCGTCGGTGGCGGTCGACTGCCCCAACCGAATAGTCGCGGTGTACGCCTTCGTGGTCAACGCCAGAAGCCCGAGCATCTTCGTCGCCCGCTCCACACCGAGGACGAGGACGCCCGTCGCCATGGGATCCAAAGTGCCCGCATGCCCGACTTTCCGGGTTCCGAGGAGTTTGCGGCACCGCGCCACGACATCGTGGCTGGTGATCCCGGCGTCTTTGTCGACGATGAGCAGACCGGCACCGACGAGACCGGACGAAGGCTTTTCACGCGCAGGCACGTGTTCCGATTCTGCCAGCCCGGCAAGCGGCACTCTCACTGCACCGCAATTGTTGTGATGATGAGGCCGTCCGACACCATCCAGCGTCCGTCGAACGACGCCAGCGGCGGCCCGTCGAGGGTCTCCCCCGAAATGAGCAGATTTGAATGAAAGGTGCCCGTGCCGCCGTCCGTGGCCTCGAAGGTGATGTGTGCGTCCTCGAAACCCAGCCATCTCCCGGTGAGCGGGAACCATGCCTTGTACGTCGCCTCCTTGGCACAGAACAGCAGCCGGTCCCAGTGCACCGAGTCGTCCGTCCCCGACAGCCACTTCCGTTCCACTTCGAGGCTCACCGCGTCGAGCACACCCTCGGGCAGAGCCTCGTGCGGCTCGGCGTCGATTCCGACGGACCGCACCTGCATCGCATACCCGAGCACGGCGCCGCGGTAGCCGTCACAGTGCGTCAGACTTCCGACGACGCCGCGAGGCCACACCGGCGCGCCTTTCTCTCCCCGGAGAATCGGGGCAGGGTCCACACCCAGCTTCGCCATGGCCAGTCGCGCGCAGTGCCGGGCGCTGGTGAATTCGCGGCGGCGTTTCTCGACCGCCCGCCCGATCAGCGCCTCCTCCTGCGGATGCGGACGCAAACCCGGTGGGTCTTCGAAGAGCTCGGCAGACGCCACACCGGAGGGCAGGATCCTCTCGATCACAAAGTCCCCCTCGCCCGCATCTTCTCCACTTCCGCCTCCTGCTCGGGAGTCACCTTGAAGTGACCGCCCCACTTGTTGAGCGTCCCCGGCGGATACTCCGGCACCGGCATGATCTGGCGGAGCAGTTTCTCCGGAAGGCCACGCCGCTGCCACTCCCTCGGATAGCCGAGAGAGACCTCTTCGAACCGCACGCCGTCGTAGTAGGTGGTACGCGGAATGTGCAAGTGCCCGTACACCGCACAGACCGCGTTGTACCGGGTATGCCAGTCCGCCGTCATCTCGGTGCCGCACCACAACGAGAATTCCGGGTACCACAGCACCTGGGTCGGCTCACGCACGAGGGGAAAGTGGTTGATCAGCACCGTCCGGGTGCCGGCGGGCAGCGCATCGAGGCGCTCCTTCGTCGTCTCCACGCGGTGACGGCACCACGCATCCCGGGTGCCGTACGGCTCGCTCGACAACAGGAACTCGTCCGTCGCCACCACGTTCTTCTCCCGCGCGATCGCGAGGCCCTCCTCCTTGTTGGCCGCTCCGGCGGGCAGAAACGTGTAGTCGTAGAGAAGGAACATCGGAACCAGCGTGACCGGGCCGTCCTCTGCCTCCCACACCGGAAACGGATCCTCGGGAGTGATGACGTCGATCTCGCGGCACATCGTGACCAGGTAGTCGTAGCGCGCGACGCCGTGCATCTGGACCGGATCCTTGGCCGTCGTCCACAGCTCGTGATTGCCGGGCACCCAGATGACCTTGGCGAACCTGCTCCGAAGCAGCTTCAGGGCCCAGCGAATGTCGTCGGTCTTCTCGGAGACGTCACCCGCGACGATCAGCCAGTCCTCCGGGGAATCCGGGTAGATCTCCTCGGTGATCGGGCGATTTCCCCGGTGTCCGACATGGGTGTCGCTCACGGCCATCAACTTGGCTGCCACGTCCACTCCCCTTCCCGATCTGTTTCCTTGTCGATCGCTCGCTTCACCGGTTCGCGTTTCACTCCGCGTCAGGACTCGGGGCACCGGACCTGAAGGTCGGCACCGGTCACCGCCCAGCGGCCGGTGCCGACGCGCCAGACGACCGCCAGCATCCGAAGCACTATGAACACGGTCAACCCCGTCCAGATTCCCGCCAGACCCCAGTCGCGGAGCATTGACAGCCAGATCAAGGGCAGGAAGCCGACCAACGCGCAGGCCAGCGTGGCATTCCGGAGAAACACGACATCTCCCGCCCCGAGAAGCACACCGTCGAGAGCGAAGACCACTCCGGCCACGGGAATGATGGCAACGAAGAACCACCACACCACCGCCATGTCGTCCAGCACCGCAGTATCGGAGGTGAACAGGCGGGGTACGACACTGTGACCGAGCGCGAACATGAGCGCCAACGCCGACGCGAAGAGCGTGGACCACCGCGTGATACGCCACGAGAGGCGGGTGGCCCCGCGGGCGTGCCCCGCGCCCAATGCGGCACCCACCAAGGCCTGTGCCGCGATCGCGAGGGAATCCAGGGTGAGTGCGACCAGATTCCACAACTGCAGGACCACCTGATGTGCGGCGACAGCTGCGGCCCCGAACCGGGATGCGACTGCGGCTGCCGAGAGGAAACACGCCTGGAACGCCAGACTCCGGAGGATCAGGTCCCGGCCGAGGATCATCTGAGCCCGCATCACGCCCCACCGCGGACGCAGCGGCACTCGTTCGAATACCAGCGCACCGACGAAGAGACTGGCCGACACTGCCTGGCCGATCACATTCGCCACGGCCGAACCCTCGAGTCCGAGGCGCGGGGCGCCCCACAGTCCGTGTACGAGCAGCGGACAGGCGATCGCCGACACGACGAGGCCCGCGATCACGAACCGTAGGGGCCGCACGGTGTTCTGCATGCCGCGCATCCAGCCATTGCCGGCCATCGCGATCAGGATCAACGGGGCGCCGAACACGGCGATGCGCAACCAACTCGCCGCCGCGTGCGCGATGTCGGAGCCACCGGCGATCGCCGAAGTCACGGGACCGGCCAGCAGATGAACGAGCGCGACCACCGTCACGCCGATGATGAGCGCCAGCCACGTCGCCTGCACCCCCTCGCGGACGGCACCACGCTCGTCGCCGGCACCGTGCATCCGCGAAGCGCGGGCCGTGGTCCCGTAAGACAGAAACGTCAGCTGGGTGCTGACCTGCGCCAGGATCAGTCCGCCGACCGCAAGACCCGCGAGTGCCAGCGCACCGAGCCGTCCGACGACAGCGATGTCGAACAGCAGATAGATCGGTTCCGCGGCAAGCACCCCCAGTGCCGGGAGCGCAAGACCGAACACCGTGCGGGCAGCGACATCGCCCGAAACCTTCGTCCCAGCCGTTAGATCGCCCGTGCTCTCCGAGACTTCCGCCAACTGACCCGAACCTCAGCCGAGCGACTCGACGAGTGACGCCACGATCTCGTCGACGGAGGTGACTGCGGTGTACCCGGCCGCGAACCGGTGTCCGCCGCCGCCGAGGTATCCGGCGACGAGCGAGACGTCCACGTCGGACTTGGAGCGCAGTGAGACCGACCAGGTGCCGTCTGCGGCCTCTTTCAAGACCGCGGCGACCTCGGCCTCCGAAGTGGTGCGGACGATATCGATGACGCTTTCGATTTCTTCGGAGCGCAGACCCCGCACATCGGCCTGTCGGATGACGGCATAGACCAGACCACGGCCGCCTGCGGCGCCGGGAACGAATGTGGCTGATCCCAGCACAGTGGACAGCATCGGCAGCCAGCCGAAGGGATGGGTGTCGAGCAGTCGCCGGGCGATCCGGGCACCGTCTATACCGGTCGCGAGTAGCCGCTCGGCGAGGGTGTGGGTGCCGGGCTGGACCCAGCGGAACGAACCGGTGTCGGTCACGAGGCCGGCGTAGAGGCAGTGCGCGAGGTCGGCGTCGATCTCCACGCCCCACAGGTCGAACATCTGAGCCAGGACTGCAGTGGTCGATTCCGCCGACTCGTCCACCAGGTTCATCCGTCCGAACCGGGTGTTGGACCGATGGTGGTCGATGACGAGCGTCTCCGCCGCATCATGGAGGCGGCCGGCGAGCGTGCCGAGCCGCCCTGCGCTGCCGCAGTCGACGGTGACCAGCAGATCGACGTTTCGATGCACCTGATCCGCCGGCACCAGCAGGTGGGTGCCGGGCAATTCGCGCATCGACTCGGGCAGTTCGTCCGGAGCAGCGAACGCCACCTGCACCGGGATACCTTTGCGCTCGAGAACCAATCCGAGCGCAAGGCCGCTGCCGATGGTGTCGGCATCGGGCTGAACGTGACACAGAACCGTCACCGACGTCGCGTTCTCGAGGACGGCGACCGCCTGCGGCAGATACACCTCGTGGCGATCGAGATCAGACAGGGACGTCTCCTGAGTGTGGGTCATGTCGTCGGCGTCAGTCCGCCTGGCGGGAACCGGACGGCTCGTCGACATCCACGTCGTCCGAGTCCTCGGTTCGTGGCTCCTTGTACGGGTCCGGGTCTCCGGCCGGGGACGCCGCGGCAGCGACACGGGCGACCTCGTCGTCCGCGGCACGAGCGCGGGCGAGGAGTTCTTCCATATGACGGGCGGTGTCCGGCACGGTGTCCGCGACGAACGTCAGCGTCGGCGTGAATCTCACGCCGGTACCGGCACCGACCTTGGAGCGCAGAACACCCTTGGCCTTCTCCAGGCCTGCGGCCGCAGCAGCGAGATCGGGTTCCGACTCGAGGTCGGCGCCCATCACGGTGTAGTACACGGTCGCGTCGTGGAGGTCGGCCGTCACCTTGGTATCGGTGATGGTCACGAACGCCAGGCGGGGGTCCTTGATTTCGTGATCGATTGCCGTCGCAACAATGGTGCCGATGCGCTTGGCGAGCTTGCGTGCCCGGGCGGGATCCACCATGACAATCAGACTCCTCTCCCTGGCCGCTCGATAAGTTGTGGTCCTACTTTTGCTCTGTCTTTCTCATTCTGCACGCCGGGGCGTCGTGACGACCCGCCGGGCAGGGCATACCGAGTCAGTCCTCGGGCCCGAAAATTCTCCGCCGCACGGCGAGTAGTTGCAGCTCCGGCAGATCTGCAACATGCCGCTCGCAGGTGTCGAGCACTTCGTGTACGTGATCGACGGCCGAGCTCGCCATGGTGACGCCCAGCATCGACCGGCGGTACCGATCTTGTTCGCCGGTTTCCGCGGCGGACACACCGTAGCGACGCAGCTCCGCGAGAACCGGTTTGACCATTGCACGCTTCTCTTTCAGAGATCGCACGTCACCGAGCAAGATGTCGAGCTCGAGCGCACCGACGTACAACTTTCCTCCTTCGGGGAGACGTGGGGGGGTGGCCCCGCCCCCCCCCCCCCGCCGCGCCCGCCCCCCGCGCCCGCCCGGCCCCCGCGCCCACCGCGCGCCGCCCGGCGCCGCCCCGGGCCCGCGCGGGGGGG
>NZ_JAWLSG010000002.1:0-316310 GCF_033142305.1 Rhodococcus sp. IEGM 27 | reverse complement strand
TGGCCGGCCCCCGCCCCCCCCACCACACCCGTCCCGCGGGGGGGGGCGGGGGGGCGCCCCCCCCCCCCCCCGCGCCCCGCCCCCCCCCCACGCCGGATAACGCTGCTACGTCACCCCACTCGAAAAGGGAGATCAGTCACGCGGCTTTTCCCGAAGCTCGTAGGCCTCGATGACGTCACCGACCTTGATGTCGGTGTAGGTGACCGTCAAACCGCACTCGTAACCCTCGCGTACCTCAACGACGTCGTCCTTCTCCCGCTTCAGCGAAGAGATGGTGACGGTCTCGGCGACAACCGTGTTGTCACGCAGCAGCCGGGCCTTTGCATTGCGACGGATGCTACCCGAGGTGACGAGGCAACCGGCAATGTTGCCGACCTTGGACGAGCGGAACATCGCGCGGATCTCCGCCTTGCCCAGCTCGACCTCTTCGTAGATCGGCTTGAGCATGCCCTTGAGGGCCTTCTCGACCTCGTCGATTGCCTGGTAGATCACCGAGTAGTACCGGATGTCGACGCCCTCGCGGTTCGCCAACTCGGTCGCCTTGCCCTCGGCGCGCACGTTGAACCCGATGATGATCGCGTTCGACGCAGCGGCCAGGTTGACGTTCGTCTCCGTGACGCCACCGACACCACGGTCGATGACGCGCAACTGCACCTCGTCGTCGATCTGGATGCCGTGCAGCGCCTCCTCGAGTGCCTCCACGGTTCCGGAGTTGTCACCCTTGAGGATGAGGTTGAGCTGCGACGTCTCCTTGAGGGCCGAATCGAGGTCCTCGAGGCTGATCCGCTTGCGGCTCTTCGCGGCCAGAGCGTTGCGCTTACGCGCATTGCGCCGGTCGGCGATCTGACGGGCGATGCGATCCTCGTCGACCACGAGCAGGTTGTCGCCTGCACCGGGGACCGACGTGAAACCGACCACCTGCACGGGACGTGAGGGCATTGCCTCGAGTACGTCCTCGCCGTGCTCGTCGACCATCCGGCGCACACGGCCGTAGGCGTCGCCGGCGACGATCGAGTCACCGACCCGCAACGTTCCACGCTGGATGAGCACGGTCGCGACGGGTCCGCGTCCACGGTCGAGGTGCGCCTCGATAGCGACACCCTGTGCGTCCATATCCGGGTTGGCCCGCAGGTCGAGGGCAGCATCCGCCGTCAACAGCACGGCGTCGAGCAGTGCATCGATGTTGGTGCCCTGCTTCGCCGAGATGTCGACGAACATGGTGTCTCCGCCGTATTCCTCGGCCACCAGCCCGTACTCGGTGAGCTGCTGCCGGATCTTGTCCGGGTTCGCGCCTTCCTTGTCGATCTTGTTCACCGCGACCACGATCGGCACATCGGCCGCCTGGGCGTGGTTGATCGCTTCCACCGTCTGCGGCATGACGCCGTCGTCGGCGGCGACGACCAGGATCGCGAGGTCGGTGGCCTTGGCACCGCGAGCACGCATGGCCGTGAAGGCCTCGTGACCGGGGGTGTCGATGAACGTCACGAGACGCTCGTTGCCGTCGAGCTCGGTGAGCACCTGGTAGGCACCGATGTGCTGCGTGATACCGCCGGCCTCGCCCTCACGGACATTGGCCTTACGGATCGTGTCGAGCAGGCGGGTCTTACCGTGGTCGACGTGGCCCATGACGGTGACCACCGGCGGACGGGACATGAGGTCCTCTTCGCCGCCTTCGTCTTCACCGTAGGTGAGGTCGAAGCTGTCGAGCAGCTCACGGTCCTCATCCTCCGGGCTGACGACCTGGACGACGTAGTTCATCTCGCCGCCGAGCAGCTCGAGGGTCTCGTCGTTGACGGACTGGGTAGCCGTCACCATCTCACCGAGGTTGAACAACGCCTGCACGAGGGCGGCCGGGTTCGCGTCGATCTTCTCCGCGAAGTCCGAAAGCGAAGCACCGCGAGCGAGGCGAATGGTCTCGCCGTTGCCACGGGGCAACCGCACGCCACCGACGGCGGGCGCCTGCATGGAGTCGTATTCCTGGCGCTTCTGACGCTTGGACTTGCGACCACGACGCGGGGCGCCACCGGGGCGACCGAACGCGCCCGCTGCTGCACCGCGCTGACCGGGGCGTCCACCGCCACCGGGACGGCCGCGGAAACCACCTGCGGGTGCGCCGCCACCGGGAGCACCGGCACCGGCACCGGGGGCACCGCCACCGCGGTAGCCACCGCCGCCGCCCGCACCGCCGGGACGCCCACCGGGAGCGCCGCCGGGACGGCCGGGACGACCACCACCGGGAGCGGGACGAGCCGAGCGTGCCGGCATCGCGCCGGGGTTCGGACGCGGAGGCATCGAACCGGGACTCGGACGAGGACCGCCCTGACCCGGAGCCGGACGAGGTCCACCCTGACCCGGAGCCGGACGAGGACCGCCCTGACCCGGAGCCGGACGAGGACCGCCCTGACCCGGAGCCGGACGAGGACCGCCCTGACCCGGAGCGGGTCGAGGAGCACCGGGACGCGGTGCGCCGGGAGCCGGACGCGGCGCCGGACGCTCGGCCGGAGCCGACGAGTACGGGTTGTTACCGACACGCGGAGGCTTGGGGCCCGGTCGCGGCCCACCCGGCTTTGCGCCGGTGGACGGAGCCGCGGACGCACTGGCGGCCGGAGCCGACGGCGCAGCGGGTGCCGGCGCGGCCGGAGCCGGGCGACCCGGCTTCGGCGCATTGCTGATCGGTGCACTGCTGGTAGGTGCACTGCTGCTAGGTGCACTGCTGCTGGGAGCTGCCGGAGCCGCTGCTGCGGGCGCCGCCGGAGCCTGCGCCGCAGGCGTGGCTGCGGGAGCTGATGCAGCCGGGGCCGCCGGTGCGGGTGCTGCCGGAGCCGGAGCTGCCGGAGCCGGAGCTGCCGGCTTGGGGCCGGGACGGGGTCCGCCCGGCTTGGCCGACGTCGTCGACGGTGCGCTCGGCGCCGGCGCGCCGGGCTTGGCCGCCGGGCGTGCCGCTGAATCGGGCGACGAAGACTTCGGGAACGACTCCCGCAGACGTCGGGCAACGGGCGCCTCCACTGTGGAGGACGCCGACTTCACGAACTCGCCCTGCTCCTTGAGCGTTGCGAGTAGTTCTTTACTTGTGACACCGAGTTCTTTAGCCAACTCGTGCACGCGGGCCTTGCCTGCCACTGCTCTCCTCACTGATGAGGTCGAGCAGGAGGCTCCCCTGACAGGGGCCCGCACGACCTCGGGTTATCTCCGATGGACGATCATCGCTGGTGCTTCACGGTGTGCTCATGAGTGCTTGTGCCTGTTCTGTTCGAGAGGTACTGCTCTGCGTGTGCGTTCTGCTCGTACCCAATGTTCGATCTCTGACGTATCCACACTTCCGGTGACTCGCAGCGCTCTGCCGAAGGCTCGGCGTCGCTCCGCGAGACTCAGGCAAGCCTGATCGGGGTGCAGCCACGCACCTCGTCCGGGAAGCCTACGTCGTGGGTCGGGAACGAGTATATGGCCTTGCGGCCCACTCTCACTTACCACGACCCTGAGCAGATCGAGAGCCAGCGCGCGCTCTCGACATCCAATGCACGTCCGTACCGGCGAACCGGCACTGGCGCGCGTGAAATCCGGGAGCTCATGCTGAACCATTGACCACTCTACCGCCGACTCGCCCCGATCTCCGCATTCCACGCTCAACGAGTGGTCGCGGCGGGTCCGTCGGCCGACTCCGGGGTGGGCGCCGCATCGCTGCGGATGTCGATCCGCCAACCGGTCAGGCGCGCAGCCAGACGGGCATTCTGCCCTTCCTTGCCGATCGCGAGGGACAGCTGGAAGTCGGGGACGACGACTCGCGCCGCGCGCGCATCCGGATCCACCACTGTGACGGACACCACCTTCGACGGCGACAACGCGTTGCCGACGAACCGGGCGGGATCCTCGTCGAAGTCGATGATGTCGATCTTCTCGCCGGCGAGTTCACTCATCACGTTCCGCACGCGCTGGCCCATCGGGCCGATGCACGCCCCCTTCGCGTTGAGTCCCGAGACGCGCGACGCGACGGCGATCTTCGACCGGTGGCCCGCTTCCCGCGCCACGGCGATGATCTCCACCGACCCGTCCGCGATCTCCGGAACCTCGAGCGCGAACAACTTCCGGACGAGATTCGGATGTGTCCGGGAAAGGGTGATCTGTGGTCCGCGCTGCCCCCGCGACACCCCCACGACGTAGCACTTGAGACGCTCGCCGTGCTCGTAGGTCTCGCCGGGAACCTGCTCGGCGGGCGGTATCAGCCCCTCGGCACCGTTGGCCTCGCTGCCGATCCGCACGACGACCATGCCTCGGGAATTCGCCCGCGTGTCGCGCTGGATGACACCGCCGACGATCTCACCCTCGTGGGTGGAGTACTCACCGAAGCTCCGCTCGTGCTCGGCGTCGCGCAGGCGCTGGAGGATGACCTGACGCGCGGTGGTCGCCGCGATGCGGCCGAAGCCCTCCGGGGTGTCGTCCCACTCCTCGCCGACCATGTTGCCGTCCGCGTCGACGTCGTGCGCCATCACGCGCACGATGCCGCTTTTCGTATCGACGTCGATCCGCGCATGATTCTTGTGGCCCTCGGTGTGCCGATAGGCCGTCAGCAGCGCCGTCTGGATCGTCGAGATGACGGTTTCGATCGAAATGCCTTTGTCAGCCTCGATGGCGCGCAACGCCGCAATGTCGATATTCACTTGTCCAACTCCTCTGCTACTTCTTCCTCTTCCGATATATCGGAGTCGGACGGCGACACCCGACCCTCGGGTATTCCACCTGCGAGCTCCAACTCTCGCGGGTCGGGCTTCGAAAACTCCACCTGCACAATGGCTTTCTCGATGTCCGACACGGATACTCGGCGAACCTCCGGCCCGGAGCGCGACCCGATCACCACCTCGACTGCGTCGTCGTCCCACCGACCGATCCGGCCCACGACGGTCTCGTTCGGAAGGTCGATGCGCACCTTCCGGCCGCGGGCCCGGCGCCAGTGCCGCTCATGCGTGAGCGGCCGGTCGATACCGGGAGAGGTGACCTCGAGCGTGTACGGAGTCTCCCCGAAGTCGGGAACCGAGTCGAAGACCTCCGAGATCGTGTGACTCAGGCGAGCCACGGCATCGAGCTCGAGCCCGGCGTCGCTGTCCACCATGATCCGGACCGCGCTGTGCTTGCCCGCAAGGTTGACGGCAACGTCCTCCAAGTCGTAACCCTGGCTGTGCACCAGGTCGGAGATGAGCTCCGTCACCCTCTCCTTGGATGGAACCGGCATCGGGAAAGCTCCTCGTTTCAGTTGTCGTTCGTCGGGCGGGTCGTTCGTCGGAAGTCTGGGGCTGCTGTGTCACGTGCTGGGCGCACGCGGCACCGCTACCCGTTCCGACGGGTTCGGGCATCTAAGAGTAACGCTGATCGGAGGCTTCCGTGACCAGCACCGCTCGCCGATTCCCGGCTTCGCCACCCGACCTGGCACCATGGACCGGTGCTCACGCCCACCGCCTCCCGACCGCCGACGTTCGGCCCGGCCGTGTCCCGGCGCGCCGCTCTCCGGCTCGCAGCAGTCTCCGCAGTCGGTGCCACCGGTGTCGCCCTATTGGCGGGGTGCACCGAGGACACGAACGACCGGGCAGAGGTCGATTCCCTCGTCGCCCAGTCTCAGCTTGCCCGACGTGATGCAGCAGGCGCTGCGGCCGCGATCGCACTGCTCCCCGACCGCAGCGCCGCGCTCGACCTCGTCCGCGTCCAGCGCACCGCGCACGCAGACGCGTTGGACGCCGAAATAGCTAGAGCTGCAGGAACTTATCCGGACGGAACGACGCCGACCACCTCGCCGTCCGCGTCCGCGGCACCGACCGTGCCGGTTCCCCCGCCGACATTGGATCAGCTACGCGCCGAACTCGCCGAGTCCCAGCGCAGTGCAGCTGATTCGGCGCGGACTCTGAGTGGCTACCGCGCCGGGCTGTCGGCGTCCATCAGCGCCGCGTGCGCCACCTACCTGGCGGTGGTGCTGTCGTGACCGCTCCTACCGAATCCGAGGGGCGGAGTCTCGCCGACGCACTCGCCGCCGAGCATGCCGCAGTATTCGCTTACGGGGTGGTCGCTGCATTCTCCAATCCGGTTCGTGCGGATCAAGTGGCTGCCGGCGCCGCGGGCCACCGTGCACGCCGCGACGCCCTGATCGACACGTTGACGGCCGCAGAGTTGACGGCCCCGGCCGCCGAGGCGGGTTACACCCTGCCGTTCCCGGTCACCGACCCTGTCTCGGCGGCCCAGCTCGCCGCACGAGTAGAGGCCGATACCGCCATCGCCTGGCGCGCTGTCGTCGAGCACGGCGAGACGGAGGACACGCGGTCGCTGGGTGTCGCCGGGCTGACGGAGTCGGCGATCCGGGAGGCGGGCTGGCGGCTCGCGCTCGGAACAGACCCCACGACAGCGGTCTTCCCCGGCCAACCGTAACCGCGCCCAGGCCCCGACGACCCGGTTCCCGGCCACCGGGATGCGCACACCCACGCGGCTCGTTCTCGGCCTAGCGTCTGAGCCAGGCCACTGGTGGAACGAGAGGACGACGGCGTGGACGATCGCTCGATGGAACGGCGTCTGGACGATCTCGAGAGGGTCGAGGCCATCAAGGCACTGAAGTACCGGTACTGGCGGGCCTGTGACGGAAAGGACCCGGACGCGTTCCGGGCCTGCTTCGTCTCGTCGGGCGCGTCGATCGACTTCGGCGTCCTCGGCCGGTTCGACGACGCTGACCGCATCACCCAGGTGTTCACGGACATTGCACTACGGGAAGTGGACGGTCGGCCGGTCATCCTCGACATGCATCACGGCTTTCATCCCCACATCGAGTTGCACGGCGAGACCGAGGCGTCCGGCGCGTGGACGCTGGCCTTCCGTCAGGTCGATCTGCTCCACGGTACGGAGACGGTGTCCTCCGGCGAGTACGACGACGACTATCGGGTCGAGAACGGTGAATGGCGAATGTCGCGGTGCCACTACAGCGTGAGATGGTCGATAACCCGTCCGCTCACTTCGGACACGGTGGTGGTGCAGTGACCGCCCGCGTTGCCTTGGTCACCGGGGCGAGCCGCGGCGTCGGCAAGGGTGTGGCCACGGCTCTGGGTGCGGCGGGATGGACGGTGTACCTGACCGGCCGGGGCCCCGCACCGCAAGGCAGCCCACTGGTTGCCGCTGCCGAGACGGTCTCCGACTCTGGCGGCACCGGAGTCGCCGTTGCGTGCGATCACCGGAACGACGACGACGTGCGGACCCTGTTCCGGCGCATCGCCGACGAGCAGGGTGGCCGGCTCGACCTGCTGGTCAACAACGTCTGGGCGAGTCCGCGAGGGTTCGGGGGATTCAGCACTCCCTTCTGGGAGCGTCCGCTCGACGACTGGGACTCCCTCATCGGCGTCGGATTGCGGGCCCACTATGTTGCGTCCGTGGAGGCTGCCCGGCTGATGGTTCCGCGCCGCCGCGGCCTGATCGCCAACATCTCGTCGTTCGGCACCAGGAGCCACCTTCATTCCGTCCTCTACGGCATGTCGAAGGCGGGGCTGGACAAGATGGCCAGTGACATGGCCGTCGAGCTGGCGCCGCATGACGTGCGGACGGTGTCCCTGTGGCCGGGGATCGTCCGGACGGAGATGATCCTCGCCAGCGGTGTCGACAGCATCGCGGGATTTCCTGTCGCGGACGCCGAGTCACCGCAGTTCGTCGGTCAGGTGATCTGCGGGCTCGTCGACGATCCGTCCCTCTCCCACCGCAGCGGTCACACCTTCGTGACCGCGGAACTCGCGCGCGAGTACGGAATCACCGACACGAACGGCCGCACCCCGCCGTCCCACCGGGCGGCGTTCGGCGGCGGACCCGTCTTCTGAGCCGCCGCTGTCGATGCGACCGACACCGCAAGCACCCCGCCGCACTTGATCTTGCTCAGCACACCCGCGGCGGGGCAGGATAGGAACGTGCCGAAGGGTTGTCGCCGTGGACCGAGACACTGAATCTCGTCTGAGCTATTCCGATCGGGAAGGTCACCACCACACCGTGGACCTCTCCCTCGAATCGCCGCGCGTCACCATCGGACGATCGCCGGGTTCCGACCTCCCCCTCACCGAAGACGATGAGGTGTCACGACTCCACGCCGTGGTCGAATGCGTGGGCTCGCACTGGACCATTCTCGACGACGGACTGTCCCGTAACGGCACCTTCGTCAACGGCGAACGCCTTGCCGGACGGCGGCGACTACGGCAGGGCGACAGCATCCGCATCGGTGCCACCCGCATCCGCTATCTGGAGTTCGGCGGCGGACCCGACGAGGCAACCCGGATGGGCACCGACATGCCCGACGTCCGGTCTCTCACGGAGACGCAGCGCGGCGTGCTCACGGCGTTGTGCCGGCCCTACAAGCACGGTGCCGCCTTCGCGAATCCGGCGTCGAATCAACAGATTGCCGAGGAGCTCTTCCTCAGCGTCGATGCGATCAAGACGCATTTGAGGACGTTGTTCGCAAAATTCGGGGTCGGGGATCTGCCCCAGAATCAGAAGCGCGTTCGCCTGGCGGAGCAGGCGATGCGCAGCGGCATCATCAACGAACGCGATCTCTGATCAGCCGACCGCCATCAGTTCACGGCCGGAGGCGGCGGGCGCGGTGTGCGCAATCCGCTCGACCAGCCCGATGATCGCGGCTGCCACATCGGCCGCACGTTCGAGAATGACGGAGTGTCCCGCCCCGTCGACACTGACCAATTGCGATGCGGGCAGCAGCGACGCCATGGCAGCGGAGTGCTGGAACGGTGTGAGCATGTCCACCGAGCCGCAGAGGACCAACGACGGGATGTGCGCGAGAGCCGCGAGGGAGGCGCGCTCGTCGAAGCCGAGCAGCGATTCGAGGAAGCTGGACATCGTCACCACGGAGGTCGTGTTGACCATGGCGGCCACCAGAGCGGCGAGCCGTGGGTCGACGGGCCGATTGCGTGCCTCCGCCGCTTTCGCCAGTGCAGTACCGACTGTCCGGCCGAGCTTTTTCGATCCGTGCACGACCCGTGGCGCCCGCCGGACAGCGCTGCGAAGCAACGACACTGCCGGACTGCGCAGATGGCGGGCGAGGCCCGCCTCGGCGAGATCGTATGCGGCCGTCGATATCAGGGCCATCCCGACGATGCGCGAACCGATCGTGTGCGGATTCTGCCGCGCATACGACAACGCGGTCATTCCGCCCATCGAGTGTCCGACGAGAACGATCGGACCCCGGGGCGCCACCGCGTTCAGCACCGAACCGAGATCGCGACCGAGTTGGTCGATGGTATACGTCGAGGCAGGGGCTTCTCCGGACTCACCGTGCCCGCGATGATCGTAGAAGACCATGCGCACCTCGTTGCGCCAGAAGCGGACCAGCTGCTTGCGCAGCGCCCACCAGGATTCGGTGCGGAGGCAATGTCCGTGGACGAACACCACCGTAGTCGGCGCATCGGGTGTCCCGAACTCTCGCACTGCAAGAGGAATCCCATCTTCTGTCCGGACCGTGAGCCGGCGACCATCGTGCTCGGATGAAACCGGGGTGTTCGACATGAGGGCCTCCTCGGTATCTTCGCTCGGGACGGGTGGAGTGTTACCGCTCCTCGACTGATGTCCACCTTGCCGTCCGGCAACCGAACCCTCCAGCACCCTCAGAGGTGGCGCTCGCCCCCGAAGGTGTCATTATTTACACCCTTGGTGGGGATGACGACATGACGAAGCCCCCTCGGAGAGGGGGCTCCCGGGACAATCGTCCACGCCGCTCGATCAGCTCGAGTCACCACCCGCGGGACCGGCTTCGATCGTCCGATGCTCACCGGCACCGAGGCTGGATACTTCGATCCGGCGCGGCTTCGCCCGTTCGGCGACCGGGATGGTCACACTCAGCACCCCGTTCTCGTACGACGCCGAAATCTTGTCGGAGTCGATACCTTCGCCGAGTGACAGCTGCCTCCGGAATGTACCGGTGAACCGTTCCGAGGCGATCCACTGCACGTTCTCCTCGGATTGAGCGCTCCGATGAGCCGTCAGCGTGAGCGTCCCGTTGTCGACACTGACGTCGACCGATCCCGGATCGACACCGGGCAGGTCGGCGTGCAGAACATAGTGGTCGTCGACCTTGTACAGATCCATCGGCATGAATCGCGGGACCCGGGCGGAACCGACCGGAGAGCCGAGCATGCTCTTCGTCATGGATTCGAGATCACTGAAGGGGTCGAAGCGAAGCACAGCAACACACCTCCCACGTCTCCAACGGTGCCCGCCACCGCGGCGGACATCCACCATCACTGTGCACTTGAAAATTTAGCACTCGTCACCCGAGAGTGCCAGCATGAATCTGTTCGGAAAACCGGCACCCGCTGGTGCCGGTCCACCGCGAAAACGGCACCCGCCGAGCGCAACCCGCATCTGCGGCATTCCACGTGGATATCGGCGAGTGTCTCTGCCACACCAGAATGCACTGCCTACACCACCGAGGCCAGCCACCCTGGGATGGCCATTCCCGCACCCCTGTCGCACGACCGACGTCGCCACCGCCGACCGTCGAAGGCCGCGACCAACCCTACGGGCTCATCTCGTAGGCGCCGTCGTAACTCTCCACCTGCGTCCACACTCGCGAGAATCGCTCCGCGTCTACCACCGGACGCCGGATCGCACCGAGCGCCCACTTCTGCTGCCCTTCGGTTGCGGACGACTTTCCGTGCAGCGCAACGGCGTAGCCGGAGAAGTCCCGAATCTGGAAGTGGAAGATCTGGTCGATCAGTTCGCGGTTCAGGTGAAGGATGTCCGCCTGCTCGAGGATCAGCTGCCCGTAGACGACGAGCGAGAACAGGTGACCGAGGTCGAGCAGGAAGTCGAGATCCTTCTGCTGCGCCGCATCGGGCGGAGCGGTGGTGAGCAGTTCCCGCAATGCGGTTGCCTGCTCGTAGAACCGGGCCACGTTGGGAATGTCCGAGTGCGCCTCGTATTCCTTCGTCCAATCGTGGAACCGGATCTTGCCCGCGCCGCGGGTCGGGCCCTGAGCCCAGAAGAAGGTGTCGTCGACGGCGTCGAGCCGGGTGCCGATCTCCGGGTACTCCGCGGGGTTGAGCAGGTAGTTCGGCATGAACTTCAGAATGAGTCCGACGTTGACATGCACGGTGCCCTCGAGCTTCGGCAGGGTGCCGATCAGCTGAGCCGCCTCCCGGAAGTAGGTGTTCTTCTCGTACCCCTTCGCCGCGATCACGTCGTGCAGTAGCGCGATCACCTTCTCCCCTTCGGAGGTGACCTTGGCCTTCGTCATCGGGTTGAACAGCAGGTACCGGCGATCGTCGAGACTCGCGCTGCGGAAATAATCGACTGCGCGGGCACTGAACAGCTTCATCGCGATCAACCGGCTGTAGGCGTCGACGAAGTTCCCGCGCACATGCGGAAAGTCGGTGACCGGGTTGCCGTACAGGACCCTGTTGTGGGCATGCGTGATCGACTCGTAGAACGCGTGCTCGGAGATTCCGATCGACCCGGTGCACAGATTGAACTTCCCGACGTTGACGGTGTTCAGCGCCGCCTCGAACGCCGCTACGCCGGTGTGCAGGATGTCCTCCTCGCGCACCGGGTACTCCTCGAGCCGGAAGGTGCTGACGTACATCTGCCCGCGCACCACGTTGCCCGCGAGGTGGTAGGCGGGATGCCTGCTGTCGGCGACGAAGAAGACGTACCCGTCGCTGCCCTCGACGTCGGTGCGGCGCCCGAACACCGACACCATGCCGGCGACGTTGCCGTTGCCGATGTAGTACTTGTCGCCGGTCGCGGTAAAGGCGAGGTCCCGGTCCGGAGAGGGTGTGAGAAGCATGTCCGTCGAGTAGACGTCGGCGCCGTGTGCCTTCTCCGACAGACCGAAACCCAGCACCCCGCCCTCGTCGAGAAGTCGGGCGGCGCGTTCCTTCCCCGCCCGGTTCGCACTCATCCAGATCGGACCGAGCCCCAGTACTGTCACCTGCCACGCGTACCAGTACGCCAGCCCGTAGAACCCGAAAATTTCGCTCAGCGCGGCGTTGCGCGCGGCGTCCCAGCGCTTGTCCGGGTTGCCGTCCGCGAGTTCGGCAGGAGTCAGGAAGGTCGCGAACAGCTTCTCCCGCTTCACGAACTCCAGGAATTCGGCCGGCCATACCGCCCCGAGATCGTCCTCGAGCAGCCTCTTCTTACCCCGCGCCTCGAACCAGTCGATCAGCGACCGCAGTTGCCGTCGCGTCTCGGGGTCGAAATGCTCGGGGTCGTAGGAAGTCGGGTCGAACAGCAGGGAGTTCGTCACAGCGGGCCTCTCGTCCGGACGTCTCAGGCCAAGCTAACAGTCGAGACGAAAGGCGCGCGGCGATTTGATCAGCCCCTGACGGTCTGCACGATCTCGCTCAGCGCGGACTCGGCGGCAACCTCACGGCTCTCGCCGGTGAAGCGATCGCGGACCTCCACCTTTCCCTCACCCCAGCCGCGCCCGACCACCACGACCAGTGGCACGCCGAGCAGCTCGGAGTCCTTGAACTTCACGCCGGGCGAAGCCTTACGATCGTCGAGAATGACCTCGAGTCCGGCCTTGTCGAGTTGTGCCGCGAGCCCCTCCGCGCCCTCACGCGCGGTGTCGTCCTTGTTGGCGATCACTACGTGCACGTCTGCGGGAGACACCTCCGCCGGCCAGCGCAAACCCTTGTCGTCGTGGTGCTGTTCCGCGATCACGGCGACGAGGCGGGACACGCCGACACCGTAGGAGCCCATCGTGGGCCGGACCGGCTTGCCGTTCTCGCCCAGAACGTCGACGGAGAACACATCCGTGTACTTGCGACCGAGCTGGAAAACGTGGCCGATCTCGATGCCACGGGCAGCCACCAGGGCACCAGCGCCGTCCGGCGACGGGTCCCCGTCTCGAACCTCCGCCGCCTCGATGGTGCCGTCCGGGGTGAAGTCGCGGCCGGCGACGAGACCCACCACGTGCTTACCCTGCTGGTCGGCGCCGGTGATCCAGCTCGTGCCGTCCACCACCCGGGGGTCCACGAGGTAGCGAACACCGTTCTCCTGCAGAGCCTTCGGTCCGATGTACCCCTTCACGAGGAACGGGTTCGCCTCGAAATCGGCCTCGGTGAGCATCTCGAACTCCGCCGGCTCCAAGGACGCACCGAGGCGCTTGTCGTCGATCTCCCGGTCACCGGGGATGCCGATTCCGAGCAACTGCCACTTGCCACCGGGCTGCCGGGTCTTGACCAGGATGTTCTTCAACGTGTCGGCGGCCGTCACGGTCCGGCCGAGGTCGGCCCCGTTGGCCCAGTCGACGAGCGTCGCGATGGTCGGTGTGTCCGGCGTGTCGTGCACCTGCGCGGGAGGAAGCCCGTCGAAGGGAATGGGCTCGGGCGCCAGGGTCTCGACCGCTTCGACGTTGGCGGCGTAGCCCGACTCGAGGCAGCGGACGTAGGTGTCCTCGCCGATCTCGCTTTCCGCCAGGAACTCTTCGGACGCACTTCCGCCCATAGCGCCCGAAGTGGCCGACACGATCACATACTTCACACCGAGACGGGCGAAGATCTTCTCGTAGGCGTCCCGGTGGGCCTGATATGAGGCGATGAGACCGTCATCGGTGAGGTCGAAGGAGTACGAGTCCTTCATGATGAATTCGCGACCACGGAGAATCCCGGCGCGGGGGCGCTCCTCGTCGCGATATTTGGTCTGCACCTGGTAGAGGGTGACCGGGAAGTCTTTGTAGGAGTTGTACTCACCCTTGACGGTGAGCGCGAACAGCTCCTCGTGAGTGGGGCCCAGCAGATAGTCGCCGCCCTTGCGGTCCTTGAGGCGGAAGAGCCCGTCGCCGTACTCGGTCCAGCGATTGGAGGCCTCGTAGGGTTCGCGCGGCAGAAGCGCGGGCAGGGAAATCTCCTGGCCCCCGATCGCGTTCATCTCTTCCCGCACCACCCGCTCGACCTCACGCAGCACGCGCAGACCCAACGGCAGCCACGAGTACACACCGGGAGCGATACGCCGTACGTAGCCGGCACGGACCAGCAGCTTGTGGCTCGGAACCTCGGCGTCGGCGGGGTCGTCACGCAAGGTGCGGAGGAACAGGTGGGAGAGGCGGGTAATCACGGGTCATCAGAATAGTCCGCTGGTAGCCGCACCACTGCGTCGGCACGGCTTCGGCATCGATGAAAGGGCCGATCGGTAGGGTCTCCACCGTGCTGGTGTTGCTTCCTCCCTCAGAAACCAAGTCCGACGGTGGCGCCGACGCCCCCCTCGACCTGGCCGAGCTGTCCATGCCGCAGCTCACCGACACTCGAGAGGTGCTGGTGTCGGCGCTGGTGGCTCTCGCCGCCGATGCGGAGGCGTCGCAGGAGGCACTGGGCCTCGGCCCGACGCAGGCCGACGAGATCGAGCGGAACGCCAAGCTGTGGGTGTCGCCGACCCGGCCGGCGTTGGAGCGATATACCGGCGTCCTGTTCGACGCGCTCGACGCGAAGTCGTTCACCAAGGCACAGAAGTCGAAGGCTCTCTCGCGCCTCGCGATGGGATCGGCACTGTTCGGCGCGGTGCGCGCGGGTGACCTGATCCCCGCCTACCGGTTGTCCGGCGGGTCGAAGCTGCCCGGTCTGGGGACCCTCCGGTCGTTGTGGAAGCTGGAATTGAGCCGGGCAATCACCGCGGAAGCGGATGGCCTCGTCGTCGATCTGCGATCCGGGACGTATCAGCAGCTCGGCCCGATTCCGGACGCGGTGATCGCCACCGTGCTCACCGAAAAGCCGGACGGCACCCGCACCGTCGTGAGCCATTTCAACAAACACCACAAGGGGCTGCTCGCCCGCGCGCTCACCCTTTCGCGCGCCGAACCCCGGGACGTACGCGGCGTCGCCCGCGTGGCGTCGAAGGCCGGACTCCGCGTCGAAGTCGCCTCGAAGCGGGAGTTGATCATCCTCACCGACTAACCCCTGTGAGCACTTGTCAACCGCGGGCGGTTGACAAGTGCTCACAGGGTTCTACTCCGGTTTGACGGCCAGAACGGGCTTGCGGCAGGACAGCAGCAGGCGTTGCGCAGTGCTCCCCATCAGCAGCTTCCCGACGGGGGTGCGGTCGCGGATACCGATGACGAGCAGCTCGGCGGTCGGTGCTGTCGTCGCCTCGATGATGACGTCGACCACCTCGTCGCCGACGATTTGCCGGACCTCGTGTTCGACACCGCTGTCGGCGAGCTTCTCTTCCAGTTTCTGCAGCTGCGTGTGGTCGGCGAACGACTGATCCGCAAGAGCGTCGCCCTTCGAGGAGTTGATCACCACCAGTGATGTCTGGCGCAGCCGTGCTTCTGCGAGGCCGTGGTCGAGGGCTGCCTCTCCGTACCGGTCCGGGGTGTAACCGACGACGATCATGCGTGCGCCTTCTCTCTGGTGTCCGGGGAATCGTCGGCGGACGGTCCCTCCGGGAAGTCGAGTGTGGGGACTGGAAGCCGCGAACGGACGAACTTCGCGACGAGCGGGGCGAGAAGCAGAAGCGCGATGATCACGTAGACGATGATTGCCACCGGCTCGGTGAACAGACTTCCCCAGTCTCCGCCACCGAGTTGCAGACTCTGCCGCAGTTGCCGTTCGATGCGCGGACCGAGGATGACACCGATGATCAGTGGCAGCACGGGCAATCCGAATCTGCGCATCATCAGACCCATCAGGCCGAAGACGAGGAGCAGCGCCAGGTCCAACCACTGGAGGTTCACTGCGAAGGCGCCGAGCGCAGCGAAGAACAAGATGCCCGCATACAGGTAGGGGCGCGGGGTGCGGAGCAGCTTGGCCCACAGCGGCGCGAGAGGCAGGTTCAGGACGAGCAGGAGGAAGTTGCCGATGAACAGGCTCGCGATCAACGTCCAGATGAGGAGCGGTTCCTTCTCGAACAGGGTCGGTCCGGGCTGGATCCCGTACGAGACGAAGGCGGTGAGCATGACAGCCGCGGTCGCGTTGGTGGGCAGACCGAGCGACAGCATGGGCACGAGCGTGCCCGCCGCGGAGGCGTTGTTGGCCGCCTCGGGGCCTGCGACCCCTTCGATGGCGCCCTTGCCGAATTCGTCCTTGTGCTTCGAGAGCTTCTTCTCGGTGATGTAGGACAGGAAGGTGGGAAGTTCGGCGCCACCGGCGGGGAGTGCCCCGAACGGGAATCCGTACGCGGTCCCTCGCAGCCATGGCTTCCACGACCGCTTCCAGTCCTTCTTGCCCATCCACGGCCGGCCGACCGGAATGACCTCGGCCGGCCTGCGGCGCAGGTGCGCCGCCACCCAGAGGGCTTCACCGAGCGCAAAGACTGCGACTGCCACGACGACGATATCGATGCCGTCGGACAGCTGCGGGATCCCGAAAGTGGCGCGCGGTTGCCCGGTGAGGAAATCGATCCCGACCAGCCCGATCGCGAGCCCGAGCAGCAGGGAGATGCATCCACGAAGCTTCGAGCTTCCCAACACCGCCGTGACGGCAACGAGGGCCAGCAGCATGATCGCGAGATACGAAGGAGCACCCAAGGTTACCGCGAAACTCGAGACCGCGGGGGCGAAGAGTACGAGCAGCATCGTGCCGATCGATCCGGCGACGAAGGAACCGATCGCCGCGGTCGCCAGAGCCTGCGCCGCTCTTCCTGCTCTCGCCATCTTGTTGCCTTCGATGGCCGTGATCACCGAGGACGACTCCCCCGGGGTGTTCAACAGAATGGATGTGGTGGAGCCGCCGTACATTCCGCCGTAGTAGATGCCGGCGAACATGATGAAGGCGGCGCTCGGACTGACGTTGTAGGTGACGGGGAGCAGGAGTGCCACGGTCATGGCGGGGCCTATGCCGGGAAGGACGCCGACGGCGGTACCGAGCAGGACGCCCAGGCATGCGTAGAGGAGGTTCATCGGGGTGGCTGCCTGCTCGAACCCCTGCAGCAGCCAGTTCAGATTGTCCATGTCAGAGAATTCCGTCCAGAATGCCTGCGGGCAGCGGGATTCCGAGCCCGACGTAGAACGCGTAGAAGCTACCGAAGCCGAGCACCGCACCGATGGCGATGTTGCGTACCCAGTGGCGGCTGCCGAGAATTGTTGCCGCCCCGGCGAAGAGGAACGTTCCGGTGATCGCCCATCCGAGGAAGTCGATCAGCGCGATGGTGGCGGCGAACAGACCGACGAGCAGCCCCACCGTTCGCCAGTCACTCGACGAATCGAGGTCGACGTCCTCGCCCCCGTCGGCCTCCCCCGTGGAGCCGCGCAGGATCGCGACAGCAAGGATCGCGGTGAGGACGAGCAACCCGATGCCAACCGCCAGCGGAAACAGCCGCGGCCCGACCGGGTCCACCTTCGCGAACCCGGCGCTGAGGGTCAGTGCGTCGACGATGAGAAACACGCCCACCGTGAGCATGACCGCACACACGATGAACTGCGCCAGGTCCCGTTTGCGTGGCGCCGGGACCACGTCGGGGGCGCCGGCGGGCGGTGGCACGGGCGTGGTCATGCCAACCCCAGTTCGGACAGGGTGGACGAGACCCGCTCGTCCTGGTCGCGCAGGAACTGCTCGAAATCCGGTCCCGTCATGAAGGCGTCACTCCAACCGTTCTTCACCAGGGCCTCCTTCCATTCGGGTGTGTCGTGCAACTTCTCCAGCGCCTCCACCATGTCGGCCCGGGCACTGTCCGAAAGGCCAGGGGGCGCAAGGACTCCACGCCAGTTGGTGAAGGTGAGATCGATTCCCGCCTCCGACAGCGTCGGCGCATCGACGCCCTCGACCCGTTCGCTACCCGACACCGCGAGCACGCGCACCTGACCGGCTTCGATCTGGTCGACGTACTCCCCCAGCCCCGAGGTGCCCGCGGTGATCTTCTGTCCGAGCAGCGCCGTCAACAGGTCACCTCCACCGTCGTAGGAGACGTAGTTCACTGCATTGGGATCCACCCCTACCGCGCGGGCGGTCTCCATCGGGAACAGGTGGTCCGGCCCGCCCGGTGACGATCCGCCGCCGATCGTGACCGAGGCCGGGTCGGCCCGCCACGCCGCGACGAAGTCGTCGATGGTGCGCAGCGGCGAATCCGCAGGAACCAGAATGCCTTCCTGCTCTTCCACCACCTTCGCCAATGCGGTCGCGTCGGACACGCGGGCGGACGACCCGTTGGTGTAACCGGCACCGACGACTCCGAGACCCATCATCATCATGAGATCGTCGTTGCCCGACTCGTTCATCAGTCGAGCCATGGCGACCGTTCCACCTGCACCTATGACGTTGAAGACCTCGACTCGGCCGGTAATGTCCTGATCTTCCATGATCTTCACCGCAGTCCGCGCGGTGAGGTCGTAGCCGCCGCCGGGGCTGTTCGGAACCATCATCCGCACCCTGTGCAAGCCCTCGTCCTCGCCACGGGTAACTCCGCACCCGGCCACGAGAAGGCCTACGAGCGCCAGCAGGAGCACCGCGCGTACGCTGCTTCCGCCACCTGTTCTCGCCATCGTTCCCCATTTCGCCATCGATGTGATCTTCGGCAATACTGTCCCCATTGGTGACGCACGTCACCTATGCGAACGAAATGGAACTTAAGTTCATTGTGGTCACCACGTCACCCCAGAGTGCGAAGTCTTGCCGGGCAGGTCCTGCTGCTCCAGCTGGTGGTCGTCGGCGTCGTCCTTCTCGCGGTCGCTGCCGTCTCGGTTCACCAATCGACGGTGGAGTTTCGCGAATTGCAGGGCCAGCGCATGATCGCCGTGGCCGAGAACGTCGCCTCGACCCCGGTGGTGCGTGACCGCCTCTCGGACCCGTCGGTCGAGCGAGTCCTCGCCCCCGAAGTGGATCGGGCAGTCAATCTGTCGGGCGCGACATTGGCGGAGATCGTCACACCCGAAGGGGTGACGGCAGTGTCCTCCGACCCCACCCGGATCGGGCTGCCCGCGGAACTCGGCGGCAGCGACGTGCTGACCGGCCGCGCCTGGTCGGGTGATGTCGTGGTCGACGACCGGCGCGCCATCGTCGGCCACGTTCCTATCCTCACTGCCACCGGTGACGTCCTGGCAGCAGTATCGGTCAGCGACGACTACCCGTCGACCTGGGCCCTGCTCAGCAGTGCCGGTGCGCGGCTGCTCCTCTACCTCGGGATCGGCGCCGGGCTGGGACTTCTCGGTTCGTGGCTTCTCTCACGCAGAATCAAGACACACACCCGGGGGCTGGAGATCGCCGAGATCGCCAGTCTCGCCGACCACCGGGAGGCCCTGCTTCACAGCATCCGTGAGGGCGTGGTGGCGGTGAACACCGACGGCATCATCACGCTCCTCAACGACAGCGCCCAGGAACTACTCGACCTCAGCGGTGACGTCGTCGGCAGGCACGTCGACGACGTCCCACTCGACCCGGGCGTCCGGCGGTATCTCCTCACCGGCGAGGACGGCCGTGACGTGGTGCTCTCGACGTCCTCGCGCATGCTGGCGCTCAGCCGGCGGGCCGCTACCAGCCAGGGCCACAAGATCGGCACCGTCACCACCATGCGCGACAGCACCGAGCTGGCGTCGATGCAGAGCCAGCTGTCGTCCCACAAGAGCGTCACCGACACGCTGCGCGCGCAGACGCACGAATTCGCCAACCAGTTGCACACCATCTCGGGACTCACTCAGCTCGGTGACTACGACGCCGTCACCGAATTCGTCGGAACCCTCACTCGACGCCGAGCAGAGATCAGCGACGCGGTGACGCAAAGGATTTCCGATCCCGCCGTGGCCGCCCTCCTGATCGCGAAGACCTCGTTGGCGGCGGAGACCGGAGTGTCTCTGACACTCGAGCCCGATTCACGCCTGCACGCCCTCGACCCAGAGCTCGCGACCGACGTCATCACCGTGGTCGGGAATCTCATCGACAATGCCGTCGACGTGTCCGAAGGCAGACCGCACGCGACGATATCGATTCGAATCACGGACGGCGACGGCATTTTGATCGAGGTCGCCGACTCGGGCCCCGGGGTACCCGAGTCGATGCGCGAGGAAATCTTCTCCCGGGGAGTCACGTCCAAGACAGGGGTGCCAGGAGGTCGCGGGATCGGGCTGGCCCTGGTGCGACTGGTCAGCGCGCAGCACGGCGGATTCGCATCCGTGTCGGACGCGCCCGGCACCGGAGGCGCTTTGTTCACCGTCCACGTTCCCCGTAGTTAGACTCTCCGACCATGACCGTTCGGCGGAACGATGTATGAGGTGCTGGTCGTCGACGACGACTTCATGGTCGCGGAGATACACCGCCGGTTCGTCGACAAGACGCCGGGGTTCACCACCGTCGCAGTCGCGCGGACCGCGGCCGACGCCCTCGATGCCGTGCGCTCTCGTCGGCCGGATCTCGTGCTTCTCGACGTGTACTTGCCGGACATGTCCGGACTCGATGTCCTCCAGTCCCTCCGGGCGGAGGGAAATCCGGTCGGCGTGATCATGATCACCGCTGCAAGAGAGATCGACACCGTCAGCCGCGCACTGCACGGCGGCGCCTCCGACTACCTGGTGAAACCGTTCGAGTACGCCCACCTGCAGGAGAAGCTCGAGAACTTCCGGCAGCGGGCACGGGCACTCGAATCACAATCCGGCGCGGATCAGTCGTTGATCGACTCCCTGTTCGGCAGCGCAGGCAAGAACGCCGACCCGGGCCGCCTCCCCAAGGGGCTCAGCGCCGAAACCGGCAAGTTGGTCCTCGAGATCGTGCAGGAGCGGGGCGAGTTGTCGTCCATGGAATGCGCCGAGCTCGCGGGACTGTCCCGGGTGAGCGTGCGCAGGTACCTCGAGCATTACCTGGCCGAGGGTTTGCTCGAAGTACGCCTGGAGTACGGGGGCGCGGGCAGACCTGTTCGCCGGTACCGGCCCGTTCGCCACTGAGGCAGGCGGCATCAGGACAGTCTGCGGTGGCCTGCCGCTACCCCACCGGCGTACCCGCGTCGGCGGACACCTCGTAGGCTGCGATGTCGAAACGCTGTGTCTGGCGGCGGAATTTGAAGGTGAAGTCGGGCCACAGTGTGGTGTTGTTGCCGTGCCGATCGAGGTACCAGCTGGCGCATCCGCCCGTCATCCAGACGCTGTTCGACAGCTTCTCCTGAAGGTCCCGGTTGTAATCGTCCTGAACCTCCTTGCGTACCTCGACCGTGCGAAGTCCGTTCTGCTCCAACGCCGCAATGGCATCGGCGACGTAGTTGATCTGTGATTCGATCATGTACACCATCGACGTGTGGCCGAGCCCCGTGTTGGGTCCGACGAGAAAGAACATGTTGGGGAAGTTGGCGACAGTCGCGCCCTTGTAGGCCTGCATACCGGCCTCACCGAAAACCTGCGCCAGACTGCGTCCGTCCCGCCCGAAGATGACCTCGAACATCGGTGAATCCGTCACCTGGAATCCGGTCGCGATGACGATGGCATCCACCGGACGCACGGTGCCGTCCCTCGTCACCACCGCATGCTCTCGTATCTCCGCGATCGGGTCGGTGACGAGTTCGACGTCGTCCCGGTCGAGGGCCGCGTAGTAGTCGTTGGAAATCAGCATTCTCTTGCAGCCGATCCGGAAGTTCGGAGTGACTTTCTCACGCAGGGCCGGGTCCTTGATCTCCGTCCGGATCTTCATGCGCGCCAGCCATTCCAGCGGTTTCATGAAGACGGGCGCCTTGGCGAGGCCGACCACCTGCACTTCCCGGCCTCCGTAGATTGCGGCGCGGAGCAGTCGCTGGACGCCGGGCACGTGGTGGAAGGCCCACCGCTCGATCCGGGTATAGGCCCGGTCGAATCGCGGCAGCAACCAGGGGGCGGTGCGCTGATACACGTCCAGGTGTTGCACTTGGTCGACGATGGCAGGAACGATTTGAATTGCCGATGCTCCCGTGCCGATCACTGCCACGCGTGTGCCGGTGAGGTCGGCATCGTGATTCCATTGCGCCGAGTGGAAGATCTCGCCGTCGAATACTTCGATCCCGGGAATGCTCGGCAGAGAGGGCTCGGCCAGCGCCCCGAACGCGCAGATCACGGTGTCCGCGGAGAAGTGGCCGCGGTTGGTGGTGAGCTCCCACCGTGAGACGCCGCAATTCCAGCGGGCCTCGGTCACGTCGCAGTCGAAGACGTGCTTTCCGAGGACGTTGTACTGACGCGCAACCCTGCGAATGTAGTGCTGGATCTCCGGTTGTGCCGAAAACGAACGTGACCATTCGGGGTTGAGTGCGAACGAGTAGGAGTACAGGTGCGAGGGCACGTCACAGGCCGCGCCGGGATAGGTGTTGTCGCGCCAGGTGCCCCCGACATCACCGTCCCGCTCGAGGACGAGGAAGTCATCCCGCCCGTCCTTGCTCAGTCGTATAGCCGCACCGAGTCCCGCGAAACCACTGCCGATGATCACCGTGCGGACGTGCCGCACGCTGTCCTCCGGAACGACGCCGACCGCTGCAGTGTCTGTTACCCGGTCATCCATATAAATGACCCTAGACAGTTACAGAACGCCGGGCACAGCGATTGCGGATCTTTTCGCCCGCACGCCCGGGGAGGGCGAGTCAGGACTGCTGCGCTGCCTTTTCGGCCGCTTGTGCCTGCGCAACCTGTTGCGGGGTGAACCGGATGAACAGTGCCGCCAGACCGGCGATCAGCGCACAGACGGCGCTGCCTACCAGGGCGAAGGTGTAGCCCTCACCGAGCGCAGTGATCTGCACCGGCGTCATGTCGGCGATCTTGCCCGACACCCCACCGAGGGACAGCGTCCGGGATGTCGCCATCGCCCCGATGAGAGCGAGGGCGAGCGGGCCGCCGAGCGTCTGCGCGACCTGAGCAATGGCGGCCACCGGTCCGATCTCGGTTTCCGGCACTCCCGCGATGGCGCACAGAGGAAGCGGAACGACGGCAAGTCCGACACCGAAACCGATTCCCACGACCGGCACGAACAGGTTGGCCGGATACGTCGCCGACGCGTCCAGGGTGGAACCGTAGAGCAGGCCCACCACCATGATGGCCGCCCCGGCGATCACCAGCCAGCGCGGCTGGATGCGGACGGCGAGTTTCGACGCCACGAAGGCCGCGGCTCCCAGACCGAACGCGAACGGGATGAAGGCCAGGCCCGCTTCGAGTGGGCTGTAACCGAGAATGTCCTGGACGAACAGCGCCACGAAGGCGGCGACTGTGAACATCACGGCGCCTGCGAAGAAGATGGCGACGAAGGTGGCCACCCTGTTCTTGTCGGTGAACAGCGAGAAGGGAAGCAACGGGTTGTCGGCGGTGCGCTCGACATACAGGAACGCGACGAACAGCAGCAGACCCGCGATGAGCGCACCGATCACGAAGGGACTGGTCCACCCGAGTTCCGGTCCCTCGGTGAGAGCGAACACCACACCGGTTGCCGCGACCGTCGCCAGAACGGCGCCCGGTACGTCGAGCGCCAGGCGCTCACCGGCCGTCTCTTTCAACGCCGTGAAGGCGAACAGCACGATGACCACACCGATGGGCACGTTGATGAGGAAGATCAACCGCCACGACACTTCGGTGAGTGCACCGCCGATGATCAGCCCCGCGATCGATCCGATCCCGGTCATTGCAGCGAAGATCGCAATGGCCTGGTTGCGAGCGGGACCGGCGGCGAACGTCGTGGCTACCAGGGCCAGCGCGGTGGGCGAGGCCACCGCAGCACCCACACCCTGCAGGAAGCGGGCACCGATCAGCATGAATTCGTTGACCGCGAGGCCGCACAACAAGGAGGCGACGGTGAAGAGTGCGACGCCGCCGATGAACATCTTCTTCCGGCCGAAGGCGTCCCCGAGCCGGCCCCCGAGGAGCATGAGCCCACCGAACGCCAATGCATAGGAGGTCAGCACCCAGTTGCGGCCGCTGTCGGTGAGACCGAGGTCTGCCTGCAGGGGGGCCAGGGCCAGGTTGGCGACGGTCCCGTCGAGGACCACCATCATCTGCAATCCGCTCAGGACGATGATGGCGAGACCCAGCACACGGGTCGCCGCGGCCGGGACCGCTGGGGCATCTGCCGCAGAGTTCACTGAAGCAGATTTCGGCACTCGGGAATCAGACACGAGCGTTCACGTTACCCAGCGTCCACGCTAAACCCTGCCACCGGTCCGATGACCACGATGGCGGGCGGCCGAATCTGCTCTTCTTTCACCCGGGCCGCGACACTCTGCAGATCCGCGCGGAGCGTGCGCTGAGTGCGCAGTGTGCCCTCCTGGATGACGGTGACCGGGGTGTTTACGGGCCGGCCGCCCGCCATCAGGACCGTCGCGAACGCGTCGATGCGTTCGACCGCCATCAGCAACACGATGGTGCCCTTCAGCCGCGCCAGCGCCGACCAGTCGACGAGAGAATCGGGATGGTCGGGAGCCACATGCCCGCTCACGACCACGAACTCGTGGGTGACTCCTCGGTGGGTCACCGGAATTCCGGCGGCCGACGGGACCGAGATCGCGCTGGTGATACCGGGGACCACCGTGACGGGGACCCCTGCTGCGGCGCACGCCTCGAGCTCTTCGTACCCCCGTCCGAACACGTAGGGGTCGCCGCCTTTGAGACGAACCACGAACTTGCCCGCCTTGGCGTTGTCGATCAGGGCCGCGTTGATAGCTTCCTGCGCCATCGCGCGGCCGTACGGAATCTTCGCAGCATCGATCACGTCGACATCGGGACCGAGTTCGGCCAGAAGCTCCGGCGGCGCCAGACGATCGGCCACCACGACGTCGGCGCGCGACAGCAGTCGGCGGCCGCGGACGGTGATGAGGTCGGGGTCACCGGGACCTCCGCCTACCAGCGCCACACCGGCTGCGGGCGCCTCGTCGGTGTCGGGAACGACTCCGGACTGCAAGCCTTCCACCAGGGCGTTTCTCACGGCCGCGGAGCGGCGGTGATCGCCGCCCGCCAGCACACCGATGCTCAAGCCGTCGTAGCCTGCACTGGCCGGGGTGACGGCTGTGCCGTACCGGGCGTTGTCTGCCCGGACACAGAACACCCTGTTCCGTTCGGCCTCGGCGACGATCGCCGCATTGGTGTCGGGTTCGTCCGTGCAGGCGATGGCATACCAGGCGCCGTCGAGGTCACCGTCCCGGTAGTCGCGCAGTTCCAGGGTGATCTGACCGGAGGTCGCCATCCCCTCGACCGCGGGAGTGACGGCGCGGCTGATCAGATGCACGCGTGCTCCCGATGCGATGAGCAGGCCCAGTCGACGCTGTGCGACGCTTCCGCCACCGATCACGACCACACGGCGATCGGTCAAATTGAGGCCGACCAGGTAGTTGGTCTCGTCTCCGGTGGCGGCAGTCACGCGCTATCCCCGTTTCTCCAGATTTTCCGGTAAGTCTTGTCTCGAACCTACGAAACTTTACGGGCTGCCGCGACGACGACGCCATTCGCGGACCGTTTGGGAATGATCAGTGGCCCGCCGCCGGCGCTCAGTACCGCCGCCGCCTCCGCGATACTCGGCGAACCGGTGCGTGCATGCACCACGCCGGACGGGTGTGGGACGACGACGGCAGCGAGATCTCCGGTGTCGAATCCGAGGACCGGAACCCCGAGTACCGCGGCCGCACCCACGACGGCAGGCTCGTTCGCCTTGCGGTCGAGAGTGCCCAGGCAGATCAATGTCACGGGCGCCTCGACGTTCGCGGACTCCAACGCCGCGCGCACCGCCGAGACGATGTCGGCGCTCGACGCACTCGTGCGGAACCCGACGCCCACGCAGACCTCAACCATGGTCGGCGAAGTCGCGGGCGGCGCTCACGAACCGCGCGACAGCGGTGGGGTGTCCCGCCGGATGCGTGTGAAGGTACGACGCGTGAATGCCCCCACCGGCGAAACCTTCGCGCGCAGGTGCACCGTCCCACGGCCGCCATCCCCACGCCGGCGTATAGCCGGACGCCTCTGCCCGGGTGAGCGACGTTCGATGGAATTCGTGCCCCACCACCCGCTCGCCCGCAGCGAAGAGGGGCGAATCGGTCAATGCCACCGCATCGCGGTAGCCCAGAGTCAGGCGTGAGCCGAACGAGGCGTCGACATCGATGACCGATGCCATCGCCGAACCGTCGAGGCTGCGCGCGAGATACAGCAGTCCGGCGCATTCGGCGTGTATCGGTGCGCCGCCGTCGGCCAAAGCGCGTATCTGTGCGAGGAGGCGCCCGTTCCCGGCGAGCGCGGCGGCATGCTCTTCCGGGAAGCCGCCCGGAAGGACGACTCCGGCCGTGTCCGCGGGCAGTTCGTCGTGCAGTGGGTCGAAGGTCACGACGCGCGCCCCGGCCGCCGCGAGCAGTTCTCGATGTTCGGCGTACCCGAAAGTGAAGGCCCGGCCGCCGGCGATCGCCACCGTCGGGCGAGCACCGGCGGGCACCTCACCCACCTCGACGGTGGGATCCCACGCCGGTCCGTCGATCGCAGAGCGTGCGAGCGCCCGGATCGCAGCCAGATCGAGATGCCGGGCGGCCAGCCGTGTCATCGCCTCCACGGCCTGCATGGCAGCGGCGCCGTGTTCGGCAGCGGGAATGAGGCCGAGATGCCGGCTCGGCACTTCCAGTTCCGCCATCCGGGGAACCGCGCCCAGCACGGGGAGTCCGACGCGCTCGCTGGCCTGTCTCAGCACCTCCTCGTGCCGGGCGCTTCCGACCCGGTTGAGGATCACACCGCCGATGCGCACCGACGCGTCGTACGTCGAAAATCCGTGAAGCACAGCGGCCAGAGACTGGCTGTGCCCGCGGGCATCGACCACCAGCACGACGGGAGCGCCGAGCAGTGCCGCGACCTGTGCTGTCGATCCCTCGGCCGACGGCTCCGCAGACGCGGCGTCGATCTTGCCGTCGAACAATCCCATGACACCCTCGACCACGGCGATGTCGCACTCGGTGCTCCCGTGACGGTAGAGCGGGCCGATTCGGTTGGCTCCCACCATCACCGGGTCGAGATTGCGTCCGGGCCGACCCGCGGCCAAGGCATGGTAGCCGGGATCGATGTAGTCGGGGCCGACCTTGAACGGCGCCACCGCATTTCCCGACTGACCCAGCGCACCCATCAAGCCCGTGGCGACTGTCGTCTTTCCGCTCCCCGAGGCAGGGGCCGCAATGACTACGGCGGGAACCGCGGAGTGCGCAGTCACCACTCGATGCCTCGCTGGCCCTTGCGGCCCGCGTCCATCGGATGGGCGATCTTCGTCATTTCCGTCACGAGGTCGGCCGCGTCGATCAACGCCTGTGGGGCATCCCTGCCGGTGATGACGACGTGCTGTGCACCCGGCCGGTCACGCAGTACTGCGACGACCTCGTCGACGTCCACCCACCCCCACTTGAGGGGATAGGTGAACTCGTCGAGCACATAGAAACGGTGTTCCTCGGCAGCGAGCCGCCGGGCGATTTCACGCCATCCCTCGGCAGCGGCCGCGGCATGGTCTTCCTCGGAGCCGTGCTTCCGCGCCCACGACCAGCCCTCACCCATCTTGTGCCATTGGACGGCGCCGCCGACCCCGGTGTCCTCGTGAAGTTGCCCCAAGGCACGGAACGCCGCCTCCTCCCCGACCTTCCACTTGGCGCTCTTCACGAACTGGAACACCCCGACATCGAAGCCCTGGTTCCACGCACGCAACGCCATCCCGAAAGCCGCGGTGGATTTTCCCTTACCCGGGCCGGTGTGGACCGCGAGTATCGGTGCGTTCCTTCGCTGCCGTGTGGTGAGGCCGTCGTTCGGGACGTTCTCGGGAACACCCTTGGGCATGTCCTACTCTCCTACCGTTCGATAACACCCGGCTTCTTGTATGCCGGTTCCGTTACGTCGAATATCGTTATGCCGCAGCGCGAACGACACCTGCGACGTGCTGCGCGGAGAGTTCACCGAGTCGGACGTACCCGCCACGCAGATGCCGGGCGAGTTCTGCCGCCAGACCGAGCCGGACCATTCCGGTCTCGCAATCCACCACCACCGTGGCGACTGCACTGTCGGCGAGCAACCCTGCCGCCACTCTGGCGCGGTGCAGAGCGTCCTTGCCGCCCGTGGCCCGTCCGTCGGTGAGTGTGACCACGAGCGCCCGCCGTTGCGGGTCACGGAGCCGCTCACGCACTACCACCTGCCGAGCCCGCAGAAAGCCCTCCGCCAGAGGCGATTTACCGCCGGTGCGCATCCCGCGCAGCCGACGGACCGCGATGTCCACCGACGATGTCGGTGGCAGAACCAATTCGGCGTCTCGTCCACGCACGGTGATGACGGCCACCTTGTCCCGGCGCTGATAGGCATCGCGCAGGAGGGAGACGACGGCCCCGGTGACCGCGGACAGCCGATCTCGCGCCGCCATCGAGCCGGACGCGTCCACGACAAACACCACGAGGTTTCCCTCGCGGCCTTCTCGGACAGCGCCTCGCAGGTCGGCCGAGTCGAGAATCATCCGGCCGGCCGTGCGTCCGCGAGCGGCCTGCCGTTCCGCTGCCGCGAACAGCGTGCCCACGAGGTGCAGGCCGTGCCCTTGCTCGCTCGCCGCCCGTACCGCTCGACCACGCGACGAGCGGGAACGCGAGCGCCGACCCGGCGCGCCTTCACCGACACCGGGAATCTCGAGCAGCTTGGTGGTGAACTGCGAGCCCGCCGGCCCGGCAGGCCGGTCCGGCGGCGGCGCTCCGCCCCCGGGTCCGCCCGGGTCGTCGGGTCCGTCGGGATCCTCCGCGGCCCCGCCCGCGGTCGGCTCGGACGAATCCTCGCTCGACGGTGCTTCGGCGGGCGGTTCGTCGGCCGCCGCCCTGGTGTCCTCGTCGGCCTGACGCAACGCCTCGTCGAGTTGATCCTGGTCGAGGCCCGGCTCGTCGAACGGGTCCCGCCTGCGCCGGTGCGGCAGCGTCAACTCCGCAGCAACCCGCACGTCCTCTGCCGTCACGGCGTCCGCACCGCGCCAGGCGGCGTGCGCGGTGGCCGTGCGAGCGAGGACGAGATCGGCGCGCATACCGTCGACGTCGAACGAGGCGCAGAGGAACGCGATCCGGCGCAGTTCGGTGTCGTCGAGCTCCACCGAATCGAGTCGATTGCGGGCTTCCAGGATGGCGGTGGCCAGAGCGTGATCCTGCTCGGCATAGCGAGCGGCGAACGTCTGCGGGTCGCGTTCGAAGTCGAGGCGCCGCCGCACCACCTCCATCCGCACATCGACGTCACGCGACGCAGCGACATCGACAGCGAGGCCGAAACGGTCCAGAAGCTGCGGCCGCAGTTCGCCTTCTTCCGGATTCATGGTGCCCACCAGAACGAACCGCGCCGGATGCGAGTGGGAGATGCCGTCCCGCTCGATATGTACCCGGCCCATCGCTGCGGCGTCGAGAAGAACGTCGACCAGATGATCGTGCAGCAGGTTCACTTCATCGACATAGAGAACGCCCTGATGGGCAGCGGACAGCAGGCCCGGACGAAAGGCGCGTTCACCGTCGCGCAAGACTTTCTCGAGGTCGAGCGAACCGACAACACGGTCTTCGGTGGCTCCCACCGGCAACTCGACCAGCCGCGCGGGCCGCGGGCCGTTCTCGTCACGGACCGCCGGCAACAACGTGGTGAGCGCCCGGACGACCGTCGACTTGGCCGTGCCCTTCTCGCCCCGCACCAGGACGCCGCCGATGCCCGGGTGGACGGCGCACAGGACGAGCGCCAGACGCAGCTGGTCCTGGCCAACCACCGCACTGAACGGGAAACCCGTCGAGGAGTCCCGTGGAGACTGGTCCACGTCACGGTTCGTGCGCACGATGCATCCCTTCACGCCCCGGTTTCCTCGCCGAGAGCTGTTGGCTGGTACGAATGCCGCGGCGATCTGGCTGGGACTTCCGATTCGCCGCGCCCGTGGCAGCAGCGAATCAGAGATCCGTCACAGTGGCGGGACCGCGCCTGATTGGAACAGGACTTCCCCGCGGACATTCTCTCGCCGACCCTAGTCGGCGCTCACCGGCCCGCCGTCGACGGGGCACCCTGCGCATTCGATACCGACGCCGTATCCCCCGCATCGCGGGGCGCCCCGCCACCACGCTTCATGGGCACGTGCGGGATACCGTCCTCGACGAACTCCTCGCCATCCGGGGTGAATCCGTGCTTCGCATACATATCCACCAGGTAGGTCTGGGCGTTGATCCGGCAGGGTGCGGACCCCACCTCTGCGAGCGCCGCCCGCAGGAGACGAGTGGTATGGCCCTGCCCACGCGCGGGCCGCGACGTGCACAGTCGCCCGATGCGGAACGAGGTGGTGCCGTCGCCGTGCTCCTCGAGCAGCCGGAGTGTGCAGACCACCTGGCCGTCCTGCTCCAACCAGAAATGGCGCGTCTCCGCCAGCAGATCCTGCCCGTCCAGCTCCGGGTACGGGCAGGCCTGCTCCACGACGAACACCTCGACTCGAAGCTTCAGCAACTCATAGAGCGTCTTGTTGTCGAGATCGAGTGCCCACGAACGCTTCAGTGCTGCAGTTGCCGTCATGACAAGCAACTATGGCACAGGCCCGCTCGGCGCGCCCCCGCAGCCGAGCCCGCCCGTCGCCATCAGACCGCGGCGACCGAGGCCTCTTCCACCGCGATGGTATCGAGCTGAAGGACCTTGGACGTGTGCTCCCAGACCTGCGCGAACAGCCCCGGTTCGTCAGTGAGCTTCACCCCGAGCGACGGCACCATTTCCTGCAGCTTCGGCTTCCAGGACTCGTACCGGTCCGGGAAGCAGCGCTCGAGCACGTCGAGCATGGCCGGCACAGCCGTGGACGCGCCGGGAGACGCACCGAGCAGACCGGCGATGCTGCCGTCCGCGGCGTTGACCACGGCGGTGCCGAACTCGAGGACACCGCCCTTGCCCTTGGCCCGCCGGATGACCTGGACACGCTGGCCGGCGGTGATCAGTTCCCAATCCTTGCCGACGGCCTTGGGTACGAACTCGCGCAGCGTGTCGATCCGTCCGGCCTCCGACTTCGTGAGCTCGCTGATCAGGTATTTGACCAGGCCGAGTTCACTGACACCGACGCCGAGCATCGACAGAAGGTTGTCGGGCTTGACCGAACCGGGGAGGTCGGTGACGCGACCTTCCTTGAGGAATTTGGGTGACCAGCCGGCGTAAGGGCCGAACAGCAGTCCGGGCTTGCTACCGATCACCCGGGTATCGAGGTGCGGCACCGACATGGGCGGAGCGCCCACGGCAGCCTTGCCGTACACCTTGGCGCGGTGCTGGTCGATGAGTTCCGGATTGGTGCAGCGCAGGAAGGCTCCGCTGACCGGAAATCCGCCGAAGCCCTTGGCCTCGGAGATACCCGACTTCTGCAGGAGATGCAGGGCACCGCCGCCGGCGCCGACGAAGACGAACTTGCTGCGCACCACCTTTTTGGCACCGTTGCGACGGTTGGTGACCTTGACGACCCAGCTGCCGTCGGACTGCTTGGTGAGATCGGTGACCTCGTGACCGAAATGCACGATGCCGCCGGATGCACCGACGTAGCCGAGAAGCTGCTTGGTGAGGGCACCGAAGTCGACGTCGGTGCCGTTCTCGGTCCAGTTCAGCGCGATCGGATCGCTGTAGTCGCGGCCCTTCGCCATCAACGGCAGGCGGCGGGCGAACTCGACCGGATCCTCCACGTATTCCATGCCCGCGAAGAGAGGGTGTCCGGCGAGCGCGTCGTAACGGGCGCGCAGATACTTCACGTTGGCCTCGCCGTGCACGAAGCTGACGTGGGGAATCGGGTTGATGAATTCCTTCGGCTTGGTCAGGACGCCGTTCTCCACGGCGTGCGCCCAGAACTGGCGCGACACCTGGAACTGCTCGTTGACGTTGACGGCCTTCGCGATCTCGACGGTGCCGTCGGGGTTCTCGGGTGTGTAGTTGAGTTCACACAACGCGGAGTGACCGGTGCCGGCGTTGTTCCACGGGTCGCTGCTCTCGGCCGCGACGGCGTCGAGCCGTTCGAAGGTGGTGATCGACCAGTCGGGCTGCACCTGCCGCAGGATCGCCCCCAACGTCGCGCTCATGATGCCCGCGCCCACCAGCACTACATCCGTCTTCGTCTCTACCGCGTTCTGATCTGACACTGGAGAATCGACTTCCTTGTCCATTTGCCGTGCGCGCATCCGCCTGCCGTGTTCGCCGCATAGGTTACCCGCGCGTATGAGCGGAAGTTACCTGCCCCAATTGTGCCCCTCCCCGCGGCCCGGGATCGCCCATTAGATTGTGATCTGTGACTACATGGGCTCCCGACGTCCTCGGCGACGGATATCAGCAGTTGACCATCCCCCTCGGTACCGATCCCGACGGTGAAGGTGAGGTCGAGGCAACGTTGATCCGTTACCAGCCTGCACAGGAGACGAAGCGGACCGGCCGGGCCGTGCTCTACGTGCACGGGTTCACCGACTACTTCTTCCAGAAGCACCTGGCCGAGCACTTCGCCGACCAGGGATACGCCTTCTTCGCCCTGGACCTGCGCAAGTGTGGTCGTTCCCTCAAGCCCGGTCAGACGGCGCACTTCGTGTCCGACCTCACGCTGTACGACGCCGAACTCGACGAAGCGCTCCGCGTCGTGCGCGAGGCGACCGGCGAGGGCCAGGTCCTGCTGGTCGCGCACTCCACCGGGGGACTCGTGCTCCCGCTGTGGCTGCACCGACGGCAGAAGAAGGCCGGCGGCACCGCGGCCCTCGGCGTCAGCGGCGTCATCCTGAACAGCCCGTGGTTCGACCTGCAGGGGCCGTCGTACCTGCGAAATGTGGGAACGGTGGCCGTCGACGCACTGGGCCGTGTCAAGCGGAAGTCGATCGTTCCGAAGACCACCCTCGACACCTACGGGGTGAGTCTCCACGTCGACGGCAACGGAATCTGGAACTACAACCTGGACTGGAAACCGCTGGGCGGCTTTCCCGTCACCTTCGGCTGGCTCCGCGCCGTGCGCCGCGGGCATGCGCAACTGCACCGGGGTCTCGATATCGGTGTTCCTGCGCTGATTCTGCGTTCCAAGGCGTCGTACTTCGCACCGAGATACGACCCTCAGGTCGACACAGCCGATGCAGTCCTCGATGTCCGGCAGATCGCCCGGTGGGCCGGGTGTCTCGGCGACCGCACGACGATAGTGCCCATTCCGGGCGCCAGGCACGACGTCTTCCTGTCTTCGGACGAACCTCGCGCCCAAGCGTTCGCCGAGGTGGACCTCTGGCTCGACTGGCTGCACGGCCACAATTCCGCGGAGGCGCCGCGATGACCCACTTCGATCTCGCCATCATCGGCTCCGGGTCGGGCAATTCCCTTCCCGACGAACGCTTTTCAGACAAGAAGATCGCTCTCCTCGAGAAGGGCACGTTCGGCGGGACGTGCCTGAACGTCGGGTGCATTCCGACCAAGATGTTCGTCTACGCCGCCGAAGTGGCCCGCACGGTCACCGATACCGCGAAATTCGGCGTCGACGCCCAGCTCGAGGGTGTGCGCTGGCCCGACATCGTCAAAAGGGTCTTCGGCCGCATCGATCCCATCTCCGCAGGCGGTGAGCGCTACCGCGCGGAAGACACCCCGAACACGACGCTCTTCCGCGGGCACGCGTCCTTCGTCGGGCCGCGGACGATCGACACCGGAGCAGGTGAGGTCATCACCGCGGATCAGGTGGTCGTCGCTGCGGGATCGCGGCCGATCATCCCGGACGTCGTGCGCAGTTCGGGGGTGCCGTACTACACCAACGACGACATCATGCGGCTCCCAGAGCTCCCCGAGCGCCTGGTGATCATCGGAGCCGGTTTCATCGCCGCGGAGTTCGCGCACGTGTTCTCGGCACTGGGCACGCGGGTGTCGCTGATCTCGCGGGGCGAGCACCTGTTGCGCCATCTGGACGACGACGTGGCCCGTCGGTTCACGGATCTGGCGGTCTCGAAGTGGGATGTGCACCGTGGCCGGACGGTGGCGTCGGTGCGCCCGGACGGTGCCGGGGTCGCAGTGGAACTCGACAACGGACGGGTCGTGGCGGGCGACGCCCTCCTCGTGGCCACCGGCCGTCGATCCAACGGGGACGTGATCGATGCGGCCGCCGGCGGCATCGACCTCGACCAGGGGCGCGTCGTCGTCGACGAGTTCCAGCGCACCAGCGCCGAGGGGGTGTTTGCGCTCGGCGACGTCTCGTCGCCCTATCAGCTCAAGCACGTTGCCAACCACGAAGCGCGCGTCGTCCAGCACAACCTGCTGCGGGACGCGTGGCAGGACACGTCGGGCCTGCGCCGCACCGACCATCGTGTCGTGCCCGCGGCTGTGTTCACCGACCCGCAGATCGCCCACGTCGGGCTCACCGAGCGCGAGGCTCGGGACGCGGGCTGGGACGTCACTGTGAAGATTCAGGCTTACGGCGACGTCGCCTACGGGTGGGCCATGGAAGACGACGAGGGTTTCTGCAAGATCATCGCCGAGCGTGGCACCGGGCGACTGCTGGGCGCACATGTGATCGGCGCACAGGCCTCCACGGTGATCCAGCCCTTGATCCAGGCCATGAGTTTCGATGTGACGGCACACCGGTTGGCTCGGGGCCAGTACTGGATACACCCGGCTCTCCCCGAGGTCGTCGAGAACGCCCTGCTCGGGCTCGACGTCGACGACAGCGGCCTGTAATCGACTCGGCGCTCGACTACCAGGGGCTGGTGCGGAGAACGATCTCGGTGGCGAGCGCGGCGGCCGCGGAGGCCGGGACATTGGTGACACCGTCGAGTTCCACGACGCGGAAATCCGAGTAGACGAAGCGACCACTCGCATCGGCCTCGGCTCGCCGCGTGGGGCTTCCGACCATCACGGTGGTCGGGAGTTCCACCGGTGGGCATCCCGCCTCGCGGACCACACCTTTGTCGTCGGGCGCCGCCGGGTGACCCCGATCGGCAACGACGAGACTGGCGAAGCGCCCGAACTGGCGAGCGGCGAGCGTCCAGGCGAGCTCGGCACCCTCGCGGCTTCCCACGAGGTTGACCCATCCCACCTTCAGCTCGTCGAGCAGCCCCATCACAGCGGAGTCGTCGAGTCCCTCGATGGACTCGGGCACGATGGTGCGCAGATCCGAATTGTGCAGGCGGGCGCACACATCGTCGTAGACGTCCGGGGCGTCCCCCGCACCGGGCAGCAGCAGGACAGCGTGCCTGGTCGACGGCCCGTCGAGCCGAACTGTACAGTCTCCGTCTCCCACAGCCACGTGTGTCAGTTCCATGGCAGAAAACCTACGCGATCCGCGCCGCCTTGCGCTCGCACCCTTATCCGGTCCGGTTCACAACGCTGGTTCGGCAGATCGGAACATGGCTGATCGTGCGCGGGCAACTGCCTAGAAAGAGAGGCGGGAGCCGATGGTGGCCAGCCCCTCCGGGGCACCTTCACCGATCAAGGTGTCCAGGGCGCCCACATCCACGTGCTTCTCGACGAGATCAGCCAACAGGTCGAGCTGCGCGACCCGCACGGCGGCCACGTCGGTGTCGGGGGCGGGGACGAAGCCGGTTCGACCCGAATGCTCCGCGACATCGTCGAGGAGTAGACGGCGGAATCGATCGTTCTCGAGCAGACCGTGCCAGTGCGTTCCGTAGACAGCTCCGCGGATACTCCCCTCCGCCGCCCCGGTGCTCGCGTAGAGCAGCGGCTGATCACCGTTACGCCGGACCCGACCGTGGTGTATCTCGTAACCGTCGACCGGGACCCCGTACGCGTCACCGGTGACCCGGCCCAGCACTTTATCTGCCGCGAACTCCACCTCGAGGTCGAGCAGTCCCAGACCCGGGGTCTGGCCGCGACCGGATTCGACGTCGTCGACGATCACCGAGCCGAGCATCTGGTAGCCGCCGCAGACGCCGAGTACCGGGCGGCCGAGATTCGCCTGCGCCACCACGGCATCGGCAATTCCGTTGCGCTGCATCCACTCGAGGTCCGACACCGTCGACTTGCTGCCGGGCAGGACGATCAGGTCGGCATCCTGCAGGCGGGAAGGATCGTTGACCCAGCGAACCGAAACTCCGGGTTCGCACGCCAGCGCTTCCACATCCGTCGAGTTGGAAATTCGTGGCAGGCGGATCGCCGCCACTCGCAGCCATTCGCTTCCCACCGGCGGTCCGGGACGCCCGACGGGGGCGTCGCCCACGACGCCGAGCGAATCTTCCGCGTCCAGCCACAGGTCGTCCGCGAACGGAATGACACCGAGGGTCGGCCGGCCGGTCAGGGCAGTCAACTGCTCGAGGCCCGGGGTCAGCAACGACACGTCGCCGCGGAACTTGTTGACGACGAAGCCGGCGATCAACGCCTGATCTTCGGGCGAGAGCACAGCCACCGTGCCGAAGAGGTGGGCCAGCACTCCACCGCGGTCGATGTCGCCGACCACGAGCACCGGAATCCGGGCGGCGCGGGCAAGACCCATGTTGGCCAGATCCGTTGCCCGCAAGTTGATCTCGGCGGGTGAGCCCGCGCCCTCACAGATCACCACGTCGAACTCGTTCCGCAGGGACGCCAGTTCCTCGGCCACCACCACCCGGAGATGGTCGCGGTGCTCGATGTAGTCGCGGGCACCGACGGAAGTGACGGCGCGGCCGCGCACCACCAGCTGGGACGTCCGATCACTCCCCGGTTTGAGCAGCACCGGGTTGAAACGCACGCTCGGTTCCAGTCCACACGCGGCGGCCTGCAGCGCCTGCGCACGTCCGATTTCGCCGCCGTCGAGGGTGACGACGGAATTGTTGGACATGTTCTGGGCTTTGAACGGCGCCACCCGGACACCGCGACGCGCCAGCATCCGGCACAAGCCGGCAACGAGCACGCTCTTCCCAGCATCCGACGTGGTTCCGGCGACGAGCAGTGCGCCCTTCAGTTGGCCCGGGCTCAAGGCAGGGTGAGAATTTCGGCGCCGGTCTCGGTGACCACGATCGTGTGCTCGAACTGGGCAGTCCACGAGCGATCCTTGGTGACCACGGTCCAGTCGTCTTCCCAGACCTCCCAGGCGATGTCACCGAGATTGATCATCGGCTCGATCGTGAACACCATTCCCGGTTCGATCACCGTGTCGACCGACGGCTCGTCGTAGTGCAGGATGACGAGGCCGTTGTGGAACGTGGTGCCGATGCCGTGGCCGGTGAAGTCCCGGACCACGCCGTAGCCGAAGCGGTGGGCATACGATTCGATAACCCTGCCGATCACGTTGAGCGCGCGTCCGGGCTTGACCGCCTTGATGGCCCGCATGGTGGCCTCGTGCGTCCTCTCCACCAGCAAGCGGTTCTCCTCGGCGACGTCGCCTGCGAGGAAGGTCGCGTTGGTGTCTCCGTGCACCCCGCCGATGTAGGCCGTGACGTCGATGTTGACGATGTCACCGTCCTGGATGACGGTCGAATCCGGGATCCCATGGCAGATCACCTCGTTGAGCGAGGTGCAGCAGGATTTCGGAAAACCCTTGTAACCCAGCGTCGACGGATAGGCGCCGTGGTCGATCATGTATTCGTGGGCGATGCGATCGAGTTCGTCGGTGGTGACGCCGGGCGCCACCGCCTTTCCCGCCTCCTGAAGAGCGCGGGCGGCGATCTGGCTCGCCAGGCGCATGGCCTCGATCGTCTCGGGTGTCTGCACCCACGGCTCGTGACCCTCGTTGGCCGTCGGCTTCCACGCGTACTCGGGCCGCTCGATACTCGCAGGCACGGCGAGGACGGGTGACACGGTTCCGGGGCTCAATGCTGTGCGGACAGACATGGGTATCAGGGTAGACCTGCCCTTCTCCGTGCGCCTTTCTGGTAGCGGGAACTACAGAAAGGCGCACGAGCGCGAAGCGCCTACCGCTGGCGCAGGAGGTAGCGCTGCACCTTGCCGCTGGGAGTCTTGGGAAGGTGCGGAACGAAGTGCACGGTGCGCGGATAGGCGTGTGCAGCGAACTTCTTCTTCACCAAGGTCTGCAGCTCGACTTCGAGTGCGTCGGTGCCCTCGACTCCATCGCGGAGAACGACGAAAGCTTCGAGTACCTCACCGCGCAGGTCGTCGGGCATTCCGACGACCGCGGCCTCGACAACGGAGTCGTGCATGACGAGCACGCTCTCCACGTCGAAGGGCCCGATCCGGTATCCGGCCATGATGATGACGTCGTCGTCGCGGGCCGAGAAGAAGTAGAAGCCGTCCTCGTCGGTCTGGCCCGCATCGCCGGTGAGGTACCAGCGGCCGTCGCCGGTGAAGCGCTGCGCGGTCTTCTCGGGGGCGTCGACGTACCCGGTGAACCACAACAGCGGGCTGTTCCGGGTGTCGATAGCGACCCGGCCCGGTGTCCGGGGCGGGGCGATCGCGTCGGAGTCGTCGGCGAGTACCGCACAGGACCAGCCTGGGAGCGGCTTGCCCATCGAGCCGTCGCGGACCTCGTCCTGCAGACCCTCCGCCCACGCATTGGCGATGAACATTCCGTGCTCGGTCTGCCCGTAATGGTCGCGCACGAGAACCCCGAGGTTGGCCTTCGACCACGAGATCACGTCCGGTGTGAGTGGTTCACCGGCAGACGACGCACGCCGCAACCGCACCGTCTCGGGGATCGGCGTCGGATCCGCCCGCAGACTCCGGTAGACGGTCGGGGCGGCCGCAAAGTTGGTGACCCCGAAGCGTTCCATGACCTTCCAGGTGAGCGGCGCTGAGAATCCCGCATGCAGCAGGATGCTGCGCGTCCCCGCGGCGAGCGGCCCGAGGAGTGCATAGTAGAGGCCGTACGCCCACCCCGGATCCGCGGCGTTCCAGAAGACGTCGTCCTTGCGAACGTCGAGCCCGAACTCCTGGTAGGCGTGGAACGACGCCAGCGCCCGAACCGGGACCGGCACGCCCTTGGGGGTTCCGGTAGTCCCACTGGTGAACAACTGCACGAGGGGTCCGTCACCGCCGACGGCAACGGCCGCACCCCGGGCATCGCTGGGATCGTGCGACGTCAACAGCGTCTCGAAGTCCACGGTGCCGGACTTCTCGCCGCCGACGACCACCACCTGCCAGGGCGCGTCTGCCGGAATGTCCTCACCGGGCGTCAGCTTGTGCAGCTGGTTCGCATCGGCGATCACAACCTTCGCTTTGCTCGCCCCGAGTCGGAACGCGATGGCCGGGGAGGCGAACGCCGTGAACAACGGAACGTGGACCGCCCCGCGACGCCAGATCCCGAGCAGGGCTACAACCAGTTCCGCCGACTTGCCCATCAGCGTCGCCACGTGCTCACCCGGTTCGACACCGAGGTCTGCCAAGGCTGCCGCACACCGTGATGACTGTTCGCGAAGGAATCCGTAGGTGAGGTCCGTCGAGGTCAGATCCGCTTCCACAACGGTGAACGCCACGTCGTCGGCAGGGTGTCGATCACACAGCAACTCCGCCGCGGCGGCGGTCGGCGTGTCGTACTGATCGAGCAATTCACGCACGCGTGCGGTGGGATCGGTGGTCATGCGGTACTCCTCGTATTCTGCGGGCTGGTATATCGGGTCCGAACGTTCGCGGGGCCGGGTCGGCGACGGCGTGGCCTCATCCGAACTCGCTACGGTTATGATCTAGCTCACAGACCGCCCTGACTACCCCCGGAAAGGGGTGACCCACTTGGTTCTCCCGTCGCTACTACGCCCCCGGGACGGCGACGCCCTGCGCGGTGAGCTGCGCACGATCGCCGCCCAGGGTGTCGTGCCGGTTCTCTTCGGCGGTGAAGTGAGCGACGACACTCTCCATCTCAGCGAGTTCTTCGGAACACGGACCAACAACCTCAAAGGGCTGGCCATCCCACCGCTGTCCGGCCTCGGCGGCCGAGTGGTGGCTCAGCGCAGGCCTGTCTCGGTCAACGACTACAGCTCCTCCCAGACCATCACGCACCACTTCGACCGCCCCGTCCTCAGCGAGGGTCTCCGCTCCATCCTGGCCGTGCCCGTCATCGTGCAGGGCAAAACCCGGGCCGTCCTCTACGCCGCCATCCGCGAGTGCGCCCCGATCGGTGATCGGACCGCGGATGTCGTTGTCGCGGCCTCGCGCCGGCTCGGTACGGAGATCGCCATTCGTGACGAGGTCGACCGCCGCCTCCAGATGCTCACGACGTTGGACGCGCAGGGTGTCGACGGCGCCACCACCGAAGAGCTTCGCGACATACACGCTCAGATGCGGAGTGTGGCCCAGACGGTCACCGATCCGTCGTTGCAGGAGCAGTTGCGCGGGTTGTCCCAGCGGCTCGCGGCAGTCGTCCGCCCCGGTGGCGGCGATGGTGCCGACGCGTCTGACGACGCTGGTATCACCCTCACCCCCCGAGAGGTCGACGTGCTGGCGCACGTCGCGCTGGGATGCACCAACGCCGAGGTCGCCCAGCGGCTGTCGGTGGGAGCCGAGACCGTCAAGAGTTACCTGCGCAGTGCCATGAACAAGCTGGACGCGCGGTCCCGCCACGAAGCCGTGGTCACCGCACGCCGGCTGGGTTTACTCCCCTAGCGACAAGCGTCTTCTCGGCCGGGAAGCGCGCGCAGCGAAAGGCGGTGGGTCATGGGATCGACAACGGATTCGAACGCGTCGAGCTCGAATGCGTCCGGTGCGAGTTCTTCCGAGCAGCCGAGCCTGAAGCGGGTCATGGGACCCGGTCTGCTTCTGTTGTTCATCGTCGGCGACATCCTCGGAACCGGCATCTACGCGCTGACCGGCAAGGTGGCGAACCAGGTCGGTGGCGCGGTGTGGTTGCCCTTTCTCATCGCCTTCCTCGTCGCCATCGTCACGGCCTTCAGCTACCTCGAACTCGTCACCAAGTTCCCCAAGGCAGCGGGCGCTGCGCTGTACACACACAAGGCTTTCGGGGTGCACTTCCTGACGTACATGGTGGCTTTCGCCGTGATGTGCTCCGGCATCACGTCTGCCTCCACAGCGTCGCGTGCCTTCGCGGCCAACTTCGTCGAAGCCTTCGATCTCGATTTCACCACCGGAATCGGGATCACTCTCCTCGGTCTCGCGTTCATGACGCTGGTGGGAATCATCAACTTCCGCGGGGTCAGCGAAAGCGTCAAAACCAATGTGGTTCTCACGTGCATCGAGCTGTCCGGGCTTCTGATCATCATCATGATCGGTCTGTGGGCACTCGGCGTGGGCGACGGTGACTTCTCCCGGGTCGCCACGTTCGACACCGGTGAACGATCCCCGGTCGGCGCCGTGATTGCGGGTACCGCGCTCGCCTTCTTCGCGATGGTCGGTTTCGAGGATTCGGTCAACATGGCCGAGGAGTGCAAGGAACCCAGCCGGATCTTCCCCAAGGTGTTGCTGACGGGACTTCTCGTCACGGGGGCGATCTACGTGTTCGTCTCCATCACGGCCATCGCCCTGGTACCGGTGAGCGACCTCGGCGAAGGTGACACACCACTGCTCAAGGTGGTGCAGGCCGGCGCCCCCGGCTTCCCGATCGGGATCTTCGCCTTCATCACCATGTTCGCGGTCGCCAATACCGCACTGATCAACATGCTGATGGCAAGCCGGCTGCTGTACGGCATGAGCCGCGAGAAGGTACTCCCTCCTCCGTTCGGGAGAGTGCACGCCCGCCGCCGCACTCCGTACGTGGCCATCGTCTTCACCACGCTCGTCGCGTTCGGCTTGATCACGTTCGTCGGTGAGGTGCCCGAACTCGGCGGCACCACGGCCCTGCTCCTGCTGTGCGTGTTCACGATCGTGAACATCACCGTGCTGGTCCTCCGGAAACAGCCCGTGGAGCACAAGCACTTCCGGGTACCGACGATTCTCCCGATCGTCGGCACCCTGACGTGTGGCTTCCTCGCCACACCCTTCGCCGACCGCCCGATCGTGCAGTATCAGATCGCCGGCGTGCTACTCGGGATCGGCGTCGTCCTCTGGGCGGGCACAGTGCTCGTGAACAAGAGGCTCGGAAAAGGCGGCCCGGAACTCGATCCCGAAAAGCTCGCCGAACACGAGTAGCGCGTCAGAGAGCATCCCTCAGAAGGCGGGCGTTGCGGACGCTGACGCAGGGCACCCCACGGCCCCTCGCCTGCTGCATCGCCATGGCTTCCGCTGGGGTGCAGAGTCCGTCGAGGACGTCTTCGGTGGCGATGACGCACAGGACGTCTCCTTCGCAGGAGCTGATCGACGCGATTCCGCGGCCCGACGCCCACTGCTTCATCGCGAGCCACTGAGTCAGTTCCGTGCCTGGGTCCGGATTGCCGACGAACAACACTGTGCGGACGCCATCCGATGCGTCTACCCGAGCTTCTTCCGAGACGAGTGTCATGTGTGAAAGTCCCTGTCTGCGTAGTCTCTTCGATCCCGCGGTTGCGAAAATCTTCTGCAACCCACTATGGGCGCTCCCGGCGGCGGTGTCTGTCCCCCGAACGGGTCCCTGAACCGACTACACCTGTGTCCCCCGATCGGCCGATGACGCCTCGACGACACGGGCGGAGGGTCAATACCCTTCGGGCAACGCCGCAAACATGTCTCGGGTGACGGCGACGGCATTGTCGGAACTCCCGCCCCGGACCACCAGCGTGGCGAAGGCGAGATCACCTCGATAGCCGACGAACCAGGCGTGCGAGCCACCCTCGACCTCGGCCTCCCCCGTCTTTCCGTATACCTCGCCCTGGTCCTCGATCCGTTCAGCTGTGCCACTGGTCACCACGAGCCTCATCATCGAGCGCAGCCCCTCGACCATGTCGGGGCTGATCGGCGGATGGTCACCCTCGATGACGGTCTCGCGTCCGGCGATCAACCGCGGAACGGGAGTCGAACCGTGCGCGATCGTCGCAGCGGCCAGGGCCATTCCGAACGGACTGACCACGACCTTGCCCTGGCCGAAGCCGTCCTCTGTTCGTTGCACCAGCTCTTCGGCCGGCGGGACGGAGCCGGAATCGGTCGGCAGGCCCACGACCTGGTAGTCGGGGCCGATCCCGTATTGCGACGCTGCGACCGTCAGCGCGTCGGGCTTCATCTCACTGGCCAGTTTCGCGAACGAGGTGTTGCACGAACGGGCGAATGCCGTGGCCATCGGCACGGTGCCCAGCGCGAACTCGTTGTAGTTGGGAACGCTGCGCTCCCCGATCTCGATACGTCCCGGACACGGCACCATCGTGTCGGGGCTCGCGATCCCCGAAGAGATGGCTGCCCCGGCGGTGATGATCTTGAACGTCGATCCCGGAGGGTAGAGACCTGTCAGGGCGACCGGCCCGTCCCGGTCTGCCGCCTTGTTCTGCGCCACCGCGAGAACGTCTCCGGTCGACGGCTGGATCACCACCATCATGGCCTGGTCGGTCCTGGCGTCGACGGCGTTCTGCGCCGCAACCTGAATAGGCCGGTCGAGGCTGATCGAGAAGGACGGGGAGGTCTGAGGCGGGGTCTCGGTGAGGACATCCGTGTCGACGCCGTTCTGGTTGACGGTGACCACGCTCCACCCGGCTTTGCCGTCGACCTCGTCGATCACCGTCTTCTTCACCTGTCCGACGAGGTCCGGGGCGAAAGTGCGATCCGTGGCCACCAGGTCCGCCTCGTCCGAGACACTGACTCCGGGAAGGGCGCCGAGGATGCCCGCGACCTGCTCGTAGTCTTCGGACCGCAGTCGGGTGACGAGGTAGTCACCCTCGACCGCCGTCGCAGATTCCGCGATCGACTGCGCGGTGAGCGTGTTGTCGAACGGGGAGAGCGCGGCGGCAAGACCCTGCGCCGTGGAGATCACGTTGCCCGACTCCCCGGCGTCGAATTTGACGCGGTACACCACTCCGGGAACCAGAACATCCGAGCCGGAGTGCTCGTTGACGCGAGCGCGGGGAGCCGCAGTCGACCGGAGCGACATCGTCTGCCGGTCGCCGAGCCGAGGGTGGATGTTGGTGGAGCTCCACCGGACCGCCCACTCCCCGTTCCGGCGCCCCATCTGCAGCTCACCGGAGTAGGTCCATACCCGATTCTTCGGTAGATGCCATTCGTAGGCGTAGCCAACGGTGGCCGTGTCTCCGTTGATGTCCACGTCGGTCGTCTTCGCCTCGAGCGACTCCGCCTGCAGCGATTCCCAGGCCGACTCGAGAACTCGCTGAGCATCGTCGGGCCGATCGGACAATTGTGCGGCCTGCTCGGAATCGCGGTCGGCGAAGGCAGTGAGAAATGCCTGAGCGGCGGGCGCGGGGCCGTCGGGCTTCGGTGTGCACGCCGTCGAGCCGAGGATCAGCGCGGCCGCGCCGCCGAGGGCGATGGACCGCACGACGCGGAATCGAGTGGTTGGCCAGAGGTTCATCGCCGCTCATGGTATGTCTCCGACCACCGTCGGCACGGTAGGCGGCCAGCGAGTCAGTCCAGGAGAATTGTGGCGAACGTCGCGACTTGGCTGAAACCGATGCGTGCGTACGCACTGCGGGCCACGGTGTTGAAGCTGTTGACATACAGACTGGCGATCCGGCCGTCGGCGATGACGGCCTCGGCCACGGTTGCCGTTCCCGCGGCCCCGAATCCCTGCCCTCGATACATCGGGTGGACCCAGACGCCCTGGATCTGCCCCACCCGCGACGACACCGACCCGACCTCGGCCTTGAAGATCACCTGTTCGTCCTCGAACCGGGCCCAGGCTCGGCCGGCGGCGATGAGATTGGCGACCCGGCGCCGGTACCCGCGACCGCCATCATTAGCGCGGGGGTCGACGCCGACTTCCTCGATGAACATGGCCACCGCTGCGGGAAGGTACTGCTCGAGTTCGTGCATCCGGACTTGGCGGACGAGCGGATCGGGGCGGCAGTGCGGCTTGCCGGCCAACGCGAGGAGGGGCTGGTCGGCCCGGACCTCGCGAGCGGGGCCCCAGTCCATTTCCAGCATCTCCCACAACGGCAGTGTCAGCTCGGCCCGGCCCACCAGCGACGAACACATGCGGGGCGTCCGGCAGGCTCGGTCCGCGAACGCGCGCATGTCGTCGACGCTGCCGCGAAGCGGAACAAAGTTGGCACCGGAGAAGCACAGCGACTCGAGCGGTCCTCCTCGACTCCACAACTCCCCGTGGATCATCCGCGGATCGACTCCGCATTCTTCGACGCGCGCGGCGACCATGCAGGCGGCGACAGGATCGGCGTCGAGAACGCGGAGCACATGTGCCGCGTCTCGACTGCTCAACTGTTTGGCACCGAGGAGCTTGAGCATCTACCCAACCTTGTCAGCTAGTGGTTCTGCCCACCAGATTGCCACGAACACGCCAGAAACGGGAGACGTTTCGATGCCCAGGGGCGGGCGGGTCAGCTGACGGTCACGACGGGGGACCCGGCCGACGCGTCACCCTCCATCTCTTCCGCGATGCGCATCGCTTCCTCGATGAGCGTTTCGACGATCTGCGCTTCCGGCACAGTCTTGATCACTTTGCCCTTCACGAAGATCTGGCCCTTGCCGTTTCCGGAGGCCACTCCGAGGTCGGCCTCGCGAGCCTCGCCGGGACCGTTCACCACGCAGCCCATGACGGCGACGCGCAACGGGATTTCCATGCCTTCGAGCCCGGCGGTCACTTCGTCGGCCAACGTGTAGACGTCCACCTGGGCGCGCCCACACGAGGGGCACGACACGATTTCGAGCTTGCGCGGGCGCAGGTTCAGTGATTGCAGGATCTGCGTTCCGACCTTGATCTCCTCAGCGGGCGGCGCCGACAGCGATACCCGGATGGTGTCGCCGATGCCCTCGGAAAGGAGCGCACCGAAGGCGACGGCCGACTTGATCGTTCCCTGGAACGCCGGACCGGCCTCGGTCACGCCCAGGTGCAGGGGGTAGTCGCACTGCGCGGCCAGCTGACGGTAGGCCTCCACCATGATCACCGGGTCGTTGTGCTTCACCGATATCTTGATGTCGCCGAACCCGTGTTCCTCGAACAGCCCGGCTTCCCACAGAGCCGACTCGACGAGTGCTTCCGGCGTCGCCTTGCCGTACTTCTGCATCAGCCGGGGGTCGAGCGACCCGGCGTTGACTCCGATGCGGATCGGAATGCCGGCGTCACCGGCCGCCTTGGCGACTTCCTTGACGCGTCCGTCGAACTCCTTGATGTTGCCCGGGTTCACGCGTACCGCGGCGCACCCCGCCTCGATGGCCGCGAAGATGTAGCGCGGTTGGAAGTGAATATCGGCGATAACCGGGATCTGGCTCTTCTTCGCGATCGTCGCGAGTGCGTCGGCGTCCTCCTGGCGCGGGCAGGCGACTCGGACGATGTCGCAGCCGGACGCGGTGAGTTCGGCGATCTGCTGGAGGGTCGCGTTGACGTCGTGGGTCTTCGTGGTGCACATCGACTGCACGGACACCGGAAAATCGCTGCCGACGCCGACTGTCCCGACCTGCAGTTGACGGGTCTTACGGCGGGGCGCGAGAACGGCGGCCGGGCCTTCGGGCATACCCAATCCGACAGGGCTGGTCACGTGGGTGCCTTCTTTCGTAGCTTCAGGTCCGAGTTTAGCGATCACTGGAAGAGCTTGATCGGGTTGACGATGTCGGCGGTGAGGGTGAGCAGCATGTATGCGCCGCCGATGACGATCACGACATAGGTCACGGGCAGCAACTTCAGGTAGTCCACGGGGCCGCCTCGGGGCAACCCTCGCCTGCTCCGGAACCAGTCGCGAATTCGCTCGTAGAGCGTCACCGCCATGTGTCCGCCGTCGAGTGGGAGCAGCGGGAGCATGTTGAACATGCCGAGGAAGAAGTTGAGGCTCGCGAGGAGGAGAACGAACGCTTCCCAGATCCCCTGTTCGGCGATCTGGCCGCCGATCACGCTCGCGCCGTACACGGAGATCGGTGTCTCCGGGTCCCGTTCCCCGCCGGTCACGGCGTGCCACAGGTCGACAGCCTTGCTCGGCATCTGCACAAGACGTTCGGCCGTCATGACGAACATGTCACCGGTGAATTCGAAGGAGGCCGGGACCGCGGATACCGCCGAATGCTCGACGACGACCGGCGGCGCGGCGATGCCGACAGCACCGACGGTCGCCTCGTGCGGTTGGCTCTCCCCCTCCTCCTGAACCCACCGCTGCACCTGCTGGACGGGAACGACGACCGTCTGCTCGGTGCCGTCCCGTTCGATCGTGAAGTCCACTGCACCCGACAGCGGTCGCGTTGCGGCGGCGACGTCCGCGAAGGTGGGCGTCTCCTTGCCGTCCACCGCGACGATGATGTCGCCCGCCCGGATACCGGCCTCCTCGGCGGGCCCGGTACCGGTGCACGGGGACAGCGCGTAGTCGGGAGCGGGACCCTGGGTGGCGGCCACACAGCCGACCGAACCGACCTCGGCATGGCTGGGCCGGTCGAGGTCGGGCAGACCCCACCCGACGGCAAGGACGTACACCAGGACGAGACCGAGCAGGAAGTTCATGCCGATGCCGCCGGACATCACGACGAGGCGTTTCCAGGTCGCCTTCTTGTACATGGCCCGGTCTTCTTCGTCCGGCGCGAGTTCGTCGAGGGCCGTCATTCCCGCGATGTCGCAGAAGCCACCGAGCGGCAGGGCCTTGAGCCCGTACTCGGTTTCACCGCGGCGGAAGGAGAAGATTCTGGGGCCGAAACCGATGAAGTATCGACGGACCTTCATGCCGGTGGCCTGAGCCACCCACATGTGACCCGCTTCGTGAAGCGCGATCGACAGTGCGATTCCGAGGGCGAAGAGAACAACGCCCACTGCGAACACCATGCAGTTCTAGCCTTCCTGCTTGACGAGCTGACGTGCTCGGTCACGCGCCCAGCCGTCGGCGGCCAGTACGTCCTCCACGGTAGCCGGTGGCGCCGCCCACTCGTCCGCCTCGGACAGCACGGCGGCGACGGTGCGGACGATGGCCGGGAATCGGATGATCCCGTCCAAGAATGCCTGAGCCGCGACTTCGTTGGCAGCGTTGTAGACGGCGGTGAGGCAACCGCCACGCCTGCCGGCTTCCCGCGCGAGGTCGACAGCAGGGAAGACTGCCGAGTCGAGTGGTTCGAAGTCCCAGCGGGAGGCGCTGGCGAAATCGCACGGGGCGGCAGCTCCTGCGACCCGGTCCGGCCAGCCGAGCGCGAGCGCGATCGGCAGCTTCATATCGGGCGGGCTGGCCTGTGCGAGCGTGGAGCCGTCGGTGAAGGTGACCATCGAGTGCACGATCGACTGCGGGTGAACCGTGACGTCGATGCGGTCGTACGCGATCCCGAACAGCAGGTGGGTCTCGATCAGTTCTAGTCCCTTGTTCACCAGCGTTGCGGAGTTCAACGTGTTCATCGGGCCCATCGACCAGGTGGGATGGGCGCCGGCCTGCTCGGGAGTGACCGAGTCGAGTTGCTGAGCGGACCATCCCCGGAAGGGACCGCCCGAGGCCGTGAGAACGAGGCGGGCCACCTCGTCTGCACTGCCTCCGCGCAGGCACTGGGCGAGCGCGGAATGTTCGGAGTCCACGGGCACGATCTGGCCGGGGGCCGCGGCGGCGGTGACAAGGGGCCCGCCCGCCACGAGGGATTCCTTGTTCGCGAGCGCGAGCCGCGCGCCGGACTCCAGGGCGGCCAGGGTCGGTTCCAGACCCAGGGAGCCGACGAGGGCGTTGAGGACGACGTCCGCTTCGGTGTTCTTCACCAGTTCGGTGACCGCGCCTGGACCGCTCAACACTCCCGGCCATTCGAGTGTGGCAGCGGCCCGCGGATCGGCGACTGCGACGGATGTCACACCTGTTTCGGCGATCTGCCGTGCGAGAAGGTCGACACTTCCACCACCGGCGGCGAGGCCGACAACGGAGAACTTGCCGGGGTTGGCCGCGATCACCTCCAACGCCTGGGTGCCGATCGAACCTGTGCTGCCGAGCAGCAGGACGCGGGTGGGCCTGGTTTCATCCACCCACCCATTGTTCCTGATCGAACAGCGGTCGCCCGCCATGGATGGCCCCGGTACATACGACGGACGGTCGTATGTCACGATATGGCGAGTAGCGCAACCGAATCTGCAGGAGGATCGATCGTGGCCGGTACCCAGTTGGAGCCCTCGTCCAGCGACCCCGTCGTGGCCGCACACGTCGATACGGCCGAGGTCCCGTCGGCGGCATGGGGCTGGAGTGGTGAAGCGCCCAAGACGTTCCGCTTCCTCGGCTGGTTCTTCGCGCTGTTCCTGCTGCTGATGATCATCGGTAACCACACCGGCCGGGTCGAGGACCTGTGGTTGGTCGGCTGCGCAGGCCTCATGGTCGTCGTCCTGGTCCGCGACATCCTCCGGCGGCGCAAGCCCCGGTAAACTCCTGCTTTCCACGAAAACCCCTCGCCCGAAGTCCTCGGCGAGGGGTTTTCGCGTGCCTGTTGTCGCTACTCGTGGCGGCGAATCAGTTTTCGGCGGCGAGTTGGCCGCACGCCGCGGCGATCTCCTGCCCCCGGGTGTCCCGCACCGTGCAGGACACACCTTGCGCGATGACGCGGCGGACGAATTCCTTCTCCACCGGCTTGGGGCTGGCATCCCATTCGCTGCCCGGTGTGGGGTTGAGCGGGATGAGGTTCACGTGCACGAGGGGACCGAGGGCCTTGCGCAGCTTCTTACCCAGCAGGTCCGCTCGCCACGGCTGGTCGTTGACGTCCCGGATCAAGGCGTACTCGATCGAGACGCGTCTGCCCGACTTGTCCGCGTAGTAGCGGGCGGCATCGAGGACCTCGGCTACCGACCACCGGTTGTTGACAGGCACCAGGGTGTCGCGCAGTTCGTCGTCGGGTGTGTGCAAGGACACCGCGAGGGTGACGCTCAAATCCTCGTCGGCGAGCTTGCGGATGGCAGGCGCCAGTCCCACCGTCGAGACCGTCACCGAACGCTGCGACAAACCGAGGCCCTCGGGGGGCGGGGCAGTGATACGACGCACTGCCGCGACGACCCGCTTGTAATTGGCGAGCGGCTCCCCCATACCCATGAACACCACATTCGACAGGCGCCCCGGACCTCCGGCAACCTCACCGTCGCGCAGGGATGCGGCCGCGGCCCGCACCTGGTCGACGATCTCGGCAGTCGACAGGTTGCGTTGCAGACCGCCCTGGCCGGTCGCGCAGAACGGACACGCCATTCCGCACCCGGCCTGACTCGAGATACACAAGGTCGCACGGTCGGGGTATCGCATCAGAACACTCTCGAGAAGTGTTCCGTCGTTCGCCTTCCACAGAGTCTTCCGGGTATCTCCACCGTCGCACGCCAGATGTTTGACGGGTGTCAGCAGCGTCGGGAAGAGGGCGGCCCCCACCTGCTCCCGGACCGCAGCCGGAAGATCGGTCATCCTCTCCGGATCCGCCTCCAAGCGCGCGTAGTACTGCCGGGCCAGCTGGTCGGCACGGAAACCGGGCAGACCCAGTTCCTGGACGACCTTCCGGCGTTCGGCGGAGTCGAGGTCCGCGAGATGCCGCGGCGGCATCCCGCGCCGGGGCGCGGTGAACACGAGGGGGAGCGAGACAGCCATAGTTTTCCCATTGTCCCATTGATTCGGGGGCCGATGTCGCGCGGATACGTGATCGACGCCATTCCGCCGTCCGATGCGGGTGCAGAACCACGCCGAGTGGGTGAAGATCGAGTTATGTCGACAACACCGGACGACCCCTCGCATTCCCCTACGGATGTCCCGGCCGGCGGTGGCCCAGTCGGCGGGCCCACGCCTGGCGATCCGCCCTACCCGGACACCACCCATCCAGGACCCCAGCATCCGGACGTCGCACGGAAGAAGGGCATCAGACACACTCGGGCGGGCGCGACCTGGACCGGCCTCGTCATCGGAATCATCGTTCTCGTACTGCTTCTCGTGTTCATCCTGCAGAACCTCGACAGCGCAACACTCGAACTGTTCGCCTGGGAGTTCACGCTTCCGCTCGGCGTGTCGTTGTTGCTGGCATCGATCGCCGGCGCCGTGATCATGGCCCTCGCCGGGGGAGTCCGGATCATCCAGATCCGGCGAGCGGCAAACCGGCAGCAACGCCTGAACACTAATTACTGACTGAACAATAGTTACGCAAGTGGATCGGGTCGGCGCCGACCGCGCATGATGGTTGTCGTGGATATCACCGGAACGGTACGACTGTGAAGGCCGACATGGAGACGACTGCGGCACCGCGCATCGCTGCCGAGCAGGCGCGATCCTGGCTGCTGGTTCCCGCCGGCAAGCGCGAAGGTTTCGAGGCGGCGCATGCGAGCGCCGCGGACGCCGTCATCCTCGACCTCGAGGACGCCGTCACCCCCGACCGTAAGCCTCGCGCGCGCGCCGACGTGGTCGCCTGGCTCGGCGAGAATCGGCGGGCGTGGGTTCGCATCAACGATGCAACCACCCCTTTCTGGGCAGACGACCTCGCTGCACTGAACGACGTCCCCGGACTCGAGGGCGTCATGCTCGCCAAGACCGAGAGTGGAATGCAGGTCGACGCCACAGCCGATCGCCTTCCCGCGGGGACCAAGGTGCTCGCTCTCGTCGAATCCGCCATGGGTCTCGAAGCTGCGCCGGAGATCGCTCGCGCCGAGGCGACTTTCCGGCTCGCCTTCGGTAGCGGCGACTTCCGGCGCGACACGGGGATGGACGATTCGCCGCTGGCCATGGCCTATCCGCGCTCACGGCTGACGATCGCGAGCCGCGCCGCCCGGATCGCCGCACCGATCGACGGGCCTACCCTCGGTTCGGACGTCGAGGCGCTGGTGCGCGCGTCGGCGCTCACGCTGTCGATGGGAATGACCGGGAAGCTGTGCATGACCATCGCTCAGACGGCGTCCGTGAATGATGCGCTCAGCCCCTCCCCCGCCGAAGCCGAGTGGGCGATGGATGTGATCGCCGCCCTCGGCGAAGACGGATCGCGGGTACGCGATGGTAGTGACCTGCCCAAACTCGCGAAGGCGAAGAAGATTCACGCGCTCGCGAAGCTGTTCCACATCGCGCCGCGTCCGTAATCACTCGGTACGCGGTACTTCCAGCCCGGCCGGCTTTCGGCGAATGTGCACGCGGTAGCGCACGTCGACGGCCAGGCCGGGCGTCTGCGCATAGGCTTTCGCCGCGGTGCTTCGGGTGAACTCGATGCCCAGGACTCGGCGCAGCGACTCCCGATCCGGGAAGAGCCACCGCGTCTGAACCCGGGTCAGGTCGAACCCCTGCGCCGCGAAGAAGGCTTCGACCGCGGCCGGTCTGTAGTGCGGCATGTCGGCACGCATCCATGCACCGTAGGGCTCCGCCGTCGCGTCGAGATCGATGACCGCGAGCGCTCCTCCCGGTCGGAGCACCCGCATCGCCTCGAGTATTCCCGGTCCGCATCCTGGGCCGAAGAAGTAGGCGGTTCGGGCGTGCACCAGGTCGACGCTCGAGTCTTCGAGGGGAATCTGCTCGGCCGATCCGGCAAGTATTCGCACGTGGGACAGGCCGGAGACCCGCTGCCGGGCGAGGTCGAGTAGAGGTGGATGCGGTTCGACACCGATCACGGTGCTCGCTGCTTCGGCGAAGACCGGAAGATGAAAACCGGAACCGCAGCCGATGTCGACGACGGTCTTGCCTTCCCAGTCCAGGGAGGACCGTAGATGCCGGAACAGCGCACCGTCGACGTCCTGCGCCCGGTTCTCGAGCTCGTAGGTGTCGGGCCAGTGCCAGATGTTGGGGCTGGGAATGGTCACGGCCGGTCGGTCACACGAGGACCGTGAGCACCAGCCACGTCACGAACGCCGACGGCAGCAGGGAATCGAGACGGTCCATGATTCCGCCGTGTCCGGGAAGAAGGGTGCCCATGTCCTTGATCCGCAGTTCACGTTTCACCTGGGATTCGATGAGGTCACCGAGCGTGGCCGTGACCACCAGGACCACACCGAGCAGTACACCGATCATCGGGTTCTCGCCGAGGATGAGGGTGACCGTGAGCAGGCTGCCGATCACGCAGAACAGCAGGGAACCGAAGAAACCCTCCCACGACTTCTTCGGGCTGATCGCCGGCACCATCGGATGCTTACCGAAGAGAACTCCGGCGGCGTAACCACCGACGTCGGAGCAGACCACCCCGATCATGAGGCAGAGCACCCGGCCCGCCCCGTCGTCCTGCAACACCATCAGCACCGCGAACGAGGCCAGAAGGGGAATCCACGCGGCCACGAATACGGTGATCGCCGTGTCCCGCAGATAATTCCGTGGGGTCGCCTTGAGTCCGTGGTCGAACAGGCGCCACACCATGCACACCAGAGCGGTACCCGCGAACGCGCTGAGCACACCCTCCGGGCCGAATGGCCAGGCCAGCCACAGTACGGCCTGCCCGCCCACGAGCAACGGTATCCGAGGAGCGCTGATGTCCGCTTCCCGCAACCGCTTGGTGACCTCCCAGGTGGCAACGGCCATCGCGACGGACACGACACCGATCCACACCAGCGGTACGTACACGAGTATCAGGATCAGTGAGACTCCGAGGCCGACGCCGACAGCGATCGCGGCGGGAAGGTTCCTTCCCGCCTTCGATCCTGTGGCCGGGGGCACCTCCGACTGTGCGGGGCGCGTTCCCTCCGACTGCGCGGAAGGCTCGCCCTCGGACGTTGGCCCCCCTGGCGTCCCGTGTTCTGTTGGCACGGTCACTGTCCCCGATCCACTCCTCGTCCCGCGCTCAAACCTCGAGCAACTCGGCTTCCTTGTGCTTCACCAGCTCGTCGATGTGCGCGACGTAACGAGCAGTCGTCTTGTCGAGTTCCTTCTCGGCGCGCCCGACCTCGTCCTCGCCGGCTTCACCGTCCTTCTGGATGCGGGACAGTTCGTCCATCGCCTTGCGGCGCACGTTGCGCACCGACACCTTCGCGTCCTCGCCCTTCGCCTTCGCCTGCTTCACGAGTTCGCGGCGGCGTTCCTCCGTGAGCTGCGGCACGGAAATGCGGATCAGGTTGCCGTCGTTGGACGGGTTGACGCCCAGATCGGAGTTACGGATCGCGTTCTCGATCGGTCCGAGCTGAGAGGCCTCGTAGGGCTTGACCACCACCAGCCGCGCCTCCGGGACGTTGATGCTGGCCAGCTGTGTGATCGGGGTGAACGCACCGTAGTAGTCGATACCGATGCGCGAGAACATTCCAGGGTTCGCCCGGCCCGTCCGGATGGAACCCAGGTCATCCTTGGCCACCGTGACAGCCTTCTCCATCTTCTCCTCGGCTTCGAAGAGAGCTTCATCAATCACGGCCGTTCCTCCATGTCGTTCTGCATCGATTCGTCATGACTTGACGAGCGTTCCGATCTTCTCACCAGATACTGCCCTGGCAATATTGCCCTCGGTGAGCAGATTGAACACCATGATCGGCATTTCGTTGTCCATGCAGAGGCTGAATGCGGTCGCATCGGCCACCTTGAGTCCCTGTTCGATGACCTCGCGGTGGGTGATCTGCGTGTACATCGTCGCGGTGGGGTCGAGATTGGGGTCCGCCGTGAATACGCCGTCGACCGCCTTCGCCATCAGCACCACCTCGGCGCCGATCTCGAGAGCCCGCTGGGCAGCCGTGGTGTCGGTCGAGAAATACGGCATTCCCATCCCCGCCCCGAAGATCACGACGCGCCCCTTCTCGAGATGACGCTGCGCGCGCAGCGGGATGTACGGCTCGGCCACCTGCCCCATGGTGATCGCTGTCTGCACGCGGCTGTCGACGCCTTCCTTCTCCAGGAAATCCTGGAGTGCAAGGCAATTCATCACGGTGCCGAGCATGCCCATGTAGTCGGAACGAGCACGGTCGAGGCCTCGCTGCTGCAGTTCGGCACCGCGGAAGAAGTTTCCGCCGCCTATCACTACCGCCACCTGCACGCCGGACCGCACGACTCCGGCGATCTGTTCGGCGACCTTGGTCACCACGTCAGGGTCCAGGCCGACCTTCCCGCCACCGAACATTTCGCCACCGAGTTTGAGAAGGACTCGATGAAATCCTGGACGTTCGCTGGCTGGTTCGGACATTGCTCTCCTCGGTTCATCCGCACTCGTCGGTTCCACTACAGCCGAGCGGACCGACGGGCCGGCTCGACACCTACAGACGGCCATCCTCATCCTGCCTCATCGAGGCAGGGGCGGCACACGTAGACCCCGCCGGGCGAGCGCACTCGTCCGACGGGGTCATACGACTGACACGACTAGCTCGAAGAACCGACCTCGAAACGCACGAAGCGCTTGATCGTCACGCCGGCCTCGTCGAGGATCGCCTTCACGGACTTCTTGGAATCCTGAACCGAGGACTGCTCGGTCAGCACGACGTCCTTGAAGTACCCGTTGACACGGCCTTCGATGATCTTCGGCAGCGCCTGCTCGGGCTTGCCCTCCGCGCGGGCGGTCTCTTCGGCGATGTGGCGCTCGTTGGCGACGATGTCCTCGGGGACCTCGTCGCGCGTCACGTACTTGGCCTTGAGCGCGGCAACCTGCATGGCTGCGGCGCGAGCGGCCTCGGCCGCAGCGTCGCCTTCGCCGGTGTACTCGACGAGAACGCCGACGGCGGGCGGCAAGTCCGCACTGCGCTTGTGCAGATAGACGGCAACGGGCCCGTCGAAGGACGCGATCTTGCTCAGTTCGAGCTTCTCACCGATCTTCGCGGACTGTTCCTGCACGACGGTGTCGACAGTCTTGCCGTCGAGCTCGAGGGCCTTGAGGGCGTCGATGTCGGCGGGCTTCTCCGCGGCGGCGACCGAAACGATCGACTCGGCCAACTTCAGGAAGTCTTCGTTCTTGGCGACGAAGTCCGTCTCGCAGTTGATCTCGAGCAGGACGCCGTCCTTGGCAACGACCAGGCCCTCGGCCGTGGTGCGCTCCGCACGCTTACCCACATCCTTGGCACCCTTGATGCGCAGCTGCTCGACAGCCTTGTCGAAGTCGCCGTCGGCCTCGGCGAGGGCGTTCTTACAGGCCATCATTCCGGAGCCGGTCAGCTCGCGGAGCCGCTTGACGTCAGCGGCGGTGTAGTTCGCCATGGTGAGCGAGCCTCCTCATATGTCTGTCGGGACGTAAGTCAGGGTAGTACTCGGTGCAGACCGTGAAACGGCCCTGACCACTCGAGCTTCTGGTCAGGGCCGTTGTCATCGGATCAGGCCTCGGTGGCCGGTGCCTCTGCTGCGGGAGCTTCGGCTGCGGGCGCTTCGGCTGCGGGCGCCTCGGCTGCCGGAGCAGCAGCGGCCTCGTCCGCGGGGGTCGCCTGGGACAGCAGTTCCTGCTCCCACTCGGCGAGGGGCTCACCGGCGCCGGCCTCGGGCTTCGCGTCCTTGTCGGCGCTCAGTCCGGCACGGGCCTGCACGCCCTCGGCCACTGCGGAAGCGACGACCTTGGTGAGGAGCGCGGCACTGCGGATGGCGTCGTCGTTACCCGGGATCGGGTAGTCGACGAGGTCGGGGTCGCAGTTCGTGTCCAGGATCGCGATGACCGGGATGTTGAGCTTGCGAGCCTCGGCAACCGCCAGGTGCTCCTTGTTGGTGTCGACGACCCACACCGCGGAAGGAACCTTGGCCATGTCGCGGATACCGCCGAGGGTGCGGTCCAGCTTGGTCATCTCACGCGTGAGCATGAGGATTTCCTTCTTGGTGCGTCCCTCGAAGCCACCGCTCTGCTCCATCGACTCGAGTTCCTTGAGGCGGAGCAGACGCTTGTGGACGGTGGTGAAGTTGGTGAGCATGCCGCCGAGCCAACGCTGGTTGACGTAGGGCATCCCGACGCGAGTGGCCTCGGCCGCGATGGACTCCTGGGCCTGCTTCTTGGTGCCGACGAAGAGAACGGTGCCGCCGTGGGCAACGGTCTCCTTGACGAATTCGTACGCCTTGTCGATGTACGTCAGCGTCTGCTGCAAGTCGATGATGTAGATGCCGTTGCGGTCGGTGAAGATGAATCGCTTCATCTTCGGGTTCCAGCGACGGGTCTGGTGACCGAAGTGTGTGCCGCTGTCGAGCAGCTGCTTCATTGTTACAACAGCCATGGCTGTGTATCTCTCTTTCATTGCCGGTTGATGCACAGCATCGGTGATGCTGTGCCCTGACGCCCGTGACCACCGGAACTCACACCGAGATGCGAGACCAGCCGATGGCCGATAACCTGCGCGGGCGCGCGAAGTCGGACTGTGCGAGCACAGACCGCTCGATCAGTGTACGGCCTCGGTGGCGTTCGCCCTAACCGTGCCGTCTCCCGGGCACACACGCGCCCGTCGCGCAAGTGGTGCCCGCGCATCTGTGGATCGAGCCGGACCTGTCCACAGATTCCCCGGGCGCCGGGTTCGGGTCTCCGGACTGCGGCATGGTTCGAGCCGTGACGATGATCGGTACAACCCTTCGGACGCTGGTGTCGACAGTCGCCGTCGCCACCGTGCTGTGTGCCTCGGTCGTCGCCGCCACGCCCGCCGACGCGGCTCCCACCGCGGAGTTCGATTGGCCACTCCACCCACGACCACGCGTCGTCCGGGTGTTCGACAATCCGGAGCACGACTGGCTTCCCGGTCACCGCGGCGTCGATCTGGGCGGCGTGCCGGATCAAGCGGTGCTCTCTGCGGGGGAAGGGGTAGTGGTATTCGCCGGCACGGTGGCCGGCAAACCCGTCGTGTCCGTCGACCACCTCGGTGGGCTCCGCACCACGTACGAACCGGTCACCGCCCGCGTCACCGCCGGTCTCCGGGTAGGCAGGGGAACCGTGCTCGGCACGCTCGAACCCGGGCATCCGGGCTGTATCGCGCCCGTCGCCGCGTGCCTGCACTGGGGCCTTCGCCGCGACCGCGTCTATCTCGACCCGTTGGGTCTGGTCCGGGTGGCACCGATACGGCTGAAACCCGTCGTTCCGCGGTGATCCGGGGAGTTACCGCCATTCCGCGACGGCGTGCCGGCCAGCCGACTCGGGGAAGTCGTCGGCCACCATCGCCGCGAGTTCGACGAATGCCTGACGTGTCTGCGGTCGCACGAGGTCGAGATCGACGACCGACCCCTCCGCGAGATGCTCGTCGAAAGGCACCACCTTCACAGCCCGGCAGCGCTGCAGGAAGTGATTGGCCAGTCCCGTCATATCGATTCCGGACGACCCCGGCCTGGCGGCACTGATCACCACGACGGTGCGGGAGACGAGGTGACCGTAACCGTGATGCCCCAGCCAGTCGAGAGTGGCCGCCGCGCTCCGCGCTCCGTCGATCGCGGGCGAGCTGACCAGAACCAACGAATTTGCCAGTTGCAGAACGCCGTTCATCGCAGAGTGCATGATGCCCGTGCCGCAGTCCGTCAAGATGATGTTGTAGTACACCTGCAGGATGTCGATCACGCGGCGGTAGTCGTCCTCGCTGAAGGCCTCGGAGATGGCCGGGTCCTGTTCGCTCGCCAGCACCTCGAGCCGACTCGGCGCCTGCGACGTGTGCGCGCGAACATCCGAATAGCGGCGGATCGTCGACTCAGCCGCAATGAGATCGCGGACCGTCGAATGGTTCTGAAGAGGTACCCGCTGCGCCAGCGTCCCGAAGTCGGGGTTTGCGTCGACAGCGATGACGCAGTCTCCACGCAAGGACGCGAATGTCGAGCCCAGTCCGATGGTGGTCGTCGTCTTACCGACACCGCCCTTGAGGGACAGGAACGCTATCCGGTAATCCCCCTGAATCGGTTGCCGAATACGGGCGAGGAGTGCGGCGTCGCGCGCTTCCCCCGAGGACTCCCCCGGATTCAGCGTTCCACCCGTCAGCCGGTGCAGACCCCGCCGCCACCCGCGGGCGGGGGCACGTCGCGGCCGCCTGAGCAGGGCATCCGCCACCAGGTCCTGGTTGCTGATCTGATGCTGGCTCGTCGCCGGAGGGTGTTCGTCCCACGACTGTTGCCCCCACGGATCCGTAGCCGCGGTCCCCCTCGGTGCTTCGCCGCCGTCGTTCAGCCACGCCGGCTGCGGCCCTGTCACGTTTTCGCGGTCCACGATTCCCCCGGGATAGTGCAGAAAAACTGCCGATTCGTGGAGCGACGCTACCAAACGGGCTCAGGCGCGGGGATGCGCCTGATCGTGCACGGCGCGCAACCTCGCCACGGACACATGCGTATACAGCTGAGTGGTGGCCAGGCTCGCGTGACCGAGCAGTTCCTGGACCACGCGCAAATCGGCTCCGCCTTCGAGCAGATGCGTTGCCGCAGTGTGCCGGAGTCCGTGCGGACCGAGGTCGGGGGCACCGGGTACGGCGGACAGAACCTCGTGAACGGCTGTCCGCGCCTGACGTTGATTCAGCCGCCTCCCCCGCTTCCCGAGCAGCAATGCCTGCCCGGACGCCTCGGTCGCCAGAGCCGGACGGCCGATATGCATCCAGGCGTCCACCGCCTCGGCCGCCGGCTTGCCGTACGGCACAGACCTTTCCTTGTCGCCCTTGCCGATCACACGCAGCAGCCGCCGCTCGCGATCCACCGAGCCGAGGTCCAGCCCGCACAGTTCACCGACCCGAATACCCGTGGCGTAGAGCATTTCGACGATGAGGCGATCACGCAGGGCAAGGGGGTCCTGCTCCCGCGCACCCGTTTCCGCGGCGTCCATGGCGTCGGCGGCCTGCGACTGTCGCAGAACCGCCGGCAACGTCCGGTGCGCTTTCGCCGCGCCCAGCCTGGCGCCCGGGTCGAGCGGGATTCGCCTCGTACGTAACAACCAGGCTGTGAAGTTTCGCACGGACGACGTCCGCCGAGCGAGTGTCGTGCGCGCGACTCCCGCAGCAGACTGGCCGGCCAGCCACGAACGCAGCACCCGGATGTCCAATTCCGCGAGTTGTGCGCCGGGCGCTGTCGACAGCCAGTGGTGCATCAGCGATCTCGCGTCCGCGAGGTACGCCTTCACCGTGTGCGGGGAGCGTCCGCGTTCGAGCCCGAGATGCCGCGCGTACTCGTCGAGTACCGTCTCGAGATGCGGCGGCAAGGCGGTACTCATGGTGGCAAGAGTCGCCGCGCGGGGACGACGAGTCAAGCGGCCGCGCCGGTAGAGTTCATTCGTGCAGCGAACGATCTCCATTCCCATGTTGTGTGTGCTGGCATTGCTGTCGGCGATCGCCCCGCTGGCCACCGACATGTATCTGCCCGGACTACCCGTCATGGCGGAGAGCCTGCGCACGTCGGCGCCCAGTGTTCAACTCACACTCACCACCTTCATGGCCGGGCTCGGCATCGGCCAATTGGTGGTGGGTCCACTGTCGGATGGTCTGGGTCGACGACGCCTTCTCCTCGCGGCCACGGTAGTCACGACGATCGCAGCGATGGTGTGTGCTCTGGCACCGAGCGTCCAGACTCTGATCGCGGCACGACTTTTCCAGGGCCTCAGTGGTGGCGCCGCGATCGTGCTCGCACGTGCCTGCATAGCGGACCGCGCCCGCGGCGACAACGCCGCGCGGCTCTTCAGCATCATGATGATCATCGGCGGGGTCGCGCCTGTTATCGCTCCGCTGATCGGAGGAGCGCTACTGGGCCCGGTCGGCTGGCGGGGAATCTTCTGGGTGCTCGCCGGCGCAGGATTCGTGATGGTGCTCGGCGTGCTCACGCTCGTGCCGGAAACACTTCCCGTCGAGAAAAGGCATGGAGGCGGTCTCGCGGCTCTCGCCCGGAATCTCCGGTATGTGGTCGGCAACCGCGTGTATCTCGGCTATGCGTTGACGTTCATCTTCGGATTCGGTGCACTCTTCGCCTATATTTCCGCTTCACCCTTCGTCGTTCAGAACGTGCTGGGGCTCAGCCCCGGCCAGTTCTCCATCGTGTTTGCGATCAATGCTTCGGGCATGGTGATTGCCGCGATCGCGAACACGCGCCTGCTCGGCACTTTCCGCGCCCGTCAGCTGCTCGGGTTCGGGGTTACGGTGCTGCTTGTCGGCGGCGCGGTACTGCTCATCGCCGCAACAACGATCGATGCCCCGTCGTGGTGGATGCTCCTGGTTCCGTTGTTCGTCTCGGTGGCGAGCCTCGGGTTCGTCATGGGAAATGCGACCGCGCTTGCTCAAGGCGAGGTGACCGAGGCATCGGGAACTGGTTCCGCCCTGTTGGGTGCTGGTCAGTTCGGGTTGGCGGCACTCGTCTCCCCTCTGGTCGGAGTCGCCGGCCCCGCCACCGCGGTCCCGATGGCTGTAGCGATTCCGCTCTCGGGCGCCGTCGCGATGCTCGCGCTCGTGCTGCTGACGCGGCGGACGCACACGGCGTAACGCCCGCCGCGAAGATCAGCGCGCGGCGCCCTCGCTGGCAGCGAGTTCGGACTTCCACACGCGGAAGCCTTCCTCGGTGCGCCCGCGACGCCAGTAGCCGGAAATCGATGCGGAGGAGGCCGGCACTCCGCGCTCGTGTCGCACATAGGACCGCAGATTGTGCATGACGGCCTGCGCTTCGCCGTGGATGAAGACCTGCGGATTGCCGGACAACCAGTCGGCGTTCTTCACCGCCCCGATAAGGGGCGCGCTGTCTCCGGACGCGTCGTCACCGATTCGGTCTGCTGTGTCACCACGGTGTATCCACGCTATGTCGACCCCTGCCGGTGCGTCGAAGCCGACCTCGTCTTCCGGTCCTGCCACCTCGAGGAAGACGTAACCCTTCGCTGCCGCGTCGAGCTTCTCGACCGACGCCGAGATGGCGGGGATCGCGGTCTCGTCGCCGGCGAACAAGTACCAGTCGGCCGCGGTGTCCGGAGCGAAGGCGCCGCCGGGACCCCGAAGCCGCACAGTGTCACCCGCCGTGGCGGCTGCCGCCCACGGCCCTGCGACGCCGGCATCGCCGTGGACCACGAAGTCGATGGCGATCTCGCGCTCGACAGAGTTCACCGAGCGGATCGTGTACGTGCGGAGCGTGGGCTGTTCGCTGGGGCCGAACTCGAGCTTCGCGTAGGCGTCGGTGAACGCGTTGGGCACAAAGCTGTCGAATCCTGGGTCACCCAGGAAAACGCGAACCATGTGGGGGGTCAGCCACTCGGTCCGGCGAACGGTCAATGTGGCACTCGGCTTGGCCATGCGTCACCTCTCCACTACACATCAAGTTGGTTAGTCTTACCTAACTACGGTACAGGAGGGGTAACCAACGTCCTCGCACAGCGGGACTCCGACCCGTTCCGAAGAGGATCGGACCCACCGCTTTCGGCTCTACGAGCCGGACGCAATCAACAAGCTCAACACGTGTGCGACGAAGTTCCGCCACAGATCACCCGCTGATCCCATGTCTCACTCCTTACGTGATCCCGAACCTTGCCCGGTTCGTCTGCGATTGGGAGGTAGCACTACGAAGGTTGTACCTCAGCTCGTAGCCGATCGGGTGCTTCGACTCGCGCTTCCCGTCACCGAACGAAGCGCCGACCATCTTCATCACTGCCGCGACCACCCCGTGTCGCCGGAGTCCACGAAACCTTCCATTTCGAGCATCGGCAGCACCGCCCGCACCTTCTCGACCGCGATACCGGAGGCCTCCGACAGCTCTCGCACTCCGCTGGCACCGAGCGCCGGCAACGCCTCATACACCACCAATGCATCCCCCGACAGTCCGTCGAGAGCACGCACGGCATCGAGATCGCGTTCGACATCACCATCAACTCCCGCACGCAACCCGATCGGACCCGCCTCGTCGACCACGTCGACCGCATTCGCCACCAGACGAGCCTCCCCCTCCCGGATCATGCGATTGCACCCTGTCGAGGACACCGACGTCACCGGCCCCGGCACCGCCATCACCGGGCGCCCGAGCTTGCGCGCCCAACTCGCCGTGTTCCGGGCACCACTGCGCCACCCTGCCTCCACCACGACGACACCGTCGGACAAACTCGCCACAAGCCGGTTCCTGGCAAGGAATCGGTACTTCGCCGGTGTCGTCCCCGGCGGATACTCACTGATCACCGCGCCGTTCTGCGCGATCTGGCGCAACAAGCGGGCATGACCGGCCGGATACGCCCGGTCCACTCCGCATGCCAGCACTGCCACGGTCAGACCACCGACACCCAACGCCGCCCGATGCGCGGCGCCATCGATCCCGAACGCCGCCCCCGACACAATGGTCCAGCCGTCGACGGCGAGGTCACCCGCCAGCTCTGCAGTGACGTGTTCGCCGTAGCCACTCGCCGCGCGGGTGCCCACAACAGAGATCGCGCGTTCAGTCAGCTCGGTCAGCGAACGTGAACCCAGCACCCACAGCGCAAACGGCGCGCCGTCCTCCCGCGACGCCGACAGAGTGTCGAACCCGAGTAGCCGCCACTGTGGCCACTCGTCGTCGTCGGGAGTGATGAGCCGACCACCCATCCCGGTCACCAGTTCGAGGTCGTGGGCAGCAGTATCTACGTGCGCCCGCGCAACAGTCTTCTCCCCCAGCAACTCCGACAGATCCCGTTCACGTACCGCGCGCGCAGCCTCCTCCGGTCCCACCTCGTCGACGAGTCGCGACAGCGCCGGGCACGGACCTTGCACCACCTTCGACAGATAGGCCCAGGCCAACCGACGCGGATCGTGCGCACCCGGCCGATTGTCGGTACCGCCGCGAATCTCCACAGTCATTGAAAACTCCGATCACGAAATCCCAAGGCGGTCACCACTTGCTCCGGTCCGGGCATCGCGAGACCGGCCAGATCGCCTACCGTCCATGCCACCCGCAGTGCCCGATCGGCGCCACGCGCGGTGATCATTCCCTTCTGCAGCGCACGCTCCACCGGTGCGAGTGCGGGCCGGGACAAGCGGAACTTCTGGCGCAGAGCCGGCCCCGGCACCTCCGCGTTGGTACGCCAACCGTGGTCGTACCAGCGCTCCCCGGCCGCGGCGCGGGCATCGGCCACCCGCCGGCGGACGTTTTCGGTGCTCTCACCGATCTCGTCGATGAACGCGCCGGTCGCCACCGCCTGCATCCGCACACGCAGGTCCACACGATCGAGGAGCGGCCCCGACAATTTCCCCAGATACCGCCGCCTCGCCGTCGGAGCGCAGATGCAGTCGGCCTCACGGGCCGGGGCACACGGACACGGGTTCGCGGCGAGGATCAACTGGAAACGAGCGGGGTAGCGCGCCACACCGTCCCGGCGGGCGATCCGCACCTCGCCGTCCTCCAGGGGCGTACGAAGGGCCTCGAGTACCTTGGTGCCGATTTCGGCGAATTCGTCGAGAAACAGCACGCCCCGGTGTGCACGACTCACGGCGCCCGGCCTCGCGACGCCACTGCCCCCGCCGACGAGGGCGCTGACCGTAGCCGTGTGGTGTGGCGCGATGAAGGGTGGGGCGTCGATCAGTGGCCTATCCGGTGGCAGCAGGCCCGCCACCGAGTGAATCGCGGTCACCTCGAGCGATTCGTCTTCGGTCAGCGGTGGCAGTATGCCCGGAAGCCGCTGTGCGAGCATCGTTTTGCCGACTCCGGGTGGGCCGGTGAGCATGAGGTGGTGCGCACCGGCCGCGGCGACTTCGATGGCCCAGCGCGCCTCCGCTTGACCGACCACCTCGCTGAGGTCGCCGCGCACAGGCTGAATCAGACGCTCCGTCGGTTCGGGATACTCGAGTTCGTACTCGCCGCGCATCCATGCGACAGCGGACCGCAGATCACGCGCGCCCAGGACCTCGATCCCGCTGACGAGCCCGGCCTCGGGCAAGGTCTGTACGGGTACCACGACCGTCGACCATCCCGCGTTCTTGGCCGCGAGCACCGCTGGGAGCACACCGCGCACCGCACGGAGCCGGCCGTCGAGCGCGAGTTCGCCGAGCAGTACCGTCTCACGGAGCCGATCACGCTTGACCTGCTTGGCCGCATCGAGCACCGCCGCCACCAGTGCGAGGTCGTATACGGACCCGACTTTCGGCAAGGTCGCCGGCGACAAGGCCAGGATGACCTTCGAATCCGGCCACTGTTCGCCCGAATTCGTCACGGCGGCGCGAATTCGGTCGCGCGCCTCCTGTAGCGCCGTGTCCGGGAGTCCCACGAGGTGCACGGCCGGAAGACCGCGTCCGATGTCCGCCTCGATTTCCACCAATTGACCGTCCACCCCCGTCACCGCTACCGAATGCGCGCGCCCCAGCGCCATCAAAACGCGTCCCGGACATGCTCGATCTGTGGTTCCCCGGCACGGTTCACCATGATCGCAACGACATCGAACCGCACCCGGGACCAATGCCGGCCCGAGTCGCGCAGCCATTCCACCGCCAGCAATCGGATCCTTCGCTGCTTGGAAAACGTCACCGCCTCGGCCGGGCTACCGAAACCGAGACCGCGGCGTGTCTTCACCTCGACGAATACGAGCCAGTCACCCTCTGCTGCAACGAGATCGACCTCCCCGTACCGCGACCGCCAGTTGCGGTCGACGATCTCCATACCCGCATCGGTGAGATACCGGGCCGCCAGATCCTCCCCATGTGCGCCGAGCGCAAGATTGTGCGCCATCGCAGCCTCCGTCGACTCCCCGGCGGTCCACCGATGCGGACCGCGCCCCTCCATCACTGTGCCGCCGGGCGAATCGTGCGGGACCCTACGAACTGGTCGAAAAGATTGACCTGTGGAGCAACCACAGGTTGTGGACAACTAGGCGATCTACGCCTCGGATCAGCACTCGAACCGCTGGTCAATCGTGTCAAGCTCGGAAAACACGCTCACGATTCGAACTTCACTGGCGGCCGACCGCACCGGGCGGAATGCTGGACGAAAGAACGTGCACCGGAGAACGAGAAGGAGAGTCGGCGCCATGGTGGTCGGATTCGACTATTGGCAGGTCATCAGCCACTATCCCGAGTATTTTCGCGAGCTCGCCGACATGCATCGGTCGGCCGGCCACGACGTGGTCATCATTTCCGCCGTCGGGGATCGCACCGCAGGCACCGTCGAACGTGACGTTCGAACACTGGGATTCAGTACCGCCATACCGGTGTACGAGGTCAGGTTCGACCATCCGCGCCAAGCGCCTGAATTGAAACTCGACAAGTGCCGGGAGCTACGGGTGAGCGTCTTCTACGACGATCGCGACGACGTGTGCCGGATGATGAACGCCCACGGCATCCTCGCTCTGCGCGTGACTCGCCGGGACGGCTCGACGTACGACCTCGGTTCGGAGCGGGGCTAGGTCCCCGACATGCCGGTGTCCGATCCGGTGAAGCCGGCAGAGTCCTCGACCGTGGCAGTCAGTCCGGCGTCAGCAAGAGCACTTTCGGTGCGGGCGCGACCCAGTTCGATCATCTCCGCCGCGCGATGGAAGTCGAGACTGCGACATGCGGTGCGCGGAATGCGGACGAGGACGTCCGGTGGGTACGCAGCGAGCTGGTATCGAGCCAGTGTTGCCTGCATCATGTCCAGCGAGCGGTTCATCACTGCGAATCGGCTGAACTTGGGAACAGCCATCGCCCCGCCCGCATTCACGCTGTCCCCGCCCGGCACCTCGACCGTGTCGTCCAGCGAATCGAGCTCCGCATGGGCAGTACCGAATCGGCCGACGACCGATCGCACGATATCCAGTTCACGGAGCTGGGCAGTACTGCGGCGGAACCTCGCGAGCCACTCGTCGACAGGTCGCGAGTCCGCGCTCGCGTTCTCGGGAGCCTGAGACCGGTTTTCCCTGTCGTCGGCACCCAGGCTGACCGCGATTCTGAGCGCCGGCCCCGCAGCCACGAGGGGGGCCAAGGGCAACGGATCGAGCACCCCGCCGTCGGCAAGTACGCGACCATTGAGCACGGAGGGCGTGATAACTCCGGGGATGGCGATCGATGCTCGGATCGCGGCGTCGACAGGCCCCCGCTGAAACCACACCGATCGTCCCGCTGCCAGATCGGTCGCGACCGCGGTATACGGAATAGGAAGGTCCTCGATCCGGACCTCGCCCAGTACCTCACGAACTCTCTGGAGAATTCTCTCCGCGTGAATGGCACCGGGAGCCGAGACCGACAGATCCAGCAGGCGCATCACATCGAGCTGAGTCAGGCTCAACGCCCAGCGCGTGAAGTCGTCGAGCTTTCCGGCCGCGTACACACCCCCGACAAGAGCGCCCATGGACGACCCCGCAATCCCGACGATCTCGAAACCGTGCTCCTCGAGCACCTGAATCGCTCCGATGTGCGCATAACCGCGCGCTCCCCCGCTGCCCAGAGCGAGCGCAACGCGCCTCTGTTCGGCCATCGGCTGATCGTACGTGGACGAAACCTCAGGACAACCCGTTGTCGGGCAGCCGTAGGTCAGGTTTGTCCAGTTCCTCGATGTTCACATCCTTGAAGGTGATGACCCGGACATACTTCACGAACCGCGCGGGCCGATACATGTCCCAGACCCACGCGTCGGACATGCGCAGCTCGAAGTAGATTTCACCATCCGCGTTGTGCGGCAGCAACTCCACCGAGTTGGCCAGATAGAACCGGCGCTCGGTCTCCACGACATAAGAAAACTGACCGACGATGTCCCGGTACTCGCGGTAGAGCGACAGCTCCATCTCGGTTTCGTACTTCTCGAGATCCTCGGCACTCATCGGTCTCGGAGTCCTCCTGCTCTGGTGTGAATAGTCATCATCTCGCACTTTCCGAACGGTTATCCACTCGGTGCCGCGGTGCCCTGCACTCGGTTCCGTACCGCGGCGACGTTCGCCCACGACCGGCGGTGCTGGCGACAGGGGCCCAACGCCTCGAGCGCGCTCGTGTGTGCGGATGTGCAATAGCCTTTGTGGATCGCGAACCCGTAACCCGGATACTCGTCGTCCATCTCCACCATGACGCGGTCGCGGGTGACCTTCGCCAGGATGCTCGCGGCCGCGATGCATGCCGCCGCGCCGTCACCGCCGATGACCGGCAAGGAGGGAGCGGGGATACCCGGCACGCGGAAACCGTCGGTGAGGACGTAACCCGGCGTGGTGGACAACCCGGCAACCGCCCGACGCATGCCCTCGATGTTGGCAACGTGTACTCCGATGCGGTCGACCTCCTCGGCCGAAATGGACACGACACTCCATGCCAGGGCAAGCCGGGTGATAGCCGGGTAGAGCTCCTCACGCGTCCGTTCGGTGAGCTTCTTGGAATCGTCGAGCCGAGCCAGGGCGGGATAGGGCTTGGGGGCCAGGACGCAGGCCGCTACGACGAGTGGACCCGCACATGCTCCCCGGCCCGCCTCGTCCACGCCCGCCACCGGCCCCAGCCCGCTACGAATGAGGGCCGATTCCATCGTCCGCAGACCAGCCGACCTGCGGATGACGATACGTGGCGGCCAGGAAGTCACTTGCCCTGAATATCGGGGGAGCTGATGGTGCCCATCCGCGACGGTGGCAATGCGATAACGACCGCCTTGCCGATGACATTGTCGAGCGGAATGGTGCCCTGCATGTCGTCGCCGACGTGATATCGCGAGTCCGCCGAATTGCTGCGGTTGTCACCCATCACCCACACGTGCCCCTCCGGGACGGTAACCGGACCGAAGCAGCGCGCCGACTTCAGCGCGGTGTCGCAGGCCTGCGAACCGGGCACGAACGGGAAGTCCGTCACGACGTACGGCTCGTCGAGGGGTTTGCCGTCGACGAGGATGCGTCCCTGTTCGTCGCAGCATTCGACGGTTTGGCCGCCGGTGGCAATCACTCGCTTGACCAGGTCGTTCTCGTCCGGCGGCACGAGGCCGACCAATGAACCGAGTTCTTGTGCGCCGCGAACCACCACATTCGAGGAACGAATGGAGACGAAATCCTGCGACCAGGAGTCGGGACCACGAAAGACGATGACGTCACCCGGCTGAGGTTCACCGAAGTGGTAACCGACCTTTTCGACGACGATGCGGTCGCCGGTGCACCCGGCACATCCGTGAAGGGTGGGTTCCATCGACTCCGACGGGATGAGATAGACGCGGGCGATGAAGGTCTGGAGAAGAAAACTCAGCACGAGCGCGACCAGAATGAGGATCGGCAACTCGCGCAGGAAAGAGCGGGGCTTCTTCTCCGGCTTTGTCGCACCCGCAGGGGCGGATGCGACCGCGGGATCGCCGGTGGTATCGGATTCCGACGACAATGCCCGCTCCTTCGAAGAATCTGTCACGAAATCAGATTAGCCCGGCACTGCGCGAACGCAGTGCCGGGCTTCTGGGAAAGCTCAGCGCTTTTCCTTGATCTTGGCAGCCTTGCCACGGAGATCGCGGAGGTAGTACAGCTTGGCGCGACGAACGTCACCGCGGGTGACGACCTCGATCTGGGCCAGGTTGGGGCTGTGCACGGGGAAGGTGCGCTCGACGCCGACGCCGAAGGACACCTTGCGGACGGTGAAGGTCTCGCGGACGCCGCCGCCCTGGCGGCGAATGACGACACCCTTGAAGACCTGCACACGCTCCTTGGAGCCTTCGATGACCTTGACGTGCACGTTCAGGGTGTCACCGGGACGGAAGTCGGGGATGTCGTCGCGGAGGGACTTCTTGTCCAGGAAATCGAGCGTGTTCATCGGTGTTCCATCCTTGCGTATTCGCAGGAGCAGAGGAACCGAGCGGCACCCGAACGTTCGAGGAACGCCGTTGCTCGTCTGGTTCGTGCCCAGTTCACGTAATGCTGCCTGGTCCAGGCAACCCGTCCATTGTGCCAGACGCGACCGCGCGTGACGAAATCGGCGGGGGCGCCGGATGCACCACCTCGTCGAGTTCCGCCTCCGCGGCCACCTTGGCGTGCTCGGCAGCTTCCTTCACGTGCTCGGCGCTCGGGGTCCCCGCGATGAAGTCCTGCACGAAGATCTTGGCCCGGATCACCGGTCGGCGCAATTTCCGTTCGCGCTCGAGCGCGCGAAGCATCCGCTTGGGCTTGCTGGTGTATCGCCAGCGGGCCCACGGCGCGCTCGGCCTGCTCAACCGGATGGCGCCGACCAAGAGGATCGGAAAAATGAACAGACCCAGCAGCCCGGTCCAAATTTTCCCTTTGAGCAGCACCACGCCGGCGATGAGCAGATTGACCACGGAGAGCACGCCGATCGCCACCCGGACCCACGGGTCGGGTGAGTCGCGGAAGCTGGTGACGTCCATCAACTCGAGCGGTCGGAGTCCGAGCAGCAGCAGGCCTGTGACGGCGATCGCCACGAAGACGGCGTCCACCGACGCCCTCCCCTCGTCGGCCCAGTACACGTCCTGCAGATAGAAGATCAGTGCGAACTCGTCGAGCACCAGTGCGGCGCCGATTCCGAAGAAGGTGGCGAGCACCGCGCCGGTGGTCTGTGTCCCGTCCACGTAGACGGCGACGAGCGCGACACCCGAGATCAGCATGGTGACTACACCGAAGACAACGTGGTGCACATGGTGCCCGCCGGGCTTGACATTCCCCGGCCACCACGACACCTCCGCGCGGATCATCCGGACGCTCAGTCGAATGAAGAGGAAGGCCCCGAGAAACCCCAGCAGGAAGAAGAGCAGGGGCAGGCGCCCGTGCCCGACGATCTCCCGATCCAGCCATTCGTACATGGACATCCACTATCCCAGCAAAGAACTGGTCACTCCATCGAAAAGCGAATGCTCGTGCCCGACACGGTGCTGATCAGACACGGTGCTGATCAGACACGGTGCTGATCAGACACGGTGCTGATTACTTGCCGAAGCCTGCCTTCCGCAAAGCATCCGCCATCGAGCCACCGGCGGGGGCCGGGCGCGCATCCCGGCCGCCGCGTTCGCGGCCACCTTGCTGGGGCTTACCGCCCCCGCGGCGATCCTGCCGTTGTCCCCCGCCGCGCTGGCCCTCGCTCTTGCGCGCCGCCGCGCCCACCTCGTCATCGAGCCGCAATGTCAGCCCGATGCGCTGCCGCGCCTCGTCCACCTCGAGCACCTTCACCTTCACCACATCGCCCGACTTCACGACGTCGCGCGGGTCCTTCACGAAGTTGTGAGACATGGCGGAGACATGGACGAGACCGTCCTGGTGCACGCCGATGTCGACGAAGGCGCCGAACGCTGCCACGTTGGTGACCACTCCTTCGAGTGTCATCCCGGGCTTCAGGTGCGCCACTTTTTCGATGCCCGCGGCGAACGTCGCCGTCTTGAACTCCGGCCTCGGGTCGCGCCCGGGCTTCTCCAGCTCACTGATGATGTCGGTGACCGTGGGCAGTCCGAAGCGGTCGTCGACGAAGTCTGCGGGATTGAGGCTGCGGAGAACCGCCGTGTTGCCGATGACGTCGCGCACACCGCTGCCGCTGGCGCCGACGATCTTGCGCACCACCGGGTACGCCTCCGGGTGCACGCTGGACGCATCGAGCGGATCGTCGCCGTTGGGAATACGGAGGAAGCCGGCGCACTGTTCGAACGCCTTGGGCCCGAGTCGAGCGACATCCTTGAGTCCCTTGCGGCTCCGGAACGGGCCATTCTGGTCCCGGTGCGCGACGATGCTCTCGGCCAGGGAGCCTGCGATACCGGACACGCGGGACAACAACGGCACGGACGCCGTGTTCACATCGACACCGACCGCGTTCACCGCGTCCTCGACCACAGCGCCGAGGGACCGGGCGAGCAGCGTCTCCGAAATGTCGTGCTGGTACTGCCCCACACCGATCGACTTGGGGTCGATCTTCACCAACTCCGCGAGGGGGTCCTGCAGTCGACGGGCGATCGACACGGCGCCGCGGATGGAGACGTCGAGGTCAGGCAGTTCCTGCGACGCGTACGCGGATGCCGAGTACACCGACGCGCCGGCCTCGGACACCACGATCTTGGTGAGGTTGGTGGCACCGGACTTCGCGATCAGTTCGGTGGCGAGCGCGTCGGTCTCACGCGATGCGGTGCCGTTTCCGATAGCGATCAACTCCACGCCGTGGCGAGCCACCAGGTCGGCAAGGGTGGCGAGCGCGGCGTCCCACTTGTTGTGGGGCTGGTGCGGGTAGATGGTGTCGTGCGCAACTACCTTGCCGGTCGCGTCGACGACGGCCACCTTCGTTCCGGTACGGAAACCCGGGTCGAGACCCATCGTGGCGCGGGTGCCTGCCGGCGCCGCGAGCAACAGGTCGCGGAGATTGTTGGCGAAGACGTCGACAGCGTCCTTCTCTGCCGACTGACGCAACCTCATCCGGACGTCGATGCCCAGCGTGACGAGCAGCTTCGTCTTCCACGCCCACCGCACCGTGTCGAGCAACCACTTGTCGGCCGGCCGGCCACGGTCGGCGATCCCGAACCGGCTCGCGATTCGGCCCTCGTAGACGGTCGGTTCACCGGGAACCGGCTCATCCCTGTCCGGAGCCAGCGCGAGCGTCAGTACCTCTTCTTTCTCACCACGCAGCACGGCAAGGATTCGGTGCGAGGGGAGGGTGGTGAACGGCTCGGAGAACTCGAAGTAGTCGGCGAACTTCGCGCCTTCTGTCTCTTTGCCCTTGCGGACGACGGAAACCAGCTTGCCGCGCGTCCACATCAGCTCGCGCAGATCACCCACCAGATCGGCGTCCTCGGCGAAACGCTCGACGAGAATCGCTCGCGCACCCTCGAGTTGCTCGGCCGTGTAGGACGCGGGGTCGGTAGCGGGATCTGTGATCAGCGCATCGGCGACAGGCTCGTGACCCGCCTCGCGGGCGATCTGCGCCTTGGTGCGCCGCTTCGGCTTGAAGGGCAGATAGATGTCTTCGAGCCGAGCCTTGGTCTCGGCCGTCATGATCTGTCCGCGCAACTGGTCGTCGAGCTTGCCTTGCGAGTCGATCGACTCGAGTACCGCGACACGCCGTTCGTCGAGCTCACGCAGGTAGCGGAGCCGTTCTTCGAGCTGGCGAAGCTGAGCGTCGTCGAGGGTTCCGGTGACTTCCTTGCGGTAACGGGCAATGAAGGGAACGGTGGCCCCGCCGTCGAGGAGGTCCACGGCGGCCGCGACCTGTCCCTCCCGGACGTCGAGCTCCTCGGCAATGCGTTGGTTCACGGTCTTCAGAGTCACAAAAATGGACCCTACCGCTACCGGGGGACACCCTCGTCGGCGGTGAGGCGGTCGGGAGTGCGAAAGCGGCGTTTCATGCCGGCCGTCGCCTCCGGGGACAGATCCGGTGCGCGGGGCATCGACGACCGGGGACAGCCGCTGGGCTGACTCAGGGCAACAGGTCCGGCCGGCGCTCCGCGGTGCGCTGCAACGATTGCTCGTGGCGCCACTGCGCGATCTTGGCGTGGTCACCCGACAAGAGCACCGGTGGGACGTCGAGTCCGCGCCACGTGGCAGGCCGGGTGTAGCTCGGCCCTTCGAGGAGCCCGTCGCTGAACGAATCTTCCTGGTGTGACTGCTGATTGCCCAGGACACCGGGGACCAGCCGGACGAAGGCCTCGACCATGACGAGTACTGCCGCCTCACCCCCGATGAGGACGTAGTCGCCGATGCTGACTTCTTCGACCCGCACGCGCCGGGCAGCGTCGTCGATGACTCGTTGGTCGATGCCTTCGTATCGCCCACAGGCGAAAACGATGTGGCGCTCCCCTGCCCAGCGTTCCGCCGTCGCCTGGGTGAAGGGGACGCCCGCCGGTGTGGGGACCACCAGAAGTGTGTCGGCGTCGTCCCCGCCCCGGGCGAGGACGTCATCCAGGGCCGGTCCCCACACACTGGGTTTCATGACCATTCCGGGGCCGCCGCCATAGGGCGAGTCGTCGACAGCTTTGTGGACGTCGTGCGTCCAGTTCCTCAGATCGTGCACGTCTACCGAGAGGAGTCCCTTGTCGATCGCCTTGCCGAGCAGGGCAGCGCGAAGGGGCTCGAGGTACTCCGGGAAGATGGTAACCACGTCGAGACGCATGGTTACCGGCTCATTCGCCGACAGGAGATTCACCGAAGTCGGGGTCGAGCAACCCTTCCGGTGGGTCGATCTCGACGACACCGTCCGCAACGGACACCGAGGTCACGATCGCGGCGACGAACGGAACGAGTAATTCCGGCGCCCCCTCACGACGGACGGACAGGAGTTCGCCTGCCGCCGAATGCAGTACCTCGACGACGGTACCCACCGGAGTGCCGTCCGCCAGCCGAACGGCAAGGCCCTCGAGTTCGTGATCGTAGAACTCGTCCGGGTCCTCGGACGGTTCGAGTTCCGCACTGTCGATGACGAAGAGCGTGCCGCGCAACGCATCGGCGGCAGCACGATCCGCTACACCCTCGAGGCGCAGCAGAAGCCGCCCGGAATGCTCCCGGGCGGCTTCTACCGTGTACGTGGTGAGCTTCTGCTCGCGCGGCTTCCGTCCCCGCAGCACGGCACCGAGAGCGAAACGCTGTTCGGGTTCGTCGGTGCGAACCTCGACGACGACTTCCCCTTTGATGCCGTGTGACTTGGCGACACGGCCGACGACGAGCTCCACAGCTGTGCGGCCGCTACTGATCGGTGTCGACGACGTCGACACGGATCCCGCGGCCACCGATACCGGAGACCAACGTGCGCAGCGCTGTCGCTGTGCGACCGCCACGTCCGATGACCTTGCCGAGGTCGTCAGGATTGACGTGAACCTCGACAGTGCGCCCCCGACGCCCGGTGATCAGCTCGACACGAACGTCGTCGGGATTGGCGACGATGCCACGAACGAGGTGCTCCACGGCATCGGCGACGACGGCACTCACTTGTCAGCAGCCTCGGAGTTCTCGGCCTCTGCACCCGACGCGTCGGCAGCAGCCTCGGCGTCATCGGCCTTGGCCTTCTTCTTCTTCGGGGTGATGGCCTCGGACACCGGCTCGTTCTCGGCCTGCGCCAGCGCAGCCTGGAACAGCTCCAGCTTGGACGGCTTGGCTTCCTTGACACGGAGAGTGCCCTCGGTACCCGGCAGGCCCTTGAACTTCTGCCAGTCGCCGGTGATCTTCAGGAGTGCCTCGACGGGCTCGGTGGGCTGCGCGCCCACGCCCAGCCAGTACTGCGCCCGCTCGGAATCGATGTCGATCAGCGAGGGCTCTTCCTTGGGGTGGTACTTGCCGATGGTCTCGATCGCGCGGCCGTTGCGACGGGTGCGGGCGTCGGCAACGACGATGCGGTACTGCGGGTTCCGGATCTTGCCGAGCCGGGTGAGCTTGATCTTGACAGCCACTGCTGTACTTCTCCTTCGGTGCGCACACCAAGTGCACACATTGTCACGTGCAATTCAGCGACGCACAGGAATAGTGCGTCCGGTTTTGCCTCTCACCTGTGACCGCCGCGCGGTACGGAACCGGATGCGACGAACAGCGGATCATTCTGCCAGACGAGCACCGTCAGGGTAAAACCAGGTCATCGCGTCTTGACGACATTTCCGCGCAGCACCACGATGTCGGGTGCGGCGAGGGCGTCGCTTCCGGTACGTGGGTCGTCCCGGTAGACGAGCAGATCCGCGGGTGCGCCCGGTTCCAGCCCGGGATGCCGCAGCCAGGTCCGGGCGTTCCAGCACGCAGCGCCGAGCGCGTCGGTCGGCGACAGCCCGACGGCTTTGAGCTCCTCGACCTCGTCGGCGATCCGGCCGTGCACGATGGATCCGCCGGCATCGGTGCCCGCGTAAATCGGAATCCCGGCCTCGTGGGCCGCGCCGATGGTGTCTTTCACCCGCGAGTGCAGGTCCCGCATATGAGCCGCGTACACCGGGTACCGCGTCGCAGAGTCGGCGATCTCGGGGAAGGTAGCGATGTTGATGAGCGTCGGGACGAGGGCAGTGCCGTGCCCCACCATCAGCTCGATCGTCTCGTCGGTGAGCCCCGTACCGTGCTCGATGCAGTCGATACCGGCGTTGATCAGACCGGGAAGCGCGTCCTCGGCGAAGACGTGGGCCGTGACACGTGCGCCTTCCCGGTGGGCGGCGGCGATGGCTTCCACCAGAATGTCGTCGCTCCACAAGGGTGCGAGGTCACCGATCGACCTGTCGATCCAGTCACCGACCAGCTTGACCCAGCCGTCACCGGCGCGCGCCTGCCGCGCAACCTCGGCCGGCAACTGCTCCTCGTCCTCGAGGTCTACCGGCAGCCCCGGAATGTATCGCTTGGGCGCGGCAATGTGCTGACCTGCCCTGACGATTCGCGGCAGGTCGACCCGCTCGTCGAGGAATCGGGTGTCCACGGGAGACCCGGCGTCGCGGATCAGGAGGACACCGGCATCGCGCTCGGTCTCCGCCTGCGCGATCAGCCCCTCGATGCTCTCACCACCGCCGCCGCCGAACTTGATGCCGACATGGCAGTGCGCATCGACCAGTCCGGGAACGATCCACCCCGAATCACAGATGGTCTCGGCACCGGCGATCGGCTCGGTGGAAACGACCCCTTGATCCACCCAGTATTCGACGGGCTGTTCGCCGGGCAGGCCGATACCCCGCAAGTGCAGTGCGCTCATCGCTCTACTTCTTCGGCAGCTTCAACTGCGACAGGTCGATGCCTTCGAGACCGGGCGGTAGCTCGTCCAGCCCCTTCGGCATGCTCGACAAATCCGGCATGCCTGCCGGAAGGCCACCGGGCATTCCGGGGAAACCACCCGGCATGCCCCCGGGGAATCCTCCGCGCACCTTCGGCGGCGTCGGACCCTTCCCGCCCTTCTTGCCCTTCTTGCCCTTCTTGCTGCGCTGCGGCTTGCGGGATCCGGGCATGCCCATCCGACCGGCCATCGCCGCCATCATCTTGCGGGCTTCGAAGAAGCGGTCGACGAGCTGATTGACGTCGGACACCTTGACGCCCGAGCCATTGGCGATCCGCAGCCTGCGCGAAGCGTTGATGATCTTGGGGTCTTCGCGCTCCGCCGGTGTCATGCCCCGGATGATGGCCTGCACCCGGTCGAGTTGCTTCTCGTCGACGTTGGCGAGGGCGTCCTTCATCTGACCGGCGCCGGGAAGCATCCCGAGGAGGTTGCCGATGGGCCCCATCTTGCGGACGGCCATCATCTGTTCGAGGAAGTCCTCGAGGGTCAGCTGCCCCGAGCCGATCTTCTGCGCGGTGGCCTCGGCCTGCTCGGCATCGAAGTGCTGCTCGGCCGCCTCGATGAGGCTGAGGACGTCACCCATGCCGAGGATGCGGCTGGCCATCCGGTCGGGGTGGAAGACGTCGAAGTCCTCGAGCTTCTCACCCGTGGAGGCGAAGAGGATGGGCTGTCCGGTGACCTCACGGACGCTCAGAGCCGCGCCGCCGCGGGCGTCACCGTCGAGCTTGGTGAGCACGACACCCGTGAATCCGACGCCTTCACGGAAGGCTTCGGCGGTACTGACCGCATCCTGGCCGATCATCGCGTCGAGAACGAAGAGAGTTTCGTCCGGATCGACAGCATCGCGGATGCCCGCGGCCTGCGCCATCAGATCTGCATCGATACCCAGGCGCCCCGCGGTGTCGACGATGACGACGTCGTACTGCTTGTTGCGGGCCTCGTCGATACCGGACCGCGCGACTTCGACCGGGTCTGCCGCGGTGATCCCGAGCGGGTTGTCACCGCCGCCGATCGACGTGCCCGGGTGGGGCGCGAACACGGCGGCGCCTGCGCGTTCACCGACGATCTGCAGCTGGGTGACAGCACCCGGACGCTGCAGGTCGCACGCCACCAACAGTGGGGTGTGCCCCTGATCGCGCAGCCACTTGGCGAGCTTGCCGGCGAGAGTGGTCTTACCCGAACCCTGCAGACCGGCGAGCATGATCACGGTCGGCGGTGTCTTGGCGAACGCAAGTCGACGGGTCTCACCGCCGAGGATCCCGACGAGTTCCTCGTTGACGATCTTGACGACCTGCTGCGCCGGATTGAGCGCCGCGGACACCTCGACGCCCTTGGCCCGCTCCTTGATCCTCGCGATGAACGCGCGCACCACGGGCAGCGCGACGTCCGCCTCGAGCAGAGCCAACCGGATCTCACGACACGTGGCGTCGATGTCGGCCCCGGAAAGGCGACCCTTGCCACGCAGATCCTTGAGGGCTCCGGTCAACCTGTCGGAAAGGGATTCGAACACCGAGTGCGCTCCTGAAGTCGTGCGAGTATGCGGTGGATATTCTCGGGCACCAGCGTAACCGCTCCGGTCCGGCCGATCACTCCCGCCCGCTGCCCTCCTGCTTCTTCGGCTTCGGCAGCGGAACGACGCCGAGGATGGCGCGCTCGACCTCTTCCCTGCTCGCCCGCGTGTCGTGATCACCGACATCGAGGCAGAACGAGTCGACGACCGATGATCCCAGCGTCGTCACCTTCGCCCACCGGACGTCCGCGCCGCAGGTGTCGAACGCGGCGGCCAGCCGGCACAGGAGACCCAGCCTGTCTTCCGCACGCAGTTCGAGAATCACCTCGCCGGGGACCGCGGTGTCGAACCAGAGGACCCGCGGCGGGGCCTGCGCATACAACACGGGAACGGCGTCTCCCCGCTCTTCCTCCGCCGCGACGCGCTGGCTCTCGCGGGCCTCGTCCTCCTTGGCCGTGAGCATCTCCAGCAGGTCCAGTTCGCCGGCCAGCGCTCGGATCAACTCCTGCCGGAGCAGCCCTGCCTGCGGCGGTGCTCCGAAGCGCGGGGACACGACGAAGGAATTGACGGCTGAATCGCCGGAGCTGCCCAACGAGGCCGAATAGACCCGAAGGGAATGCAGCGCAAGCACTCCGGCGGCTTTCGACAACAGTCCGCGCTCGTCGGGGGCGATCACGGTGACCACGTAGGTGTGGGGACTGTCGGCCGGGTTCAGCGCGACATGGACCCCACCGCCCGCCGCCAGCGCGACATGTTCCGGATCGAGCGGATCCGGCGCGGGAAGATCCTCACCCGCCATGACCATGCGGCACCTGCGGACCAGCTCCCCGATGAGCGACGACTTCCAGTCGCCCCACACGCCGGGACCCGTCGCGAGCGAATCGGCCTCGGCCAACGCGTGCAGCAGCTCCAGGAGTACCCCGTCCCCGCCGAGCGCCTCCACGACCCGTTCCACCGTTTCCGGATCGTCGAGGTCGCGTCGGGTCGCGGTCTGCGGCAACAGCAGGTGATGGCGCACCATCGCCGTCAACGTCGCGATGTCCGACGGCCACAGCCCGAGCCGCTTACCGATCTGGATCGCCAGTTCGGCTCCCACGACGCTGTGGTCACCTCCCCGCCCCTTCCCGATGTCGTGGAGCAAAGCGCCGAGCATCAGCAGGTCGGGCCGGGCGACGCGCGTGGTGAAACCGCTCGCGTACGCCGCGGTTTCGACGAGATGACGATCCACCGTCCACGTGTGCACGGCGTCCCTCGGCGGTAGGTCGCGGACGGCTCCCCACTCCGGCAGAAGCCGCCCCCACAGTCCCGTACGGTCGAGCGCTTCGATCGCGGCGACGGCCCTGCTTCCCGAGCCGAGGAGGACCAGAAGGTCGTTGACCGCCTCCTTGGGCCATGGTTCCCGCAGTTCCGGCGCGTGGTCGGCCAGGCGGTTCAGCGTCGAAGCGGACATCGGCATGCCTGTGGTGGCCGACGCTGCCGCCACCCGCATGACGAGACCGGGGTCCTTGCCGGGCCGGGCATCGCGCGCCAGAACCACTTCGCCGGCATGCTCGACCACACCCTCGTCGAGAGGTCGCCGCACAGGCGGCCTCCGCAGTCGCGCGAGACCACGGCGGGGCAGGGCATTTCCCGCCGTCCGCACCCCGACATCCACCGAGTAGCTGATGGTGCGGGCGGCGTCGCTGAGCATGCGGGCCAGATCGAAACGATCCCCGATCCGCAGCGCCGCGCCGATCTCGTCGGCGTCCTGGGCCCGCAGCTGGTCACGGGGGCGTCCCGCGACCCGGTGCAGCTCGGTACGCACGTCGAGGAGACGACGATGCGCCAATGCGAGTCCCCCACCGGGCGATTCGGGTCCGAGTCCGGGCATGCCGTCGGTGAGCTGCGCAATGGACAGCGCGTTGAGCAGCTGTACGTCCCGCAGTCCACCGCGACCGCTCTTGAGGTCCGGTTCGGCGCGATGGGCGATTTCGCCGCTACGTTCCCACCGCGACCTGGTCTGGGCGATCAGCTCGTCGAAGCGGTTGCGGATGTCGGTGCGCCATTGGCGCCGGACGCCGCTGATGAGCAGGTTGCTCAATTCGACGTCGCCGACGATGTGCCGCGCCTCGAGCATCCCCAGTGCGGCAGTGATATCCGTGGATGCGACCTGCAACGCCTGCGGGATGGTGCGGACACTGTGGTCGAGTTTGATGTGCGCGTCCCACAGCGGATACCAGAGCTGGTCCGCAACCCGCGACACCACGGCGGGATCCATGTCGTCGTGGAGGAGCACGAGATCGAGGTCCGAGTAAGGCAGCAGCTCGCGGCGGCCGAGCCCGCCGACCGCGACGAGCGCGAACCCGCAGTCGGGCTTGATACCGAGTTCGGCGCCTTTCGTCGTCAGCCAGAATTCGTGGAGGTCGACGAGGGCGTGCCGGAGCGCAGGCGCGTCGAGCCTTCGGCCGTGTCCTCCCCTCGCCCCCGGGGTGCTCTCCGAACCGCCGCTGAGGAGCTGTCGGCGTGCGCGGGCCAGGTCCGCAGCTTCGTTCGATCCGCCTGACGCAACCGGCCCTGGTTCCGTCGCCTTCGCGACGGGACCAGGGCCGGTCTTACCGGACCCGTTGGGGTCAGAGCGCATCCGCGCCGCGTTCCCCGGTGCGTACCCGGATGACCGACTCGACGGGTGACACCCACACCTTGCCGTCACCGATCTTTCCGGTGCGGGCTGCTTCGACGATCACCTCGACGACCTTGTCCACTGCCGCATCGTCCACGACGACCTCGACTCGAACCTTCGGTACGAAATCGACCGAGTACTCGGCCCCGCGGTAGACCTCGGTGTGACCTTTCTGGCGGCCGTAACCCTGGACCTCGCTGACGGTCATTCCGAGGACGCCCGCCTGCTCGAGTCCCGTCTTGACGTCCTCGAGAGTGAACGGCTTGACAATTGCGGTGATCAGCTTCATTTCCTCATCCCTCCTTGCCGGACACGCGAGCGGTTGACGAATTTCCGCCGAGTGCAGCGAAATCGTAAGCCGTTTCTGCGTGTTCCGACTCATCCACTCCCAGTGATTCACCCTCGTCGCTGACCCGCAGACCGATGGTGAACTTCACGATCAACGCAACGATGGCCGTACCGACGAGCGAGTAAAGCAGTACTGCTCCGGCGCCCACTGCCTGACGCCAAAGTTGATCGAAACCTCCACCATAGAACAGTCCGTCGACGCCCGCGGGTGCCTCTGTGGTTGCGACGAGTCCGACCATCAGAGTTCCGACGATGCCGCCGACGAGGTGCACTCCCACCACGTCGAGTGAATCGTCGAAGCCGAAGCGGTACTTGAGCCCGACGGCGAGTGCGCAGAGGGCACCGGCGACAACACCGATCGCCAACGCGCCGAGGACGTTCACGGACGAGCAGGAGGGGGTGATGGCAACCAGACCGGCCACGATTCCGGACGCGGCACCGAGGGTGGTCGCATGCCCGTCGCGGATGCGTTCGACGAGAAGCCACGCGAGCATCGCTGCACACGTTCCGACGACGGTCGTGATGAAGGTCGCTCCGGCAATTCCGTTGGCGCCGACGGCAGAACCTGCGTTGAAGCCGAACCAGCCGAACCACAGCAGGCCTGCGCCGAGCATCACGAAGGTCAGGTTGTGCGGGCGGAAGGGCGTGCCCGGCCAGCCGCGGCGCTTCCCGAGGATGATGCAGAGGACGAGTCCGGCGGCGCCGGCGTTGATGTGCACGGCCGTACCACCGGCGAAGTCGATGGCGGCGAGTTTGTTGGCGATCCAGCCACCGGTCTCGGCGGTGACGCCGTCGAAGGCGAAGACCCAGTGCGCCACCGGGAAGTACACGACCGTCGCCCAGAGGCCGGCGAACAGCAGCCAGGGACCGAAGCGCAGGCGATCTGCGACGGCACCCGAGATCAGTGCAACGGTGATGATGGCGAACATGGCCTGGAAGGCCACGAAGACCGTCGCGGGAATCGTTCCGACGAGGGGGATCGCCGAATCGGCGATGACCGAACCGGCGTCATCGGTTTCCGCGAGGTACGAGCCGCCGATCAGTCCCTTCAAGCCGAAGTACTGGAACGGGTCACCGAAGAGGTTCGACTGGTCTTCACCGAACGCGATGGAATAGCCGTAGAGCACCCAGAGGATGCCGACGACGCCCATGGCGCTGACGCTCATCATGACCATGTTCAGCACGCTCTTGGCACGAACCATGCCGCCGTAGAAGAACGCAAGACCCGGAGTCATGAGCAACACGAGCGCGGCGCTGGTCAGCATCCACGCTGTGTCCCCGGTGTCCGGTGCACCGATAGTGGGGAAATCCACCTTGAGCCTCCTCCTTCTCAGCCCAGCCCGTTGCTGGCTGACGACCTGAGAAGAAGGGTGCTCATGCGGTGTTTCAGCCGTGCCACTGCACTGTTTCGCGCAGGTGAACGCATCACCCATTTGTGTTGCGTACAGGTTTCGTCGCGGCAATTCCAGGTTTTGTGAGGTCGTTCCGCTCAGCCCAGCAGGGCGTCGACGAATGCACCCGGCTCGAACGGGGCGAGATCGTCGGCGCCTTCGCCGAGTCCGACGAGCTTCACCGGAACACCGAGTTCGTGCTGCACCTGAAAGACGATGCCACCCTTGGCCGTGCCGTCGAGCTTCGTGAGCACCACTCCGGTGATGTCGACGACCTCGGCGAACACGCGTGCCTGCGCCAGACCGTTCTGGCCGATCGTCGCATCGAGTACCAGAAGCACGTCGTCCACCGACGCCTTCTTCTCAATCACCCGCTTCACCTTGCCGAGCTCGTCCATCAATCCTGTCTTGGTGTGGAGGCGGCCCGCGGTGTCGATCAGCACGGCGTCCACGCCGTTCTCGATGCCCCTCGACACGGCATCGAATGCGACGGCAGCCGGATCCGCTGCTTCCTTGCCCCGAACCACCTCGGCGCCCACGCGTTCCGCCCACGTCTGGAGCTGGTCCGCAGCCGCGGCGCGGAACGTGTCCGCTGCCCCCAGCAGGACGCGTCTGCCGTCGGCAACGAGAACACGCGCGAGCTTGCCGGTGGTGGTCGTCTTGCCGGTGCCGTTGACTCCGACGACCAAGAGGACCGCAGGGTGGTCATCGTGCGGCAGCGCACGAATCGATCGATCGAGCTCGGGCCGTAGCTCAGCGATCAACACTTCGCGCAGCAGTGCCCGCGCGTCTGCCTCGGTACGGACGCTCCGCGCCGCCATCTGCTCACGCAGCGCGGTGACCACCTTCGTGGTGGTCGCCGAGCCGAGGTCCGCGATCAGAAGAGTGTCCTCGACCTCTTCCCACGAATCCTCGTCGAGGTCGCCGCCACCGAGCAGGCCCAGCAGACTCTTCCCGACAGCGGACTGAGAGCGGGACAGCCGACCGCGCAGGCGGTCGAGTCGGCCCTCGGTCGGGGCGATCTCGTCGAGCGCGGGCACGGGCGGCGCTGCCGGTTCCGGCGTGACCACCGGCTCAGGTGCGACCACGGGTTCGGGTGCGACCACCGGCTCGTATGCGACCACGGGTTCCGGCGCGACCACGGGCTCGGGTGTGATCACGGAATCCGTGTCCGCGGGCTTTTCGGGAGCCGGAATCACCTCGTCCGGCGTCGTCGTCGGCTTCGCGGGCGGGACCACCTCGGGAGTGGGCGCCGGTGTCGGGGCCGGGGGTCGTGGCGCCGGCGCGGGTTCACGCGGCGGAGCAGTCGCCGTCGACCCTTCACTGAAACTGAAACCGGTGCCTGCCCGATAGCCGCCCGACCGGTCCTTCTCCGCGGCGATCTGTGGCGTGTCGGGCGCCTTCAGGGAGATCCGGCGTCGCCGGTACAGCACTGATCCGACAACGAGAACGACGAGAAGAACGGCCAATGCGGCCGCGATGGCAATCCAGGCTCCGGTAGTCACGTCGCCCATTGTTTCAGGCTCCGGTTTCGCCCGCGCAGTGCCTTCCCACGTGCGAGGGCTCCCACCGAACCCCAGATCAGGTCCCGGCGGCTGCCATGTCCTGACCCCGCAGACGCTGGGAGATGACGGTGGTGATGCCGTCACCGCGCATGCTCACACCGTAGAGAGCGTCCGCAACTTCCATCGTCGGCTTCTGGTGGGTGATGACGATCAGCTGCGACTTCTCCCGCAGCTGCTCGAACAAGCCGATGAGACGACGCAGGTTGGTGTCGTCCAGCGCGGCCTCGACCTCGTCCATCACATAGAAGGGTGACGGCCGGGCCCGGAAGATCGCGACCAACATGGCGACCGCGGTCAGTGACTTCTCCCCACCCGACAGCAACGACAGTCGTTTGACCTTCTTTCCGGGCGGACGGGCCTCGACCTCGATGCCGGTCGTCAGCATGTCGGACGGGTCGGTGAGCACCAACCGACCTTCACCACCGGGGAACAATTTCGCGAACACCTGCACGAACTCCCGTTCGACGTCGGCGTACGCCTCGGTGAACACCTGCAGGATCCGGGCGTCCACATCGGCGACGACACCGAGCAGGTCCTTGCGGGCTGTCTTGACGTCTTCGAGCTGAGTCGACAGGAAGTTGTACCGCTCCTCGAGTGCCGCGAACTCCTCGAGGGCCAGCGGGTTGACTTTGCCGAGTGTCGCCAGATCTTTCTCCGCACGCTTCGCGCGACGCTCCTGCGCAGCCCGGTCGTAGGGAATTGGCGCAGGCATCGTGACCTGCTCCCCCCGCTCCTTCGCCTGCTCGTACTCCTCCACCTCCAGCGGCGAGGGCGGCAACGGCACATCCGGCCCGTATTCGGCGATCAGGTCGTCCAACCCGATGCCGTGCTGTTCGAGGATCGATTCCTCGAGCTGCTCGATGCGCGTCGCGGCCTGGGCACGGGCCACCTCGTCGCGGTGGACGGCGTCGGTCAGTGAAGCGAGCTGTGCCGTCAACTGACGCACCTTCTCCTTGACCTGCTCGAGCTGCTCGGTCCGCTCGGTGCGCGACCGGGCGAGTTCGTCGCGGTGCGCCATCGCCGCTGCGACCACCTCGCCGAGATGGTCGGCCACCCGCTGTCCCGATTCGGCCACCGCAGCCGCGACAGCGGCAGCGTTCTGCCGCGCCTTCATCGCACGTTCCGCACGCGCCCGGGCGTCGCGTTCCACCTGCGCTGCCCGGCGCAGCGAATCCGCCTTTCCTCGCACCGACTCCGCCCGCTCCTCGGCCGTGCGAACCGCGAGCCGGGCCTCCACCTCGACGGCGCGCACTTCGGCGAGCGCCGCGGCCGCCATCTCGCGCTCGTAGCTCGTGGAGTCGGACCCACCCGATTCGGCGCCGCCGGGCGTGGCGTCGTGCTCAGCCAGGCGCAGCCGCTCTTCGAGTTCGGCGAGAGCCGCCAGGGTCTCCTCGCGCCCGCTTTCCGCCTTCTCCCGCTGCCGGGTGAGGCGATCGGATTCGGCATGTGCCGCACGAGCCGCCTGCCCGAGGCGGCCGAGCCGCTCGTAGATGGCGGACATCGCGGCGTCGGACTCGTTGAGGGCGGCGAGGGTCTGCTCGGCGTTCTCCTGTCGGGCGACCTGTTCGGCAAGCGCTCCCGACAACGCCGCGGACAATTCCTCGGCACGCCGTTCGGCATGAGCCAGATCGCTCACCGAGTTGTCGATCGCGGCCTGAACCTCGAGAGTGCTGGGCTGCCTGTCCGAACCGCCACTGATCCACCCGGCACCGAGCAGGTCTCCGTCCCGGGTGACGGCGCGCAGTTCCGGTGCCGAGTCGACGATCTCGACGGCGTCGTCGATCGAGTCGACCACAACTACACCGGCGAGGAGCGCGAACAGGCCTGTTCGGAGCTCGGCAGGGCACTCGATGACGTCGGCCGCCCAACGAGCGCCGAGGGCGAGCGAGGCACCGGACGAGGGAATCCGGTCACTTCCGACCACCAGAGCGGCCCGTCCGCTGTCGGTATCTTTCAGCGCGCCGACCGCTGCGCGGGCCGCATCGAGTGAGTCGGCGACGACGGCATCGGCTGCCGGACCCAACGCCGCTGCGACCGCGCCTTCGTACCCCTTCTCTACGGTGATGAGGCCGCCGAGCGGTCCCGCAATGCCGTCATCGCGGCGATTCTCGACGAGCCAGCCTGCCCCGTCTTTGCGTTCGAGTCCCATCGACAGGGCGTCGATCCGGGCGCGAAGCGATGCCACTTCCTGACCTGCCGCGCGTTCGGCGCTCTGCAGTTCGGTGACACGCTCGGTGACCAGGCGCAGCGCTTCGACCGCTCGCTCGTGGTGGGAGTCGAGTCCGACCTCCCCCGCGTCGAGGTCACCGATCTCGTCCTGGACCACTTCGAACTCGGCTTGCGCGGCGTCGCCGCGCGCCCTGGCTTCCTCGATCGCCATCGTCAACCGCGACACCTCGGCGTCCACCGAGTCGGCGCGAGTCCGCAGGGTGTCGACCTGGCCCGACAGCCGGGCAAGCCCCTCCCGGCGATCGGCGATGGCACGGACGGCGGCCATGTGCGCGCGTTCCGCTTCGGCGGCAGCCTCCTCCCCCGCGGCGAGCTGCTCCTTGGCCGCGTCGAGTGCCGCGCGCGCCATCTCGACGGCCTCGGCCAGTTCTTGTTCCTCCGCGGCGAGCCGATCGGCACGCGCCTCCATCTCGTCGGGATCCTGACCGCGATGTGCCGAAGGCTCCGAATCGAGATGCCGTGCCCGTTCGCGCGCGATCCGAATGGTGGCATTGACGCGCTCAGCGAGGGCGGACAACCGAAACCACGTCTGGGCTGCCGCCTCGGCGCCCGGCGTCAGCCGCGACAGCTCCTGCTCGTGACGGCCGAGCTCGAGAGTGGCCTCGTCGAGTGCCTCGGTGACGGCATCGTGCTGCTCACGGGCTCTCTTCTCGTCCTGCGCCTGATTCGCCAGCTCCGCCCGGCGGGTCACCAGGTCATCGGCAGCGAGCCGCAGCTTGGCATCGCGAAGGTCGGCTTGCACGGTCTGCGCGCGCCGAGCCACCTCCGCCTGCCGCCCCAGTGGCTTGAGCTGTCGACGCAACTCGGCCGTCAGATCGTTGAGCCGGGCGAGGTTGGCCTGCATGGAGTCGAGCTTGCGGACGGCCTTCTCTTTACGTTTGCGGTGCTTGAGCACTCCCGCTGCTTCTTCGATGAACGCACGCCGGTCCTCGGGCCGCGACTCGAGGATGGACGCCAGACGCCCCTGCCCGACGATGACGTGCATTTCCCGTCCGATGCCGGAGTCGCTGAGCAATTCCTGCACATCCATCAGCCGGCAGGAACTGCCGTTGATCTCGTATTCGCCTGCACCGTCGCGGAACATTCGACGGGTGATCGAGACCTCGGAGTAGTCGATGGGGAGTGCGCCGTCCGAGTTGTCGATGGTCAGCGTGACCTCGGCGCGGCCCAGCGGCGCCCTGCCCGCCGTGCCCGCGAAGATGACGTCCTCCATCTTGCCGCCGCGCAGGGCCTTCGCGCCCTGCTCCCCCATCACCCAGGTGAGGGCATCGACCACGTTGGACTTACCCGATCCATTGGGTCCCACGACGCACGTGATACCGGGTTCGAATCGCAGAGTCGTTGCGGACGCAAAGGATTTGAATCCCTTCAGCGTCAGACTCTTCAGATGCATGACGGACGACTTTACCTTCGGTTCACCGTTCGACGAACCCGGTGACGTCTCCGCGAGCGGAATCCCATTGCTCGACCACCAGGTCCACGGTGCCCGGTGTGTTGCCCGAACGCAGGAGTGCGAGCAGCGCGTCCAGCTTGTCGCGCGGGCCCTCGGCTATCACCAGCACCCGGCCGTCCGCCTGGTTCGCCGCATAACCGACGAGACCGAGTTCCAGCGCCCGCGCGCGCGTCCACCACCGGAAGCCCACGCCCTGCACGTACCCGTGAACCCACGCTGTCAGTCGTTCCGTCGTCATGTCACGGCCGTTCCAGTCGGTAAATGGTTCCGGTGAAACTCGTCACGTACAGCGCGTCCGCGTTCCAGCCCGGCCCGGCGCCGAACCGCACCGACGACACCAGCGGGAGCCCGGACGCGAGTGCGCAACTCTCCCCGGTCGCCGGATCGACGCGCACCACCTTGCCGCCGCCGTTGTACGCGACGTACACGATGCCGTCCGGTCCTACGGTGAGATCGTCAGCGGCATTGAGCGGACCGGCCCCTGGCAACGGTATCGACACCACCGGGCCGGTCAGGTCGTCCTCTCGCAGAATGCGCAACGTGGTGGCCGTATCGAACGTCGTCACCGTGTAGATGTTCCCGTCGTGGGCAGCGAGGCCGTCGACGGTTCCCAGGTCGGTACGCACCACTTCGGGTGTGTGTGGATCCGCGGCCGGAACACGGGTCACTCCTGCGCCCGACCCCAGATTCCGCGCGGTGAGGAGGTCGCCGTTCCCGAGCCGCACCAGCCCGTTCGGCATGACGAGTCCCTTGGCCACCGTGTGCGTATCCCCGGTGTCGAGATTCACGACGTCTATCGTTCCACTTTCCGTCCCGGCAACTCCTGCGGAGAACGAATTTCCGGTGGCGAAGTAGGCGTCGGAGCCATGCATCGCGATTCCGCCCGGCGCGTCGACATCGGGCACGATCGAGCGGACCGTTCCGTCCGGCTCCACACCGTCCAGGGCGCCGCCGCCGACGAGACCGGTCCGGGACACCAGCATCGTTCCCGCCCCGTCGAATGCGAGGTTCTCGAGGATGCCCGCGCCGGAGACCACTTCGGACACCGACCAGGGCGTGCACACTCCGACCGGCGGCGTGAACGCCGGTCCGGCAGCAGCGGGCGCGGCCACGAGAAGGCCGGCGCTCAATACCAGCCCTCCGGCGAGGGCGGTCAGCTCACGCCGCATCATGCGTCGCTTTCGATGGTCAGTGTGACTTTCGTTCCCGTCTTCAGAGTCCGGCCCACGGTGCATACCTTGTCGATCGAGCGCTCCACCAGCGCGACGAGACGCTCCTGCGCGGCAGCGTCGAGCTCGCTCAGGTCCAGTTCGAGGACCTCGTCCAACTGCGGGTACACCTCGTTCTCCCGGTCGGCCGCACCCGACACCCGGATCGTGGCGTCGTAGTTGTCACCCAGCCGTCGAGAGAGAGGGAAATCAGAACTCATCCCGCTGCACGCCGCGAGCGCGATCTTCAGCAATTCACCCGGAGTGAATACACCTTCGACGCCCTCCGAGCCGATCAGGACCTCGGCGCCGCGTGAGCTGCGTCCCGTGTAGCGGCGGGTGCCCGTTCGCTCGACCCACAACGAGGTCGTGGCCGGCGTGTCGGAAGTCTGTTCTGCCATGCGCACAATCCTGCCACTCGGGGCCGACGGACCTGCACCGTGGGCGTCCATCCTCCCGACGGGCAGTCGTAAGGCGGGCTGTGGATTTGCAGGCACCGAAGCACGGCACGGTCGATCGGTGCACCGTAGGGTGAACCGACCAATGACACCGACACGTAAGCGGGGCAATGCAGATGGGCCAGATCGGTAGCGCGGGTGAGCGAACCCTTCAAGTCGAGTACGGCACCGAGGATCGCGCCGTGAAATTCTACTCTGACCAGGTGCTCGACCACCTCAATCCGACGATGATCGATTTCGTCGGCCGCCAGGAACTCGCGTTCGTCGCTACCGCCGACGCATCCGGCGAATGTGACAACAGCTTGCGCGCCGGCGCACCCGGTTTCATGCACGTCATCGATCCGAAGACGGTGGCGTATCCGGAATATCGTGGCAACGGAGTGATGGCGAGTCTCGGCAACATCCGGGAAAACCCACACGTGGGAATCATCCTCGTGGACTTCGTCCATGACCTGATCGGCTTGCACGTCAACGGTTCCGCCCGGATCGTGGAAGACGCGGACCTGCGTTCCGAGATCTCGGATCTACCAGCAGATCACACCAAGGGACGGGTGCCCGAGCGATGGGTCGTCGTGGACGTGGAGGAGGCGTATATCCACTGCCGCAAGCACATTCCCCGGATGGCACCCGTACCGCACCACCGGGAGTGGGGCACGGACGACGTCAAGCGCAAGGGCGGCGACTATTTCGAGGCCAAATCGACTCTGCGACACGATGAAGAGCTCAGGCAGGGCGTTTCGGCGGACTTCGCCGCGGCGCAGGCTGGCACCTCGGGCAGCTGAACGACGAGCGATTCATGAACTTCTCACGACGAATTGCAGTGCCGCACCGCGGGCAGGGACGATCCTCCTGCCCGTATGCGGACAGCGATCGATCGAAGTAACCGGACTCGCCGTTCACGTTCACGTACAAGGCATCGAAGGACGTGCCGCCCTGATCCAGGGCTTCGCGCATGACTTCTCGAGCGGCCCCGAGCAGCTGGCGGAGGGTCGCAGCAGTCAATCGATCGGTGAGGCGGGTCCCGTGGATCTGCGCGCGCCACAGGGCCTCGTCGGCGTAGATGTTCCCGATTCCCGACACCACCGTCTGGTCGAGAAGAGCACGTTTGATCTCGGTGTGCTTGCGGCGCATCACCGTAACGGTCGCCGCAGAGTCGAATCTCGTGTCCAGTGGATCCCGGGCGATGTGCGCAACCGAATCGGGGACGAGCGAGCCGTCGACATCGACCAGAGGCGCGAGCGCCCATCCGCCGAAGGTGCGCTGATCCACGAACCGCAAATCGAGCCCGGAATCGAGCCGCGCCCGAATGCGCAGATGTTTCTCGGTGACGGCCTCGGGTGGCTGCACGAGCATCTGCCCGCTCATCCCCAGGTGGACCACGAGCGCGACGGCACTGGGCTCGAGGACCAGCCACAAGTACTTTCCGCGGCGGTCAGCTCGCGCAATTCGCTCGCCGGTGAGCTGGCCGGCGAGATCCGCTGCGCCCAGAAGATGCCGCCGGATCGCACGGGGGTGCAGGACGTCGACCGAATCGATCGAAGCTCCGACAATGTGCCGTTCGAGTCCGCGGCGAACTACCTCGACCTCGGGTAGTTCAGGCACTGACGTCGTCGGCTGCTACGTCCGGACCACCGTCGGACAGAGCGTTCCACGCGGTACTCGCGGCCTTCTGCTCGGCTTCCTTCTTGGATCTGCCGATTCCGACACCGAACGCCTTGCCGCCCACCACGACGGTGGCGGTGAATTCCTTGTCGTGGTCCGGTCCCGTTGCGGTGATCTCGTATGAGGGCACACCGACACCACGTTCCGCTGTGAGTTCCTGCAGGCTCGTCTTCCAGTCGAGCCCTGCGCCGAGACGCGGAGCGCGTTGGAGTAGGTCGCTGAACAGGTCGAGTACCACTCGACGCGCTGTCTCGATCCCGTGCTGCAGATGGATCGCCCCGAGTATCGACTCCATGCCGTCCGCCAGGATGCTCGGCTTGTCGCGCCCGCCGGTCATCTCCTCGCCCTTGCCGAGGAGCAGATGCGCTCCCAGCCCGCCGTCACCGAGTGCACGAGCCACCTCGGCGAGCGCATGCATGTTGACGATGCTCGCCCGGATCTTCGCGAGGTCGCCCTCGGACTTCTGCGGATGCGCAAGGTACAGCTGCTCGGTGATGGTGACTCCGAGCACGGAGTCGCCGAGGAACTCGAGTCGCTCGTTGGTGGGAAGGCCACCGTTCTCGTAGGCATACGAGCGGTGGGTCAACGCCAACGTGAGCAGCGAAGGTTCGATTTCTACGCCGAGAGCGGCGAGGAGGGAAGCATGATCCTCCTCGCCGCCGGCGGGTGTATTACTGATGTCGCTCGTCACGACGCCTCTCCGTGGCGAACTAGACGGCGGCAGTGACCTGGCGGCCCTTGTATGTGCCGCAGGACGGGCACGCGATGTGGGGCAGCGTCTTCTCGCCGCAGCCACGGTTGGGGCAGGTAACGAGGGTGGGCACAGTGGTCTTCCACTGGCTGCGACGCGACCTCGTGTTGGATCGCGACATTCTGCGCTTGGGGACAGCCACTTCTACTTCTCCTCGGCTTCGTTGTTCACAAGATTCTTGCTGGGATCTGATTCCACGCCAAATTTGGCTGCAAGACCAGCCCAGCGAGGATCAAGTATGTCATGCCCATGGCCAGATTCGGCAATCGCCAGGCGAACGCCACATTCTGGGCACAGTCCTTGGCAGTCGTCGCTACAGAGCGGCTGCAGAGGAAGCGCGAGTCCGACCGCGTCGATGATGACGGGCTCGAGGTCGATCTCGTCGTCCTCGACGCGATAAATCTCATCCTCGTCCGTGGTCTCCTCGGTGGCGCTGTCCGGGTAGGCGAACAGCTCGGTGAGGCTGAGATCGACAGATCCGCTGAACGGCTCGAGGCATCTCGAGCACTCGCCGACGGTGTCGGCGCTGACGGAACCGGTGACCAGAACGCCCTCGGACACGGCTTCCAGGCGGAGATCGAGATCAATCTCCGATCCCTCCTCGATTGCAATCATGTCGAGTCCGATGCGCCGCGGCGCCGTCACCACCCGTTCGACGGTGCGCATCGAACCAGGACGACGGCCTAGCTTGACCGTGTCCAGCACGAAATCCGCGTCCCTACGGGAACGCGATGAGCTGCGGCGATGGGTTGACAAGACACTTCACTTTCGAGATGAGGAGAACGACTTTGGGCAACCACTCCACGATACGCAATCGGCGTGGATGATCCAAATGCCGGTCAGCGGCGGCGCTCGGCCCGCCGGTCGTCTGCGTCGTAGTCGGAAGCGTAGTCGGGCACGCCCGAACCCGTCCGCAGCTGCTGGCGTCCCCGTCCGACGGAGCGAATAGTGCCGGACAGGAACTCCTCGAACTCGGCGAGTTTCGTGTCGACATACAGGTCACAGTCGGACCGGAGCCGGTCGGATTCGGCGTGTGCGGCGTCGATCACCCGCGCGGATTCGGCATGCGCCTGCTGCACGACCTCGGTCTGGGATACCAGGCGTTCCTGCTCGGCGGTGCCTTCGGCGACGGAGCGCTCGTACGACGCCTTCCCTGCCTCGATCATGCGATCGGCCTCGGACCGGGCGCGGGTGGTGAGAGTGTCGTACTCGCGCTGGCCCTCGGCGATGGTCGCCTCGGATTCTGCCTCTGCGTCGGCGACCAGCTGTTCGGCGTGCGCACGCGCCTCCGCGACCATCCTGTCGGCCTGAGCTTTTGCGTCCGCGAGAATACGATCGGCGTCGTCCCGTGCATTCTCGATCGTCGACGTAGCTTCGGCGTTGGCGCTGGCGACTGTCTTTTCAGCGTTGGACCTGGCGTCACCGACCAGCTTGTCGCGGTGGTCCAGCACGTCCTGGGCGTCGTCGAGTTCACCGGGAATGGCATCGCGCACATCGTCGAGTAATTCGAGAACATCGCCGCGTGGGACCACACAGCCTGCGGTCATAGGCACACCGCGTGCCTCTTCGACAATCGCGACAAGTTCGTCGAGCGCCTCGAAAACCCGGTACACGAGCAACCCCAATCTTTCATGACCTCAGCAGGTCGGCGCAGCCTTCTTCGTGCAAGTCTGCCGGATGGGGACGCCAGTGGTGTGCCGTGACGGCCGGTGTGTCGGGTATCAGCTCTCGGCGGCCCGCTCGGCGATCCTCGTCAGCAGACGGGCGTGCACTTTCTCGGGCAGCATTCCCGTGACGTCGCCGCCGAAGGTGGCCACTTCCTTGACCAGTGAGCTGGAGAGGTAGCTGTAGGCAGGGTTGGTGGGAATGAACAACGTATCGACGCCAGTGAGTTTCTGGTTCATCTGCGCCATCTGCAGTTCGTAGTCGAAGTCGTTGGCGCCACGTAGACCCTTGACGATCGCTGTGATCCCTTGCTGCTTTGCGTAATCCACGAGCAGGCCGTGCCAGGAACTGACTCGCACGTTCGGCAGTGCACTGATGGAATCCTCGAGCATCTCGATCCGCTCTTCTACCGTGAAGAGGCCACGCTTGCTCTTGTTGATCATCACCGTGACGATGACCTCGTCGAACTGCGCGGCAGCTCTGCCGATTACGTCGAGATGACCATTGGTCACAGGGTCGAAGGATCCGGGGCAGACAGCGCCAGTCATGAGTCCAGACCGTAGCAGGTCGCCAGCTCGATCCGAGCCTCGCCGTACTTCTTCGCCTTGACGGGCGCGTAGCCCTCCGGCCACGACGTCTCCGGTGACCGCGACGAGCGCTCCAGGACCACGATCGACCCGTCGGCCACCCAGCCGTGCCCCCGCAAATCACTCAGAACCGTCTGCACCGCGCCGTCATCCACCGCATACGGCGGATCCGCGAGAACCAGGTCGTACACGCGATCGGCGGTGCCGGCCAGCACCGCGGACACCGGAGCCGTCCGCACCGCTGCACCCGGCAATCCCACCGCACTCACATTCCGCGAGATGACCCCCGCAGCTTTCACATCCGATTCGACGAGCAGGACACGATCAGCGCCCCGCGAGAGCGCCTCGAGCCCCAGGGCCCCCGAACCTGCGTACAGGTCGAGAACCGAGGCGCCCTCGAGATCCATCCGGCTGTGCAGGGCACTGAACAACGCCTCACGGACCCGGTCCGAGGTGGGCCGGGTCCCGCTCGGCGGGACCCGCAGGCGTCGGCCGCCCGCGAGCCCCGCGATGATGCGGGTCATCGAACGTCCGTCACTCGCTTGCGGACTCCTTCGTCGAGACGACGGCGAGGAGGTCGCCGCCCTCGACTTGCTGGACGGAGCCGATGGCCAGGCGGGTGACGGTTCCGCCGCGAGGTGCGGTGATGGCCGCTTCCATCTTCATCGCCTCGATGGTGGCGAGGGTATCGCCGGCCTCGATGTGCTGCCCCTCGGTGACGGCGAGAGTGACGACGCCGGCGAACGGGGCGGCGACGTGGCCGGGATTGCTCTTGTCGGCCTTCTCCGTGGCGGGGATTTCGCTGGCGATGGAGCGGTCACGCACCGACACCGGACGCAACTGGCCGTTGAGAATGCACATGACGGTGCGGTAGCCGCGCTCGTCGGGCTCGGAGATCGCCTCGAGACCGATGATCAGCTCGACACCCGGGGCGAGCCGCACCCGATGCTCGTCGCCGCTCCGAAGGCCGTAGAAGAACTGGTTGGCCGACAGCTGGGAGGTGTCGCCGTACTTGTCGCGGTGCTCGAGGAATTCCTTGGTTGGACCGGGGAAAAGCAACCGGTTGAGCGTCGCTCGGCGTTCGGCGGAGGTACCGGACAGCGCCTTCTCGTCCTCCACCGACAGGGCGACTTCGGGTTTGGCCGGCCCGCGGCCCTCGAGAGCCCGGGTACGGAACGGTTCGGGCCACCCGCCGGGCGGGGTGCCCAGCTCGCCGCGCAGGAACCCGATGACCGAATCGGGAATGTCGAAGCGGGCGGGGTTTTCCGCGAACTCGTCGGTGGAGGCACCGGATCCGACGAGGTGCAGGGCGAGGTCGCCGACCACCTTCGACGAGGGCGTCACCTTGACCAGGCGTCCGAGCATGCGGTCGGCGGCGGCGTAGTTGGCTTCGACGTCCTCGAAACGGTCGCCGAGACCCAGGGCGACGGCCTGGGTACGCAGATTCGACAACTGCCCACCGGGGATCTCGTGGGTGTAGACGCGGCCGGTCGGGGCCGGCAGCCCGGACTCGAACGGCTTGTACACCTTGCGCAGCGCCTCCCAGTACGGCTCGAGGTCGCACACCGCTTGCAGGTCGAGCCCGGTGTCGTGCTCCGAGTGCGCGGCCGCCGCCACGATCGCCGACAACGCCGGCTGGCTGGTGGTGCCGGCCATCGCCGCGGAGGCGCCGTCCACGGCGTCCGCGCCCGCCTGCCAGGCGGCCAGATAGGTGGCGAGCTGGCCACCGGGGGTGTCGTGGGTATGCACGTGCACCGGCAGGTCGAAGTTCTGGCGCAGCGCCGTGACCAGGGTGGTCGCGGCCGGGGCGCGGAGCAGCCCGGCCATGTCCTTGATCGCGATGATGTGCGCTCCGGCCTCGACGATCTCCTCGGCCAGGCGGAGGTAGTAGTCGAGGGTGTAGAGCTTCTCGTTCGGGTTCGACAAGTCGCCGGTGTAGGACAGGGCGACCTCGGCGAGCGCGGTACCGGTCTCGCGGACGGCGTCGATGGCCGGCCGCATCTGGTCGACATTGTTGAGGGCATCGAAGATGCGGAAGATGTCGATACCGGTGGCCGCGGCCTCGTCCACGAACGCCCGCGTCACCTTCTCCGGGTACGGGGTGTAGCCGACGGTGTTACGTCCGCGCAGCAGCATCTGCAGGCAGATGTTCGGTACGGCCTCCCGCAGCGCCGACAGCCGGTACCAGGGGTCCTCATGCAGGAACCGCAGTGCCACGTCGTACGTCGCGCCTCCCCACGCCTCGATCGAGAGCAGTTCGGGAGTCATCCGGGCCACGTGCCCCGCGACGTCGAGCAGACCGCTGGTCCGCACCCGGGTCGCGAGCAGCGACTGGTGGGCGTCGCGGAACGTGGTCTCGGTGACGGCGAGGGCCTTCTGCTCCCGCAACGCCCTGGCGAATCCCTCCGGCCCGAGGGCGAGCAGCTTCTGGCGGCTGCCGTCCGGCGGCGGGGTGGACAGGTCGATCTGGGGCAGCTTGTCACGCGGGTACACCGCGGACGGCCGTTCCCCGTGCGGCTTGTTCACCGTCACGTCGGCGAGGTAGGTGAGGATCTTGGTGCCGCGGTCGGCGGAGCTGCGCAGCGTGAGCAGCTGGGGGCGTTCCTCGATGAACGAGGTGGTGACTCGGCCCGCCTTGAAATCGGGGTCGTCGAGAACCGCCTGCAGGAACGGAATGTTCGTCGAGACCCCGCGGATGCGGAACTCCGTGACTGCCCGGCGCGCCCGGGCGACGGCGGTGTCGAAGTCGCGGCCGCGGCAGGTGAGCTTGACGAGCATCGAATCGAAATACGCCGAAACCTCGGCCCCGACCGACGTACCGCCGTCGAGGCGGATACCGGCACCGCCCGGGGTGCGGTAGCCGGTGATCCGACCGGTATCCGGGCGGAACCCGTTGGCCGGGTCCTCGGTGGTGATCCGGCACTGCAGCGCCGCACCACGCAACGTGATCTTGTCCTGACTCAGGCCCAGATCGGCGAGGGTCTCCCCCGAGGCGATTCGCAACTGCGACTGCACCAGGTCGACGTCCGTGACCTCCTCGGTCACCGTGTGCTCGACCTGGATCCGTGGGTTCATCTCGATGAACACATGATTGCCGCGGGTATCGAGGAGGAACTCGACAGTGCCCGCGCAGGAATAATTGATCTCCTTCGCGAACGCCACCGCGTCCGCGCAAATCCTCGCCCGCACCTCGTCCGGCAGGTTCGGGGCCGGCGCCAGCTCGATCACCTTCTGGTGACGGCGCTGCAGCGAACAATCCCGCTCGAACAGGTGGATGACGTTGCCCTGACCGTCGGCCAGGATCTGGACCTCGATGTGACGCGGATCGATGACCGCCTGCTCGAGGAACACCGTCGGATCGCCGAACGCGGACTCCGCCTCCCGCGCGGCCGCCTCGATCGATTCCCGCAACTGGGACCGCTCGGCCACCCGGCGCATGCCGCGGCCACCGCCGCCGGCGACCGCCTTCACGAAGATCGGGAACTGCATCGACTCCGCCGCCGCGAGCAACTCGTCAACATCCGCCGACGGCTCCGACGACGCCAGCACCGGCAGGCCGGCCGCCTTCGCCGCCGCGATCGCACGGGCCTTGTTACCGGTCAGCTCGAGGACCTCCGCGGACGGGCCCACAAAGGTGATGCCCGCCTCCGCGCACGCAGCAGCCAGATCCGGATTCTCGGAGAGGAACCCGTACCCGGGATAGACCGCGTCGGCACCTGCCTGCTTCGCGGCGGCGACGATTTCCTCGACCGAGAGGTACGCCCGAACCGGGTGCCCCTCCTGACCGATCTGATAACTCTCATCGGCCTTCAGACGGTGGATCGAGTTCCGATCCTCGTACGGAAACACCGCAACAGTTCCAGCACCTAGTTCGTAGGCGGCACGGAAAGCGCGGATCGCAATTTCGCCACGGTTGGCGACCAGGACTTTGGAGAACATTGGAGCAAACTACCCCGCCAACTCCGGCGGCGGAGAAACGGTATCCCATTATGCAGGATCGTCCGCAATCTTCACAAAGCAGCCCCTGACGTGTGCGAATTCTGCAATGGGCCCGAAACAGAGCAGCGAAGAATTACGTGACCGGAAGTAACTGCTTCACGTCGATCGTCGACTTCTCACGTTTTCTCGAGAAATTCGATCCGGTCCGCATCGAGAGCCGAAGTGACCATCGCAGAAAGACCCGGGTGGTTTTCCAGGCGCGGATCGTCGGCAGTCACCGACCGGGCGAACTCGGCAGCCGCGGCGATCACGTCCTCGTGGCCGAGAAGTGAGAGCAACCGCAGCGTCGAGGTGGTACCCGATTGCGCTGCCCCGAGAATGTCACCCTCCCGCCGGGTCGCGAGGTCGAGTTGCGCGAGTTCGAAGCCGTCGTTGGTGGAAGCCACGTTCTGCAGGCGCCCAAAGGCAGGCGCACCCGGATTCATCTCCGTGACGAGAATGCACAGCCCCTGGTGGGCACCCCGGCCGACCCGGCCGCGGAGCTGATGGAGCTGGCTGACCCCGAAGCGGTCGGCATCCAGGATCACCATGATCGTGGCGTTCGGGACGTCGACGCCCACCTCGACCACCGTGGTGCAGACGAGGACGTCGATGTCGCCGGCCGTGAAGTCGCGCATCACGGCGTCCTTCTCGTCCGTGGGCAGCCTGCCGTGCAGCAGACCGACGCGGAGGTCGGGCAGGACGGTGCCGCCCAGTTCCTCGAAGACCTCCACGGCCGACTTGGTGTCGGGCTGCTTGTCGTCGACAGTGTCCTCGCCGTCGCCCTTCTCACCGTCACCGATGCGCGAGCAGACGACGTATGCCTGCCGTCCCTCGGCCACGTCCTCGCGGATCCGTTCCCACGCGCGTGCGACCCACTGCGGTTTCTGGGACGCCGGTACCACACTGCTCTTGATCGGCGAACGACCCTTCGGAAGCTGGCGCAAGGTGGATACGTCGAGGTCACCGAGCACCGTCATGGCGATCGTGCGGGGTATGGGTGTCGCCGTCATGACCAGCAGATGCGGGCTCAGGCCTTCGCGCGCCCGCGACCGGAGCCGGTCGCGCTGTTCGACGCCGAACCGATGCTGTTCGTCGACCACCACCATGCCGAGGTTGAAGAACTCGACGTTGTCCTGAATGAGGGCGTGCGTGCCGATGACGATGCCTGCGTCGCCGGTCACCACCTCGAGTAGCGCGGCTCGTTTCGCAGCGACCGGCATCGACCCGGTCAGCAACGCTACGCGGGTCGCCTTCTCGTCCGCGCCGAGTTCGCCCGCCGTCGCCAGTGAGCCCAGCAGTGCCCGCAGCGAACGCGCATGCTGAGTCGCGAGCACTTCGGTGGGGGCGAGCAAGGCGCACTGATACCCCGCATCGACAACCTGCAGCATCGCGCGCAGGGCAACGATGGTCTTACCGGACCCCACCTCACCCTGCAGGAGCCTGCTCATCGGATGCGGCTGGGACAGATCCGCGGAGATCTCCTCGGCCACGGCGTGCTGGCCGTCGGTCAGCTGGAAGGGAAGTCTGCGCTCGAACTCGTCCGCGATTCCACCCGGTACCGGCGGGCACTCGGGCGCCACCCGCTCGGCGTTGTCGTGCCGGCGTCGAGCGAGCACCAGCTGCAGGGCCGCGGCCTCGTCGAAGCGGAGCCGGTCGTGCGCATTCTCGATGTCGTCACGAGTGTCGGGGAGGTGGACGAGGCGGAGCGCCTCGTCCAGACCGATGAGGTTGCGCTCGTGACGGATCCGTTCGGGGAGCGGGTCGTCGATCCGGTCGAGTTGGTCGAGGACCTGCCGAACACACTTCATGATCGTCCAGCTCTCCACCTCCCGTGTCGCCGGATACAGCGGGATCAGGGCGCGGTCGAACACGGACATGTCGACGCCCGCGCCCGGCTCCTGGGCGGCCCGGGCGATACCCGCGAGATCCCCCGCCCCGCGAATCCGCCCGACGTTCACCACCGGGTCGTCGCCGCCCTCACGAGGCTCCGGGAGGATCAGGTAACTCGGATGAGTGAGGCTCCACTTGCTGCGGAAATACTTCACGGTGCCGGAGAACATCGCGCGCACACCGGGTTTGATGACGTGCTTGACCTTCTGCGGACTGAAGAAGGTGACGTCGACGTTCTGCGTATCGGTCGCGAGAACCACCTTCAGCATGCTGCCGGGACGGTTCTTCATCTTCACGATTGCCGCCGACGACACCCGCGCGATGATCGTGATGTGCTCGCCCTCCGGCGGATCCTTCTCGGCAAGTTCACGGCCCTGGGAGGCGTACCGATGCGGGTAGTGCCGCAACAGGTCCTCGACGGTCCGAATGTCGAACGCCGCCTCCAGCGCGTCGGCGGTCTTGCGCCCCAGCAGGTGATCGAGCCTGTCGGCGAGTGTGGCCATCGAATTCCTCATTCCACCCCGAGTTGCAACAGATCTCCCGGTTGTCCGCCGTGGTAGATCATCACCTCGACGCCGGGATGCCGCTGGGAGATGTGATCGGCCAGTTCCGTGTCCAGCCCGGCCGGTGCTTCCGCGCCCATCAGGAGCGTGACCAGTTCGCCGCCTGCCCCGAGGACGACGTCGACCAGACGCTTCCCGGCGGCGACCGCGTCCGGTTCGATCACGATCACCTCGTGCCCCATCAGACCGATACCGTCCCCCGGTTCGCAGGTGCCCACGTAGGTCAGGGCCCGCTCCCGCGCGATGCGCAACGAACCCCACCGGGTGGCGGCCGCGGCCTCGGACATCGCGAAAGCGTCGTCGACCGCTTCGCGTTCCGGATCGTGCACTGCGAGGGAGGCCAGCCCCTGCACCATGGACGAGGTTGCGAGGAGCAGCACCTCGTGCCGGGAATCGCGGGCTGCGGCACTCACCGCGACGAGTTCCTGAGCCGACAGCGCCCCGTTGGGAAGGACCAGCACCTCGCGGCGTCCCAGCTGGCGGATGATGCCGAGCAGCTGCGCGCGGGTGACGGGGGCGGCGTCGCATCGGAGCACGGTCGCACCCTCCCCGGAGAAGAGGTCGGCCGCGCCGTCGCCTGCGACGACCGCGACGATGCCCCGATCGTCCTGATCGGGGCGAGTGCGGACGGGAGGTAGGAGCCTGCCCTGTTCGCGCGCGTCGACGAGAAAACTGCTGACGCGAATCCTGTGTACGCGTCCGGCATCGAGACCGGCCTCCACAGCCGCCCCGGCGTCCGCACAGTGCACGTGCACCGACCATCCCCCGTCGCCGTCACCGACGATTACCGTGGAATCCCCCAGCTCGTCGAGTGCGTTCCGCAGTTCTGCCATCCGGGCTTCGTCTGTGTCGGCCACCAGATACATGACCTCGAAATCCTGATGTGAGCTCTCACAGGCGGAGTGGTGGCCACGATGCGCTAGGTCGTCGCCGGCGTCCGGCAACTCGACGTCCGACAACTCCGTGCCTGAATCCGGGGACGGCAGGCGGCGCGGCACTCGCAGCGCGATCGGGGCGCGGACGGGCCGCTCACCGGTGACCGCCGCGACGAAGGCATCGAGAATGACGACGAGCCCCAGCCCGCCGGCGTCGACCACACCGGCGGTCCCGAGCGCGTCGAGCTGGCCGGGCGTGCGGGCAAGTGCGGCGGCCGCGGCATCTGCCGCGGAGCGCGCTGTGTCGGCGACAGGCGCATCGTCCGGGAATTCCGCTGCCGCGTCCGCAGCGCAACGCAGGACCGTGACGATCGTTCCTTCCACCAGGTAACTGACCGCGTCGGTCACCAGGTTGGTGGCCATCAACAGTCCGGTCCGGACGGTCCTGGTGTCGACGACGCCGGTGACCGCTGCCTCGGCGACGCCGCGCAACACTTGGGACAGGATGACTCCCGAGTTGCCCCGTGCACCCGCCACCGCGCCGCGGGCCAGCGCGATGGCCACTTGACGGACGTCCGTTTGGTGGCCGTCGTTCCCGGCATACTTGTCGATTGCCTCGAGGGCAGCCCGCATGGTGAACAGCAGATTGGTTCCCGTGTCGGCGTCCGGAATCGGGAACACGTTGAGACTGTTGATCTCCTCGCACCGTGCCTCGAGTCCCGCGACCGCCGTCCTCGCCCACGACGTCAGGACTCGGCCGTCCATCGGGTGCTCAGGAACCACTGGCATCCTCTCTCACGGGTTCAATCGAAGGTGCCGTCAGACTAGTCGCGGGACGCCGATCGAGTCTGACGTGCTCGGTCATCCGGCCGAGTTTGGCCAATCAGCACTCGAGCGGCTACTCTTGCACGGTTGCCTCGTAAGGGCCGCGATCACTGCGGCCTGCCTACGTGGGGCCAGTTAAATTTCACAGTTCACTATCTTGAAGGAGTTCGCGACTATGGCTGCCGTCTGCGACGTATGCGCCAAGGGGCCCGGCTTCGGTAAGTCGGTCTCGCACTCGCACCGGCGTACCAATCGTCGCTGGAACCCGAACATTCAGACTGTTCGTGCCGAAGTTGCCCCCGGAAACACCCGGAAGCTCAACGTCTGCACGTCCTGCCTGAAGGCTGGAAAGGTTGCTCGGGGCTGACCCCGACGCTGCGTGTGTTCCGAAGCCCCCGACACCTCGGTGCCGGGGGCTTCGTCATGTCGCATCGATGCAGCACATCGGGTCCTGGTGATGCCGGGTCGGGCGCCACGTAGGGTGCAACCGTGACTTCTCTCGATGGACTCAGCAAAGTACAGCTCGACGAGGGCGTGCTCCGCATCACGATTTCGACCGCCGACAACGGCACATCGCTGGACGGCGAAGGCCTCGATCAGGGCACACGTGCCCTCGAGGCCGTGGGCGATCGGATCGGTAGCGTTCTCCTCGTCGGCGAGGGGCCGAACTTCTGTGCCGGCGGTAATGTCCGCGCCTTCGCCGCCGCACCCGTGCGCAGCGAGTACGTCGCCGAGATCGCGCGCGTCTTCCACGCCTTCGTGCGCGCTCTCGACGCGGTGACCGTTCCGGTGATCGCCGGTGTGCACGGGTGGGCTGCAGGCGCGGGAATGAGCCTCGCCTGCCTCGCCGATGTCGCGATCGGCGGGCCCGGCACCAAGATGCGGCCGGCGTACCCCTCGATCGGTTACACGCCGGACGGCGGTATGTCGTGGACTCTTCCGCGGATCGTCGGCATCACCCGTGCTCGCGAAATCCTGCTGACCGATGCGGTTCTCAGCGGCGACGAGGCCGTACGCCTCGGAATTCTGAGCCGCTTGGTCGGTGACGACGTGGTGCAGGACGAGGCGCTTCGACTCGCGCGAACCCTGGCTGCGGGCCCGACCTCCTCGTACTCCGGGATCAAGACCCTGCTCTCCGCATCGACCACACGCACTCTGGCAGAGCAACTCGATGCGGAGGCCGCCTCGATCGCCGTCGCAGCGGACAGCCCGATCGGACGTGAAGGCGTCGATGCGTTCGTCGAGAAGAGACGCGCAGACTTCGCATCGATCAAGGAAGTGCGGGCGTAAACGCTAGGGCAGTTCCCAATTCACAGGTTCGGCGCCGAGGCTGTCCAGCAGTTCGTTCGCTCTGCTGAACGGACGTGAACCGAAGAATCCTCGTGAGGCGGACAGCGGTGAAGGGTGAGCGCTCTCGATCGTCGGCACGTCTGCGAGCATCGGCTTCAAGGTGGACGCGTCCCGGCCCCAGAGAATGGCGACGAGGGGTTCGGTTCGCTCCACCAACGCGCGAATTGCCTGTTCCGTGACAGCTTCCCACCCCTTCCGCCGATGGGAGGCCGGAAGTCCCGGCTGGACGGTCAGGACCCTGTTCAAGAGCAACACACCCTGACGAGACCACGGTGTCAGATCTCCCGTGGACGGCGTCGGAAAACCGAGGTCCTTGCTGTACTCGGCGAAGATGTTGCCGAGACTGCGGGGAACGGGTCGCACGTCGGGCGCCACCGAGAAGCTGAGCCCCACGGCGTGCCCGGGAGTTGGATACGGGTCCTGACCGACGATCAGCACCTTCACTTCGGCGAAGGGGTGCGTGAACGCGCGCAGCACGTTGTCGCCGGACGGAAGATACTCCCTGCCCTCGGCAATTTCCGCGCGGAGGAATGCACCCATCTCGGTGATGCGATCGGCTACCGGAGCGAGAGCCTCGGCCCAGCCGGCCTCCACCAGATCGGATAGCGGCGCAGCCATCAGTCGAGCCTGCGCAGGGCGTCGCGGTAGTACGCCGCGTTGGCCGAGTACATCTTCACGTTCATTTCCACGTGCCCCTCGGGAACCTCGTAGCCTTCTCGGATCTTGGCGGGCACGCCGAGTGCCATCCGTCTCGGCGGCACCTCGAACTTGAACGGAATGACAGCGCCCGCCCCGACCACGGAACCGGCCCCGATCACCGAACCGTTCAACACCACCGAACCCGACGCGATGAGGCAATTGTCCCCGATCGTGGAACCCTCGATGTGTGCCGCGTGTCCGACGACGCATCCGGACCCGATGACGGTGGGGTCGATCGGCGTGCAATGGATGACGGTGCCGTCCTGGATGTTGGTCCCGGCACCAATGGAGATGGTGCCGTAGTCGGCGCGGAGCACGGCCTGCGGCCACACCGATGCGCCTGCCGCGAGCGTGACGTTCCCGATCACTACCGCGTCGGGGTGGACGTAAGCGTCCGGGGAAATGTCCGGTTCCTGCTCGCCGAGTGCGTAGATAGCCATGGGTGCAACCTATACCGAGAAACTCTGCCAGCCGGAGGCCCCCGGCCACCGCCGGCCGTCGACCGTGATGCCCGTCCCGTCATGGACCGTTCCGATCCGAAGCCAGCCCTCGGGTAGCGGCACGCCGGAGGGGAAGGTGGCGGCGAAACCGTGGTCTTCTCCCCCGGTCAGTACCCACTCCCAGTAGTCGGTCCCCAGGATCGCAGCTGCGGACACCAGGTCCGGCGACACGGCGATGTCGTCCCGCGCGAGCGCCATCCCGACTCCCGACGCGGCGCCGATGTGCCCGAGATCGGCGAGTAGCCCGTCGGAGATGTCGGTCATCGAGTGTGCGCCCGCCTCGGCGGCGGTCCACGCCGCTGCATACGGTGGGTGCGGTACGCGGTGGGCGGCGAGAAGTCCGGGAAACCGAGTCGATTCCGCGAGGAAGAGGGCCAGACCACAGGCGGATGCACCCAGCGTGCCTGCGACAGCGACGACGTCGCCCGCCTGGGCGCCCGAGCGAAGGACGGCGCGCTGCCCAGCGAGGTCACCGAGCACCGTGACAGAGATCACGACGGAATCCGCCTGAACCAGATCGCCGCCGACCACGCCGGCACCGAGTTCCTCGGCAGAATCCCAGATTCCCGCGGAGATACCGTCCGCCACCTCCACCGGGGTATCCGGCGGCAGACCGAGCGACACGAGAAACGCGGTGGGTCGCGCCCCCATCGCCGCGACATCGGCCGCGTTCTGGGCCACCGCCTTGCGCCCGACCTCACGCGGAGCCGACCAGTCGAGCCGGAAGTGCCTGCCTTGCACCAGCATGTCGGTGGACACGACGACGCGGCCGTCTCCTGCCCGGACGAGCGCGGCATCGTCGCCGGGGCCGAGAAGTGTGGTGGGCGGCTGGACGCGACCCTCCACGGCGCGGTCGATCACGGCGAACTCCCCGACATCCGCGACGGTGCGGGGAACGGGGGAACCCGGGGTATCCGTTGGTGTGATGGTGTGCCTCCACGAGCGCCGTTGTGTCGGATCACCCGGCGCAGCGCCAGTGTGGCCGGTCGACGGAATGTGCGACTGCGGTACCTTTTAGCTGTTGCCGGGACTCTCCGGCACGTGACCGATCAGCGCGCCGAAGCACCCGCGACTCTACCGAGATCCATGCGGGGCGGAGCAGGGAAGGGCCGGAGCGAGAGTGCAAGCGTTCATCCTGATCCAAACCGAGGTCGGACGAGCTTCGGCCATTGCGGCGCAGATCGCGCAGATCACCGGGGTGCAATCAGCGCAGGACGTGATCGGGCCGTATGACGTGATCGCGCGGGTCAGCGCCGACGACATCGCGCCGGTGACGCAGGAGATCCGCCGGGTCCCCGGTATCACCCGCACCCTCACCTGCGACATTCCCGAGAAGCCGAAGACGATCTGAGCATGCCCGAACACGAATCGCGCCCGACCGACGCAGCTACCGATACCGAACCCGTCGAGCGGCGTAATCCTGCTCTCATCGCCACTGCGGTGGCGCTTCCGGTCGCGTTGGTGATCGGCATCGTCGTCGCCGCGGTCATTGCCGGGCGCAACCCTGCGAAATCCCCCGTGTCGCTGGGTCCGGTGCCCGCTCCCGCGGCTGCCTCCGCGGAGTGCACGGCGTTGATGGCCGGTCTCCCGGACGCATTGGGCGAGTACACGCGAGCCGAACTCACTCCACCGGCACCCGCGGCGACCGCGGCGTGGCAACCGGCCGAGGGTGAACCACTCGTTCTGCGATGCGGCCTCGACCGTCCCGCAGAGTTCGACCAGGCGTCGTCATTGCAGGTGATCAACGGGGTGCAGTGGTTCGAGATCTCCGGGGAGAGCGCAGGAATCGACGCGAGCAGCTGGTTCGCCGTGGACCGCGGGATCTACGTAGGGCTTACCGTTCCCCGGGGCGTCGGGCCGACGCCGCTGCAGGAAATGTCGGATGCGGTGTCGAAGGTTCTGCCACAGAAGCCGCTGGACCCCGCACCCGTCCCCAATCCGTGAACCACAGCGAGCGCAGCAAGCCGGGCGCGCACATCGTCTAGCGCAGCCCGGTGCCCCGGGCGAGCGCAGTATCGACCAGGGTGGACACGAGGGTGCCGTAGTCGACTCCGATCGCTCCCCACATGCGCGGATACATCGAGATCGAGGTGAACCCGGGCATGGTGTTGATCTCGTTGATGACCGGACCGTCTTCGGTGACGAAGAAGTCGACACGCGCGAGACCCTGGCAGTCGAGGGCGGCGAAGGCGCGCACCGCGAGAGCGCGAATGTCTTCGCTCACCGATTCGTCGAGTTTCGCGGGCACATCGAACTCGCACACATCATCGAGGTACTTGCTGTCGAAGTCGTAGAACGCCTCGTCGCTGCCCGACGCAGCCGGCATCCGGATCTCGGCGACGACGCTGGCCCGGACTTCGCCGTCCGGGAATTCGAGAACCCCGCACTCCACCTCACGTCCACTGATCCCCGATTCGACGATCACCTTGGGATCGTGCTCACGGGCGTGGGCGATGGCATCGTCGAGGGCGGCCCAGTCGGCGACCCGGGTGATGCCGATGGACGAGCCCCCTCGCGCGGGCTTCACGAACACCGGCAGATCGAGGCGGGACTTCTGCTCCTCGGTGAGATTGTCGGTACCCGGCCGCAGCACCACCTGAAATCCGATGGGCAACCCCTCGGCCGCAAGCAACTTCTTGGTGAACTCCTTGTCCATTCCGGCAGCGCTCGCGAGTACGCCGGGACCGACGTACGGAATTCCGGCGAGCTCGAGCAGACCCTGGATCGTGCCGTCCTCGCCGTAGGCGCCGTGCAGGACGGGGAATACCACGTCCACCGAGGCGAGGATCTTCCCTGCTTCACCGTCGTCGAGAGCAACGAGGTCGCCCGAGCGGGTGGGGTCGGCCGTCAGGGCCAACGCGGAACCCCCGGCATCGACACTGGGCAGCGACCGGCCGCGGATGGACAGGGAGGCGGGATCGGTGGAGCCGAGAACCCACGACCCTTCGGTCGTGATACCGATCGGCACCACCTCGTACCGTTCGGGGTCGAGGTTCCTCAGGACGCTCCCGGCGGAGACGCAGGAAACGGAATGCTCGTTGCTACGGCCACCGAAGATGACGGCTACGCGGGTACGCGGTGTGCTCACGAACAAACCGTACCGCCGCCCCGCCGTGCTCACCGCACCCACCTCCGATCGCCGACACTTCGCCGACCTCACGACTTCGAGCCGACAGCCGCGGTCACACTCCCGACAGTGCCCGTTCGACGTCGGTAAGGAGATCGTCGGTGTCCTCGATCCCGCAGGACAGTCGTACGAACCCGTCGGGAACCGCATCTCCCCACCTCGCCCGGCGATCGGCCGTGGTGTGGATGCCACCGAAGCTCGTCGCCGAAACGAGTAGTTCACTGCCCGCCACGAAGCGATGGAACTGCTCGGCGGAGCCGAGTTCGAAACTCACCAGTCCACCGAATCGGCGCATCTGCCCCGACGCGACGGCGTGGGAAGGATCACTCGCCAGACCCGGATAGCGCACCCGTTGCGCCGCGGGATGCGCGGCCACAAGGTCTGCGACAGCCGACGCGTTGGCGCACTGCCGCTCGAAACGCAGCCCCGCAGTTCCGAGACTTCGGTGGGCAAGCCATGTCTCGAAGGGCCCGAGCACCGTTCCCGACAAAGCTCTTTCCCGCTCCATCCCGGCGAGGAATTCGGCGTCCGATACCGCGATGTAGCCCATGAGGAGGTCGCTGTGCCCACTCAATGCCTTTGTGCCACTGGCAACAACGACGTCTGCGCCGAGTTCCAGAGGTTGCTGGCCGAGTGGGGTCGCCGTCGTGTTGTCGACGACGAGCACGGCCCCGGCATCCCGGCACCGCTGCGACAGCGCGCGTAGGTCGACGACGTCGAGGGACGGGTTGGCGGGAGTCTCGGCGACGACAACCGTCGTTCCGTCCGCCGACGCCAACAGTGCCGCGGTGCTCTCGCTCGCCATGTCCGAGGTCGTCACTTCGTGCACGGTGATGCCCATCGGCTCCCACCGCTCCCGCGCGTAGGCACGGACTTGGTAGTACCCGTCCGCCGGAACGATCACCGTGTCCCCTGCCGTGAGAAGAGTGCGCACTGCGACGGTGACCGCAGACATCCCGGAGCCGACCACCAGCGCCCCGGAGGCGCCTTCGAGCGTGGCGAGCGCCGATTCGAGATCGCGCCAGCCAGGATTCGATGCCCGGGCATACGTGTCCGACTCGGTTCCTTCGTCGGCGCTCAGCTGGTACGGGGCGGCGAACACCGGCCCCCGCTGCATCGGAGACCCTGGATGCGCTTCTGCCGCAACAGCTTTGACACAACGGGTGGAGTCTCCGCTCACCCGGTCACTCCGACTTCGTACGACGGCCGAGCAACTGGCCGATCGCGTCCTGCACGACGAGACCTTCATGACACACGCGGTGCACGGCGTCGGTGAGCGGCATTTCGACGTCGTAGCTCGATGCGAGCGCCCGAACCGACGAGCAGGATTTCACGCCCTCGGCCACCTGTCCGTGAGTGGCCTCCTGGGCGGTCTCCATGGACCCGCCCTGCCCCAGCCGCTCACCGAAGGACCGGTTTCGCGACAGCGGGGACGAGCACGTGGCTACCAGGTCGCCCACGCCGGCGAGCCCTGCAAGGGTGGTCGGTTTTGCACCCAAGGCAACACCCAGACGAATGATCTCCGCCAGGCCGCGCGTAATGATGCTCGCAATTGTGTTGTCGCCCAATCCACTTCCGGCTGCCATGCCGCACGCGAGGGCGATCACGTTCTTACATGCGCCGCCGATCTCGCAGCCGATCACGTCGGAGTTCGTGTACGGACGGAAGTACCCCGTGGCCGACGCCTTCTGCAGCGCGAGCGCGCGCGTCGAGTCGGTGCACGCGATCACTGTCGCCGCCGGTTGTTCGATCGCGATCTCGCGGGCAAGATTGGGTCCCGACAGGACGGCGACACGCCCCGGATCGGCGCCCGTGACCTGGACGATGACCTGACTCATCCGCATCAGAGTGCCGGTCTCGATCCCCTTCGCGAGGCTGAGGAGGGTGGCATCCTCGCCGATCATCGGACTCCACTCCGCCAGATTGCTTCGCAACGACTGGGAGGGAACGGCGAGAACGACGAAGTCTGCACCGTCCAGCGCGGCCGCCGCATCGTCGGTGGCAGTCAGCGTCGACGGAAGCGCGACGCCGGGTAGATAGTCGACGTTTTCGTGCCGCCCGGCGATCGATTCGGCGACCTCGGCGCGGCGCGCCCACATGGTGACATCGGTTCCGGCATCGGCCAGGACCTTCGCAAAAGCCGTCCCCCACGAGCCTGCCCCCAATACAGCAGCCTTGCTCACACAGCCCCCTCATCATCGATTCTCTTCGTATCCCGCTCACAGTAGCGCCGATACCGGGGCACGACACCGCAGCGTCTGGACTGGACTGGCAAGATATCGGGCATGAGCACCGCGACTCCATCCGTGACGCCGCGCGCGCACGTACTGGTCGCGGTCAAAGAACTTCACGTGGCCAAAACCCGCCTGTCCGGAATGTTCGACGTTGCCGACCGCACCGGCCTGGTGCTGTCGATGCTGCGCGACACCCTGACGGTGGTCCGTGACGTCGACTCCGTGGTGGGTGTCACGGTGGTCACGCCCGATGCGGCAGTCGCGCGTCTCGCGCGTAGCGTCGGCGCCCAGGTCTATGCCGATCCCACATCGACGCCGGTCGAGGGCGGTGTGGACGAGCAGGGTAGCGAGGGAGACCAGGGCGAGCACGGACTCAATGCGGCGCTGGCGGCCGCGGCCGACCATGTTCGAAAGAATGAGCAAGGTGTGGATGTCGTGGCCCTGCAGGCCGATCTCCCGTCGCTGCGCAGTGACGAATTCGGCGAAGCTCTCGCTGCGGCCAGAACCGGCGGCCGATCGGTGGTCGTCGACCATCACGGAACCGGCACCGCGGCACTGTTCTCGTGCGACCCTTCCGTTCCGCTCGATCCGCAGTTCGGGCCAGGATCGGCGCGGCGACACCTCGAGTCGGGGGCCCGCCCGTTGCACGGGCACTGGCCGGGTTTGCGAACCGATGTAGACACCGCCGACGACCTGGATACCGCTCGCGCACTCGGAGTCGGGCCTGCCACGCGCGCTGCGCTCGACGCTGCAACTCCTATCGCCGCTTCCCCGGGCGGAAAGTCGTAGCCGACGACCAGTGTGAATTTGCCCCATCGATTGTCCGCAGGAGTTTCCTCGAGGGATGATCGTGATGTGAGTAATGGCGAAGCACTCGACCGGCAGACCGACGTCGACGACAAGAACGGATCGCACGACGGCACCCTCGTGGTGAACTCGACGACCATCCCGATGGCGCCTCCTGCGGCTACGAATGCTCCCGCGAGCGTCCTCACCGAGGGACTGCCCGAAGATCGTTATCTCAATCGGGAACTCAGTTGGCTCGACTTCAATTCGCGTGTTCTCGCGCTTGCCGAGGACACGTCACTGCCGCTCCTCGAGCGTGCCAAGTTCCTCGCGATCTTCGCGTCCAACCTGGACGAGTTCTTCATGGTGCGGGTCGCGGGCTTGAAACGACGGGACGAGACCGGTCTGTCCGTGCGTTCCGCGGACGGTCTCTCCCCCCGGGAACAGCTCTCGCTGATCGCAAAGCGCACCCAGGAAATTTCCGACAAGCATGCTCGGGTGTTCCTCGACTCCGTGCGTCCGGCGCTTGCCGCGGAAGGGATCTCCATCATCGGGTGGTCCGATCTCACCGATGACGACCGGGTACGCCTGTCGGTGCATTTCCAGGAGCAGGTCTTTCCGGTGCTCACTCCCCTCGCTGTGGACCATGCGCACCCGTTCCCCTACATCAGCGGGCTCAGTCTCAACCTCGCGGTGACGGTGAAGGACGCGGCTACCGGCGGCGAACACTTTGCTCGCGTCAAGGTTCCGGACAACGTGGGTCGGTTCGTCCGCGTCAACCGCAACGAAACCCCGTCTTCGATCGACGCCTTCCTCCCCATGGAGGACCTCATCTCGGCCCACCTCGACGTGTTGTTCCCCGGTATGGAGATCGTGGAGCACCACGCTTTCCGCATCACGCGCAACGCCGATTTCGAAGTCGAGGAAGATCGCGACGAAGACCTCCTGCAGGCGTTGGAACGGGAATTGGCCCGTCGGCGCTTCGGATCACCGGTGCGTCTCGAAGTAGCCGACGACATGACCGAGCACATGCTCGAATTGCTGCTGCGCGAACTCGACGTCGACCCGGGTGACGTCATTCAGGTACCCGGACTCCTGGACTTGTCGTGCTTGTGGCAGGTGTACGCGGTCGACAGGCCGGCACTCAAGGACCGGCCGTTCGTGCCTGCGACCCATCCGGCTTTCGGCGAGCGGGAGACTCCCAAGAGTGTCTTCTCCACACTTCGCGACGGCGACGTGTTGGTGCACCACCCGTACGACTCCTTCTCCACGAGCGTGCAACGTTTCATCGAGCAGGCGGCGGCCGATCCGCAGGTTCTGGCGATCAAGCAGACCCTGTACCGGACTTCCGGTGATTCACCGATCGTCAACGCGCTGATCGCCGCCGCCGAGGCAGGCAAACAGGTTGTGGCTCTAGTCGAAATCAAGGCCCGGTTCGACGAGCAGGCCAACATCAAGTGGGCCCGCAAACTCGAACACGCAGGCGTTCACGTGGTGTACGGACTCGTCGGACTCAAGACGCACTGCAAGACCTGCCTCGTCGTCCGTCGTGAAGGTTCGGCGATCCGCCGTTACTGCCACATCGGTACCGGCAACTACAACCCGAAGACGGCCCGGCTCTACGAAGACGTGGGGCTGCTGACAGCCGCTCCCGAGATCGGCGCGGACCTCACCGATCTGTTCAACTCGTTGACGGGCTATTCCCGCAAGACTCACTACCGCAATCTCCTCGTTGCGCCCTACGGAGTCCGCCGGGGAATCATCGAGCGGATCGACGCCGAGGTGGCCCGCAAACTGCAGGGCCACGAAGCCGGAATTCGCATGAAGGCCAACGCGCTGGTCGACGAACAGGTGATCGACGCGCTCTATCGTGCGTCCAAGGCCGGCGTTCCGGTGGACATCGTCGTCCGTGGAATTTGCGCTCTGAAACCGGGAGTTCCGGGAATGAGCGAAAACATCGTGGTTCGCTCCATCCTCGGCCGATTCCTCGAACATTCCCGAATCTTCCATTTCCGCGGCGCCGACGAGTTCTGGATCGGCAGCGCCGACATGATGCACCGCAATCTCGACCGGCGCGTCGAAGTGATGGCGCAGGTGAAAGATCCTCGCCTCACAGCGCAGATGGGGGACATTCTCGATTCTTCCCTCGACCCCACCACTCGGTGCTGGTTGCTGCAGCCGGACGGACGTTGGGCGGCGGCACCGGCGGACGGTGAGGATGTGCGCGAGCACCAAGAAGCCATGATGCGGACGCGGATGGGTGGCGGATCCTGAACGCGACGACGGCGCGGCAGAAGGAAGGAACCCGTTGAGCAGCTCAGGTGACAAACCCGTCAGAGCCAACATCTTCGCCGCCGGTGCGGTGTTGTGGCGAAAATCTCCCGACAATCCCGACGAGACGGAGGTCGCGCTCGTTCACCGGCCGAAATACGAGGATTGGTCTTTCCCGAAGGGCAAGCTCGATCCCGGGGAGACCGCGGTCGTTGCCGCGGTGCGCGAGGTAGAGGAAGAAACGGGCCTCCGAGGACGTCTCGGTCGCCACCTCGGGGCATTGACCTACCCCATCCCCGGACACCGGCGATTGAAGCGCGTCGAATACTGGGCGGCCGAGGCGCGGGAAGGCGTTTTCGAGGCCAATGACGAAGTAGACGAATTGCGCTGGCTTCCGGTCCCCCAGGTCGCCGATCAATTGTCGTATCCGATGGATCGCAAAATTCTGCGCCGATTCAGCGCCTTACCTCCCGACACCGCAACAGTGTTGCTGGTACGCCATGCGAAGGCAGGGAGTCGGAAACGGTACAAGGGTGACGACGACACCCGACCGCTCGATCCGACCGGCGAATTGCAGGCAGACGCACTCGTCACGCAGCTCCGGGCTTTCGGCGCCACCGAGATTTCTTCTGCAGATCGCACGCGGTGCACCCAGACCATGGAACCGCTGGCGCGCTCGCTGGACACCACGATCCGGGTCGAGCCGCTGCTGTCCGAAGAGAGCTACAAGGCCGATCCCGCCGCCTCACGGACCCTCGTGCGCAAAATCGCCGCACGCGGTGGAGTGCAGGTGATCTGCAGTCAGGGCGGGGTCATTCCCGATCTGCTCGAATGGTGGGCGAAGACTGATGGTGTCTCACTACCCCCGGCGCGCAACCGGAAAGCGAGCACGTGGGTGCTCTCGCTCTCCGGCGGGAAGCTCATCGCAGCCGACCACATCGACAGCCCCCTCCCACTGTCTCGTCAGGACTGAGCTGCCCGAAGCTTCGCCCGGGGCAGCACACACAGGCGCCGACCACGAGATCGTGGTCGGCGCCTGCTGTCACGCGGAGCGCTGCGTGCGCGAGCTCTACTTGCTGCGCTTGGCCGGAGCCTTCTTGGCGGCGGTCTTCTTCGCCGTCGTCTTCGCGGGCGCCTTCTTGGCGGCGGTCTTCTTCGCCGTCGTCTTCGCGGGCGCCTTCTTGGCGGCGGTCTTGGTGGCCGTGGTCTTGGCCGGCGCCTTCTTGGCGGCGGTCTTGGTGGCCGTCGTCTTCGCGGGCGCCTTCTTGGCGGCGGTCTTGGTGGCCGTCGTCTTCGCGGGCGCCTTCTTCGCGGCCGTCTTGGTGGCCGTCGTCTTCGCGGGCGCCTTCTTCGCGGCCGTCTTCTTGGCGGCGGCCGACTTCTTCGCCGCTGCCTTCTTGGCCGCAGCCTTCGTGGCGGTTGCCGATGCACCGCGCTTGACCGCGGGACCCGTGGCCGGAAGCTTCTGGCCGCCAGCGATAACCGCCTTGAACTGGGCGCCCGGGCGGAATGCCGGCACCGACGTGGGCTTGACCTTCACGGTCTCACCCGTGCGGGGGTTACGTGCCACACGGGCCGCACGGCGGCGCTGCTCGAAAACGCCGAATCCGGTAATGGTCACACTGTCGCCGCGGTGCACTGCCCGAACAATGGTGTCCACAACATGCTCGACAGCTTCAGTTGCCGTGCGCCTGTCCGAACCCAGCTTCTCGGTCAGAACATCGATGAGCTCTGCCTTATTCATTGAAAATCCTCCGCGAACTAATGGCCCACCATTGGACCGACTACGAACTACGGTAAACCTGAATACCGCAGGAGTCTATGTGCCACGCCAATTCTCATACAACGCGGCACCATTCTCAGGGAATTGTTATCTGGCGGAGAGACTCGGATTTGCTCTGTCAGTCGGTCGAAACAGGCTCCGGAAGCGTCGTTGGTTTCCAAGAAGGCCTTGACTTTTCGAACTCAGAAATGGCCTCTACCTGCCGTAATGTCAATCCGATGTCGTCCAGACCCTCAATCAGGCGCCAACGGGTGTAGTCATCAATCTCAAAGGGCACCACAGTGGTTCCGGCCGTGACCGTCTTGTTTTCGAGATCGACGGTCAATTCGAGACCCGGCTGCTCGTCGAGCAACTTCCAGAGCAGTTCCACGTCCGATTGGGCCACCTGAGCGGCCAGCAGGCCGGCCTTGCCGGCGTTCCCACGGAAGATGTCGGCGAACCGCGACGCGATCACGACCCGAAAACCGTAGTCGGATAGTGCCCACACCGCGTGCTCCCGGGACGACCCCGTGCCGAAGTCGGGACCAGCGACCAGAACGCTGCCCTTGTCGTACGGTGCGACGTTGAGAACGAAGGAGGGGTCACCCCGCCACGCGGCGAAGAGGCCGTCCTCGAAACCTGTGCGCGTCACTCGCTTCAGATACACGGCCGGAATGATCTGGTCCGTGTCCACGTTGGATCGCCGCAGCGGAACGCCGATACCTTTGTGTGTGCTAAAGGATTCCATCGAAAAATCTCCTAAATTCCTTGAGTCCTAGGCCAGATCTGCCGGAGCGGACAACGTTCCCCGGACCGCGGTCGCGGCGGCCACGAGCGGCGAAACGAGATGCGTCCGACCTCCCTTGCCTTGACGTCCCTCGAAGTTTCGGTTGGACGTGGAGGCCGAACGTTCCCCCGGCGCCAGCTGATCCGGGTTCATTCCGAGGCACATCGAGCACCCGGCCTGGCGCCACTCGGCACCCGCAGCGGTGAAGATCTCGCCGAGTCCTTCCTTTTCCGCCTGCGCGCGAACCCGCATCGAGCCGGGCACAACGAGCATCCGGACGCCTTCCGCAACGTGGCGGCCACGCAGAACCTCGGCAACGGCACGAAGATCCTCGATCCGGCCGTTGGTGCACGAGCCGACGAAGACGGTGTCGATCGCAACCTCACGCAACGGGGTCCCGGCTTCGAGTCCCATGTAGGTCAACGCTTTCTCGGCCGCCTGCCGTTCGCTCTCGTCGGCGATGTCGGCGGGGTCGGGAACGGCCTCACCGAGCGGCAGACCCTGCCCGGGGTTGGTGCCCCACGTCACGAACGGCGTCAAAGTGCTCGCGTCGATGTGGACTTCGTTGTCGAAAACGGCGCCCTCGTCAGTCTTCAGCTGTTCCCACGCCGCCACTGCGGCGTCCCAGTCGGCGCCCTGGGGAGCATGCGGACGACCCTTGATGAATTCGTAGGTGGTCTCGTCGGGTGCGATCATCCCGGCGCGGGCGCCCGCCTCGATCGACATGTTGCAGATGGTCATCCGCGCTTCCATCGACAGCTTCCGAATCGCCTCGCCGCGATATTCCAGAACGTAGCCCTGACCGCCGCCGGTTCCGATCTGCGCGATGACGGCGAGAATGAGGTCTTTACTCGTGACACCGTCGGGCAATTCGCCGTCGACGGTGACAGCCATCGTCTTGAAGGGCCGCAGCGACAGCGTCTGGGTCGCCATGACGTGCTCGACCTCGCTCGTGCCGATTCCCATCGCGAGTGCGCCGAAGGCGCCGTGCGTGGAGGTGTGGCTGTCACCGCACACCACCGTCATGCCCGGCTGTGTCAGACCCAGCTGGGGGCCGACCACGTGCACGATGCCCTGATCGATGTTTCCCATCGGATGGAGACGGACACCGAACTCCTCGCAGTTCCGCCGGAGCGTGTCGACCTGAGTCCGGGAGATGGGGTCTGCGATCGGCTTGTCGATGTCCACGGTGGGAACGTTGTGGTCCTCGGTGGCGATTGTGAGATCCGGCCTGCGCAGGGGCCTGCCGGCGAGCCGCAATCCGTCGAACGCCTGCGGGCTCGTCACTTCGTGAACGAGATGCAGGTCGATGTAGATGAGATCGGGATTGTTCCCCTCACCCCGAACGACGACATGGTCGTCCCACACCTTCTCTGCCAGGGTGCGTGCTTTCTCCGCCATCTTCTCCACCTCTGTGTGTCACTTCGCACAGCGGGCTTCGGGCCGGTCCGCGGTGCGCTTGATGTCGTCAGTCTCATCCCGGGCACGCACTCGACGGAAGCCGTAGGTGCGCTATGATCCCACCATGCGAGAAACTGGTATCGACCTATGAGACAGCATAGCGGCATCGGAGTGCTGGACAAAGCGGTAGGCGTGCTACATGCCGTGGCCGAGAAGCCCTGCAGCCTCACCGAACTGTGCTCGCGCACCGGACTACCCCGTGCCACCGCACACCGGCTGGCCGTAGGTCTCGAAGTGCACCGCCTCCTCACCCGGGACACGGACGGACTCTGGTGCCCCGGCCCAGGCCTGGCCGAACTCGCTGCCACAGCCAATGATCCGCTCGTGTCGGCAGCAGCGCTCGTGCTTCCGCGGCTGCGCGAGATCACCGGGGAGAGCGTGCAGTTGTACCGCCGGGAAGGCACCCAGCGCATCTGTGTGGCGGCCATGGAACCGCCGACCGGCCTGCGCGACACCGTCCTCGTCGGTGCCCGGCTTCCGATGAGCGCCGGCTCGGGCGCCAAGGTGCTACTCGCGTGGGCGGATCCCCAGACTCAGCGCGCCGTTCTTCCCGACGCCGCATTCGGCGAACGCGTCCTCCTGGAAGTCCGTCGGCGAGGCTGGGCGCAGAGCGCCGCCGAACGGGAACCGGGCGTCGCCAGCGTCGCCGCGCCCGTCCGCGACGGGAACGGTTCTGTCATCGCCGCCATTTCGGTGTCGGGGCCCATCGACAGAATGGGTAGACGGCCCGGTGCCCGGTGGGCGGCTGATCTCCTCGCCGCTGCGGAAGCGTTGCACAAGCGACTGTGAATATGCTCGGTCTCATCCGTACCGCGACAGGAGAGACTTGATGGGCAGCAATCAGCGAGCACAGATCACGATGACGGATTCGGAGATCACCGAATTCGTCGACCACAGCAGGGTCGCGACTCTCGCAACGGTGGGTGCGGACGGCCGACCGCACCTCGTGGCCATGTGGTACGCCGTGATCGACGGCGAGATCTGGTTCGAGACCAAGGCGAAGTCGCAGAAGGCAGTCAATCTGCGCCGAGACGACCGTGTCACGATCCTCATCGAGGACGGTGACACCTACGACACCCTGCGGGGTGTGTCGATCGACGGACGGGCCGAGGTCGTCGACGATCCGGACGCGCTGTTTGCCGTCGGCGTCAGCGTCTGGGAGCGGTACACGGGCCCCTATTCCGATGAACTCCGCCCCGCGGTCGACCAGATGATGCACAAGCGGATCGCTGTTCGTGTGGTTCCCGACCGTGTCCGGAGCTGGGACCACGCAAAGCTCGGTCTCCCGGCCCTGCCCGTAGCCGGGACCACCGCCGCCTACCTGACACAACCCGCTCGCCGACAGTGACGCGCGACGACTGATTCTTCTGCCACTTCCGCCCCTGGGAAAAATGAGGCGCATTCTCCATTCCACCGGCGTAACTTCACACAGTGAACCATCTACCGAGGGAGTTCGCCGTGGCCGAAGCGAGTAACGAAGAAATGCGCAAGAAATTCCGTGAGGCACTCGAGCGGAAGAATCATCAGGCCGGAATGTCCACTCAGCACAAGGACGGCAATTCCAAAGTGCATCACGTGCACGGCCCGGCCGATCACAAACGCGAATTCCGCCGCAAGAGTGGATAAGCGAGCACACTGACAGAAAGAGAAACACCCTCCACCGAAGTGGAGGGTGTTTCTTGTGTAGCCCCGACGGGATTCGAACCCGCGCTACCGCCTTGAGAGGGCGGCGTCCTAGGCCGCTAGACGACGGGGCCAAGAACTCGGTAGTGCACTAACTGATATTGCACGAACCTGGTGTTGCTCTGGAAGCTCAGCAAGCATAACTTGCTGAAGTTCGGTAACAAAATCGGCCGAACTTCCGCTGGGGTACCAGGACTCGAACCTAGAATGGCGGTACCAGAAACCGCTGTGTTGCCAATTACACCATACCCCAATGGCCTGTTCGGACCGCTGAGCCGGAGGGCTCCGCGGGCCGCTCGGGCCGAAGAAGAGATTACCAGCCTAGTGGCGGGATTTACCAAATCGCCTGGTCAAGGGCGGTTTCTCTCGTCCTTCGGCCGTCGGCCACTCTCAGTCGGCGATACTCGCGCGAGCTGAACGCAACCGGGACAGTGACACGTCGCGCCCGAGCAGTTCCATCGACTCGTAGAGGGGCGGGCTGATGTGCGAGCCGGTGATGCCGACTCGGACCGGGGCGAACGCCTTCCGCGGCTTGAGACCCAGTCCGTCGACGAGCGAGGCCTTCAGGGCCTCCTCCAGCGACGCTGCATTCCACACCGCGACGGCTTCCAACGAAGCCAGGGCGGCGTCGAGGGCGGGCGCAGCATCGGCACCCAGGTTTTTGGCTGCGGCGGCGGGATCGATGGTGAAATCGTTCTCGTCCACGAACAAGAATTTCAGCAGTCCCCAGGCGTCGGACAGCACCACGATCCGCGTTTGGACGAGTTCTGCCGCCGTCGCGAACACCGCCTCGTCGACCGTCTCCCCCAGATGTCCGTGCACGGTGAGGAAGGCGCGCAACCGCGCAGCGAAATCGGCGGGCTCGAGGAGCCGGATGTGCTCGGCGTTGATGGCGTCGGCCTTCTTCTGGTCGAACCGCGCGGGATTGGAGTTGACCTTCGTGATGTCGAAGGCTGCGACCATCTCGTCCAGCGAGAACACGTCGTGATCGTCGGAAATGCCCCAGCCGAGGAGGGCGAGGTAGTTCAGCAGGCCCTCGGGTACGAAGCCGCGGTCGCGGTGAATGAACAGATTCGACTCGGGATCCCGCTTGGACAGCTTCTTGTTGCCCTGACCCATGACGAACGGGAGATGGCCGAATTGCGGCGTGAAATCCGCCACACCGATGCGCTGCATAGCCTCGTAGAGGGCCAGCTGCCGGGGCGTCGACGAGAGGAGATCCTCGCCGCGCAACACGTGGGTGATCTTCATCAGGGCGTCATCGACAGGATTGACCAGGGTGTACAGAGGTATGCCGTTTCCACGGGTGAGCGCGAAGTCGGGCACCGTACCGGCCTTGAACGTGGTGTCACCACGGACGAGGTCGACCCAGCCGAGGTCGTGATCGGGCATACGCAACCGGACGACGGGCTTGCGTCCTTCGTCCAGATAGGCCTGGCGCTGCTCCGGAGTGAGATCTCGGTCGAAGTTGTCATACCCCAGCTTGGGATCGCGGCCGGCGGCCTTGTGCCGCTCCTCGACCTCTTCCGGCGTGGAGAAGGACTCGTAGGCTTCACCCGCCGCCAGAAGCTTCCCGACCACGTCCAGGTGGAGTTCGCGTCGCTGGGACTGCCGGTAGGGCTCGTAGGGCCCACCGATCTCCGGGCCCTCGTCCCAATCCAAGCCGAGCCAGCGCAGCGCATCCAGGATCGCCTGGTACGACTCCTCACTGTCACGGGCAGCATCGGTGTCCTCGATACGGAACACGAACGACCCGCCGTTGTGGCGGGCGAAGGCCCAGTTGAACAGGGCGGTACGGACGAGCCCCACGTGCGGGGTTCCGGTGGGCGACGGGCAGAAACGGACGCGAACTTCGCTTGTGGTCATGGCTCACTTGGGTCGACGCTGGGAAAACGGACCCCTACAGGCTAGTCCGCCCCCCAGGTCGACACGAGAGCCGTCAGCGCTTTGCGGTCACGGGGTTGGTGAGTGTCCCGATACCACCGATGGTCACACTGACACTCTGACCCTCGACGATCGGCCCGACGCCTTCCGGCGTGCCCGTGAGGATGACGTCGCCCGGGAGGAGAGTCATGACCGCGGACACCCATTCGATGATCTTCGGAATGTCATGGAGCAGAAGCGAAGTGTTGCTGCTCTGCTTCACCTCTCCGTCCACCTCGGTCGTGATGTCGACATCCGACGCATCGAGCTGCGTTTCGATCCAGGGCCCGAGGGGGCAGAAGGTGTCGTGGCTCTTCGCTCGAGTCCACTGAACGTCCTGGCGCTGATGATCACGCGCCGACACGTCGTTGGCGGCCGTGTAGCCGAGAACGACGTCGAGGGCCTTGGCCGCCGGGACGTCCTTGCACGGCCGGCCGATCACCACGGCCAACTCACCCTCGTAATGAACCTCGTTCGAGGATTTCGGCAGGACGATCGCCGCGTCCGGGCCCACGATCGACGTATTGGGCTTGAGAAAGATCACCGGATCCGCAGGCGCTTCCCCACCCATCTCCGCGGCGTGGGCGGCGTAGTTCTTGCCGACACAGACCACTTTGCTGGCGAGTATGGGGGCGAGCAGGCGAACGTCGTCCAGTGGCCAGCTGCGACCGGTGAAAGTAGGAGTGCCAAAAGGGTGCTCGGCGATTTCCCGGGCCGTCAGGGAGCCGTCCTCCCCCTCGATACTCACGAACGCAACACCATCGGGACTTGCCACTCGACCAAGACGCATGCCCGAGAGTCTATCGCCCGGCATCGGGCGGCCTCCGGCATTCCCACCCGGGAGGGTATAGACTCCGACCGTTCGCCAATATATGGGACCTTAATCCTAGATACTGAGATTGACATGACTACAACGAACGTCGAGGCCACCGCCGTCGGATCGGCGCGCAAGTGGTGGATGCTGGCACTCGGGATGTTTGCGCAGGCGGCGCAGGCGGTCTTCGTCAACGGCGTGGCCTTCCTCATCCCGGAACTACAGGCGAGCCACGGCCTGAGTTTGGCCCGCACCGGACTTCTCGTCGCAGCGCCCACCGTCGGCGTGATGCTGACATTGATTGCGTGGGGCGCGCTGGCCGACCGGTACGGCGAACGCACCGTGCTCGCCATCGGAATGGCGGTGACTGCGGCCGCCGGACTCGGAGCTGCCTCGTCCGGATCACTCTCCGCCACGGGCGTCTTCCTCGTCCTCGGCGGTATGGCCGCGGCCTCCGCGAACGCGGCGAGTGGACGAGTCGTGGTCGGCTGGTTCCCACCCGAACGCCGGGGTCTCGCCATGGGAATCAGGCAGATGTCCCTCCCCCTCGGGATCGCGTGTGCAGCGCTCACCATGCCTTCCCTCGCACACGAACACGGCATCGGCTGGGCTCTGGCATTGCCGACCGCCCTGTGCGCGGCCGCAGCACTCGCCTGCGCAATCGGAGTCGTCGACCCGCCACGACCGAGTCGCACGTCGGCCGCGGGGCTCGAGATGCTGGCGAATCCGTACCGGAACAGCAGTACTCTGTGGCGAATCCACGCCGTATCGGTGCTACTCGTCGTCCCGCAATACACGGTATGGACCTACGCCCTCGTCTGGCTCATTTCCGAAAGGCATTGGGAGGCAACCGCTGCAGGCCTACTGGTGACCGTCGCTCAGGTTCTCGGCGCACTCGGACGGATGGCAGTCGGCGTCTGGTCGGACGCCGTCGGTAGCCGATTGAGGCCACTTCGCTGGGTGGCCGCCGCCGGCGGACTGTCGATGGCGGCGCTGTCCCTGTCGGATTCGGCCCCGTCCCTGCTGGCGATACCGGCGCTCGTCGCCGCCTCCGTTGCCACCGTGGCTCCCAACGGCCTCGCGTTCACGGCCGTTGCCGAGATCGCCGGTCCGTTCTGGGGCGGACGCGCACTCGGAGTCCAGAACACGGGACAATTCGTCGCTGCGTCACTGGTCCCGCCCACCTTCGGGGCGCTGATCGGAATACTCGGCTTCCCGCTGACCTTCGCTATCGCGGCGGCCTTTCCGGTGGTTTCCATACCGATGATCCCCCTGGCCGGGTCCGCAGACCCGGCCAGGGGGACCGGAAAAGACTAGAGACCAACCGCGTTTCTAGAGTGCTGCGGCAATCCGGTCGCCCACCTCTGCGGTCACGACCGCAGCGTCACCGCGCGAAGCCAGATCCGCTTCGACAGCGGTCTCGATACGGACGGCATCCTCGTCACGCCCGAGATGGCGCAGCAGCAGGGCCGCAGACAAGATGGCCGCCGTGGGATCGGCGATGCCACGGCCGGCGATGTCCGGGGCACTACCGTGAACCGGTTCGAACATCGAGGGATTGGTGCCGGACGCATCGATGTTGCCCGACGCCGCCAGACCGATACCCCCGGTCACCGCACCCGCGAGATCGGTGATGATGTCACCGAACAGGTTGTCGGTGACGATGACATCGAAGCGCGACGGATCGGTCACCATGTAAATGGTGGCCGCGTCGATGTGGCAGTACGCCGTCTCGACGTCCGGGTACTCGGCCGAGACGGTCTCGACCGCGCGGGTCCAGATTGCACCGGCGTTGGAGAGCACGTTCGTCTTGTGTATCAGGGTGACGTGTTTGCGTCGAGTCTGCGCGAGCGCGAAGGCGTAGCGCACCACCCGCTCCGCGCCGAACCACGTATTGACCGACACCTCGGTGGCAATCTCGTGGGGAGTACCGACTCGGATTGCGCCACCGTTACCCGTGTACGGGCCCTCGGTCCCCTCGCGCACCACCACGAAGTCGATGTCCGGTTGTGCGGCGAGCGGCGACTTCGTTCCCGGATAGAGCTGGGAGGGACGGAGATTCACGTGGTGGTCGAGCGCGAATCGCATGGTGAGCAGGAGTCCTCGCTCGAGGATGCCCGGTGTCACGGACGGGTCGCCGATGGCACCCAGCAGGATCGCGTCGTGGGTGCGGATCGCCGCCAGATCAGCGTCCGGCAGAAGTTCACCGGTGGCGTTGTATCGACGGGCGCCGAGGTCGTACTCGGTGGTTTCGAGGTCGGGTACGAGCTTCCGCAGCACCTTCAGCGCCTCGGCAGTGACCTCGACACCGATTCCGTCACCGGGAATGACCGCAAGCTTCATGAACGCCTCACTTCATCAGAGAACCGTGCGCGTGTTCCGGCACGAGGTGCCGGAACACGCGCACGAAAGAATTTCAGGCCAGGTCGACGAGTTCGATCTTGGTGGCGCCCACTGCGGTGGAGATCGCGTCACGCACGTCGGCAGGAACCTCGCGATCGACCCGCAGGAGAATGGTGGCACCCTCACCCTCGGCGTCCTGGCTGAGCTGCGCGGCCTGGATATCGATGCCGGCGTTGCCCAGCTGGGTGCCGATCTTGCCGAGCGCACCCGGCTGGTCGGTGTAGTTGATCACCAGGTTCAGGCCTTCCGCGCGCAGTTCGAAGTTGCGTCCGTTGATGTTGACGATCTTCTCGACCTGCTGAGGACCGGTCAGGGTACCCGACACGCTGATGACGCTGCCGTCACCGAAGACGCCGCGAAGGTCGACGACGCTACGGTGGTTGGGGCTCTCGGCGGCCTTGGTGACCTCGGCCGTCACACCACGCTCTTCCGCGAGGGCAGGCGCGTTGACGAACGTCACCGCGTCCTCGATCACCGCCGAGAACACGCCACGCAGAGCCGACAGTGCCAGCACCTCGACGTCCTCGGAGGCGAGCTCGCCGCGCACATCGACGGACAGATTGACTGGGACCTCGCCCGACAGCGCCCCGAGGAGCACACCCTGCTTGCGAACGATTTCGAGCCACGGGGCGACTTCCTCACCCACGGCGCCACCGGACACGTTGACGGCGTCGGGAACGAAATCGCCTGCAAGAGCCAGCAATACGGACTTCGCGACATCGGTGCCGGCGCGGTCCTGAGCCTCACTCGTGGAGGCGCCGAGGTGCGGCGTCACGACGACCTCGGGAAGGTCGAACAACGGGCTGTCCGTGCAGGGCTCGGTCTCGAACACGTCGAGGCCCGCAGCACGCACGTGACCCGACTTGATGGCCTGGGCCAGTGCCGCCTCGTCGATCAGGCCACCGCGGGCGGCATTGACGATGACGACACCCTTCTTGGTCTTGGCAAGGTTCTCCGTACCGATCAGGCCCTTGGTCTCCGGAGTCTTGGGAAGGTGGACCGAGATCAGATCGGCGCGCTGCAGCAACTCGTCGAGCGAAACCAGCTCGATGCCCAACTGGGCGGCACGGGCCGCGGACACATAGGGGTCGTAGGCGATGACGTGCGTCTCGAACGCCGCAAGACGCTGAGCGAAGAGCTGACCGATCCGGCCGAGCCCGACGACGCCGACGGTTTTGCCGAAGATTTCGACACCGTTGAACTTGCTGCGCTTCCACTCACGGTCACGCAGGGTGGAATCGGCTGCGGGGATCTGGCGGGCCGCGGCGAGCATCAGCGCGACAGCGTGCTCGGCTGCAGTGTGAATGTTGGACGTCGGCGCGTTGACCACCATGACACCGCGCTCGGTGGCGGCCGGGACGTCGACGTTGTCGAGGCCGACACCGGCGCGGGCGACGATCTTGAGCTTGGTACCGGCGGCGAGCACCTCGGCGTCGACGGTGGTGGCGGAGCGGACGAGGATCGCATCGGCCTCGGGCACCGCCGCGAGCAGGGCCGGGCGATCAGGTCCATCGACCCAACGCACCTCCACACCGTCGCCCAATGCCTCGACGGTGGACGGCGCGAGCTTGTCGGCGATCAGAACAACAGGACGGCCTGGCTGGCTCACGTGCAAACTCCCTGATTAGGTGGGTGTGGAGGTGTTTTAACCACACACAGCTTAGTCCGCCCTCACCGGGAATCCGCATCCCGGTAGGCAATACCACATAGTGGACGCCCGCGACAGCGGAAACGGTCCGATACGACACCGGCCCAACGCCACACCCGGGTGCTCTGTCGAGACCGAGGTGACATTGGGCCGGCGTCGTGCGCGCAACGGTAAAGCGATGAAACCTAAGCGGTTTCGGTGATCGGCCGGTCGACCCAGCTCATCAGGTCGCGCAGCTTCTTGCCGGTGACCTCGATGGGGTGCTCGGCGTTGGCCTTGCGCAGACCCTCGAGCTCGGTGTTGCCGTTCTCGACATTCGCGACGAGGCGGCGGGTGAACTCACCGGACTGGATGTCGGCGAGGATCGCCTTCATACGCTCCTTGGTGCCGGCATCGATGACGCGCGGGCCGGAAAGGTAGCCACCGAACTCCGCGGTGTCGGACACCGAGTAGTTCATGCGGGCGATGCCGCCCTCGTACATGAGGTCGACGATGAGCTTGAGCTCGTGCAGCACCTCGAAGTACGCCATCTCGGGCGCGTAGCCGGCCTCGACCATGACCTCGAAACCGGTCTTGACCAGTTCCTCGGTGCCGCCGCAGAGCACTGCCTGCTCGCCGAAGAGGTCGGTCTCGGTCTCTTCCTTGAACGTGGTCTTGATGACGCCGGCGCGGGTGCCGCCGATGGCCTTGGCGTAGGACAGCGCGAGCGCCTGGCCCTCACCCTTGGGGTCCTGGTCGATCGCGATGAGCGCGGGAACACCCTTGCCGTCGACGAACTGACGGCGAACCAGGTGGCCGGGTCCCTTCGGGGCGACCATGCCGACCGTGACGAACTCCGGGGCCTTGATCAGGTCGAAGTGGATGTTGAGGCCGTGTCCGAAGAACAGCGCGTCGCCGTCCTTCAGGTTGGGCTCGATGTCGTTCGTGAAGATCGACGCCTGAGCGGTGTCGGGTGCGAGCACCATGATCACGTCGGCCCACTCGGACACCTCGGCCGGCGTGCCGACCGTCAGGCCCTGCTCCTCGGCCTTGGCGCGCGACTTCGAGCCTTCCTTCAGACCGATGCGGACATCGACGCCCGAATCGCGCAGGCTCAGCGAGTGCGCGTGGCCCTGGCTTCCGTATCCGATCACAGCGACCTTACGGCTCTGGATGATCGACAGATCGGCATCGTCGTCGTAGAACATCTCGACTGCCACAGTTCAACCTCTTTCTTGGAATTTGCGTATCTAAAGTACTAGCGAGTGGCCGTGATGGACTTCGGCCCCCGTCCCACGGCCACGACCCCGGACTGCACGATCTCCCGGATGCCGTACGGATCGAGCATCCGCAACAATGCATCCAGCTTGGATCGCGTTCCTGTCGCCTCGATCGTGACCGACTCCGGGGAGACGTCGATCACCTTGGCGCGGAACAGATTCACTGTCTCGATCACCTGAGTGCGCACGCTGGCGTCGGCACGCACCTTGATGAGCAGCAACTCGCGGGCGACGGAGGCGTCACCGTCCTGCTCGACGATCTTGATGACGTTGATCAGCTTGTTGAGCTGCTTCGTCACCTGCTCGAGCGGGAACTCGTCGACGGTCACGACGATGGTCATACGCGAGATCTCGGGGATCTCGGTGCCGCCGACGGCGAGCGACTCGATGTTGAATCCACGACGGGAGAACAGCGCGGCCACCCTGGCCAGCACGCCCGGCTTGTCCTCGACGAGAACACTGAGGGTGTGGCTGGTGCTCACTGATCTTCCTTCCCGGCCGCTGTGGCCGCGCCCGAACGCTGTTCGCGTTCCATGGCCTCGTGAATGACTGCGGGCTCCGCCGCGGCCTCGTCGTCGTCGAACAGCGGCCGGATGCCCCGAGCCGCCATGATCTCGTCATTGCTGGTGCCCGCTGCGACCATCGGCCACACCTGGGCGTCGGCGCCGACGATGAAGTCGATCACCACCGGCCGGTCGTTGATGGACTGCGCCTCACGGATCGCCGCCTCGACGTCTTCCTCGCGCTCGACCCGGATTCCGTGACACCCCAACGCTTCTGCGAGCTTGACGAAGTCGGGGATGCGGATCGCACCGTGCGTACCGAGGTTGGTGTTGGAGTAGCGCTGGTCATAGAAGAGCGTCTGCCACTGGCGAACCATGCCGAGGTTGCCGTTGTTGATGAGCGCAACCTTGATCGGGATTCCCTCGAGTGCGCACGTCGCAAGTTCCTGATTGGTCATCTGGAAGCAGCCGTCGCCGTCGATGGCCCACACCTCGGTGTCCGGCTTGCCCATCTTCGCGCCCATGGCGGCAGGCACGGCGTAGCCCATCGTGCCGAGCCCACCGGAGTTCAGCCACGTACGGGGCTTCTCGTAGTTGACGAACTGCGCAGCCCACATCTGGTGCTGTCCGACTCCGGCGCAGTAGATCGCGTCGGGACCGGCGAGCTTGCCGACCGCCTGGATGACGAACTCGGGAGACAACGCGCCGTCCGACGGGCGGTCATAGCTGAGCGGGTACGTCCGCCGGATCCCGTCGAGATACGCCCACCACTCGGTGAGGTCGAGAGTCGTCCCGGTCGCCCGGTCCGCCTTGATGGCCTCGATCAGCTCGACGATGACCTCTTTGCAGTCGCCCACGATCGGAACGTCCGCGTACCGGTTCTTCCCGATCTCGGCCGGGTCGATGTCGGCGTGGATGACCTTGGCGTCGGGTGCGAACGAGTCGAGCTGACCGGTGACGCGGTCGTCGAACCGCGCGCCCAGGGTGATCAGCAGATCACTGCGCTGCAAGGCGGCCACGGCCGCAACCGTGCCGTGCATGCCGGGCATGCCGCAGTTCAGGGTATGACTGTCCGGAAACGCACCGCGCGCCATGAGAGTGGTGACCACCGGGATACCGGTCAGCTCGGCGAGCTCGAGCAGTTCGGGTGAGGACTCCGACTTGATCACACCGCCACCGACATACAGCACCGGCTGCTTGGAGTCGGCGATCAGGCGCGCTGCCTCACGGACCTGCTTGCCGTGCGGCTTGGTGACGGGACGGTAGCCGGGCAACCGCATCTCCGGCGGCCACGAGAACGTCGTCTGCGCCTGCAGGACGTCCTTCGGGATGTCGACGAGTACCGCACCGGGGCGCCCACTCGACGCGAGATAGAAGGCTTCCGCGATGATCCGCGGGATGTCGACGCCGTCGGTGATGAGGAAGTTGTGCTTGGTGATCGGCATCGTGATGCCGGAGATGTCGGCTTCCTGGAAGGCGTCGGTTCCGATCAGGCTGCGGCCCACCTGGCCGGTGATCGCCACGACCGGAACAGAGTCCATCTGAGCGTCCGCCAGTGGCGTGACCAGGTTGGTGGCACCCGGGCCGGACGTCGCCATGCAGACACCGACCTTGCCGGTCGCCTGGGCGTACCCGGTGGCGGCATGGCCTGCACCCTGCTCATGACGAACGAGGACGTGCCGGACCTTCTTCGAGTCGAAGAGAGGGTCGTAGACAGGCAGAACCGCACCACCCGGAATACCGAATACCGTGTCGACCTCGAGCTCCTCGAGGGCTCGGACCACGGACTGGGCGCCGCTGACCCGCTCGGGGGCGAGTTGGCGGCGGCTACCGGTCTGCGTCGCGGCGGCCGCGGTCGTAGGGCTGGCAGCCCCCGACTTGCGCGGCGTGGGTTGAGGCCGTGCGGTTGGTGCGCTCACTGGGAAATCCTCTGATTCTGGCTCCGGGCAACAAAAAACCCCCGTCAGCAAATGCTGTACGAGGGTGGCGCGTCGTTTCTGGCGAGTTGAAGAAATCGACTCAGGCGACGACGCGCCGGCCGATTACGAGCAACTCATTCTGTTTCACGCGCTCGACGGTAGGCGCGCTAATGGTGAACAGTCAACTTGGTGAGTCGGCCGTCCCAGAATGTGAGATACGTCGGCTGCGGTGCGAAGATGTAGAGGTGTCAACTCCGCAGCAGCCCGTGCCACCAGAGTCATCATCCCACACGACCGACATCCCCAAGCAGGTCATCCGAATTTCGCCACTCGCCTATATCGGATGCGCCTTCCTGCTCTTCGCCGTCTCGTTCCCCATCTTCGGCTGGCCGGCCGCCTTCGGGTGGCTCCTCGTGGCCCCGATCCTCGCCGCGGCATGGGTCGCCCGGGTTCGGACCACCGTCACACCCGAGGGACTTCACGTGCGAAGACTGGTCGGCGGGCGGGCCCTCTCGTGGTCGGAGATCACCGGATTCCACTTCCCGAAACGCGGCTGGGCGCGCGCCACGCTGACCGACGGCGGCGAGGTGGCTCTCCCTGTCGTCACCTTCGATCGTCTTCCCCAACTCGCCGCGGCGAGCGGTGGGCGGATCCCCGACCCCTACGCGGCGGCCGCGGCGGACGCGGATCAGGCGCCCGACCCGGCCTCCGACGGTGAAGACCCGGACAAGAACCAGCCGCGCACTGACGGCGGATAACGCGCGAGTAGCGTTGATCAGTACTTCCGTACGCTGACTAAGGAATACGCTCATGCCCCCGCTGAGGTCCCGAACCACCACCGCAGGACGAAATGCCGCCGGCGCCCGCGCGCTGTGGCGTGCGACCGGAATGACCGACTCCGACTTCGGTAAGCCGATCGTCGCGATTGCGAACTCCTACACCCAGTTCGTCCCCGGGCACGTCCATCTCAAGAACGTGGGTGACATCGTCGCCGACGCCGTGCGCGCTGCCGGTGGGGTACCTCGCGAGTTCCACACGATCGCCGTCGACGACGGAATCGCCATGGGACACGGCGGCATGCTCTACTCCCTCCCCAGCAGGGAAATCATCGCCGACTCCGTCGAGTACATGGTCAACGCCCACACCGCCGATGCGCTCGTGTGCATCTCGAACTGCGACAAGATCACTCCGGGCATGCTCAATGCCGCACTGCGGCTGAACGTTCCCACGGTCTTCGTCTCGGGTGGGCCCATGGAAGCCGGCAAGGCGGTGGTCGTGAACGGTGTGGCCCAGGCGCCGACCGACCTCATCACCGCAATCTCGGCGAGCGCCAGCGACGAGGTCGACGACGAAGGGCTCGCCGAGGTCGAGCGCAGCGCCTGCCCGACCTGTGGGTCCTGTTCGGGCATGTTCACCGCCAACTCGATGAACTGCCTTACCGAGGCACTCGGACTCGCGTTGCCCGGCAACGGTTCCACACTGGCCACCCACGAGGCCCGGCGCGCGCTCTTCACCCGCGCGGGCACCACCGTCGTCGAAGCAGCCCTGCGCTATTACAAGGACGACGACGAGTCGGTCCTCCCGCGCAACATCGCGACGCCCGCCGCGTTCCGCAATGCGATGGCCCTCGATGTCGCGATGGGTGGTTCCACCAACACGGTGCTGCACACCCTCGCTGCCGCCCAGGAGGGCGAGGTGTACGACTTCGATCTCGACAAGATCGACGAGATCAGCCGCAAGGTGCCGTGCCTGTCCAAGGTCTCACCCAACTCGGACTACCACATGGAAGACGTGCACCGAGCGGGTGGAATCCCCGCGATCCTCGGCGAACTCCGCCGGGCCGGGCTGCTCGAAAGCGACGTCTCGACCGTGCACACAAAGAGCTTCGACGAGTGGCTCGACACGTGGGACATCCGGTCGGGCAAGGCTTCCGACGAGGCCGTCGAACTCTTCCATGCCGCACCCGGTGGTGTCCGCACCACCGAGCCGTTCTCGACGAACAACCGCTGGTCGTCACTCGACACGGACGCCGCGAACGGCTGCATCCGCGACTTCGAGCACAAGCACACGGTCGAGGGCGGTTTGGCCGTACTCCGCGGCAACATCGCCGTCGACGGCGCAGTCATCAAGACGGCGGGAATCGACGAAGACCTGTTCCACTTCCAGGGGCCCGCGCGCGTCGTGGAGTCGCAGGAAGAGGCGGTGTCGGTGATCCTCGGTAAGAAGATTCAGCCCGGTGAGGTCCTCGTCGTGCGCTACGAGGGTCCCGCCGGCGGGCCGGGAATGCAGGAGATGCTGCACCCCACGGCATTCCTCAAGGGCTCCGGCCTCGGGAAGAAGTGCGCGCTGATCACCGACGGCCGGTTCTCCGGCGGTTCCTCCGGACTGTCCATCGGCCACATCTCCCCCGAGGCCGCCAGCGGCGGCGCCATCGGCCTCGTGGAGGACGGCGATCAGATCCTCATCGACATCGCGACCCGCACGCTGAAGCTCCTCGTCGACGACGAGGTGCTCGCCGAGCGCCGGGCGAAGATGGAGTCGTCCGAACGTCCGTGGCAGCCGGTGAACCGCGAACGCACGGTCACTACCGCACTGCGCGCCTACGCGGCGTTGGCGACCTCCGCCGACAAGGGAGCGGTGCGCCAGGTCCCCTGACCGACGATCGATTCGGGTGCACGATGCCGGGCACCGCTGTGGAGCTTCCTTCGCCGCGGTGCCCGGTTTCTTTCTTCCTCGGCGAGGGCCGATCCGCCGTGACGTGACCGCAATCACGAGGTAGTCAACTCGCTCAGAGCCCGAGCCGCTCGCACGACCTCCACTGATCATTCTGATCAGTTACCGGCCCGCTCCTTGCACACGGCGCTCAGTAGTGGTTCCCTCAGTTGGCCGATGAGACCTACATCACATCGGCGCACAGCCACCATCCTCCGGCCCACGAGGCCACCGGGAACACAACCTAGGAGCGACACATGCCAGGAGTCGGCATATGGCGAACGAAATCCGTCGAGCAATCGATCGCGGACACCGACGAGCCTGACACTCGGCTGCGGAGGGAATTGACCGCCAAGGATCTCACCGTCTTCGGCGTGGCTGTCGTGATCGGTGCCGGCATCTTCACGCTCACGGCCCGCACCGCAGGCAACGTCGCCGGGCCGTCCATCTCGCTCGCTTTCGTACTCGCCGCCATCGCGTGCGGGCTCGCCGCGCTGTGTTACGCCGAGTTCGCGTCCACCGTTCCAGTGGCCGGAAGCGCATACACCTTCTCGTACGCCACCTTCGGCGAATTCGTCGCCTGGATCATCGGCTGGGACCTCATCCTCGAATTCGCACTCGCGTCGGCCGTGGTGGGTAAAGGCTGGTCGCTGTATCTGGGCAACGCGCTCGGCTTCAGCGGCGCCACCACAGCGCATCTCGGGCCGATCGACTTCGACTGGGGTGCGCTGATCATCGTCGGCGCTATCACCGCCGTGCTCGCCATCGGCACCAAGGTCTCCTCCCGCGTCTCTGCGATCATCACGGCCATCAAGATCGCCGTCGTTCTTCTCGTCATCGCGGTGGGCGTCTTCTACATCAAGAAGGAGAACTACGCGCCCTACATTCCGCCCGCCGAGGGTGCGTCGAGTACTGCGCAGGGCGTGCACCAGACCCTGTTCTCCTTCCTCACCGGCGCCGACGGCAGCAGCTACGGCTGGTACGGCCTGCTCGCCGCGGCCAGCCTCGTGTTCTTCGCCTTCGTCGGGTTCGATGTCGTCGCCACCACTGCCGAGGAAACCAAGAACCCGCAGAAGGCTCTGCCCCGCGGCCTCCTGGGCTCCCTCGCCATCGTCACCGTCCTCTACGTCGCCGTCACCCTCGTCCTCACCGGCATGGTCAAGTACACCGATCTGAAGACCGGGAGTCCGCTGGTCGGTGACAGCAGTGCCACTCTCGCCACCGCTTTCGAGGCACACGGCATCACCTGGGCGCAGACGGCCATCAACTTCGGCGGCCTCGCCGGCCTGACCACCGTGGTCATGGTCATGATGCTCGGACAGACCCGAGTGCTCTTCGCGATGTCTCGGGACGGACTGATGCCGCGCGGGCTGGCCAAGACGGGCACCAAGGGGACGCCAGTTCGGATCACCCTGATCGTCGGGGCGGTCGTGGCTTTCCTCGCCGCGTTCTTCCCCATGGGCACGCTGGAAGAGATGGTGAACATCGGCACGCTGTTCGCGTTCGTGCTGGTCTGCATCGGTGTGATCATTCTTCGCCGCACGCGGCCCGACCTGCCGCGCGGTTTCCGCGTCCCGCTCGTTCCGCTGGTTCCGATCCTCGCCGTCGCCGCCTGCGGATGGTTGATGCTCAATCTCTCGGTGGAGACGTGGATCCGGTTCGTCGGGTGGATGGCACTCGGTGTGCTGATCTACTTCGCGTACGGCCGGCGCAAGTCCGTCCTGGGCCGGCGTCTAGCCGCCGAGGCAGAGCCGCCGGAAGAGGAGAAGCTCCCCGGGTTCGCACAGAACTGATTTGCACAGAACTGACCTGAGAGACATGACTCCGCCGCACCTCCCTGAGAAGGTGCGGCGGAGTCGTCTGCGAAGTCAGATGAGCGGGTTGGCCCCGTTGAGGAAGATCCAGGTGCAGACGCCGGCAGCGACACCCAAGATCAGCGCGACGAACGAACCGATGAACGGACGGGTCGCCCATCCCCGGCGACCGTCGAGAGAGATGCGACCGGGCCCGGTGAGAATGATGACCCCGGCGCAAACACCGAGCAGGGTCTCGTACTCGGTTCCCGCAGGCGCGAAGTACTCGAGGCCCGGTTCCGCCGTCTGGCGGAACGCCCACGCGTTGATCATTACCGCGAGAACCGAAGCAGCGGCCAGTGGCGTCACCAGTCCGAGGATCAGCAACGCCCCACCGGCGACCTCACCGACAGCACCCAGGATCGCCAGGAGCTTCGCCTGCTGGAATCCGGAGTTCGCCAGCATCTCCTCGAACCCGTCGAGACCCGGGCCGTTCCATATCCCCGTCAACTTCTGCAGTCCGTGCACCAGAGCCGTGCCGCCCACTGCGAGGCGCAGTGCGAGCAACCCGAGATCCAGGGTTCCGCGACCGATTTTCACGTCACCGTCACCCGCCGTCCCGACCGCGGTCGTACCCGGCGATGCGGCCGCTGCGGCGGAAGTGCCGCCGAGAACCTCCGTCGGCTGATCCGATCCGAACGACCCCGAGTCCCGGTAGGCCGGGATCTGCTCGGTCGGCAGACCCGCGCCCCGAGAGTCACCGAAATCCAGTTCGTCGTCGGTGTGCGGAAGCGTGCGTCCCCCGGAACCCGCCGCCGGCGTGGCCGTCGGAAAACGCTCCGTCGGAGAGTCGTACGGGCTGGAGACCTTGCCGTAGTCCGGTGAGGCGCCGTGGTCCGAGGCACCGGGGTCCGGCGACTCGCTGGGATCTTTCCGCATGTCAGTCACACCGTCCAGGGTAGGTCGGCGCGGGGAACATCGCCGGGAAGCAGGTGCGGCGTGGCGGTGACGCCGCACCCTTCCGTAACGTTTCACTCATGATGGTGGGTGGGCTGAGCCGCAGGGCGACCGGCAGATCGACATGGATGGTGTCCGTGCTGTGCGTCACCGCGTTGCTCGCGGCAGGCTGTGCGAAGTTCGACGATTCGGCCTCCTCACCGTTCAGCCCCGAACCTTCCGAGGCGTCGGGTGCCGAGGTAGAGCCCGAGAGTCCGCCTCCGTCCACCACCACACCCCCACCGCCCAGCGGGCCGCTCGGACCGTGCCAGGATCCGGACCCCAGTGTCATCGCCACCTGTCTCGACACCACGGGCGGGCTCGTCGTCCTTCCCGACGCAGCCACCGCGCTGGTCGCAGAACGACGTACCGGACGCATCCTCGAGGTCGCACAGGGTCGCCAGCCCAGAGAGATAGCGCACATCGACGTCGACGCCAGTTCCGACGGCGGACTCCTCGATATCGCACTGTCACCGAGCTTCGTCGAGGACAACTTGATCTACGCCTACATCTCGACTCCCACCGACAACCGGGTGGTGCGGGTGGCACCGGGCGATACGGCCAAGGAAGTGCTCGGCGGGATACCGCGTGGGAATGTCGGCAATGCCGGTTCACTCGAATTCTCCGGCGACGAACTCATGGTGCTCACCGGAAACGCCGGCAATCCTGCCGCCGCGTCCGATCCCGCCTCTCTCGCCGGCAAGCTGTTGAAGGTCACCGCGCTGTCACCCGCCCCGACCCCCGCGCAGCCCCGCCCGCAGGTCGTCCTGTCCGGCATCGGGACCGCCGGTGGGGTGTGCGTCGACCCCGGTGTGGCGGTCTGGGTCACCGACCGCACACCCCTCGAGGATCGCCTGCAGCGCGTGAGTGCCGACGGTGCCGTGTCCTCCCCGGTGTGGACGTGGCCGGAGCGCCCCGGAGTGGGGGGCTGCGTGGCGGCGCAGGATGTCGTCGCGGTGTCGTTGAGCACGGCCAAAGCAATGTCGGCGCTCGCCGCCGACCCCAGCACCGGAGCGGTCACCACTGCCCCGGGCGTCATCGTCCAGGATCGGTACGGCCAGCTCGGTGGGGCCGCCCTCGGACCGGACGGGCTGATCTGGGTCAGCACGGTGAACAAGACAGCGGGTCAGCCCGGCCCCAACGACGACCGCGTGATCAAGATGCCGTTGCCCTCGGGCGGCGGCGGGTTCGACTGATCGGCTCCGCTCCGCCCCGCGTGCACCCCCTGCACATATGCACGCGGCAGCGAGGGTCTAGCTGCACGCCTCGATGACGAGTTCCTTGACGCGTGCGGGATCTGCCTGACCCCGCGTCGCCTTCATGACGTCGCCGACGATCTTGCCTGCAGCGGCCACCTTTCCGCCGCGAATCTTGTCGGCGATATCAGGGTTGGCTGCCAAGGCCTCGTCGACGGCAGCCTTCAGCTTGGTGTCGTCCCGCTCGACCACGAATTCCGGATGGTTCGCGACAACCTGCTTGGGGTCGCCCTCGCCGTCGAGGACGCGGTCGACCACCTGGCGCGCCACCTTGTTGTTCAGTGTGCCGTTGTCGATGAGCGCGACCACCTCGGCCACCTGCGCCGGGGTGATCGGCAGGGCCGTCAACTCCACGCCGCGGGTGTTGGCCTGCTGGGCGAGGTACGACACCCACCACGACCGTGCGGCTTCCGGGGAGGCTCCGGCGTCGGCCGTGGCGATCACCAGGTCGAGGGCACCTGCGTTCACGAGGTCGCGCATCACCTCGTCGGAAACACCCCAGTCGGCTTGGATCCGGGCCCGACGGACCCACGGCAACTCCGGCAGTGTGCCGCGGAGTTCCTCGATCCATTCGGCGCTGGGCGCTACGGGCTCGAGGTCGGGTTCCGGGAAATAGCGGTAGTCCTCGGCGGTCTCCTTGCGCCTGCCCGGCGAGGTGGTGCCGTCCGCCTCCTGGAAGTGGCGTGTTTCCTGGATCACCGCACCCCCCGACTCCAGCACGGCGGCCTGGCGGCGCATCTCGTACCGGACCGCCACCTCGACGCTCTTGAGGGAGTTGACGTTCTTCGTCTCGGTCCGGGTTCCCAGTTCGGTAGCACCGATCGGCATCAGCGACACGTTGGAGTCGCAGCGCATCGAGCCCTGGTCCATGCGCACGTCCGACACCTTCAGCGACTTCAGCAGATCACGGAGGGCGGTGACGTAGGCGCGGGCCACCTCGGGCGCTCGCGCACCGGCACCACTGATGGTCTTGGTCACGATCTCGACCAGCGGCACGCCCGCCCTGTTGTAGTCGAGTAGCGAGTGGCTTGCTCCATGGATACGGCCGGTCGCCCCGCCGACGTGCAGCGACTTCCCGGTGTCCTCTTCCATGTGGGCACGCTCGATCTCGACGCGCCAGGTGGTGCCGTCGTCGAGGACGACGTCGAGGTAACCGTCGGTGGCGATCGGCTCGTCGTATTGCGAGATCTGATAGTTCTTCGGCTGGTCCGGGTAGAAGTAGTTCTTCCGCGCGAAACGGCCCCACGGCGTGATCGAGCAGTTCAGCGCCAGACCGATCCGGATCGCGGACTCCACCGCCGCCTCGTTTACCACCGGCAACGACCCCGGCAGGCCCAGGCACACCGGGCACACCTGCGTGTTCGGCTCCGCCCCGAACTCAGTTGGGCACGGGCAGAACATCTTGGTGTTGGTGCCGAGCTCTACGTGTACCTCCATGCCGAGAACAGGCTCGTACTTGGCGAGCACATCGTCGTAGTCGAGGAGGGCAGGCGCGTCGACAGCAGTCATGCAGAAGAGTTTATGCGCCTGCTCGCGTGCCGAAAAACGCGGTCAGCCGAAAAAGGCGGCTGCCTCGTCGTACCGCTCGCGCGGCACGGTCTTGAGGTGACGGGTGGCATCGGTGAGCGCCACCAATTCGATCGACGTGCCGTGCAAGGCCACCATCTGCCCGAAGTCTCCGCGGTGGACCGCGTCCGTGGCGTGCACCCCGAAGCGGGTGGCGAGTACCCGGTCGTACGGGGTGGGAGTGCCGCCCCGCTGCACGTGCCCGAGAACCGTTGTCCGTACTTCCTTGCCGATGCGGCGCTCGATCTCGGCGCCGAGCTGCTGCGCGACACCGGTGAATCGTTTGTGCCCGAACTCGTCGATGCCGCCTTCGCGCAGCGTCATCGACTCGGGGGTGGGTGCCGCACCCTCGGCGACAACACAGATGAAGTGGGAGTCGCCCCTTTGGAACCGCTTCTTCACCATGTCGCACACCTCCGCGACGTCGAACGGCACCTCGGGAACGAGGGTGAGGTGCGCGCCCGTCGCCAGACCCGAGTGCAGCGCGATCCAGCCGGCGTGTCTGCCCATCACTTCCACCAGCATGACCCGTTGGTGCGACTCTGCCGTGGTGTGCAACCGGTCGATCGCATCCGTCGCGATGGACAGCGCGGTGTCGAAGCCGAACGTCACGTCGGTGCAATCGATGTCGTTGTCGATGGTCTTCGGAACCCCGATGACCGGGACACCGCTTTCTGCCAACCATCCTGCGGCAGTGAGCGTTCCCTCACCTCCGATCGGAATGAGGGCGTCGATCCCGTTGTCGTCGAGGGTTTGGCGGATCTGGTCCAGTCCGGCTTTCAATTTGTCCGGGTTCACCCGGGCCGTTCCGAGGATGGTGCCACCGCGGGTGAGGATGCGGTCGATCCGGTCGTCGTTGGACAACGGAACCTTGCGATCCTCGAGCAGGCCGCGCCACCCGTCCCGGAATCCGACCACCGAGCTGCGGTACCGACCGTCGGCAGTACGCACCACCGCCCTGATCACCGCGTTGAGTCCGGGGCAGTCGCCGCCGCCGGTCAGGATCCCGATCCGCATCCAAGCACCCCTCGTTCTCCCGTTGCGGCGCCGTCTCCCGGAGGGACGGCACCTCGTGTGGTGATGGTGGTTCTCCTTATCCATCTTGCCGCTCCGGCGCCGTGAGAGCACCTCGGACCGCCGGGTTCTTTTTCAGCCCGGTGTGACGAGGCCACTCTCGTAGGCAAGTACCACGGCCTGTGCGCGGTCGCGGAGATCGAGCTTGGACAGCACCTTTCCGACGTGCGTCTTGACGGTCTGCTCGGCGACGAACAGGCGGTCGGCTATCTCGGTGTTGGACATCCCGCGGGCGATGAGTTCGAGAACCTCCCGCTCGCGCGGGGTCAGCGCCGACAGCGCAGCGGGTTTACGACGCGTAGTGCTGCGGCGGCTGGTCACGTCGGCGATGAGACGCCGGGTGACGGTCGGCGCCAGAAGTGCCTCCCCGTCGGCGACGACGCGGACCGCACGAACCAGTTCTTCGGCGGGCGCATCTTTGAGCATGAAACCGCTGGCTCCGATACTGAGTGCTTCGTAGACATAGTCGTCGACGTCGAAGGTGGTGAGCATCAGCACACGCACCGGGGGGTCGAATCCGGCCGACAGGATCATGCGCGCCGCATCGAGGCCGTTCATCTCCGGCATCCGGACATCCATGAGCACCACGTCGGGACGCAGACGTTTGACCTCGGTCACCGCCACAGCCCCGTCCGGTGCGTCGCCGATCACGCTGATGTCGGGCTGTGAGGAGAGGAGGGCGCCGAAGCCCTGACGGACCATGGCTTGATCGTCTGCGATGAACACGGTGATGGCCACGCCCGTCAGCCTAGGCTGACGCGGCCGCAAACTCGGCGTGCACCTCGAATCCACCGTTGTCGTGCATCCGGGTGGTGAGCACTCCTCCGACGGCCTGCGCACGCTCGCGCATGCCGATGATTCCGTTGCCTCCGGTGGATTCGTGCCTGGTCAGCGCGGATGCGAGACTCCGTTTCGCCGGACCGTTGACCACGGCAAGCGACACGATCGGAGATTGGTACGTGATCTTCACCTCGACCGCCGCACCCGATGCGTGCCGCGCAGTATTGGCCAGTGACTCCTGCAGGATGCGATACATCACCAATCCGACCGACTCGGACACGAGTGTCCGATCACCGGACACAGTCCAGGTGACTGGAATCCCGGCCCGCCGACTGCCCTCGAGCAACTCGCCGATCTGGTCCACCCCCGGCTGCGGGGCGTGCTCGGCGAGCTGGCCGTCGCTCCGCAAGACGCCGAGCAGTCCGCGCACCTCGTTCAGTGCGGCGCGCCCGGCGGCGCCGATCGACTCGAATTCCGCGCGGGTCTCGTCCGACACGTTCGCGATGCGGTAAGGGGCGCTCTGCGCCTGCACGACGACCATCGACATGTGATGTGCGACAACGTCATGCAGGTCGCGGGCGATGCGCGCCTTCTCCTCGAGAATCGTGCGACGCGTGCGTTCGAGCTCGCTCAACTCCTCCTGCCGGGCGAGTTGCCTGCGGGAGAGCACGAGCCAGCGGATCAGCAGGCCGAAGACGACGATCGCCGTGAGCCCGACGGCCCAGCCGCGGCCGTTGGTGCCGGGAGTGTCGGCGAGGAAGAGGAGTACCGTCGAGATCCACGCGACGCCGACCACCGGAATGGCCGCCCGCATACTCACAGCCGCCAGGAGCGCGAGGATCACCAGGATATGGACTACCTGCCAGGGATAGTCGTAACCCTCCTGCAGTCCGAAGACCCGCGGAATGACCAGAGCGGACACTGCAGAGACAGCCCACCCGAGTGCGGGGTTGGCGCGGATCAGAACGAAAGGGAACGCTGCGAGCGCCGCAACGAACGGCTGAATCGGCGGGCTGACCTGGTGCGTCAATTGCAGTGTCGGCCACGCGACAGCGAAGAGAATCGCTGTGACCGAGGCAATTGCCACGTTGAGCCACTGACCTCGAGCAACGCTCCGGATTCGCGTCTTCTTGTCCACACGTCGAGCGTAGGAGCTGCCTTCGCAGCGCGTCCTCACTCCGCGGGCCGAGGTAGTTCTAGTACCGAGGTATGAGATTGCAGCCGACTGGTCCTCCGAAGCCAGGAATCGAACCGGACTCCGGTGTGATGTGCCTGCGTAACGCTTGTTCATACCGTCGTCCTCATGCGAACGACGGGGACAGGGCGAACGACGGGGACACGGAGAACTACGTGGGCAGCGGTGGCCTGTGCCGCAACGGCACTTCTGACCACTACCGGGTTTTCCGGGACCGGGACCGCGGACACACCCCGGGCGGAGAACGCCGCCGCGTCGGACGCGGTGCGCACGCTCACCTCCGCCGAGGAGTTCGGCGAAGCGTCCATCCCCGGGGACTTCGAATCCGTCATGGGATACACACCCCAGCGCGTCGAGGGAATGCTCGCCGACCCGGACGGCGACTGCTCGTCCCCGGTTCCGCTGCCGGTCGAATTCGTTGCGTCGTGCAAGGCCCACGACCTCGGATACGACCTCCTCCGTTACGCCTCCCGGTCCGGGAACGACCTCGAGCCGTGGGCCCGACAGAGCCTGGACGCACAGCTCGATCGACGCATGCACGCGGCGTGTGACACGCGCGTCGACGAACGGGCTCGCGCATCCTGCTTCGTCATGGCGAACATCGCGGCCACTGCCGTCACGGGAAATAGCTGGCGCCAGGGATATTCCACGCCCGTCACGGAGTCCGGAGTCAGGTACGGGCTCGCAGGCGGTCTCGGTGTGGCGCTTCTCGCGGGTGCCGTCTGGTCCCTCCGCCGCCGCCCGGAACCCGAGGGAGCCGTCGCATGAGCACGACCACCGTTCTGGGCACGCGGCCTCTCGGGGACTATGGCTGCCCGGTACCGGCATCTGCGCTGCGCCGGGCCCTCGCCACGACGATTCCGGTGTCGGCACTTCCTCGGGCGTCCTCCACGATCGTCGTCACTCTCTGCGTACTCGCCTCTCTCACACCGTCATTGCTCCCTCGAAGCGCCCTGACGCAGGCCCTGTTCACCGGGGTCCTCGCTGCGGCGGGGCTCGGGATGCTCGTCCTCGCTCGTCGGCTGCGACAGGTGCTCACCCGCTCCTCCGGCTCCCGGGTACCACGGGAATCCGTTCGACTCCTCGTCTTGCTCGGCGCGATGGTCACCACCACCTGGGCGATGGTCGCGGCCGATCACTGGCAGGACTCCCTACGACAGGTGATGGGGATGAGCAGCGCCGGCCCGGGCCACTGGATGCAGGTGATACTCGGAGCCGTAACAACCTTCGTGATCGTGGTCGCCGCCGGTGCGACCGTCTCCTCGGTGGCCCACCGGCTCGGCTGGATCGGCAGTGCTACGACGGCCGTCGTTCTCGCGACCGGTCTGCAACTGGTTGCCGGGCCCGCTGTATGGGAGATGATGTCGCGCTCCTACAGCGATTCCAATGACGTGGTCGACGTCTCGTTGCAGCGCCCGATGTCTGCCGCACGAGCGGGGAGCCCCGAGTCCGTTGTCAGCTGGGAGTCGCTCGGGCGACAGGGACGTCGCTTCGTGGCGGCCGGTGAACAGGCCGGGAGTATCCGCACCTACGTCGGGATGAACTCGGCACCGGACGTGAAGTCCCGTGCGGCGCTGGCAGTCTCGGAACTCGAGAGGGCCGGCGGATTTGCCCGCTCGGCCATCGTCGTCACCGTCCCCACCGGCTCCGGCTGGATCGACGAGAACGCGGCGGAAGGATTCGAGGACCGCTTCGACGACGACGTCGCGATTGTCGGGCTCCAATATTCCTACGCACCGAGTTGGATCACCTTCGTCTTCGGCCGTTCGGCGGCCGACGAATCGGCGGCAGCCTTGTTCGATGCGGTCGCCGATCGCATCACGGCACTACCCGATGCGATCCGTCCCGCCCTCTACGTCTACGGTCAGAGCCTCGGATCCGTCGGCGGGAGCGCGCAATTCGCCGACGCGGCAGACCTTGGCCGGCGAGCATGCGGGGCGCTGTGGGCCGGACCGCCCGCCGGGTCTGTGATGACCGACGGCGCAACGGTTCTGGCCAACACGTCCGATCCCGTCGTGTGGTGGTCACCCGACCTGATCCTGCGCCGGCCCGATCTGTCACGGGCCGTGGCCGATGCCCCTATCCCACAGTGGATTCCCGGCCTGACGTTCCTCCAGGCGAGCGTCGACCTCCTGTCAGCGCTGAACTTCCCCGCCGGGCACGGGCATCGCTACGGGAAGGAACAGGGCACAGCCCTACCCGACTGCGACCTCACTCGGTGATTCGAGGGGACCACGAGCAGCTTCGAACGCCGCACCCACCCGGTAGAGCCGCTCGTCGGCCAGCGCCGGCGCCATGATCTGCAGCCCGACCGGAAGACCGTCGTCCGCCGACAGTCCGGACGGAACGGACATCGCGCAATGGCCCGCGAGATTGGTAGGCAGGGTGCACAGGTCCGACAGATACATCGCGAGTGGATCGCCGACCTTCTCCCCCAGCTTCCAGGCCGTGAACGGACTGGTGGGCGACACGAGGACATCGACCTTCTCATAGGCCCTGTCGAAGTCGCGGGAGATGAGAGTCCGAACCTTGAGCGCCTGGCCGTAGTACGCGTCGTAGTACCCCGCCGAGAGTGCGTAGGTACCGATCATGATGCGACGCTTGACCTCCGGGCCGAAGCCCGCGGCACGGGTAGCGGCCATCACCTGATCCGCGCTCATGTCACCCTCGTCGATCCGCAGTCCGTAACGCATGGCATCGAACCGGGCGAGATTGGAGGACACCTCACTCGGGAGGATCAGGTAGTACGCCGCGAGCGCGTACTCGAAATTGGGACACGACACTTCGACAACCTCGGCACCCAGTTCGGTGAGCTGTGCCACGGCAGCGTCGAACGAGGAGAGGACGCCGGGCTGGTAGCTGTCGGAGTGCAGTTCCTTGACTACGCCGACCTTCACACCCCGCAGGTTGCCGCCCGCGCCCTCGCGCGCCGCGGCGACCACCGGACGGACCGGCGCATCGATGGAGGTGGAGTCGCGCGGATCGTGACCGGCGATCACCTCGTGCAGCAGGGCGGTGTCGAGAACTGTGCGACCACAGGGCCCACCCTGATCCAGCGACGACGCACAGGCGACCAGGCCGAAACGGGACACCGTGCCGTAGGTCGGCTTGGTGCCCACCGTCGCGGTGAGGGCGGCGGGCTGACGGATCGATCCACCGGTGTCGGTACCGATCGCGAGCGGGGCCTGCCGGGATGCGAGCGCCGCGGCGCTGCCGCCACCCGAGCCACCCGGGACGCGCGTGGGGTCCCACGGGTTGCGGGTGGGGCCGTATGCGGAGTTCTCGGTGGACGAGCCCATGGCGAACTCGTCGAGGTTGGTCTTGCCGAGGATCGGAATTCCGGCGGCGCGGAGCTTGCCCGTGAGAGTCGCGTCGTAGGGGGCCACCCAGTTCTCGAGGACCTTCGAGGCACAAGTGGTGGGCATGTCGGTGGTGGTGAAAATGTCTTTGAGCGCCAACGGAACTCCCGCCAACGGCGATGCAGGAGCCTCACCGGCCGCTAGCGCGCTGTCCACCTCCTTCGCCGACACGAGGGCCTGCTCCCCCGCAACGTGCAGGAAGGCTCCGAGTCCGCCGTCGACCTCCGCGATACGGTCGAGATGTGCCTGGGTGACCTCGACGGACGACACCTCACGGCTGTGAATCTTCGACGCCAGCTCTGCCGCGTCGAGTGTGGTCAGTTCGGCGCTCATTCGCCCTCTCCGAGAATCTGCGGGACGGCGAAACGATCCTGTTCGACAGCGGGCGCGCCGGACAGCGCCTGCTCCGGGGTGAGCCCGGGAACGATCACATCCGGACGGGTCACGTTGGTGACCGCGTTCGGGTTCGCCATCGGCTGGACGTCTTCTGCGGGAACCTCGGTGACCACCTTGACGTGGCTGAGAATCGAGTCCAGCTGACCCGCGAACTCGTCGAGTTCGGCGTCGGTCAGGGCGAGTCGAGACAGCCGCGCGAGGTGCGCGACCTCGTCACGGGAGATGGCAGGCACCGCGGGGCCCCTTTCAGGTCGGACGTACACAATGTCCTTCCCAGCCTAGAGCGTGGCCTAATCAGCCGTGCAGCCAGCGCCGCCCTGACGGTCGGGAAGGGTGGTGGAACCACGCAGACCATGACCGGTGTGGTGGTGACGGGCCCAGGTTTCGAGTCGACATGTTTCGCGAATGAGGCGATTCGGTATCGGGGGTGTCAACTAATCGCGCGCGACCAGCAACTCCCGCGCAGCCGGTCCCCGAAGGCGGAGGGGGGACCGCATACTCGGAACCGAAAGTGCAAGGATGGTCGTGACGGGGGTCGCAGGTAGCACTCCCGCGTTTATCTCGTGGTGAAAGGGACGCACGTGTCGTATCTGCTTCGCGTCCAGCTCCCCGACCGACCAGGTAGCCTCGGCTCGCTCGCCGTCGCCCTCGGTTCGGTGGGCGCTGACATTCTGTCGCTCGACGTGGTGGAGCGGGGTGCAGGATTCGCCATCGACGACCTCGTGGTCGATGTCGAGCCGGGGTCCCTCCCCGACACCCTGATCACCGCCGCCGAGGCCCTCCCCGACGTCACCATCGATTCCATTCGTCCCTATGCCGGAATACTCGACACCCACCGCGAACTCGAGTTGATAGATCAGGTGGCCACCGCGGCGGACGACCGTCTGCAGGTTCTGGTCGACGGCGCTCCGCGGGTGCTGCGCGTCGGCTGGTCCGTGGTCGCGGACCTGGGACCGCGGGGCGCTTACCGGGTCGTCGGAAGTTCCGGAGCTCCGGAAACCCATGCCACGGACATCCCGTGGATGCCCCTCGAGAAGCCGACGGCACTGGACGGTGAGGGCGACTGGGTACCGCAGGTGTGGCGCGATATGAACACCACATTGGCCGCGGCCCCACTCGGCGCCACCGGACGCGTGCTGATGCTGGGCCGGCCCGGGGGTCCGGAGTTCCGCCCTTCGGAAGTCGCGCGGCTGGGGTACCTGGCCGGCATCATCGCGACCGTACTGGGCTGAGGGCCTGACCCGCGGCCTGCCTCACACCAGTTCGCGGACCAGGACGGTCAGCTCCACGCCGGGTACCGGATTCCAATTCCGTTGGGCCACAGGAACAAATCCGTTGCGGTCGTAGATACGCCGGGCGGCTTCCATCGACGGCTGCGTCGACATCACGACGGCGCGGTCGCCCCGGTCGTAGGCGTTGTCCAGTACGTGTCGCACCAACGCCGAACCGACGCCGGAGCCGCGCGCGTCCGGCGACACCGCGAGCATGCGGAACTCGAGCTCGCCCGGCTGTGCCACATCCGCGTAGGGCGACGTCGGATCCGCGATCGTGACCGAGCCGACGACCTGACCGTCGATGACGGCAACCCGGACATCCGCCTTCTCCACACGTCCGGCCGTATCGCGCAAGCGTTCGGTGTACGGATCGTGCGCTTCGACGAATCCGCCGCCGACGTACGCGATCACCGTCAGGTCGCCGACGACCTCGTACTCCTCCGGGGTCACATCCCGTATTTCGATCATGTCCAGAACTATGGCAGGACACCTCACGGTGCCCAAAAAAAGGGAGTGAGGAACCGGTCACATCGCCGAATCGGTCACAGCCTCCGGCCCACTTTCGAGCAGTCGCCGGAATCCGTCCTCGTCGAGAACAGGAACACCGAGTTCGACGGCCTTGTCGTGCTTCGAGCCCGGTGATTCCCCGACCACCACGTAGGCCGTCTTCTTCGACACCGAACCCGCGGCCTTGCCGCCTCGGACGAGGATGGCTTCTTTGGCCTGATCACGTGAGAACGTCTCGAGCGATCCCGTCACCACGATCGACAAGCCCTCGAGGTTGCGCGGGATCGATTCGTCACGTTCGTCTTCCATGCGCACCCCGGCCGCCGCCCACTTCTCGACGATCTGCAGATGCCAGTCGACTCCGAACCATTCCGCGACCGCCGCGGCAATGGTGCCGCCCACGCCGTCCACTGCCGCCAACTCCTCGACAGAACTCTGGCGGATCCGATCGAGCGAACCGAACTCGCCGGCAAGCGCACGGGCGGCCGTAGGTCCCACATGACGAATCGACAACGCCACGAGCACCCGCCACAGCGGTTTATCCTTCGCGGAGTCGAGGTTGTCGAGGAGCCGCCGGCCGTTGGCGGAGAGAGCGCCCGCCTTGGTCCGGAAGATCGACGTCTTCAGGAGATCGTCCTCCGTGATCGAGAACAGGTCACCCTCGTCCTCGATCGCCCCGGCCTCGAGTAACCCCGTCGCGGCCTCGTAACCGAGCACCTCGATGTCGAACGCGCCCCGGCCCGCGACGTGGAAGACCCGCTCCCGGAGCTGCGCGGGACAGTAGCGCTGATTGGGGCAGCGGATGTCGGCATCCCCCTCCTTGGCCGGGGCCAGGAGGGTGCCGCACTCGGGGCAGTGCGTCGGCATGAGGAACTCGTGCTCCTCTCCCGTGCGCACGTCGACGACGGGGCCCAGAACCTCTGGGATGACGTCACCAGCCTTGCGGATCACCACGGTGTCACCGATCAGGACACCCTTGCGCTTGACCTCGGAGCCGTTGTGCAGGGTGGCGAGTGACACGGTGGAACCGGCGACGGTGACCGGTTCCATGTAGGCGAATGGTGTGACCCGTCCCGTCCGCCCCACATTGACCCGGATGTCGAGGAGCTTGGTGGTGGCTTCCTCGGGCGGGTATTTGTACGCGATTGCCCACCGCGGGGCTCGCGAGGTGGAACCGAGCCGGCGTTGCAGCGACATCTCGTCGACCTTCACCACCAGTCCGTCGATTTCGTGCTCGACGTCGTGCCGGTGTTCACCCCAGTACTGGACCTTCGCCACCACCGCGTCGGCGCCCACGACGCGGGAAGTATGTGAGGAGACGGGCAGACCCCATGCGGCCAGCGCCGTGTAGGCGTCGTACTGCGAGACGGGCTCGAACCCTTCGATACGGCCGAAACCGTGACAGATCATTCCGAGACGGCGACGGGCCGTGACCGCGGGATTTTTCTGCCGAAGCGAGCCGGCTGCGGAGTTGCGGGGATTCGCGAAGGGTGCCTTGCCTTCGTCGACGAGCGCGGCGTTGAGAGCCGCGAAATCCTCGAGCCGGAAGAACACCTCGCCGCGCACCTCGAGCAAGGCGGGAACCGGGTATTCGTCTGTGCCGGTGAGCCTTTCCGGAATATCGTCGATCGTGCGTGCGTTGAGTGTGACGTCCTCGCCCGTGCGCCCGTCACCGCGAGTGGCTGCGCGCACGAGTCGGCCGTTCTCGTACACGAGGTTGAGTGCCACGCCGTCGATCTTCACCTCGCAGAGGTAGGGCAGATCGGCACCCGCCTCCTGTTCCACCCGGCTGATCCAGGTGCGCAACTCGTCGGTGGCGAACACGTTGTCGAGACTGAGCATGCGCTCGAGGTGGTCCACGGAGGTGAAATCCGTCGCGAAGCCGCCGCCGACGAGCTGGGTCGGCGAGTCGGGGGTGCGCAGGTCCGGGTACTGGTTCTCGAGGTCGTTCAACTGTCCGAGCAGCGCATCGAACTCACCGTCGGAAATGACGGGCGCGTCGCGGACGTAGTAGCGGAACTGATGCTGCCGCACTTCCTCGGCCAGTTCGTTCCACCGCTCCCGTACGTCGCCGGGGGCGGGTGTCGGGGCTTCGGTCGATTCAGTCACGTCCGAAGATTAACCGGTCGGGCCGACAGCCAACCGGCGAGTCACAGTGATTCGGGGTCGTCGGTGAACGCACTACTCACTTCAGTGCTCAGACGCAGGGCCTCACGACTCCACTGCTCGTCTGCTCCGGCGAGCCCACATGCCGGCGTGACCGCCACCTGGGTGCGCAGTGTCGTGCGGGGGAAACCGAGTCGGTCGATCAGCGTCACGGCCGGTGCGGCGAGGTCACGCCACGTGGTGGGGATCGACGGCGCCACGCTGGGGATCAATCCGAGAGCCAGCTCCTTCCCGGCGTCGAGCAGTTCCCCGATGCCGTCCAGATCGGCTGCTGTCAGCTGCGCCACGTCCAGGCCGACCGCTCGTGCCGTACTGCGCCGCAGCAGGTCGGTGGGTATCCCCGCGGCGCAGCAGTGCACCATCGTGACACCACCGGAGCCGGTGAGAGTCGCCTCGAGCACCGCGAGGGCTTCCGGTTCGGGCAGCGCGCGGACCGTCTCGAGACGGGTCCGGCCGGACAACGTACCCGCCAGCACCGCAGGCAACCGCGGTTCGTCGAACTGGATCAGGACCTGCGCACCGAGACGTCGGGTCACCTCGGCGGCATGCCGGGCCACACCCTCACCCAGCGACTCGGCGAAGTCCCGCACCGCGCCCGGATCGGTGAGGACGCGGCGGCCCGTGCCGAACTCCACTTCCGCGGCCAAGGTGAGCGGTCCGACCGCCTGCACTTTCACCACATGGTCGGCGCCGACCAGACCGGCAGTCTCCCAGGCTTCTTCGAGCGCGTCGAGGTCCTGGTTCAGCAGGTCGGTAGCACGCTTGGCCACCGAACCTCTCCGCGAGACCACCCGGTACGCCGTAGTGGATACGTCCAGCTGCAGATCGACGAGAAGTGCGCTCGCACGGCCGATCAAGTCTGCTCCCAGCCCCCGCGCGGGCAACTCCACCAGGTGGGGAAGCCTGCCCAGTTCACCGAGAACGATCGTGGCGGCTTCGCGTGCATCGGTTCCGGGCCACGAGCCGACGCCGGTGACGGCACCGGCCAGCGAAACAGTGTGTGTCACTGCGCGGTCGGACGGGAGTCGGTACCCGAGATCGTTCCACTGCCGAGGACGATGTCGCCCGCCGGATCGGTTCGGTAGAGGACCACTGCCTGACCCTTGGCCACACCGGTGAGGGGTTCGCGCAGCGAAATGGCGATGCCGCCGTCGACTGCCTCGGCCACGGCCTCGGCCAGGCCGCCGTGCGCACGTACCTGAACCGTGCACTCGATCGGCGCGTCCGGCACCCGGCCCGACGTCCAGACGGCTCGCTCGGCCCTGATCGTGTGCACCTCGAGGTTGCGAGCAGAACCCACCCGGACGGTGCCCGTCTCCGGCTCGATCGCCGTGACATACCGCGGCTGTCCGTCCGCTGCGGGACCCTGGACGCCGAGACCCTTGCGCTGGCCGATGGTAAAGCCGTGTACGCCTTCATGTTCCGCGAGAACTTCACCCGAGTCGGCGTCGACCACACTTCCCGGGCGCACACCGATCCGCGCGCCGAGGAACGCCCGGGTGTCGCCGGAGGGGATGAAGCAGATGTCGTGGCTGTCGGGCTTGTTCGCCACGGCCAGACCCCGCTCGGCCGCCTCCGCCCGGATCTGCTCTTTCGGAGTGTCACCTACCGGGAACATCGCCCGGGACAACTGCTCGGCGGTGAGCACACCGAGAACGTAGGACTGGTCCTTGTCGGCATCGACAGCGCGCCGCAGCACCCCGTCGTGAAGCTGCGCATAGTGACCCGTGGCCACTGCGTCGAACCCGAGTGCGATGGCGCGGTCCGCCAGCGCCGCGAACTTGATCTTTTCGTTGCAGCGCAGGCAGGGGTTGGGTGTCTCACCGGCGGCGTAGGACGCCACGAAGTCGTCGATCACGTCTTCCTTGAAGCGATCGGCGAAATCCCAGACGTAGAAGGCGATCCCGAGAACGTCCGCCGCACGCCTGGCATCACCGGCGTCCTCTTTGGAGCAGCACCCCCGCGATCCGGTCCGCAAGGTTCCCGGTTCGGCGGACAACGCCAGGTGCACACCGACCACGTCATGCCCTGCGGCCACAGCCCGGGCCGCAGCGACGGCGGAGTCGACTCCGCCACTCATGGCCGCCAGTACTCGCATCAACGATTCCCTCCACGCGCTCCGACACCGGCGAGCCCCGCGGCGCGGGCTCGCTCCACTACTTGCGGCAGCGCCGCGATCAACGCTTCCACGTCTCCCGCCGTCGACGTGTGTCCCAACGAGAACCGCAGCGAACCCCGCGCGGTGGCCGGGTCCACACCCATCGCCGTCAGGACGTGACTCGGGCGAGCCACGCCCGCCGTACACGCCGAACCGGTGGAGCACTCGATTCCCGCTGCGTCGAGCAACATCAGCAGGGAATCACCCTCACAGCCCGGGAAAGTGAAATGGGCGTTGCCGGGCAGGCGTGCAGCACCGACCGGCCCGTTCGACACGGCGTCGGGAAGAATTTCCTGCACTCGGGTGATCAGCTGGTCCCGCAGGACGGTCAACTCCTCGGCGCGCGCGTCGAGGTTCGCGGTGGCGTGCCGCAATGCCGCCGCCATCCCGACGACACCGGCCGTGTCCGGGGTACCCGAACGCAGGTCGCGCTCGTGACCGCCGCCGTGCAGTAACGGAACGCATGCCACCTGCCGTCCGAGCAGCAGTGCACCGACTCCCTGCGGGCCGCCCACCTTGTGCGCGGCGATACTGAGCGCGGAGAGACCGCTCGCGGTGAAATCGACCGGCAGATGGGTGACGGCCTGGACCGCGTCGCTGTGCATGGGAATTTCGAACTCCGCCGCGACCGCCGCCAGTTCGGCGATCGGCATGATCGTGCCGACCTCGTTGTTGGCCCACATGATCGTGACCAGTGCGGTTTCGTCGGCATGGCGGGCCAACTCGTCGCGCAGCACGTGCGGGGACACCCGACCGCGCTCGTCGACCGGAAGCCACGAAACCTGAGCGCCTTCGTGCTGCTCGAGCCACTCCACCGCGTCGAGGACGGCATGATGCTCGACGGAACTCGTGATGATCCGCACCCGGGCGGGATCAGCGTCGCGGCGGGCCCAGAAGATGCCTTTGACCGCCAGGTTGTCACTTTCGGTTCCGCCGGAGGTGAAGATCACCTCGGACGGACGGGCCCCGAGGTCGGCCGCGATCGATTCGCGCGCCTCCTCGATACGTCGGCGGGCGGCACGCCCCGAGCCGTGCAGCGAGGACGCATTGCCCACGGTCGAGAAGACGTCGGTCATCGCCTGGACGGCCGCCGGCACCATGGGAGTGGTAGCTGCGTGGTCCAGGTAGACAGGGCTGTCGGCACTGCGGGCAGAGGTCATGACCCGACCAGGATAGCTCAGGCGATCAGGCGCTCTTCCGTCTCGATCCGGGTACCGGCCCCCTGGGCGGGCTCCCGCGTCGGATCGAGGATGTCGTGCGCTGCGAGATCGATGGGCTCGGACCCCCGCACGGCGCGCTCACAGCGGGCGGCAAGATCCCGGCGCGACTCCCCCGGGTACTCGATCGGCGCCAGCCGGACTTCGGCGACGACGCCTTTGTGCCGAATGATTCGCCGAATCGACCCGCCGATCGTCTCCTCACCCACGAAGCACGGCCCGGTGGTCAATTCTCCCCCGCGCATCGTGTACCGCAGGGACACCGGCTGCACCGGGCACTCCGCGTCGATCGCCGCCTGGAACAGCGCCGGGCGGAAACCTCCGTACGCGCGCCCACACCATGTCGTCCCCTCCGGGAAGGCGGCCACCCTTTCGCCGTCCCGCAGTCGTGTCGCTGTTGCGGCCACGGTGCCGGGCAGCGCCCGCAGGTCGTGCCGGTCGATCGGGACGATCCGCATCCGCCGCGCGAGCGACCCCAGGATCGGCCAGTCGAGAAGGTCTCCCCGCGCAACGAAGCTTGCCGGGTGAAGGGCATTGAGAACCAGGACGTCGGTCCAGGAGACGTGGCCCGCCACCACCAGGATGCCACCCTCGTGCCGCCGCTTGCCGCGGTGATCGACCACCTCGAGCCGCAGGCCCACACACCGCAGCAGCATTGCCGCGTACCGGCGTTGAAGACCGGTCCGCCACGTCTGTGGCATCACGCACCCGGCCGTCAGCAGCGGCGCGGTCACCAGGGCGGAGGCTACGAGGAACCACCGGATCGCGACGACAACGGCCGAGACGCCCGGCGCCTCCGGGGGCAGGCATCTGCTGCCGCACGGACTCGACGGCATCCAGGCGTGGACGGGAACCGGCGTCTCGCTCGAGGTGGTGCTCACGCCTGGGTCCCGGTTTCGAGGTACGCCGATGCCGAACGCAGCCGTTCGAGGTAACGCTCGTTCGCGTGATGCAGTCCCTGCAGCGCGACGAAGTCGGCGACACCGAATTCCGGGTCGTGCGCCGGCTCCCCGCACACCTTCGCGCCCAGACGGAGGTACCCCCGCAGCAACGGGGGCAGCGAAGGCCGGGCGGGTGGCTCGATCTCGTCGAGGGATCTACCGGCCACGCGGACGGGGTTGCGGGGAACGACCCGGGCCGCAGGGTCGTTGCCGTGCTTGCTCAGGAGCAGATCTCGCACACCGCGCACGTTGGAGCCGGCCGGAACATCGGGATGCTCCTGCATGGGCACGGACACGCAGCCCATCACCCAGTCGTAGCCGGTCAGCTGCAGGTAGTGGAGAATTCCGGACCACATCAGGCTCAGTACCGAGCCGGAACGGTGGTCGGGGTCGACGCACGCCCTGCCCATCTCCACGATCCGATTGCCTCGCGGGTCCAGGGCCGAGATGTCGAACTCGGTGGCCGTGTAATAGCCACCGGCCTGCGCGGCGGCATCCGGCGGAAGCATGCGGTAGCAGCCGACGAATTCGCCGGTGGCCTCGTGGCGGACGAGTAGATGGTCACAGAATTCGTCGAATCGGTCGGCCTCGAGCCCGGTGGTGGTGGCGGGAACCGAAAAACCCGGCTCCGCGGCGAACACGCGGTAACGCAGCCGCTGGGCCGCCACCCGATGCTCGCGGTCGGAGGAGACGACGAGAGAGTACCGGGGTGGAACTACAACGGTATCGGCGGTGTCACTCGCTGCGCGAAGAACAGACGAAGTTGTCATGGCGCAGGTTTACCGAGCAGGGGCGGCGGCGGGGCATCGACGAGGTGTCGTGTCGATGCAGCCGGGGTGAACGGTATAGATACGACGGCGGCCCCGCTCCCTCGAGGGGAACGGGGCCGCCGACGGGCGATATCTAGCCCTTGTGGGTCTTGACAGCCTCAGTGAGCTGCGGAGCCACGTTGAACAGGTCGCCGACGATGCCGAAGTCGGCGATCTCGAAGATCGGCGCTTCCTCGTCCTTGTTCACGGCGACGATGGTCTTCGACGTCTGCATACCTGCGCGGTGCTGGATGGCACCGGAGATGCCGAGCGCGATATACAGCTGCGGGGAGACCGTCTTACCGGTCTGACCGACCTGAAACTGGCCCGGGTAGTAGCCGGAGTCCACAGCGGCACGCGAGGCGCCCACCGCGGCGCCGAGCGAATCGGCGAGTTCCTCGACGACGGAGAACTTGTCTGCGCTGCCGACGCCACGGCCACCGGAGACGACGACGGTCGCCTCGGTGAGCTCGGGCCGGTCGCCGCCGACGATCGGATCACGCGAGGTGATCTTGACGACGCCCTCGTCCTGCGCGGGAACCTCGACCTCGACCTTTTCGCCCGCGCCCGCCTCCGGCTTCGCCTCGATGGCACCCGGACGCACCGAGATGACCGGGACGTCACCGTTGGCCTTGGCCTCGACGGTGAACGCGCCACCGAAGATGGAGTGCACAGCGCTGCCGTCGGACTTCACGTCGACGACGTCGCAGAGCAGGCCGGATCCGATGCGGGCGGCGAGACGTCCGGAGACCTCTTTGCCTTCGATGCTCGCGGCGGTGATGACCGCGGCCGGGGCAGCGGACTCGACGAGCGACGCGAGGACGTCGACCTTCGGGGTCACCAGGTAGCCCTCGATGTCATCCGACTCGGCGACATAGATCTTGGCTGCGCCGGCGGCCGCGAGTGCGTCGGCGAGCTTGTCCGCGGTACCGGCGGGACCGGTGACCACTGCGGCCGGCTCACCGAGCGCGCGAGCGGCGGTGATCAATTCGGTGCTGACCTTCTTCAGTGCACCCTCTGCGTGCTCGACGAGCACCAGTACTTCTGCCATGTCTAACTCTCCCTGTATATGTCTGCTGGTCTATGGAGGGCGCGGATCAGATGATCTTCTGGCCGACGAGGTATGCGGCGATCTTGCTGCCGCCGTCGCCCTCGTCGACGATGCGCTCACCAGCGGTACGCGGGGGCTTGGGCGTCGAGGCGGTGACGGTGGTGCCCGCGTTCGCGACACCGACGGTCTCCGGGTCCACACCGAGGTCGGCCAGAGTGTAGGTGATGACTTCCTTCTTCTTCGCGGCCATGATGCCCTTGAAGGAGGGGAAACGGGGCTCGTTGATCTTCTCGGTGACGCTCACGATGGCAGGCAGGTTCGCCTCGAGGCCGAACACACCCTCGTCGGTCTCCCGCTCACCGGTCGCGACGCCGTCGGCAACCGTGAGCTTGCGCAGCTGCGTGAGCTGTGGGATGCCCAGGTACTCGGCGATGATCGCGGGAACCGCGCCCATCCGGCCGTCGGTGGCCTCGTTGCCGGCGATGATCAGGTCGGCGGGCTCGTCGTTCTCGAACGTGATCTGTCCGAGAGCGGCCGCAAGCGTCCACGCCGTCTGGACCGCGTCGGAACCGTGGAGTGCGGGGTCATTGATGTGCACAGCCTTGTCGGCACCCATGGACAGGGCCTTGCGGATGGCGTCGGTGGCGCGGTCCGGACCTGCGGACAACACGGTCACCTCGCCGCCCTGCGCCTCCTTGATGAGAAGCGCTTCCTCGACGGCCCGCTCATTGATCTCGTCGAGCACGGCGTCGGCGGCCTCGCGGTCAAGCGTGTAGTCACCGTCGGTCAGCTTGCGCTCGGACCATGTGTCGGGGACCTGCTTGATCAAAACAACGATGTTCGTCATGGGTCTTCGTCGACCTCCTGTGTGTACTTGCCTGGTTATCGCGAGTTGCTCCGCATGAGCGGAGCTCTCGTCTTCGTATGTCCTCGCACAATTGCTCTGCGACAGATTACCTCACGTTAAGTTACCCGCTGGTAACTTGCGCGAAAGCCTCGTTCACCATAAGCCGGAACATCACTTTCGGTGCTGTGATGTGGACCACCGGGACGAGCGACCTCGTCAGTGGCACTAATCTCCCACCGGTGAGCGAATCATTTGTCGGCGACCGCGAGAACGCACCGCTGCCCGCAACCGGAGACAAGCAACTGCCCCTCACGGGCGAGCGGACCGTGCCCGGCATCCCCGAGGAGAACTACTGGTTCCGGCGTCACGAGGTGGTCTACCGCGACCTCCTGCCCCGCTGCGCCGGCCGGACCGTCCTCGAAGCAGGATCGGGAGAAGGCTACGGCGCCAACATGATTGCCGACGTGGCGGTGCGCGTCACCGGCCTCGACTACGACATTTCCGCAGTCGAACACGTTCGGGCCCGGTACCCCCGGGTCGAGATGCTGCACGGCAACCTGGCCGAGCTTCCCCTCGGCGATGCCTCGGTGGACGCCGTCGTCAATTTTCAGGTGATCGAACATCTCTGGGATCAGGCACAGTTTCTGCGGGAATGCTTCCGCGTGTTGACGCCGGGCGGAGAACTTCTCGTCAGCACCCCCAACCGAATTACGTTCTCGCCCGGTCGGGACACACCGCTCAACCCGTTCCACACCCGTGAACTCGACGCCGCCGAGTTGACCGAGCTGCTCGAGGAAGCGGGGTTCACGGTGTCGCTGATGACCGGCGTCCACCACGGTGAACGACTGAAGGCACTCGACGCCAAGCACGGCGGTTCGTTCATCGGCGCCCAGATCGACCGGGCCCTCGCGGGCGAGCCCTGGCCGGCGGAACTCACCCGTGACGTCGAGGGCATCACGGTCGACGACTTCGTCTTGCGCGAGGGCAACATCGACGACAGCCTCGACCTCGTGGCCGTCGCGGTGAAGGATCCCGTGCAGTGACCGATTCCACACGAATGGGGAGCGTGGGAAGCGGGACGCGCCCGCCCGACCACACGGAGCCGGGCATGTTCTGCCTGGTTCTGCACTCGCACCTGCCCTGGCTCGCCCATCACGGCCGCTGGCCGGTCGGAGAGGAGTGGCTGTACCAGTCGTGGGCCGCGTCGTACCTTCCCCTCACGGCCATGTTGCGGCGACTGTCCGACGAAGGCCGCTCCCATCTCCTGACTCTGGGGATCACCCCGGTCCTCGCCGCTCAACTCGATGATCCGCACTGCCTGACGGGCATGCATCACTGGCTGGGGAATTGGCAGATTCGAGCTCACGAAGCTGCCGGAATGCCCGATGACGCACACCGCGATCTCGGCGCCCGGGAGCACCGCGCCTCCGCCGACGCACTCACCGATTTCGAACTGCGGTGGCGGCACGGTGGCTCGCCCGTCCTACGCGATCTTCTCGATCGGGAAGCCTTCGAGCTTCTCGGCGGCCCCCTCGCGCACCCGTTCCAGCCGCTGCTCGAGCCACGACTGCGCGAGTTCTCCTTGAGGGAGGGACTCGCCGACGCGAAGAACAGGTGGAACACCACACCCACGGGCATCTGGGGGCCCGAATGCGCCTACACCCCGGGCATGGAGATCGGCTACGCCGAGGCGGGGGTCACCCACTTCATGGTCGACGGTCCCGCCCTGCGCGGGGACACCTCCCTCGGTCGGCCGGTCCGAGACTCCGACGTCGTCGCGTTCGGCCGCGACCTGCAGGTCAGTTACCGGGTGTGGTCGCCGAAGTCGGGTTACCCCGGCCATGGCGCTTACCGGGACTTCCACACCTACGACCATGCCACCGGACTGAAGCCCGCCCGGGTCACCGGCCGCACGGTGGACTCGGCGGACAAGGCGCCGTACGACCCGGAACTGGCGTCCGCCGCCGTCGACCGGCACGTCGCCGACTTCGTTTCCACGGTCCGCAGGCGACTGCGCGGAGAGGCCGAGCGAATCGGGCGCCCAGCGGTCGTCGTTGCAGCCTTCGATACCGAGCTGTTCGGGCACTGGTGGCACGAAGGCCCCGAGTGGCTCGAGAAGGTGCTGCGCGCTCTCCCCGAGGCGGGAATCCGGGTCGGCACCCTCGAGGACGCCCGCACCCAGGGATACGTCGGTGCGCCGGTCCCCCTGGAGAACTCGTCGTGGGGGTCCGGCAAGGACTGGCGGGTGTGGGCGGGCGAGAAGGTGTCCGATCTGGTGGCACTCAACTCCGAGGTGGTCGGGGCCGCACTGGACACGGTCGACAAAGCCCGTAGCCTCGGTTCTGCACCCGGAAGACCCGAACTCCGCAACCGCATCAACGATCAGATTCTGCGAGAGGCACTCATGACGGTGTCGAGCGACTGGGCATTCATGGTCAGCAAGGACTCTGCGGCGGAGTATGCGCGCGACCGGGCACACAAGCACGCGCACGCGATGCGCGAGATCGCGGCCGCGGTGGCTGCGGGCAACGACGCGTCGGCGGCGCGCCTCGCGGCCGGTTGGAACGCTGCCGACGGCCTGTTCCCCGGCCTGGACGCCCGGCGCCTGCCTGTCCGTTCCGCAGCATCGGCGGTCGGCGTCTCGGGAGTGGCCTCGTGAAAATCCTCATCGTGTCGTGGGAGTACCCGCCCGTGGTCGTGGGCGGCCTCGGCCGCCACGTGCACCACCTCGCGACCGCTCTTGCCGCCGCCGGCCACGAGGTGGTGGTGCTGTCGCGGCGGCCGTCGGGAACCGATGCGTCCACGCACCCCACCGTCACCCACATCGAAGAAGGCGTACTCGTCGTCGCCGTCGCCGAAGATCCGCCGCATTTCGTGTTCGGCGAGGACATGCTGGCGTGGACACTTGCCATGGGGCACGCCATGGTGCGGGCCGGCGTCGCCCTGCACAAGCCGGGTGTCGGAGAAGGATGGCAGCCCGACGTGGTGCATGCCCACGACTGGCTGGTAGCACATCCGGCCATCGCACTCGCCGAATTCTACGACGTGCCTTTGGTATCCACGTTGCACGCCACCGAAGCCGGCCGCCACAGCGGCTGGGTGTCGGGCCGCATCAACCGTCAGGTGCATTCGGTCGAATGGTGGCTGGCCAACGACTCCGATGCGCTCATCACCTGCTCGGCATCGATGCAGGACGAGGTGACCACCCTCTACGGGCCCCATCTTCCGCCGATCACTGTGATACGCAACGGGATCGACGTGACCACGTGGAATTTTCGTCGACGCGCGCCGCGATCGGGTCCACCCAAGCTGTTGTTCGTCGGCCGCCTCGAGTACGAGAAGGGGGTGCAGGATGCGATCGCCGCGCTTCCCCGTATCCGCCGGAGTCACCCGGGGACCACACTGTCGATCGCGGGTGAGGGCACCCAGTTCACCTGGCTCTATCAGCAGGCCCGCACTCACCGCGTTGCCCGCGCCGTCAACTTCCTCGGCAATCTCGACCACTCCGAACTGCTGAGCTGGCTGCACGGCGCCGATGCCATCGTGCTGCCCAGCCGTTACGAGCCGTTCGGCATCATCGCGCTCGAGGCTGCCGCCTCCGGAACTCCGCTGGTGACGTCTACCGCCGGCGGTCTCGGCGAGGCGGTCGTCGACGGAGTGACCGGCATGTCCTTCCTTCCCGGCGATGTGACGGGACTCACCTCGGCGGTTCGGGAGGTTCTCGACGATCCGGCGGCGGCGCAGCAACGAGCAGTTGCCGCCCGCGACCGCCTCACCGCGGATTTCGACTGGCACACAGTGGCCGAAGACACGGCGCACGTTTACGCCGGCGCCAAACGCCGCGTGCGACACCCCTTGGCGCGCCCGGTTATTCCCGAGCGCCCCCTGCCCGGACGCTGAGTCGCGAGGGCGAATGTACCGCCGGACGCCTCCAGCGCGCCGAACGGTACATTCGCCTCACCCGTGGACACGGCGAATCCGGATCGGACCACGCACCGAGTCCGGATCCACCACCGCACCCCGCTGGGTGATCTCGACTTCCCCTGCCGCGACAAGGCGTCGGGCGGCCTGGCGCACCGGCTCCATGAGAGGTCGCCACTCGTCGGGGGCGATCGCGCGGGCCACATCCGACGGGCAGATACTCGAATCCGCCGCCCGCGCATACAGCAGCTCGCGGATACGATCCTCGAGTTCGCGGTCCGAGACGCCCATGGGTCGACTATGCCACCCGGCTCAGCCCTCTCGGGCCGCTTTCTTGCGGGCAATGTCCTCGAGTGCGGCGATGTACTTGGCCCGCTCCTCGGCGCCGGCCTCCCACTCGGCCCTGCGATTCTTCACGGCCTTGGCGGGCGATCCCACTGCGATGCTGAAATCAGCAATGTCGCCCTTGACGACGGCGTGGGCGCCGAGCACGCAACCGCGTCCCACCCGGGTGTTGCGGAGGACCGTGACCTTGGCGGCCACCCAGGTATCGGGACCGATGCGTACCGGGCCCTTCACGATGCCCTGATCCTTGATGGGCACGTTGATGTCGTCCATGCGGTGATCGAAGTCGGTGATGTAGCACCAGTCGGCGACGAGCGTGGACGCTCCGATCTCGATGTCGAGGTACGTGTTGACCACGTTGTCCTTGCCGAACACCACCTTGTCGCCGATACGCAGCGACCCCTCGTGGCACCGGATCGCGTTGCCGTCACCGATGTGGACCCAGCGACCGATTTCGAGGCGGGACAGATCCGGAGTCGAGTGGATCTCCACGCGCTTGCCGAGGAACACCATGCCCCGCAGGATCACGTGCGGGTTGGCGAGCTTGAACTTGGCCAGCCGGTAGTACCGCACCAGGTACCACGGCGTGTACGCCTTGTTCACCAGCACCCAGCGCAGCGAGTCGAGGGTCAGGAAGCGGGCCTGCTCGCTGTCCTTCCGCCGGGATCCCTTCCACCTCGTACGCAACGGTGCGCCCCACATGCTCGTCATAGCCCGTCAGCCTACGTTCACCCGCCGGAGCCGTGCGCGGGTGTGTCCGGACACCGACACCGTTCGGGGTGTGCCGATCGTGCCTGCCTCGGCGGGATAGTCTCTGGGCCGAGCGTTTGTCGAAAACTGAGGAGATGTAATGCGGCGGGTCCTACGTTCGTCAGTACTGGCGCTGGCGACGATCTCGGCTGTCGTCCTCAGCGGCTGCGGGGGCGGGGCGCACGTCGACGACATCTTCTCCGCGGGCGGGTGGCCGGGGATGCATGCGGACGCCCGCAACAGTGACACCAGTCCGGTGACAGGGTCGCGCGACGTCTCGCTCGCGTGGTCGCGGCCCCTCGGTGGGCCGGTGGCGAACTACGCATCCGTGGCGGCAAGCGGCCAGATCTTCCTCACCGCTCGCACCGAGAAGGGGTGCAATCTCTTCTCCTTCCAGATGGAGAGCGGCCGCAAACGCTGGTGCCGCCAGCTTGCCCCCGGAGTCGTGGCGTCCACCCCGGTGGTCGACGGCGCCGCCAATGTCTACGTGGGCGAGAACGGAGCCATGAACTCGTTCAACGAACACGGCCAGTTACGTTGGCGCACACCGGTGGTCGGAACACCGCTGTCGGCACAATTCACGGGCGACGGCAACCTGCTGTTCATCACCCAGCTCGGGCAGATCAGCGTGCTCGATCCGCAGACCGGGCAAAAAGTGGTGGCGTCGTACGACCTCATCCCGCCACCGTCCGTCGCCGACGGCGCGAACGTGGACATCCTTCCCGACGACAAGGGCCTCAGCGGCTGCTTCTTCGGCTCCCCCGACTGCCCGGTGGCCAACATGCCGGCCATCGACCTGGCGTCCGGCACGTTCTACTTCACGTTCTTTGCGCCCGGCGCGACCGAGGCCGACCTCGTCGCGATGAAATACTCCGGCGGCGACAATCCCACGATCAGCCAGGAATGGTCCAGCGACACCCTGCCGGGGGGCAGCGCATCGAGCCCCGATCTGTCGGCTGACGGTTCCGTCGTGTACGTCAACGACAACTGGGGCACGGTGTGGGCGATCGACGCTGCGACGGGTGATCCGAAGTGGAGTTACGACATCGGGTACGCCGCTGCGGGCAGCCCGTCGACGTCCGCGGACGGTCTGATCATTCCCGCGGGCGGACTCGACGGCCACCTCCTTGCGCTGCAGGACAAGGGCGACCACGCCGAACTTGCTTGGGAACGTAGGGATCTACTGCATTTGGGAGTCCCCGCCCAGACGGCCGGATCCACCGGCTACTCGGTGATCCGCGAGGGTGTGGACGGACTGGCGGCGCTCACGTTCGACACCTCCACCGGCGAAACGCTCGATCAGGACACCCTGCCGGGGGCGAAGGGATTCACGGTCGGCACGTCCATCGGCCCTGAGGGTGAGGTCCTCACTCCGACGCTGCTCGGGGAGCTGTTCGTCCTCCGCTGACCCCGTGAGTACTTGTTAACATCCCGTAGTTGACAAGTACTCACGGGGGCGGAGCGCAGATGAAGGCGACGCCCGATCGGCCGATCCGCGTGATCACCACACTGAGCGAGCGGTTTCCGCGAAGCTTCAACTTGGGACGCAGCACGGCCGGATCGACGTCGACGCCGCGCACGAGGATCTCCGCCGCACCGCAGTCGTGGCGGGCGAGCTCCTGCCGCAGCGACTTCTCCGAATATTTCACCTGCTCGAGAATTCGAAAGCCCCGCACGCCCGCGGGAACCGAATCGCCCGTGAGATAAGCGATCCGAGGATCGAGCTGCCACAGTCCGTGCCGGGCGGCGTAGTGCCGCACCAAACCCGCCCGGACCACAGCGCCGTCAGGATCGACGATCCACTCCCCCGGCGCGTGTTCGGGGATGTCGTCGTCCTCGGCGTCCGTCACCGTCCACACCGCGCCTCCGGAGTCGAGGACGCTTGCCCGGCGAGTGACTCCGGCACCCGACAGTCCGGCCGACCACAGACACGCCTCACGGACGCCACCGTCGAGGGACACGACCTCGACCTCGCCTTCCCAGTCGAGCCGATCGAAATCGAGGCCGGGAGCGCACTTCACCGCGAGATCACGGCCTCGGTACGCGTCGATGAGGTCGGGTAGTGGCGGCTCGAGAGCAGCGGGATCATGTGTGCGCCTGCCACCCGACCGCCGCGCCGGATCTGCGAGCACGACGGTGTCGCGGGTACACGGCACCAATGCGTCTGCGCGCACGATCGCCGCAGCGGGAACATTGTGCCGGGCCATGAGCAGCCGGACGGGATCGATGTCGCTGCCGACCACCGTATTGGCCGTCCCGATGACAGCAGCGAGTTCCGCACCGATCGAGCAGGTGACGTCGTGAACGTTCCGCTCTGCCAGGCGCGTCGCGCGGTGGGCTGCCACGGCACGCGGAGTCGCCTGTTGCAGTGCATCATCGGTGAAGAGCCAGTGCTCGCTGCCGGGCAACTTGATCGAGGCCTTGCGCCGCAACAGCACCGTCTCCACCAGCATGGCCACCCGTGAGCCGAAACGCGAACGCGCCTGGCCGATATCGGCCAGGCGCGTCGACGTGGTCAGCGCAAGTTCGTCTACCTCGGCGAGAGCTGCTGCGCCTGCAGCACTCTGCAGGAACTCCACGTCTTCGGGAGTGAACGCATAGCCCAATTCAGTTGCCGGGCTTTACGCCGGTGATCATGACGTTGTAGAAGAAGCCGCGCGGCACCACATGGCGGAGGATCTTCTCGTCGACCCAGCTGAGCGTCTTCCATCCGGTGAACGCGAAACGGCCCCAGCCCCAGCCCAACTTCTCCGGCGGAACAGCGGCCTCGAAGGTGCGGACGGGCCACCCGAGCAGGGCGGCGGCGAACTCCTCGGTGGCGGCGTGCACCTGCGCGGCGCCCGCGGACTCGGCGATCTTCTCGAGATCACTCGGATCGAACGTGTGGAGATCGACGACGGCTTCCAGTGCCGCAGCGCGGGAGGATTCGTCCAGTTCCGCCTGCGGGCGACGCCAATCGGCAAGGAAGGGCAGCTTGGTGACACGCGTCGTGGTCTCCCACGTGACGCGGCCGAGCCAGCGGGCGTAGAAGTTGCCGATGGTGGTGGGCTCGCCGGCGAACACGAAGCGCCCACCGGGCTTCAGCACCCGCAGTACCTCGCGGAGCGACTGCTCCACATCCGGGATGTGATGTAGCACAGCGTGCCCGACCACGAGGTCGAACGTGTTGTCGTCGTACGGAATCGTTTCGGCGTCGGCGACACGGCCGTCGACGGGCAACCCGAGACCCTCGGCGTTGCGCAATGCCACCTTGACCATGCCTGGCGAGAGGTCGGTCACCGAACCGGTCTTCGCGACCCCGCCCTGCATCAGATTGAGAAGGAAGAAGCCGGTACCGCAGCCCAGTTCGAGCGCCCGCTCGTACGGAAGGGGCTGATCTCCCGCGACGGCGTCGAAGCGACCCCGCGCGTAGTCGATGCACCGCTCGTCGTACGAGATGGACCACTTCTCGTCATACGTCTCGGCTTCCCAGTCGTGGTAGAGCACCTGGGCGAGTTTGGTGTCCTTCAGCGCCGCCTCGACCTCTTCGGCGGTGGCGTGCGGATGAGGAGCGGGGTCGTCGTGGGCGCTAGCAGTCATGCGGCAAATCCTACTCGCTGGTAAGAGTGAACAGGTTCTAGTTTTCCGGGCTCAGGCTACTCGCCGGTGAACTGAGCCTTACCGGGGCCGTTCTCGATGAACGATTCCATCCCGATCGTGCGGTCCTGGGTGGCGAACAGGGACGCGAACAGCTGGCGCTCGACCGCCAGTCCGCTGTGCAGGTCGACGTCCAATCCCTGGTCGATGGCGGCTTTCGCCGCGGCCAGCGCGCGGCCGGCGCCCTTCGTGAACTGGGACGCCCATCGTCGAGCTGCCTCGTACACGTCGTCGGGCGCCACCACCTCGTCGACCAGACCGATCGCCAGCGCCTCGTCGGCGTTGACGAAGCGCCCGGTGAACACCAGGTCTTTCGCTTTCGAGGGACCGATCAGCCGAGCGAGACGCTGAGTGCCGCCGCCACCGGGAATGATGCCGAGAAGGATCTCGGGGACACCGAGCTTGGCGTTGTCGCCGGCGATCCGCCGGTCGGCCGAGAGTGCGACCTCGAGGCCGCCGCCGAGCGCGTACCCCGTGATCGCGGCGACGGTCGGCTTGGGAATCTCCGAGACCGCGGCCAGGTCCGATTGCAGATCGGTGATGACATCCGTCATCTGGCCGAAGCTCATCTCGGCCATTTCCTTGACGTCGGCGCCTGCGGCGAACACCTTCTCTCCGCCGTACACGATCACTGCCTTGACGTCGGGATGCACCGTCGCTTCCCGTGCGGCGGCCCGCAACTCCTGTTGCACCTGCCGATTCAGTGCATTCATCGGGGGACGCGCGAGTCGAATGGTGCCGATGCCTTCGGAAACCTCGAGAGTGACGAATTCAGCCATGAGGCAAGAGGCTACTTGCTCCGCTCGGCCGACTCGGCGCGACCCGGCGGTGTCAGCTTCCGTCCCCGCACCGACCACGGGTGCGGGCCTGCCTCGTAATAACCGTCCTGCCCGGGAAACTCGACCCGAATCGTTTCCTCGTCCGTGATGAGGGTCGGCAGGATCACCGGGATCTCCGGCTCCGCGGCGAGGACCGCTGCCACCGAATCGAAGTTCTGCAACGCCGTCAGCTGACTCCATGTGGGTGGGAGCAGGACGCTGCCGCCCCGCTTCCATGCGTCCAGGGCCGCCGCGGGGCTCAGCCACGTCACTTCCTCGGCTTCGGACGTGGCCCCGTCCGCGATCTGCCCGTCGGGAGCCGCAGCGACGAAGAACCGGGTGTCGTAACGCCGCCCTTCGCCGATCGGCGTGATCCAGTTCGCCCAGGGGCGCAGGAGGTCGGCTCTGAGCACGAGTTCCTCGCGTGCCAGGAACTCACTGAAGGAAAGTTCACGTCGTTCGAGCGCAGTGCGCGCCTGCGCGTAGTGCGACGTGTCGGCCACTACCGTGTCCGTGCTTCCGCCCGCGAGCAGCACGCCACATTCCTCGAATGTTTCACGTACCGCCGCGCACACCAGAGCCTTCGCCCGGGCGGGGTCGGTGGAGAAGCGTTCGGCCCACCACTCGACGGGAGGTCCGGCCCACTGCACGTCCGCCACGGCATCCGACGGGTCGACACCGCCTCCCGGAAACACCGTCATACCTCCGGCGAACGCCATGCCCTTGACGCGGCGCAGGAGAAATACCTCGATGCCGCGCCCTGGGAGTTCCGGTGTCGCATCCCGGATCAGGATGACCGTCGACGCGTCCTTCGGTGACACGTCGACGGCGTCGACTGCCGCCTGTTCTTGCTTCGAGACCATGATCTTGGAACCTACGCCTCCGGTGATGTGCGTCGCACCGGCACCCCACTGGAACAGGTGCCCGTTCCGACCCTCACGCCCGGTGGGCGCCCGGGATCCGGCTGCGCCGCGCGAAGTACCGTCCATCGACCTTGTCGAGGCTGATGGACTGGCTGAAGGCCTCACTGAGGTTCTCCGACGTGATCACGTCGTCGAGCAGACCCTGCGACACCACCCGGCCCTCGTTCAGGAGCAGCGCGTGGGTGAAGCCGGGTGGGATCTCCTCGACGTGGTGGGTGATGAGAACGGTTGCGGGAGCGTCGGGATCTGCAGCCAGGTCGGTCAGTCGCGCGACGAGTTCCTCTCGCCCGCCGAGGTCGAGTCCGGCGGCGGGTTCGTCGAGGAGGAGAAGTTCGGGGTCGGTCATCAGTGCACGGGCGATGAGCACGCGCTTGCGTTCCCCCTCGGACAGGGTGCCGTAGCTGCGATGGGCGAGGTGCTCGGCCCCGAGACTTTCGAGCATCTCGACCGCCCGCTCGGTATCCATGTCTTCGTACCGCTCCCGCCAGCGACCGAGTACGGCGTAGCCGGCGGACACGACGAGATCGCTCACCACCTCCTCGGCAGGCACCCGGTTCGCCAGCGCCGACGACGACAGCCCGATTCGCGGTCGTAGCTCGTTGATGTCGACTCGCCCGAGCCGTTCCCCCAGAAGGTGGGCGCTACCGCTCGTCGGATGCAATTCGGCAGCCGCGATGCGGAGCAACGAGGTCTTGCCGGCTCCGTTCGGGCCGAGGACCACCCATCGCTCGTCGAGCTCCACTTTCCAGGACACCGGCCCTACGAGAGTGTTACCCCCGCGCCGGAGGAGGACGTCGTCGAAATCGATGAGGAGATCAGGATCAGGTTGATGCACGGATCCATCTTCCCGCACATCTTCGGCGCATTCGCGGCAGGATCAGTTACGTGTCGTCTCACATCGATTCACGTGCCGGCGAGAGAGCGTCGTTCCCGCCGAGCCTGCGCCTGCCCGGATCGCCGTTTCCCCTGGGAGCACACGTGCGAGGCACCGGCACCCAGTTCTCGGTCCACGCTCCGGACGCGGAGCTGGTACAGGTGTGCCTGATTTCTCCAGACGGTGCGGAGACACGAATCGACCTCGTGCAGCGCACCTACGGAATCTGGCACGGGGTGGTGGACGGCGTCGGTCCCGGCCAGCGCTACGGCTACCGGGTCCACGGAGAGTGGAACCCCCGCGCGGGAGTCCGGATGAACCCCGCCAAACTCCTCGTCGATCCGTGGGCGAAACGCATTACCGGCGGGATCGGCGACCACCGTGCCCTGATCTCGCATGCCGGAGACCCGTTCGGCGAACGTTCGCGGCTCGACAGCCTCGGCCACGCGCCGCTGTCCGTGGTCACGCCCGCCGTCGCCCGGACCACCGGTCCCAGGATCGAAAGGCCCTGGGAGGAAACCGTCCTCTACGAACTGCACGTCGGCGCGTACACCGCCCGACATCGGGGCGTCCCTCCCCAGTACCGCGGCACGTATCTGGGACTGGCGGAGCCCGCCGTCATCGGTCACCTCGTTCGACTCGGGGTGACCGCGGTCGAGCTACTTCCGGTACATGCACACCTGACCGAACAGACGGTGCGTGAACGGGGAATGCGTAACCACTGGGGCTATTCGACAGCGTCGTTCTTCGCGCCCCATCCCGGCTACGCGGCAGTGGCCGGCGAGGAGATCGCCGAATTCCACACCATGGTCGACGCCCTGCACGCTGCCGGAATCGAGGTGATCCTCGACGTCGTCTACAACCACACGTGCGAAGAGGGCGTCGACGGGATCAGCCTCAGCTGGCGTGGTCTCGACGCCCCGGGCTACTACCTTCTCGATGCCGACGGCCGCGACGTCGACCTCACGGGATGCGGCAACACGGTGGACGCGCACTCCCCCATCGTCGTCCGGATGATCTGCGACAGCCTCCGGTACTGGGCACACGACATGGGGGTCGACGGCTTCCGTTTCGACCTGGCCTCCGCCCTCGGCCGACCCGGAGGAGGCCGATTCGACTCTCGCGCTTCGGTGTTCTCCGCCATCACCGCGGATCCTGTTCTGTCCCGCTGCAAACTCATCGCCGAACCCTGGGACGCCACCTCCGACGGATACCGGGTCGGGCACTTCGGCGCCCAGTGGTCGGAGTGGAACGACCGATACCGCGATACTGTCCGCCGCTTCTGGAACGGCAACACCGGCGTTCGCGAACTGGCCTCCAGAGTGGCCGGCTCGGAGGACCTGTTCCACAGTCGCCGGCCCTGGGCCTCCATCAACTTCGTGACCGCACACGACGGCTTCACCGCGGCGGACCTGGTCGCGTACCGGCGCAAGCACAACGAAGCCAACGGGGAGGACAATCGGGACGGCGCCGACCACAACGACTCCGTCAACCACGGGGTGGAAGGCCCCACCGACGACCCGTCGATCACCGACGCCCGCGAGCGTCATGTCCGCGCTCTGCTGGCCACCCTCGCCCTCTCCACGGGCACCCCGATGTTCACGGCAGGCGACGAATTCGGCCATTCGCTGGGCGGGAACAACAACGCGTACTGTGTCCCCGCCGACACTGCGCGCGAGGACTCCTGGGCGCTCGACTGGAGCACCGGTGACCGGACGCTCACCGCGTTCGTCACGCGCGCTCTCGATCTGCGCCGTGCGTCCCCCGCACTGCGGCAACCGGAATTCTTCGAAGGACGGCATACTCCCACCGGTCACCCGGACCTCGTGTGGTTCGGCGCCGACGGTGCGGAGATGGACGACGATGCGTGGCACGACGACTCACGCCGCACCCTGCAGGCATGGATCGACGGGTCCGACATCCGGTCCCACACCGAGGACGGATTTCAGCTCACCGACGACAACTGGCTCCTCGTCTTCCACTCCGGCGGACCGGTCGAGGTGGCATTGGGCAGCCCCGACTGGTTCTACGGAATCCTGCTCGCCGAATTCGATTCCAACTCCCCTGACGGCGCGCCGGAACCGGGTGGCCCCATTTCGGGAGACTCGACGATCAGACTGTCCGGACCCGGGCTGCTCGTCTTCCGAGCGGTCGGATAGAGACCGCCGGCACGCATCATCAACTGGATCAGCGGACCGATCCCCAGCGCGTAGACCACGGTCCCCACTCCCACGGTGCCGCCGAGCAGCCACCCGGTCGCCAGCACCGCAACTTCGATCGACGTCCGAACAAGGCGCACGGACAATCCGGTTCGTCGTACCAGACCGGTCATCAGTCCGTCCCGCGGTCCCGTACCCATACCGGCACCGATGTACAGCACGGTCGCCAGAGCGTTGAGCACGACACCACCGACCATCATCGCCACCTGCACGGCCGGCGACCCGACGGGCGGGAGAAGCACCAGTGAAGTGTCCACGGACACCGCAATGACCACAACGTTGGCGATCGTGCCGAATCCCGGCTTCTGACGCAGCGGAACCCAGAGCAGCAGAACAGCCGCACCGGTGAGGGCGGTCACGGCGCCGAAACTGAGCGACGTGCGGCCCGCGACGCCCTGATGGAATACATCCCACGGATCGAGGCCGAGGCCGGCGGTAATCATCATGGCCATCGAGAAGCCGTACAACCAGAGTCCGGCGAAGAGCGTTATCACGCGTCGAGCGAGCATGAGGGCCAGTGTTCCCCGATTGTTCCCGACGCCCCATAGCCAAGCCGCGGGTACTGGACCCGCCGCGGCTCACAGGGCGGCGATCACCGTCACGGATCCGGGAGCCACCTCGGTGAAACCGGCATCACGCACCGCGACCGCATGCCCCGCGGACTCGAGCTCGCGCAACGCCGTCCACCTCGCCGCATCGGCGTCACGGACGGCGCAGCGGTAACCCGTATCCGCCCAGTGCTTCGCAGCTTCGACGCTCATCGCTCCCGCGAGCAGCATCGACGCGTGGCCCACTTGTGCAGCGGCCTTCCCGACGGTCATGTCCAGGGTCGAGTCGATCCACAGCACGGGTGTCCCGCCGGGCGGCGGGCCGGGGTCGTCGTGCTCGAGGTCGGTTCCGCCGATCTGCAGCTTCTTGATGCGCGGGTCGAGCGCACCGACCGCGACGGGAACGAGTGCCCGCGCCTCGGCGCCGTCGACCTCCACGGTGATGCCGTCCACCTCCTGCGCGGCGCGCCACTGAGCACCGCGAGCCCGGCGCGACACCTTGCGGATGCGGGACCCCACCCATGCGAGGTAGTCGGAGCGCCAGGGGCCCGGTTGCCCGTCTGCATCGACGCCGACCCGTGGGTCGAGGCACAGCGCCACCGACGCCGTCGCGGCCGCCGCCAGCACCGCACTACGCGCAGGCGGGTTCGACTTCGGGATGTGCAGAACGATCGGCATCGCGAGCACCAGGGCAGGATCCTCGGGATCGGGCCGTCCACCGTAACCGGCCGCGAGGATCGCGTGGCGTGCCTCCCACAGCGCGGCGTCGCCGGTGATCGCGGCTGCACACGGTTCCGTCACGACAGGGGAACTCGTCTCACCACGCCGTCCACGGCGTCGGCGGCTTCGACCTCGTCCCGAGTGACGCCGAGGATGAACAGTACGGCGTCGAGGAAGGGATGCGAGAGCGCCGTGTCGGCGACCTCACGCAACGCCGGCTTGGCGTTGAAGGCGATACCGAGGCCTGCGGCATTGAGCATGTCGATGTCGTTGGCGCCGTCACCGACCGCGACCGTCTGCTCCATCGGCACGCCCACCTGGGCAGCGAACTTACGCAGCGCCGTGGCCTTGGCGGCCCGGTCGACGATGTCCCCCACGACTCGTCCGGTGAGCTTGCCGTCCACAATTTCGAGAGTATTGGCTTGAACGAAGTCGAGTTCCAGTTCGTGGGCGAGCCCCTCGATCACCTGACGGAAGCCACCCGACACCACCCCGCAGTGGAATCCGAGGCGTCGCAACGTGCGAATGGTGGTCCGGGCACCCGGCGTCAGTTCGAGGCCCTCGGCGACGTCGTCGATCACGGAGGCGTCGAGACCGGCGAGCGTCGCGACCCGCTGGTGCAGCGACTCGGTGAAGTCGATCTCGCCGCGCATCGCCGATTCGGTGACCGCACGGACTTCGTCTTCGACCCCGGCTCGCGCTGCGAGCATCTCGATGACCTCGCCTTGGACCAGGGTCGAGTCGACGTCGAAGACGATGAGCCGCTTGGCCCGGCGCGCAAGCCCACCCCGCTCGACCGCGATGTCGACGCTTTCCGCCACAGCAACCTCGGCCAGGACCGTGCGCAGCCGCTTGTCCACCGCCGGCGTCGCGGGAGCACTGACGAGGAGTTCGAGACCGGTCACCGGATAATCGGCGACGCCCCGGATGGAGTCGATGTTGACACTCAGCTTCGCCATCTCACGAGCGACCGATCGCAGGGCGCGCGCGGACACCGGAGAACCGAGAATGACCACCGCGTGTGTGGACAGCGACTGCCGGCCGGGGTCCGCCCCGATCTCGACATCCACCGACATCCCGACGGTGGCCATCGCCTCCTCCAGTTCCTCCTGGAGGGCTTCCCCGTCCTCCGGGCACGCCACGAGCACGCCGAGGGTCAGGCGGCCACGGATCACCACCTGTTCCACATCGAGCAGGCTCACGTCGTGGCGGGAGAGCGCCGCGAAGAGCACCGATGTGACACCGGGGCGGTCGGGCCCCGTGACGGTCACCAGGACAGTCGTGTCAGCTGCGCCCACTACGAACTCCGTTCGTGTTACTCACGCTGGAAAGAACTCCGTTCGTCTCACGTGCGCAGAAGCACGGAAGGTCGTCGTGCTCGCGCAGCTTGTCCGGCACCCATTGTGCCAAGGGAAAGGCCCCGCCCGATGGTGGGGCGGGGCCTTTCGGCAACGATCTGTATCAGCGGCCGGAGTCGGTGCCGGGCTCGCCTTCACCGCTCACGGTGAGCGGTGCGTGGCGTTCCTCCTCCAGGACCGTGCTGGCGTGCTTGCCGCCGTGCCCGGGTCCGACGTGCGCTTCTGCCTTCATCCGCTCCACCATGTGCGGGTAGTGCAGCTCGAACGCGGGACGCTCGGAGCGGATGCGCGGCAGTTCCGTGAAGTTGTGACGCGGCGGCGGGCAGGTGGTGGCCCACTCGAGCGAGTTGCCGTAACCCCACGGGTCGTCGACGGTGACGACCTCGCCGTACCGGTAGCTCTTGAAGACGTTCCAGATGAACGGGAGCGTCGAGGCACCGAGGACGAAGGCGAAGATGGTCGAGAACGAGTTCAGCATGGTGAACCCGTCCGACGGCAGGTAGTCGGCGTACCGGCGCGGCATGCCTTCGGCCCCGAGCCAGTGCTGCACCAGGAACGTGCCGTGGAAGCCGATGAACGTGGTCCAGAAGTGCCACTTGCCGAGGCGTTCGTCCATCATCCGCCCGGTCATCTTCGGGAACCAGAAGTAGATGCCGGCGTAGGTGGCGAACACGACCGTGCCGAAGACCACGTAGTGGAAGTGGGCGACCACGAAGTAGCTGTCGGTGACGTGGAAGTCGAGCGGCGGGCTGGCCAGGATGACGCCGGAGAGGCCACCGAAGAGGAAGGTGATCAGGAAGCCGACCGAGAACAGCATCGGCGACTCGAAGGTCAATTGACCCTTCCACATGGTGCCGATCCAGTTGAAGATCTTTACACCCGTCGGCACCGCGATCAGGAAGGTCATGAACGAGAAGTACGGCAGCAGCACCGCGCCCGTGGCGTACATGTGGTGCGCCCACACCGCGATCGACAGGGCAGCAATCGCGATCGTCGCGTACACCAGACCGCTGTAGCCGAAGATCGGCTTACGGCTGAAGACCGGGAAGATTTCCGAGACGATGCCGAAGAACGGCAGCGCGATGATGTACACCTCGGGGTGACCGAAGAACCAGAACAGGTGCTGCCACAGCAGCACACCGCCGGTAGCCGGATCGAAGATGTGGCCACCGAGGTGACGGTCGACGAACAGACCCAGCAGCGCGGCCGTCAGCAGCGGGAACGCCAGCAGGATCAGGATGCTGGTGATGAAGATGTTCCAGGTGAAGATCGGCATGCGGAACATGGTCATACCCGGGGCGCGCAGGCAGATCACCGTGGTGATCATGTTGACGCCACCGAGGATGGTGCCGAGCCCGGACAGGGCGAGGCCCATGATCCACAGGTCGGCACCGACACCCGGGGAGTGCAGGGCACTGGTGAGCGGCGTGTACGCCGTCCAGCCGAAGTCGGCTGCGCCGCCCGGAGTGATGAAGCCTGCGGTCGCGATGATCGCGCCGAACAGGTACAGCCAGTAGCTGAAGGCGTTCAGTCGCGGGAAGGCAACGTCGGGTGCACCGATCTGGAGCGGCAGGATGTAGTTGGCGAAGCCGAAGACGATCGGGGTCGCGTACAGCAGCAGCATGATCGTGCCGTGCATGGTGAACAGCTGGTTGAACTGCTCGTTCGACAAGAACTGCATACCGGGCACAGCGAGCTCGGCACGCATCATCAGGGCCATCAGACCGCCGATGAGGAAGAAGATGATCGAGGTCGTCAAATACATGATCCCGAGCACCTTGGGGTCGGTGGTCGTGATCATTTTGAAGATGAACGAGCCCTTGGGTCCCTGCCGCGGCGGGTAAGGCCTGGCTGCAGCTATCGCGGGGACTGGCTGGGGCGCTACGGCAGTCACTGATCCTCCTGAATGCGCGTCCGTCCCCGGGCTGCGAGGCGAACGGTCTCTGGCTTGCGCTCATCGAATCGTAGACGGTGCCCCGAGCGGCCTCGGACTCGGTCCTACCTCCTGTCGTACTTACCCCGGCTCAGCGCCCACGGGGGTATCGCCGACCAGCGGATTGTCTGCAGGAGCGTGCTCTTTCTCACCCGAGACGGCGTGTCGCGGATGTCGGTGGGAGAGGCAGGGAGACCACCAGGATTCGGACTTTTCCGGTGCTAAGGTATCGCTCACCTAACTTCTACCAGGAGCTTCAAGTGAACATTCTTTCCCGACGCCGCGCCCTGGCCGCCGTCGTCGCTCTCGCGGCCGCGGTCGCCGTCACGTCCTGTTCCAGCAGCGACGACGCGTCCTCCACGTCCGACGCCGCCGCATCGGCGCAGTTCCCCCGCACGGTCGAACACTTCCGCGGCAGCACCGAGATTCCCGCCGCACCGCAGCGGGTCGTGGCCCTCGACAACAGCTTCACCGATGCCGTACTCCTGCTCGAGACGCCGCTCGTCGGGTATGTCGACTACCGGGACCCCGGGCTGCCCGACTACCTCGGCAGCACCCGCGACGAGTACGCAGCCGAAGCCGAGTCGGTGGGCGAGGTGAGCAGCGCGAGCCTCGAGAAGATCGCCGCACTGCAGCCGGACCTCATCATCTCGGCCGAGGTTCGCGACGGAAAGAACTACGAACAGCTGTCGGCCATTGCGCCGACCGTCTTCACCGAGACGACCGGTCCCACGTGGAAGGAGAACATCCGTCTCGTCGGTCAGGCGCTCGGCAAGGAAGAACTCGCCAACGAGAAGATCGCCGCCTACGAGTCGCGCGCCGCGGCCGTCGGTGCCGACATCAACACCAAGGCGTCGAATCCGGTGGTATCGGTGATCCGATTCGCCGGTGAACCCACCGCCCGCCTCTATCGCACCACCTCCTTCAGCGGCATCGTGCTCGAGGATGCGGGCATTGCCCGGCCCGCCAGCCAGGGACCGGACCCGGCCGACCCGACCAGCATCATGCAGTCGATCAGCCCGGAGCTGCTCAGCGAGGCCGACGGCGACGTGATCTTCGTCAGCACCTGGCAGGATCCGGCGGGAGAGAGCGCCGAAGCCGCCCGCCCCTTCCTCGAAAGCCCGCTGTGGCAGACGCTGCAGGGCCGCAAGGTCGACGTCGACGACGCCCACTGGATGTCGCCCGTCAGCATCCAGGGCGCGCACCTGATTCTCGACGACCTGTCGGACACGTTCGAGGTCGACAAGCACAGCGGCTAACCTGAACGCGCCCGCTCACACAGGAAGTCGCCGCATTGTCCCTTCGCAGGTTTTCGACCGTCCGCCGCGCGTCCATCGGTCTCGTTGCCGGTGTCGCCGCCTTCGCTCTCGCCGGCTGCTCCCAACCGGCCGACGACGACCCCGCGTCCTCGATCGTCCGGACCACGACGAAGATTGCGGGCGCGGCGGTGGTCGGCATCGAGAGGGACACCACGACGGCGTGCCCGGAGCCGGCACCGGTCGACCCGGAGCTGGCGGGGTCGACGACGCATCGGGTGGTCCATACGACGGGTACGAGTGAGGTGCCCGCCGATCCGCAGCGAATCGTGGTACTCGACAGTGCCGCGCTGGACGCGGTGTGCGCACTCGGTCTGTGGGAACGCGTCGTCGGCGCCGCCACGAGCGGCGACGGCGATTCCCCACAGCCGGGGTACCTCGGCACGGGCATCTCCGAACTTCCGAGTGTCGGGCCGGCCGGCGCACCGGACGTCGCCCGGATCGCGCAGGCGGCGCCGGATGTGATCCTCGGTTCGAGTCCGGCCACCGGCGCACTGTACGGCGAGCTCTCCCCCATCGCACCCACCGTGTTCGTCGGTTCCGACCCCGTGTACTGGAAGACGCAGTTCCTCCTCGCGGGCAACGCCCTCGGCCGGGCCGATGCCGCCGCAGCCGCGCTCGAGCGATACCAGGCGGACGCGAAGCAACTCGGCATCGATATCGACGCCGCCCAAACCCAGGCCTCCATCGTGCGTTTCGACGCCGACAGTCTGGAGGTGGAGGGACCGGCGGCGTTCGCCGGTCAGGTACTCACCGACGCGGGAGTCCGCAGGCCCGCCTACCAGAACCTCGACGGCGCGGTGACCGAAACGATCGACGATGCCGAACTCGACCGCGCCGAAGGCGATCTCATCTATGCCGTCCTCGTCGGCAAGGACGGCACCGAGCACGCCGAGGAGGTCATGTCCGGGCAAGCGTGGGAAGACCTCGGGGCCGCCGCCGACAGTCGCGTGTTCGCCGTCGAGGGCGAGGTCTGGAACGGCAACGGCCTGGTGGCCGCGCGGGCTGTGCTGACCGATCTCCGGAACACCCTGAACGGATACGCCGGCTAGGAGAACTGTGCCCGTCCCGGAGTTCGTAGCTGCACTACGCAGGCATGTCGGACACGCGCCGCTGTGGTTGTCGGGAGTGAGCGTCGTCGTCCGCGACGACGACGGGCGGCTACTGCTGACCCGCCGCGCCGACAACGGCCGGTGGGCGGTGGTGTCAGGCGTTCTCGAACCCGGTGAGGAGCCCGGGCCCGCGGCGCTCCGGGAAGTACGCGAAGAGACCGGCGTCGACGCGGAACTGGTGCGCATCACCAGCGTCGATGTGACCGGACCCATCACCTATCCCAACGGCGATGTCGCGCAGTACCTCGACGTGTGCTTCCTCGCGCGTTACATCGGCGGAGCCGCAGCGGTGTCCGACGACGAGAACCTCGAGGTGGCATGGTTTTCCCCGGAGTCAGTGCCGTCCGACCTCACCCCGTCTTCGCGACTTCGACTCGAGAAAGCGCTGCAGGACGTGCCGGAGGCGTGGTTCCAGCGCTGAACGCAGTTCGCCCAATGTCGCACCGGTGCAGTCGAACTGCGCCGGTGCGGCATTGGGCGAAGCTGTCGGAGGCGTTTAGAAATCCCGAGCGGGTCGCTCTAGAAGTCCCGAGCGGGTCGCTCTAGAAGTCCCGAGCGGGTCGCTCTAGAAGTCCCGAGCGGGTCGCTCTAGAAGTCCCAGTCTTCGTCTTCGGTGTTGACGGCCTTACCGATGACGTAGGAGCTGCCGGAGCCGGAGAAGAAGTCGTGGTTCTCGTCGGCGTTGGGTGAGAGCGCGGACAGGATGGCCGGGTTGACGTCCGTCTCGTCCTTCGGGAACAGACCCTCGTAGCCGAGGTTCATCAACGCTTTGTTGGCGTTGTACCGCAGGAATTTCTTGACGTCCTCGGTGAGACCGACCTCGTCGTAGAGGTCCTGGGTGTAGTCGACCTCGTTGTCGTAGAGCTCGAAGAGCAGCTCGAACGTGTAGTTCTTCAGGTCGTCGCGCTCGGCCTCGGTGAGCTGCTCGAGACCCTTCTGGTACTTGTAGCCGATGTAGTACCCGTGTACGGCCTCGTCGCGGATGATGAGACGGATGAGGTCGGCGGTGTTGGTGAGCTTGGCGCGCGACGACCAGTACATCGGCAGGTAGAAGCCGGAGTAGAACAGGAAGCTCTCGAGCAGGGTGGACGCCACCTTGCGCTTGAGCGGCTCGTCGCCCTGGTAGTAGTCCATGACGATCTCGGCCTTGCGTTGCAGGTTCGGGTTCTCCTCGGACCAGCGGAAGGCGTCGTCGATGTCGCGGGTGGAGCACAGCGTCGAGAAGATCGAGCTGTAGCTCTTCGCGTGCACCGACTCCATGAACGCAATGTTGGTGTACACCGCCTCCTCGTGCGGGGTGATCGCATCGGGGATGAGGCTGACCGCACCCACGGTGCCCTGAATGGTGTCGAGGAGCGTCAGCCCCGTGAACACCCGCATCGTGAGCTGCTTCTCCTGCGCCGTGAGCGTGCCCCACGACGGAATGTCGTTGGACACCGGGACCTTTTCGGGCAGCCAGAAGTTGCCGACGAGGCGGTCCCACACCTCGGCGTCCTTCTCGTCCTGGACGCGGTTCCAGTTGATCGCGGATACGCGACTCACCAGCTTGACCATTGAATCCTCACTTCGTTCGGCTGTGAGTACTTGTCAACCGCCGCCGGTTGATAAGTACTCACGGGCGGCGGAGCCGCCTACAGCATGCAGGAAACGCAACCTTCGACCTCGGTGCCTTCGAGGGCCATCTGACGCAGACGGATGTAGTACAGCGTCTTGATCCCCTTGCGCCACGCGTAGATCTGCGCCTTGTTGATGTCGCGGGTGGTGGCGGTGTCCTTGAAGAACAACGTCAGCGACAACCCCTGGTCCACGTGCTGGGTGGCCGCGGCGTAGGTGTCGATGATCTTCTCGTAGCCGATCTCGTACGCGTCCTGGTAGTACTCCAGGTTGTCGTTGGTCAGGTACGGCGCCGGGTAGTAGACGCGGCCGATCTTGCCTTCTTTGCGGATCTCGATCTTCGACGCCACCGGGTGAATGGAGCTGGTGGAGTAGTTGATGTAGGAGATCGACCCGGTGGGCGGGACCGCCTGGAGGTTCTGGTTGTAGATGCCGTGCTTCTGCACCGACGCCTTCAGCTCACGCCAGTCGTCCTGGGTGGGGATGTGCACACCGGAGTCGGCGAAGAGTTGACGCACCTTGTCCGTCTTCGGCTCCCACACCTGATCGGTGTACTTGTCGAAGTACTCGCCGGACGCGTACTGCGACTGCGGGAAGCCCTTGAAGTACGTTCCCCGCTCGATGGCAATCCGGTTGGACGCCTGCAGCGCATGGAACACCACGGTGTAGAAGTAGATGTTCGTGAAGTCGATGCCCTCGTCGGAGCCGTAGTAGATCCGCTCGCGCGCCAGGTACCCGTGCAGGTTCATCTGGCCGAGCCCGATGGCGTGAGAGTCGTTGTTGCCCTCCTCGATCGACGGCACCGAGTAGATGTGCGTTTGATCGGACACCGCGGTCAGTCCGCGAATCGCCACCTCGATGGTCCGCGCGAAGTCCGGCGAGTCCATCGTCTTGGCAATGTTCAGCGACCCCAGGTTGCAGGAGATGTCCTTGCCCACCTTGCTGTACGAGAGGTCGTCATTGAACAGCGACGGCGTCGACACCTGCAGGATTTCGGAGCACAGGTTGGAGTGCGTGATCTTGCCCTCGATGGGGTTGGCCCGGTTCACCGTGTCCTCGAACATGATGTACGGGTAGCCCGACTCGAACTGCAGCTCGGCGATGGTCTGGAAGAACTCGCGCGCCTTGATCTTCGACTTCCGGATCCGCTTGTCGTCGACCATTTCGTAGTACTTCTCGGTGACGTTGATGTCCGCGAACGGAACGCCGTAGATGCGTTCGACGTCGTACGGCGAGAACAAATACATGTCCTCGTTCTTCTTCGCCAGCTCGAAGGTGATGTCCGGGATGACCACGCCGAGCGAGAGCGTCTTGATGCGGATCTTCTCGTCGGCGTTCTCACGCTTGGTGTCGAGGAACCGGTAGATGTCCGGATGGTGGGCGTGCAGGTACACCGCGCCCGCACCCTGACGCGCCCCGAGCTGGTTGGCGTAGGAGAAGGAGTCTTCGAGGAGCTTCATGATGGGGATGACACCCGAGCTCTGATTCTCGATTCGCTTGATCGGAGCGCCGTGTTCACGAACATTGGTGAGCAGCAACGCGACTCCGCCGCCGCGCTTGGACAACTGCAGGGCGGAGTTGATGGAGCGGCCGATCGACTCCATGTTGTCCTCGATACGGAGGAGGAAGCAGGAGACGGGTTCACCGCGCTGCTTCTTGCCGGAGTTGAGGAACGTGGGGGTGGCGGGCTGGAAGCGTCCGGCGATGATCTCGTCGACCAGCTTGGTGGCCAGGTCCTCGTCACCTGCTGCAAGGGTGAGCGCCACCATGCACACTCGGTCTTCGAACCGCTCGAGGTAGCGCTTTCCGTCGAACGTCTTGAGCGTGTACGAGGTGTAGTACTTGAAGGCGCCCAGGAACGTCGGGAAGCGGAACTTCTTGGAATACGCGTGGTCGATCAGAAACTTCACGAAGGCACGCGAGTACTGGTCGAGCACCTCGGGCTCGTAGTAGTTCTCCTCGACGAGATAATCGAGCTTCTCGTCGAGGTTGTGGAAGAACACCGTGTTCTGGTTGACATGCTGCAGGAAGTACTGGCGGGCCGCGGCGACATCCTTGTCGAACTGGATCTCGCCGTTCGGCCCGTACAAGTTGAGCATCGCGTTGAGCGCGTGGTAGTCGAGACCGTTCGTCGAGTCCCCACCGCGCGCGTCACGCTCTACGCTCCCCGCATCGATGGTGTCTGTGATGGTCGGCGCCACAGCTCCTGCTCCTTGTCGTCTAAGTGTTCCCAGAATTCACCCAGACCGACCTTCACCCGTTCGACGTCCTCGGCTGTGCCCATGAGTTCGAAGCGGTAGAGGTAGGGAACGTGACACTTCTGAGAAATGATGTTTCCTGCAAAGCAATAGGACTCACCGAAATTGGTGTTTCCCGCCGCGATCACTGCTCGGATCAGCGACCTGTTGTGTGGATTGTTGAGAAATCGGATGACGGGCTTCGGGACGTAACTGGTGTCCCTACCCATCGCCGTGGTCCCGCCGCCGTACGTGGGGAGGATCAAGACGTAGGGCTCGTGCACCTCGAAGGTGCCGTCGCGGTCGTGGATGGGTATGCGCGTCGCAGGCACCCCGAGCCGCTGAACGAATCGGTGCGTGTTCTCCGAGGCGCTGGAGAAGTACACCAGCGAAGTCATCGGTACTCACCATCTCGAGTGAAACTGTCGGTCAGTGCTGCTCCGGAATCGGTTCGCTCTCGCTCGCGGAGGGTGCGATCGTGTCGCTTCAAGCAGCGTTTGCCGAGAGGGTCTTGATGCGATCGGGCCGGAAGCCCGACCAGTGCTCGTCACCGGCTACGACCACGGGCGCCTGCAGGTATCCCAGCGCCATCACGTAGTCCCGGGCTTCGGCGTCTTCGGTGATGTCGACGACGGCGTAGTCGATACCCTCCTTGTCGAGGGCCCGGTAGGTGGCATTGCACTGAACGCAAGCGGGCTTGGTGTAGACGGTGATGCTCATGAAGTCCCTCTTTCCACTGCCGAAAATGGAGCTGACGAAGTGTGTGTTCAGCACCCGAGATCTCCCCTGATCGAGAGGACGGTCACCCCAGCGGAGGGGTTCACCGAGCCGATTCCCGTAGTGGTCTCTCAGTGCTCAAGACACTACACCTAGTGGCCGACAGAAACACTTAACCCGAGATGTTGTGAGTCACATCGATGAAATTCCCTGGTCGACATCTGCTGAACCACAAATTTCGCCATCCCGTCGGCGTGTCGCGCATCACATTTTCGGCGGGCCTCGGAACGCTCCCGCCTGCGCGATTCGCACACCCGAGGCTCGAGGAGCCTACGTCACCTGTGAGCAGGCTCCAGCATTCCCCAGCGCCCCGAGCAGTGGACTGTCGCGACCCTCATTTCAACCGGCTTCCGCTCGACCCGGTCGGCGGACGGCGGCCTTCGGTCGAGACCCGACTCCCCCGCCGCCGCGTGCACCCGGCGCCCCAGCCTCCACCGCCGCTTGCCGGCCGGTAACTGCCTGCCTCCCGGTACCGTGACCGGATGCCCGTGCACTCCTCCGAGCAACCCGACCGCTGGGCGCCCGTCGTCCGCACGGAGCGGGTGACGCCGAACATGCAGAGGATCACCCTGTCTGGTGGTGATCTGACGGAGTTCGAGTCGAGTGGCGTGCCCGACGAGCGCGTATTGCTCGCCTTTCCGCCCGGTGGCGCGGAGCAGAGGAGCTTCACCGTCCGCCGCTGGGACCCGTCGTCCTGCGAGATGGACATCGATTTCGCCGTCCACGCGGGCGGCGCTGCGATTCGGTGGGCGCTACAGGCGTCGCCAGGCGATGTTCTGGGGTTCTCGGCCGCCGCCGGCTGGTATTCACCGCCCAGCGATACGGCATGGCAACTTCTCGTCGCGGACATGACCGGTTTACCTGCCGTCGGCCGGATTGTGGAGGAATTGCCCGGTTCGGCGCACGTGCACGTGATCGCCGAGATCACGTCCGCCGAGGATCGGCAGCAGTTCACCACCGAGGCCGACGTGACGGTCACCTGGTTGCACGGCAGCGGCAACGGCACCGGACGCAGCAGGCTGGCGGAGGCTGCACGCACCTGGCCGCGACCCTCCGAGCCGGGATACGTGTGGTTCGCGGGCGAAGCGCGTACATCCCGAGACGTACGCCGCCGGCTGCGCCACGAATTGGTCTGGCCGGCGAATCGATATGACGTCATGGGTTATTGGCGCGAGAACAAGGAGGACTGGGTCGCGCGGTACGAGACGGTCCGTGAGCAGATAGAAGCCGCCAGGGACTCTGCCCTGGCGGCCGGTGAAGACTTCGACGCGGTGCGGGACGCCGTCGACGCAGCCCTCGAGAGATCCGGGCTGTAGCGACGGCGGTCCCGCGAGCGACTCAGGCGTCGACGAGCTGCTTGGTGGCGTCCACGAGGCTGGTCACGACATCGGCGACCTGCTGTGCGACCTCGGCGTTCTCCCGCGGGTGGCGGTCACCGAACTTGTCGATCGTGCCGCCGATGGCGAGCGTGACGTCCTCGAGCACCTTGCCGCCGGCGATACGGACGGCCTTGCGGGTGTCTTCATGGGCCCACTGTGCGCCGTTGCCGCTGGGGGACGCGCTGATGACGGCGACCGGCTTGTCCTTGACGGCGCCGGTTCCGTACGGACGGGAGATCCAGTCGATGGCGTTCTTGAGCACGGCGGGAATCGTGCCGTTGTACTCGGGGGTGAGGATGAGAAGCGCATCGGCGCGGCCGGCGGCGTCACGCAACGCCTCGACGGCGGGGAGGGAACCTGCGACGTCGATGTCCTCGTTGTAGAAGGGCACCTCACCGAGCCCTTCGAACACGGTGACGTCGGTCCCTGCCGGAGCAACCGAGACTGCCGTCTCGGCGAGCTGGCGGTTGACCGACGCGGCTCGCAGGCTGCCGACGAGTACGAGAATGTTGGTCTTCGACATGTCAATTTCCTTCGATGGTGCGGTGGGCGACTCGGGAACAGGTATATCACCTAAACGGACCACGGTCCACTTACATTCCCCGCCGCGGTAGGATTGCGCCGTGACCCGCCTCCTCCTTCCCCAGATCGGGGTCGAACCGCCCGAACGGTGTGATGCCGCACGTAATCGGCGGCTCCTGCTCGATGCTGCGGCCCTCTTGGTGTCCGAGCGGGGCGTCGACGCGGTGACGATGGACGCCGTCGCATGCAAGGCCGGTGTGGGCAAGGGCACAGTGTTCCGCCGGTTCGGAAGCCGATCGGGACTCATGCTCGCCCTCCTCGACCATTCCGAGCGCGAACTCCAGCAGGCGTTCATGTTCGGACCCCCACCGCTGGGGCCGGGCGCCGACCCGGTCGAACGGCTCATCGCCTACGGCCGGGCGCGCATCGCCACCGTCGAGGTCGAGGGCGAGGTCCGGCGGGCCGCGGAGAATTCTCCGGGCACCCGTTTCGCCGCGCCGGCTCGCGCAGTGTCGGTGACGCACGTCGTGTCGCTGCTCCGCGAGGCGGGCGTCGAAGGAGATCACGAACTGCTGGCGTGCTCGCTCCTCGCACCCCTCGAGGCGACGCTCGTACTGCACGAGATCCGCGACCTCGGGATGTCGACCGAGCGCCTCGAGGCTGCCTGGGAGGATCTCGTCAGGCGTGTCACCCGCGCCTGACGGTCACAGGGCGCGCAGCCACAGCGCCAACTCCCTGGCGCTCGCGTCGATGCGCGCCGGCCAGTCGAGCGCCGAGTCGTCAGCCGTATCGCTCACGTGCTTGACGAGGCGGCATTGTGCACCGACCTGTGCGCACGCGTAGGCGACGGCGAAACCTTCCATGTCGACGAGATCGGCCCGCTCCGCGAGCACGTCGCGCACCCCCGCGTCCGATACGAAGACGTCCCCCGTTGCAAGCACCGAGCCGTCCCCCTCCGGCATCTCGAGCCGGTCCGCGACCTCGTGCCCCAAGGCCCGGATGGCGTCGCCGCTGATGTCGTGGTTGAGCACGGTCGACGGCGTGAAGAGGCCACTGTGGTGTTCGTGCAGGGCTCCCGCGGTGCCGATGTTGACCACCAGCGGTTTCTGCGACGACGGATAGTCGCCGAGCGCCTTCGCGACGGCCACCGCAGCGCTCACCTTGCCGATGCCCGTGAGCAGCACGTCGAACTCCGGTGGGACGTGCACCGCCTCCGCCTTGGTAGCGCTGACGACGAGGATGTCCGATCTGCTCATGCGCGGAACCGTACCGGGCCTTCCCCATACTGCGTCCCACGTGCCCACTCGCTACAGTTTCTGACATGGCGAATCTACGTGCGCAGATACTCGAGGAACTCGGTGCCCAGCCCACCATCGACGCGGCGAAAGAAATTCGCACCCGCGTCCAGTTCCTGAAGGAGTACCTCCTGTCGACGCCCGCGAAGGGCTTCGTTCTGGGCATCAGCGGCGGCCAGGACAGCACTCTTGTCGGGCGTCTCGCTCAACTCGCGGCGAGCGAACTGCGAGAGGAGGGACACGAGGCCGAGTTCATCGCTGTCCGTCTTCCCTACGGCACCCAGGCGGACGAGTCGGACGCACAGATCGCGCTGAAGTTCATCCAGCCCGACCGGTCGGTGTCGGTCAACGTCAAACCCGGCGCCGACGCCACTGCCAAGGAATCGGCCTCAGCCCTGCGGGACATCCTCGGCGACGGCGGCGAGCTGCGCGACTTCGTCCGCGGAAACATCAAGGCCCGAGAGCGCATGGTCATCCAGTACTCGATCGCGGGGCAACTCGGCTACCTCGTACTCGGTACCGACCATGCAGCTGAGGCCATTACCGGGTTCTTCACCAAGTACGGCGACGGTGGCGTGGACGTCACTCCCCTGACCGGCCTCTCCAAGCGTCAGGGCGGCGCCCTGCTCCGCGAGCTGGGGGCACCGGAGACCACCTGGAAGAAGGTGCCCACCGCCGATCTCGAGGACGACCGCCCGGCGCTCCCCGACGAGGAGGCGCTCGGTCTGACCTACACGCAGATCGACGACTACCTCGAGGGCAAGGACGTTTCCCCGGAGGTCGCCGAGAAGCTGGAGACCATGTACCTGAACACGCGTCACAAGCGCACGGTCCCCGTCACACCTCTCGACACCTGGTGGCGGTGATCCGGTGACCCTGGTTCTGGTCGCGGGCGGTACCGGTACGGCGGGCAGGCAACTGGTCAAGGAGTTGCTTGCCCGCGGGCACTCGGTCCGTGTCCTCACTCGGCACGGTGGTGCGCCGGGCACCGAGATCGTCCATGTCCACGGCGACTTGGTGACGGGCGAGGGGCTCGCAGAGGCGCTGGACGGGGTCGACGTGGTGGTGGACACGACCGACGGCAAAACCCGCCGCACTCGGGCCGTGCTGGACGAGGGCGCCACCAATCTGCTGGCGACAGCGGACGGTGCGGGTGTGCGACGCGCGGTGCTGCTGTCCATCGTGAACGTCGACCGCGGCGAGTTCGCCTACTATCAGGCCAAGCGACGGCAGGAACGGGTCTACGAGAGCTCGCCGCTCGACACAGTCGTCGTGCGCGCCACCCAGTTTCACGACTTCATTCCCATGGTCGCGAAGCCGCCGAGCCATGTCGGGGTGATTCCGGCATTCGCGAGAACGCGATTCCAGTCGATCGACACCCGCGATGTCGCGCGGGCGCTGGCGGACGCCGCTCTGGCGACCGAGCCGGCGTCCGAGGGTCTCGTCACCATCGGCGGCCCGGAAGTCCGCACGGCCCGTGACCTCGTCGTGGCATGGAAGAAAGCCACGGGGACGCGCGGACTCGTCATCGACGTGCCCCTGCCGGGAGCACTGGGTTCCTTCCTGAGGGCAGGGCACAACCTGGCTCCGGGAAAAGAGTTCGGGTCGATCACCTTCGACCGGTGGCTGGCCGACACGACGACGGCCTGAGCGGCTCCGGAGTGCTGTAACTCCTCTAGCCTCCCGCGAACGGCGGCAGGACGTCCACCTGGTGTCCGGCGGTGCGCGTGAGGTCGCGCGTGAGCTCTGAATCGACGAGGAAGGCCGCCACCGACAGCACCCGCTCCATGTCGGCTCCGTACTTGGCGACGAGGGCGGTCTTCACCTGACCGAGTGGGGCGTCCGTCGGCAGATCGAGGGTTTCCTTCGTGCAACCGGCGGCGTCGGCGGCCGCCGCGAAATACCGCACCGAAATGCCTGTCACCGTGTCAACCACCGATAGCTCCCATACTGCGCTGCGGCGGCGCGAATCCGTCCGCATTGATTCCGTGTCCCGCCCACTTGTTCCACATCGCGCCACGCCACAACTGGGCCAGGTCCTCGTCGCCGGCACCGGAACGCAGTGCCCCCCGCAGGTCGACCTCCTGGTCACTGAACAGGCACGACCGTACCGTTCCCTCGGCGGTCAGACGGGTTCGGTCGCAGTCGGAGCAGAACGAGCGGGTGACCGACGCAATGATCCCCACGGTGGCCGGACCACCGTTCACCAACCACTCCTCCGCCGGTGCGGACGCGTCCTCCCTCCCGTGTTCCACGAGGGTGAACCGCTCACCCAGAACCGACAGCAACCGGTCGGCGGACACCATCTGCTCACGTGCCCACTCGTGGTCCGCGTCGAGGGGCATCTCCTCGATGAAGCGGAGCGCAATCCCTTCGGTCAGGCACCATTCGAGGAGATCCGCCGCCCCCGCGAGTGTCTCGGGCATCAGAACTGCGTTGACTTTGAGCGGCGCCAGGCCTGCATCGGCGGCGGCCCGGATCCCAGCGATCACCGACGGCAACCGATCGCGTCGCGTGAGCCTGGCGAAGTGCTTCCTGTCGATCGAGTCGAGGGAGACGTTGACGCGGGTGAGGCCGGCGCGGGCGAGTGCAGCAGCCCGGTGTTCGAGCCCGACTGCGTTGGTGGTCATCGACAGCGGCACACCCGGAACCCGTTCGGCGCACCCGGCGATCATGGCTTCGAGGTCGGCGCGCATCAGCGGCTCGCCACCGGTGAACCGGACCTCCCGGACCCCGAGCTGATGCACCGCGATACCCACCAACCGGACGATTTCCTCAGCCGTGAGCAGATTGTGCGCCGGGATGGCCGGCAGGCCTTCCTCCGGCATGCAATAGGTGCAGCGCAACGAGCATTTCTCGGTGATCGACACCCGAAGGTCGCGCGCTACCCGACCGAATCTGTCGACGAGGTCCCCCACATCGGGGCGGCCCGCGAGCGAGACGGCCGACCGCACGGTGGGAATACCCATCTCCACCATTGTCATCGCGTTGCCTTTCCCCGCATTGGTCCAGTATGCCGTGAGGCGGTGATCCGTGCCGCACCGCCGTGCATAGGATTGGTAACCATGGCCGGAGGAACGTCGTGACCACGCGGACGGTGGAGCAGCATGCTCAGCACGTCGCCGAACTTCTCGCACCGCTCCATACGCGCCCCGGCGAGGAGATTCCACTCGGTGAGGCGCTGGGACGCGCCCTCGCCGCCGACGTCCATTCACCCGTCGATCTGCCCCTGTTCCGGAACTCCCAGATGGACGGCTACGCCGTCGACGCCGCATCCATCACGACGGTCCCTGTGATGCTGCCCGTGCGCGGGGTGATCGCGGCCGGGCCGGCCGAACCCGTCACGCACCTTCCCGGCACGGCCTACCGAATCATGACCGGAGCACCGGTTCCGCCGGGCGCGGACGCGATCGTCCCCGTCGAGGACACAGTCACCTCGGATGGCGAGGTGCGGATCGAAAAAACCCGCTCGGCCGGGGAATTCGTGCGCGAACGTGGCAGCGACGTCCGGGCGGGAACCCTTCTCCTCGCCGCGGGCAGCCTTCTCGCTGCCCGTCACATCGCCGTGCTCGCCGCTGTCGGGCTGCAGCGCGTATCGGTACGCCCGCGGCCGCGTGTCGCGGTGATCACCACAGGCGCCGAACTCGTCGACGCGGGAAGCGCACTGCGTCCCGGCCAGATCTACGATTCGAACGGCATCGCACTGGCGTCGAGTGCACGAGCCAACGGTGCAGAGGTGGTCTCCATCGCCCGTAGCACCGACGACCCCGCCGAGTTCCGCACCCTGCTCGCCGAGGCGGTCCTCACCGCCGATGTCGTGCTGACTTCCGGCGGTGTATCGATGGGCGACTTCGAGGTGGTGAAGGAAACGCTGTCCCCGCTCGGCGCTCAGTTCGCTCACGTGGCCATGCAGCCGGGCGGACCGCAGGGGACAGCCGTGGTCAACGGCGTCCCGGTATTGAATTTCCCGGGCAATCCGGTGAGTACCCTCGTCTCCTTCGAGATCTTCGCCCGTCCCGACATTCGCCGCGCAGCGGGCCTTCCTCCCACGGAAGCCGTGGAGGGGCCGCTCGCGGCGCCGCTCACCTCCGTCCGAGGTAAGCGGCAGTTCCTCCGCGCTCGCCGCACCGACACCGGGGTAGAACTCGTCGCCGGTCCGGGCTCACATCTTGTCGCAGCGATGGCGTGGGCGGATGTCCTCGTCGATGTTCCCGCCGATGTCACCGCACTCGACGCCGGCCAACTCGTGAAGGTGATTCCCCTATGAGCGATTTGACGCACCTCGACGGCGAGGGTCGTGCACGCATGGTCGATGTGAGCGCGAAAGCCGATACCACCCGGACTGCCGTGGCGGAAGGACGACTCGTCACGACCCCCGAGGTCATTGCGCTCGTCCGGGCCGACGATCTCCCCAAGGCAGATGTACTCGCGACCGCCCGGATTGCGGGTATCTCGGGTGCGAAGAAGACGTCCGAGCTCATTCCGTTGTGCCATCAGCTTGCGCTCTCGTCGGTCAAGGTGGAGTTCGGATTCGCCGACGATGCCATCACGATCGAGGCGACAGCGAAGACGAAAGGGCCGACCGGCGTCGAAATGGAGGCACTGACCGCAGTGGCTGTGGCCGGGCTGACTCTGCACGACATGGTGAAGGCCGTGGATCCCGCTGCCACCCTGGACGGTGTCCGCTTGCTCACGAAAGACGGCGGCAAACGCGGGCACTGGACCCGGGAGCCGGCGACCGACTCGGCATCACCGAGAGGGCGCACTGCCGCGGTCCTGGTCGCCTCCACAGGCGGCGCCGCGGGCACGCGGGAAGACACGACCGGTCCGGCCATCACCGCCTGGCTCGACGAACGCGGGTTCCGGACGCGCGGCCCCCTGGTCTACGCCGACGCCGAGATCGCGGCCGGCCTCGCCGACGCGCTGTCCGGCAGCCCCGCACTGGTCATCACCACCGGCGGGACGGGTGTCTCCCCCACCGACGCCACTCCCGAAGCCACCCGGGCCGTACTCGACCGCGAACTGCCCGGCGTCGCGGATGCCATCCGCAATCGGGGAACGACAGTGACGCCGCATGCATCTCTGAGCCGGGGACTCGCCGGTGTGTCGAACGGCACAGTGATCGTGAATCTGCCGGGTTCACCGGGCGGAGTGAAGGATGGACTTGCGGTGCTCGACCCCATCGTCGATCACCTTCTCGCACAGATCGCCGGTGGAGGTATGCACGATGAGTGACATTCTTGCCCAGATTTCGGACCTGCCCCTGGACGCGGCCGTTGTCGATGCGGCCGTGGCGGGACCGGAACACGGCGCGGTAGTCGTCTTCACCGGGGTGGTACGTAATCACGATGCCGGACAATCCGTTTCGGCACTCGAGTATCAGGCACACCCCGATGCCGAGCGCTTTCTCCGCACGTGTTGTGAGGAGGTTGCGTCGTCGACGGGACTGCCTGTTGCCGCGGTCCACCGGGTGGGTGCGCTGACCGTCGGGGACCTGGCGCTCGTGGCTGCCGTAGCCGCACCGCACCGGGCCGAGGCGTTCGCGGCCTGCGCCGAACTCGTCGAACGGATCAAGCACGAGGTCCCCATCTGGAAGCGGCAGCATTTCGCCGACGGCGCGTCCGAATGGGTGGGACTGTGAGTCCTGAGTCGGACCGGCATCGCATCACCGGGTAGACTCGGCGGCACTAGGTGACCATGACGGTCACCCAGCGTCGTAGAACGCATTCAGTTCGGGAACCTCCGAATCCTGTTGGGTGTGCACAGCGTGTGCATCCGCTCTTCTTACGGCGAAGAAGCTTGCCGACCGGCAACGCCGCCAACCTGTGCTCGAGCTCCGACGGGATCGCCTTTCCGTGTCGGCCCTTTCGGGCACAACCCTGTGCCCGAAAGGCTCTGACACTTGTCTGACACGACGACACCCGACACCACCTTCGCCGCTCTCGGCGTCCGCGAACCGCTGGTGCGGGTGCTCTCCTCGCAGGGCATCACCGCGCCCTTCCCCATCCAGGTCGACACCCTCCCCGACACGCTGTCGGGCCGCGACGTGCTCGGCCGCGGCAAGACGGGCAGCGGTAAGACGCTGGCCTTCTCCATCCCGATGGTGTCCCGCCTCGCCGGTGAACTGTCGGGCGGAAAGCGTCGGCCCGGCCACCCCGTCGGTCTGATCCTGGCCCCCACCCGCGAGCTGGCCACCCAGATCACCGCCACACTCGAACCGCTGGCGCAGGCGTACGACCTGAAGGTCACCACCATCTTCGGTGGCGTCTCCCAGAACCGCCAGGTGTCGGCGCTCAAGGCAGGCGTCGACATCGTCGTCGCATGCCCCGGCCGCCTCGAAGACCTGATGAAGCAAAGGTTCGTGAGCCTCGACGCAGTCGAGATCACCGTGCTCGACGAGGCCGACCACATGGCCGACCTCGGCTTTCTGCCCGTCGTCACGCGCATCCTCTCCGCTACGCCGCAGCAGGGGCAGCGACTGCTGTTCTCGGCCACGCTGGACAACGGTGTCGACAAGCTCGTCAAGCGGTTCCTGAAGAACGAGGTCCTGCACTCGGTCGACGAGGCGAACTCACCCGTCGCGGCCATGACACACCACGTGTTCGACGTCGACAGCCCCGAGACCAAGCGCAAGCTGGTCGAGAAGCTGGCATCGGGCACCGGACGCCGAATCCTGTTCATGCGCACCAAGCATCAGGCGCGAAAGCTGGCGCGTCAGCTCACCGAAGCGGGTATTCCGTCGGTGGATCTGCACGGCAATCTGTCGCAGGCCGCCCGCGACCGCAACCTGGCCTCGTTCTCGGCCGGTGAGGCACGCGTGCTGGTGGCCACCGACGTGGCGGCGCGAGGCGTCCACGTCGACGATGTGGAACTGGTCGTGCACGTCGATCCGCCCGCCGAGCACAAGGCTTACCTGCACCGTTCGGGCAGAACCGCACGCGCAGGCAGCGCCGGCGACGTCGTCACCGTCGTACTGCCCGAGCAGCGCAAGGATCTGTCCATCCTCATGCGGAAGGCAGCGATCAAAGTCACTCCCGTCCGCAGCACCGCGGACTCCGCCCACGTTCTCGAACTCGTCGGTGACCTCGCACCACATGTGACGCCGGCACCGAAGGCCACGCCGGTGTCCAGCACCGGCGGACGCACTCAGCGGCCCGGCGGTGGCCAAGGCGGTCAGGGTGGACGAGGCGGCCAGGGCGGACGCGCCCACGGTCAGGGCGGCGGCGCTCGTCGCTCCCGTTCTGGCGCTGCGGGCAGGCCGCGGGCGGCGTCGTCCACGGGCGGCGGAACTCGTACCGCGTCGGCCGGCGCGTCACGCCGCCGTCAAGGCTAGAACTCGTCGAGGTGGACGGCGTCGGCCAATGGCCGGCGCCCCCGCCACCCGAAGCGCTCGAGGTCGGGTACCTGCTGGAACTCGGCGACGTGTCCCACACACAACCAGGCGATGGGACGCACCGGCTCGGGAATCCCCAGCAATTCGGTGAGGTAGGGCTCGTCATAAAAGGACACCCAGCCCACTCCGACGTTCTCGGCGGCGGCCGCGAGCCACAGATTCTGAATCGCCAGCACGGCTGAGAACAAGCCGGTGTCGTCGACCGTGTGCCTGCCGAGAATGTGCTCGCCGCCGCGACTGCGGTCATAGGTGACGACGACGCCCATGCCGCTCTCACGTATTCCTTCGATCTTGATCGGATCGAACGTCGTCCTGCGATCGTCGGGTAGCGATTCGGCGAACCTTCTGCGGGCATCGGCGACGTGCTCGGCGAACACGTCGAGGGTCGCCGGCCTGCGCACGACAACGAAATCCCACGGCTGCGTGTTGCCGACGCTCGGGGCGCTGTGCGCTGCCCCCAGGATGCGGTTCAGAACCTTCTCCGGTACCGGCTCCCCCGTGAACTCCGCTCGCACATCCCGTCGGCGGCGGATCGCCTCATACACGGACAGCATGGGTTCGGGATACGACGGCGTGCTACACGCGGGCTCGGTCACGCCGTCACGGTATAGCGGTGCACCCCCAACATCGCGCCGGGGTCGACATCTTCGCCCTCGGACACGATGCAGTCCTCGAGGCCCGCGCGCACCTTCTCCGGTTCGATGTCCGCACCGATGAGTACCAATTGCGTTGTGCGTTCCTCCCCCGATTCCCAGCGCGTGGAGGTGAATCGGATGTGTGGCCCCACCGTCTGCACCTCGAACTTGCGCGACTGCCCCGGTACCGCGAAGTGCACGAATCCCTTGATGCGATAGATGCCGACGGGCCGGCTTTCGAGGAAATCGACCAGCCGCCGTGGATCGATCGGGTCGACCGACGCGAAATCGACTGACTCGTAGGACGAATGCAGGTGGTCGTGACCGCCACAACCCTCATCGCAGTGCTCGTGCTGATCCAGCAACAGCCGATCGAGCGTGAGCTGTTCACCGGGTGCCGGATCACGTCCCGGTTCCTGATCGAAGAGCAGGGTGGGCTCGATGCGCCCGTGCGCGGTCGCGAGAATCGGGGCACGATCGTTGTAGTCGCGTACCAGCTGCTTCACCGCACCGAGTCGTGGTTCGTCGATCCGGTCGGTCTTGTTGAGTACGACGAGGTCGGCCAGGGTCACGTGCTTCCCGAGATCAGGATGCCGGGCGGACGTTTCCTCGAACTGCTCACCGTCGACCATCACCACCAGCCCCCCGTACACGACGTGCGGATTTCTGCTGCCGAGCACGAGCCGAATCATGTTGCGCGGCTCGGCAAGCCCGCTGGCCTCGACGATCACCACATCGATCTGTGAAGAGGGATTCGCCAGACGATCGAGCATGTCGTCCATGTCGCTGACGTCGACGGCGCAGCACATGCACCCGTTGCTCAGCGACACCATCGAATCGACCTGCCCCGCCACCATCATCGAATCGATGTTCACGGCTCCGAAGTCGTTGACGATGACACCCACGCGGACACCGCGATTGTTGCGCAGCACATGATTGAGCAGGGTGGTCTTACCGGAACCGAGGAATCCAGCGACGATGACCACCGGAATCCGCTTCTTCGCCAACTGCCCCGACCTCCATGGATCTCGATGAGCCACCGGGCGCCCATGGTAGCGCCCGGCCGACCGATCTCAGCTCACCGCGCCGACTATCGCCGCGCCGATGGCGGCGGCAGGCACCATCGGCATGGTGTGGTGAGTGGCTCCCTCGATTGTCGTGACCGTCGCCGAGGGAAGCCTGCGCCGGATCGTGGCCGCCACCGCCGCCGCGTCGTGCGCGCGGCTACTTCCTGCCAGCAGCACGGTAGTCGGGACGGTCATCCGGGCGAATGCGGCAGGCTTCGGACGGCGCGGAACCACGACCTTCGCGCCGGCGAAGGCAACCGCCCCGAGGGCGGCCAACTCGAGCCATCGCTCGTCCAGGCCGACGCCACCAGTCTCCCAGCGGATCAGCGCGCGTTGCCGCTCCGCAGTGGGACGAAGCAGCAGCGGTGCGGCCCGAAGCAGGTAGCGGGTGCTCAGTCCCGCAAAACACGATGTCGGGTCGAGCAGCACCACACTGTCGACGTTTCCGCGTCCGCTCGACGTGTATCCGAGGGCGATCATCGCCCCGTAGGAATGTCCGACGAGTGCGGTCGACTCCAGACCTAATCCATCCAGTACCTCATCGAGCCAGGTGAACAAGTCGCTCGTGCTGCGCAACGGGGTGCCATCGCTTACGCTCCGCCCGGCGTCCTGCATGATGTCGACGGCATAGACGCGATGGCGACGCGCCAGGACCTCGACGTTGGCCGCCCAGACCGTGGAAGTCGCTCCGCCTCCGGGCAGGAGAAGCAGTGGTGCGCCCGATTCGGGACCGCACACGTTCACCCGAGTCATGCCGTAGGCCGTCGGCACGTCGACCGGTGTAGCCACCACCGGCCAGCTGCCCAGCAGGACGTCGTAGGCGCGATAGAAGTCATCGAGTTTCGCCACAGCGCCTCCTCCATTTATCTCGATGATCGAGATATTATCTCCTCGGCCGCGCTCCGGCAGTACATTCAGGTCTCGTGAATCTCGACGAAAGCGCTCAGACTGTGCACAAGCTGCGCGCTCTCGCGGTGGAGCTGAATCTGCTCGGCGCCGAGTTCGCCCAGCTGCACGGACTGCACACCACCGACCTCCGGGCACTTATCAGCATCCTGGACGCCGGTCGCGCAGATATCGCTGCAACCCCGGGTTGGCTCGGCGACCGCCTCGGGATCAATTCGGCATCCGTCACTGCACTTCTCGACCGCATGGAGAAGGCCGGACTCGTCCGTCGCACGCCGGACGCCGAGGACCGGCGCCGCTCCAGAATCACGGTCACTGCCACAGCGATGAACCTCGGTGAAACCTTCTTCGGCCCGCTCATCAACCGGACGACAACCATCCTCGAGGGATTCGAACCTTCAGAGCGACAGACTATTTCACGATTCCTCGACGGCATGAACGCCGCTGTCGCCGTCGAACGGCAGGTGGCCGTTCACCCGACCGAGGACTCGGTGTCGAGATCGCGGACGCGTCGCGCGGGTGAGCCGACGTAGAGTCCGTTCGGCGAGCAGTCGCGGGTGACTACCGCTCCTGCACCGACGACACAACCTTCGCCGACCGTCACTCCGGGCAGGATGATTGCCCCTGCGCCGATCCAGCAGCCGTCACCGACCACGATGGGAAGGTCTACCGCCGCCCCGCACCGTCCCGACATCGGACCCAGCCGATGTGTGCTGGTAATGAACTGGACACGGTGACCGACCGCCACTTGTCGGCCGAGCGTGATGGTTGCGGTGCCATCGAACAGCACTCCGCGGTTGATGAAGGTACCGAGACCCAGACTGACATCTTTGCTGCCGAAATAGCATCCTGAGTAGATCCCGGCACCCCATACCTTCGCGCCGGCAGCCAGCAACAAGAGAATCCGTAGCCAGACCGGCACAAATGCGGACGATTGGACGATCGTGACGAAGCGCACACGCCAACCCTAGCCAGTGATCGCGCCCCGCGCTGGATGGTCATCTGCTCGGTCGGCACACATGCGACTCGGTAACGGTTCCGACACCGAGCCCGATGATGTTCCCGAGACCCAAGGGGGGCGAGTGGCACAACTCGATAGCGAAGGATTCGCTGCCATGCTCGAATCAATCCCGCATGCGATCAGCGTCCACGACAAGAACCGCCAGGTCATCTTCCGCAACTCGGCCTGCGCCGCTCTAATCGGCGCCGGCGTCGACGAGTTCGACAGTCTCCGGCACGAACAACTCTTCCATCCCGACGACAGCGACCTGTGGAGCGCGATGCTCGCCCGCTCCCTGGGTGGTGAGAGGGCAAGCGCGACGGCACACCTGCGTATCCGTCACCGTAATGACCATTGGCTCTGGGTTCACGTCGCGGTGTCCGCCTTCGACGTGGGCGATGAGACGCTGACACACCTACCGACCCTGACCGGTCGGCCGACTGCGACAAGGCGGGGTGCGGATCGTGGCACCACACCGCCGGCAGAAATGCGTGCGGTGCCCGCCGTTCTTCGACGTGCCGCAGTCGCACACTTCCCACCCGACAAGGCAGGTGTTGGCACCGAGCAGGTGCCCGTTGGGGCATCGCCGTGGGGCGAGCTCGGTCCGGCGCGTCACAGAACCGAATCTACACGTTAATCGAACGTATGTTCTATCACATGTAGTTGCCCGGGGCCCCCGCACTGCCGTCGGCGCGCTCCACCAGGAACCAACTTCCCGGCGCATAGACCAGTTCCCGGTCTTCGCGGACGATGACGAGCGCACCACTGTCATGGATGCTGTAGGTGTCGTCGCCGCTGAAGTCGGTGACGGCGAACTCTGCCAGTTGGTCGAACGACCGATGTGTCACGGTGAAAGTCATACTGCCAGTGTCCCACTGCGACAACGTCCCGACCCGAGATCGCCGACGCAGCTACTTCACATGTGGGGCAGGGCGGCAGCGAGAAAGACGATTCCGAGCGCGATTCCGAAGGCACCGGTGAGTATGCCGATCAGAGCCTCCAGGGATGTCGACTCGTCCGCCTCGACCGACGGATTTCGAGATGCAACGACGCCCGTCGCTATGGCTCCGGCCCCGAGGAGAATGCCGAAGCCGAACATCCAGAACATCACAATCGACAGCGCGCCGAGCATCACCGAGACGTCGCTGCAGTAGGCGCCGAGAGGCCGCGTCGACGTCATCAGCCATGGCAGGTGGCCGCGCCGGCGATCGGACGAGGGAGACGGTGACGTAGTCATGGTCATGGTTGCGGTAAATCCTCTCCGTGCAGACGTACGGGGACAGTGCCGGGGCGCGTGATAGACAGCGACTCACCGACGCGCCGTTGCGCGTGATCCGACCGCGACTGCCCTCAGCTAAGCGTCGGCGACCGAGCGGGACTGCGGACCGGGCCCGAAGTGAAGCACAGCTATCCATCTTCCGGGTTCGGTCCACAAGCGCCTGCCACCTGGTCGGATGCGGCATCACTGCGCACCAAGAATTTAGCACTCTCCTATATTGAGTGCCAATTCAGAGGAGGTGCACAGCGACAGCTAACAGACTGCCCATGCTGGTTACTTTGTCGTTACCGATCGGTAGCGCTGGCACGCGACCGATGTGAGTGCTAATTTCCGAGATGCACAGGCATCCGTGTCCGTCGCCGTGGCGGGCACGCCGGGTAATGGGGAGGTGCACAGCTGTGCGGTACCGCAAGCACGGATCTTCCGAGGTGAAAGACCGACGCGACCATCGAACAGCACATACCGAAGAGTGTGTGCGCTGGCCGGATCCGAGTCCACTGAGCAGTTGGTGGGAACGCGTCGTGTGGGGTGATCGGAGCGTCACATGAGCGGTGAAACTGTCCCCTCGCGCCCCCGCGCGTGGGACTTCCATTGTGACCACTGCGATCACACGTACCGCGCCCTGGCTGACAGTCGAACCGCTGCCCGCTGCACAGCCCGGTTGAACGGCTGGGTCACGGACGGCACCACTCTCTGCCCGGGATGCGCCGTCGTCGCCGCCGTCGAACAACAGCTTCTGCTGCCCGGGAAGGCAACGGGCTAGCCGCCGGCCAGGTTCGACTGCCCCGACCGGCAACAGCGGACGAAGACCATGGGAAATGCATGTGGTCACGCACATGAAGAAGTCCCCCACCATGCGATGCATGGTGGGGGACTTCTCAGTGGGTGGAGCTAAGGGGACTCGAACCCCTGACCCCCACACTGCCAGTGTGGTGCGCTACCAGCTGCGCCATAGCCCCGTATTCAGTTCTTTCTCTCGCACCAGGAATGACTTCCGCGTGCTCGAAGAAAGTTACACCATCGTCGACCTGGCCAACAAATCGCCTGCTCAGAGGCGCTTCGCACCCGTGCGCCTTTGTGGTTGCCGGGACAACCAGAAAGGCGCACGGGCGGCGGAGCCGCCTACAGCTGGGACACCCAGTTCTCGTTGGAGAGCGCGTCGATGACGGTGCCGTCCTGAACCACTGCCGGAGTGCCGGTTGCGCCGCTCGCGCTCAGAGCTTGACGGCCGGCCTCCGCGTCGATCGCAGCCTGCTCGACCTTCGCCCCGGTAGTGATGCACTGCGCGGCCTCGTCGGACGCTCCGGCGTCGCGGGCCATCTGCGCCAGTTCCTCGTTGGAGTGGTCGGAATCGCCGTTCTCCGCCGGCTGGTTCTCGGGCGCGAACAGGGCAGCGTGGAAGTCCGAGTACACCGACGCGTCACCGGTCGCCGCAACGCACTGTGATGCCGCGACAGCGCGCGTGGAGTAGTCACCGCTGGCCGACAACCGATTGAGGAAGTTCAGAATGTGGTAGCGGACAGCCACTTTCCCGTCGTCGACCGCCTTGGCCAGTTCCTGCCCGTTCTTGTTCTCCAACTCGGCGCAATAGGGACACATCGGGTCCTCGAACAGATCGATCGTGGTGGCTGCGTCGGGACGGCCGAGGAGCACCACGCCGTTGTCTTCGACCGACACCCGGACCTCGGAGTTCTGCACTCCCCCGTAACCGTCGTTGCGCGGCTTGCTTCGGTTGTTCTGCCAGATCACGCCGCCTATCACGAGGGCTGCGATGACGAGTACGGCGAGCCCACCGAGGATGTAGGTGGACCGGCTGGACTCCGGCTGCGGGGTGTACTTGTTCTTCGAGCTCACGTGGATGCAGTCCTTCGATGTCGGATCGATTTACCAGGTGCTTACTCTGCCATCGTCGGCTGAGGGGCCACTGAGAAAGGCGCCCGCGACGCGGGCCCCAGCGCGAACGGAGTACGGGGGAACACGATCAACCAGGCCGCCAGCGCGAGGAATCCGATGTCCCGCAGGATTTCCTTGGTGTAGTCCCAGCCGTCGACGTCGGCCGCTCCCCCACCGCCGAAACAACCGCAGTCGATGGACAGGCCACGCGCCCACACCGAAATGATGACGCCGACGAGGACGAGCAGGAGGGTCGCCGACACCACCGCCGTGGCCCGGACCCCGAGCCCGATCAGAAGCAGTAGTCCGAGGGCGATTTCGAAGAACGGTAGGGCGTTGGCAACGGGACGGACGAGCTCTTCCGGGAGCAGTTGGTAGGCGCGAACCGCGATGATCGTTTGTGCGGGATCCGCCACCTTGAGCGCGCCGGAGACGAGCCAGACGACGGCGAGGGACACGCGGGCGACGAGGGAGACGATCCTGATCCACACCGAAACGAGAGTACAGACGTCGCCGGTCAGAGCGCTTCGACCGACACCTTCGGGGCCGGCTTGTTCGGCACCAGCATCCAGCCTGCTGCGGCGACGAGCATCACACCACCCGTAACGGCGAAGGAGACTGCGTAGGACAGGTGCTGGGCGAGTAGACCGGCGCCGACCGGACCGAGAACGCCGCCCACGTCGGCCACCATTTGGAACGTGGCGAGCACAGGCCCGCCACGCGACTTCGCACCCACGACGTCCGCCACGGCCGCCTGCTGGGCGGGACTCATGATGCCGGACCCGATACCCGCGACACCGGAGAGCACGAGGAAAACGACGAGATCCTCGCTGAATCCCATGCCGACGGTGCTCGCCCCGCACACCAGGAGGCCGAGCACGACGAAGAGCTTCCTCCCGTAGGTGTCGGAAAGCCTTCCCGACACGATGAGGACCAGCGCGTTGCCGACGGCGAACACGGCGAGTGCGATTCCGGCGAGCGCCTCCTCGCGGTGGAGCGCCTCGACGACGAACAGCGGGACCATCGCGACCCGTACGCCGAAGATGACCCCACCGAAGGCGAAGTTGGATCCGAGCGCGGCGCGGTACACGGACGATCTCGAGGCCTCCCGCAAGGTCATGGCGGCCCCCGCAGCGGTGGCGTCCGGTGCGGTGAGATGCGATCCCCTCAGGCTGACGAAAACGACTGCGGCGGCGATCACGAGGGCGATGGCGTAGATGACGAACGGGACACGCAGACCGAATCCGACGAGCAGCCCGCCGACGAGCGGTCCGCTGACCGAGCCCAGCAGGAAACTTGTGGCATACAACCCTGATACCCGGCCGCGACTGTCGACCGGTGCGATCCGGATGACGAGACCCATCGCGGACACGGTGAACATCGTCGAGCCGATCCCGCCCAGTGCGCGGAAGATCAACAGCTGCCAGTAGTCGCCCGCCACCGCGCACGCCGCTGTGGACGCCGCAACGATCAGCAGACCGGTGATGTAGACCGGGCGCTCGCCCAACTTCTGCACCAGCCGCCCACTGAGCGGGGCGAACACCAGCCGCATGAAGGCGAAGGACGAGATCACGACCGTCGCGGCCGTCACGCTGACGTCGAAGCTGCGCGCGAACTGCGGCAGCGCCGGCGCGACGATGCCGAAACCCAATGCGATGACGAAGCTGGCCGACACCAGCACCCAGATTTCCGAGGGAAGTCGGGGTTTGGTCCCGGAGAGCGGCCCAGCTTCACGAGTGTTCATCGGGAATCGATGCTATGTGCAGCCGCCGACACGAAGACACTCACCCCGGGTCGCCTCGGCGCGGGGTCACCGCAGCGCGTCGGCCACCAGTTCCTTGGCGGCCGCCTGCACCTGTGCGAGATGCTCGGGACCTTCGAACGATTCGGCGTAGATCTTGTACACGTCCTCGGTTCCCGACGGCCGCGCGGCAAACCACGCGTTGGCCGTGGTGACCTTCAACCCGCCGAGCGGTGCCCCGTTTCCCGGAGCAGTCGTCAGGGTCGCGGTGATGGGCTCCCCCGCGAGTTCGGTTGCCGTCACCTGTTCCGGCGACAGCTTGGCCAGGACTGCTTTCTGCTCCCGCGTCGCGGGCGCATCGATACGGGCATACGCCGGACTGCCGAACTTCTCTGCCAGCTCCCCGTAACGAACCGATGGTGTCTTACCGGTGACCGCCGTGATTTCGGAGGCGAGCAGCGCGAGGATGATGCCGTCCTTGTCGGTGCTCCACACCCGGCCGTCGTGTCGCAGGAACGACGCCCCCGCGCTCTCCTCCCCGCCGAATCCGAGTGATCCCTCGAGAAGTCCGGGGACGAACCACTTGAAACCCACCGGGACCTCGAGCAGGTCGCGGCCGAGGCTGTCGACCACCCGGTCGATCATCGACGAACTGACGAGTGTCTTGCCCACCCGCACCGCCGGACCCCACCCCGGCCGGTGGGCGAACAGGTAGTCGATGGCTACGGCGAGATAGTGGTTGGGGTTCATCAGTCCGCCGTCGGGAGTGACGATTCCGTGCCGGTCCGCGTCGGCATCGTTGCCCGTGGCGATGTCGAAGCGGTCCCGTGCTCCGATCAGGGACGCCATGGCATCCGGGGACGAGCAGTCCATACGAATCTTGCCGTCGGTATCGAGAGTCATGAACCGCCAGGTGGGGTCCACGAGCGGGTTCACGACTTCGAGATCGAGATGATGCGTGTCGGCGATGGCACCCCAGTAGTCGACACTCGCACCGCCCAGCGGATCGGCTCCGATCCGCACTCCCTCGCGGCGAATGGCATCGAGGTCGAGCACGCTCGGTAGGTCGTCGACGTAGAAGCGGAGGAAGTCGTATCGCTCCGCGCGCTGCATGGCCCGCTCCGCGGACGCGCGCTTGACTCCCGACAGATCGCGGCGCAGTAATTCGTTCGCGCGGTCGGCGATAATCGTTGTCGCCTCGGAACCAGCGGGACCCCCGTGTGGTGGGTTGTACTTGAATCCGCCGTCGCGCGGCGGATTGTGCGAGGGCGTCACCACGATCCCGTCCGCCTCGGACTCGGGACGGCTGCTGTTGTACCGCAGGATTGCGTGGCTGACCGCAGGGGTCGGCGTGTAGCGGTCCCGTGAATCGATGAGCACCGTCACGTCATTGGCGGCCAGCACCTCGAGTGCCGACATCCAGGCGGGTTCGGACAGCGCGTGCGTATCGCGACCCAGGAACAGCGGACCGTCGATACCCTGCGACGCCCGGTATTCGACGATGGCCTGCGTCGTGGCGAGGATGTGGGCCTCGTTGAATGCGGAGTCGAGGCTCGATCCGCGGTGCCCGGAAGTCCCGAACAGCACCTGCTGCAAGGGGTTTTCGGGATCGGGCACACGGCTGTAGTACGCAGTGACCAGATGCGCAATGTCCACCAGATCCTCCGGCAGTGCCACCTGACCCGCCCTGTCGTGCGCCACGAGACCTCCTCCACGTCGACGATGTCGTACTCGACTATCGGTCCCATCCTGCACCCTCGCGGCACAGTCCGCGATCAATACGTCCATCGGAAGCCGAGCCAGGCGGCGCCCAATCCGGCGCCGACGCTGGCCACCACGTAAAGTAGTGAGGTCACGGTGCGCCGGATACGCGCGAGCCCGACCGACTCGACCGCGAAGGTGGAATAGGTGGTGAGGCCCCCGCAGAAACCGGTGCCGAACAACGCGAACAGCTGCGCAGACATCGCTGCGCCCGACACCATTCCGAGGATCAGGCAACCGCTGATGTTCACCACGAAGGTGGCGACGGGAAAGCTGCGGTACGGCACCACATAGCGCGCAGCGAGGTAGCGGACGGCGGATCCGAGCCCACCACCGAGGGCAACGAGGAGCAGGGTCATACGAGCGCTCCACGAGCCCGGCGATGGCGGTGGCCGACGAGCATGCCCAGTCGTGCCGCCAGGAGGGCAGGCAGCAGAGTAGCCGTCACATACAGCGCGGCGCGGCCGGCATCCTCCCCCACGGCATCGACGGCAAAGGTCGAGAACGTGGTGAATCCGCCGAGGACACCGACCCCGAGGAACAGCCGCAACGGTCGGTCCGGCCCGAGCATCTCGGCGAGGTACCCGAGCAGCAACGAACCGACGACGTTGATGGCCAGAATGGTCCAGATACCGGGCCACTGCTGGGCCAGAATGAACCGTACGGTGGCTCCGAGCGCTCCTCCCGCGGCGACCACGAGGACGGATTTCGACACGGGCACCGGCGTTCCTTCCCTCGCTGACACGATTCGGGCCGGACACCTGGTGTGGTGTCCGGCCCGGATTCGGGGTGGAGCTGCCGGGAATTGAACCCGGGTCCTACGCAGCAAAGCTAGGGCTTCTCCGTGTGCAGTTTGCTATGCCTCTACTTGGATCTCCCAGTCTCGCAAACAAGCCAGGATGACGATCCCAGTCGCTGTGAGTTGTCCCGTTCGGCTCCGCGACCGAGCCGAACGGTAAAGCCCTCTAGCTGATGCCAGTACCCGGGCCGAGGGCGAACCCGGACTGACAGACACGCAGTCGCTACTTAGGCAGCGAGTGCGTAGTCGCGCTGATTGGAATCGGCGCTTATATGTTTGCAGCGACGCTTACGGTGGTCTCTTGCCTGCACCGACACGCTTCCCCTACCTCAACGTACGCAGTCGAAACCGTTCAGCCCCGTACGTCCCCCACGACTCTCGGGGGGCCACCCAGTGTAACGCGAACCCGGCGCGGTTTCATCCCACTTGTCTGCAGCGGCGTGTGGGCGGTCTCAACTGGCGACGGCGATCATCCCGACGGCCGCCAGCGCCAGCAGCATTCCGGCCTGTTGCACCTTGCTCACCCGTTCGCCGAGCATCACCATGGCCAGCAGCACGGTCGCTGCGGGGTACAGCGATCCGATCACACTGACCAGGGAGAGCAACCCGCCCTGGAATGCGTAGAGCATTGCGGCGTTGGCCGCGACATCGAGGAAACTGACGTAGACGGCGAGCTTCATCGGCTCTCCGTGTGGCAGAAGGAAATGACCGGACGCCAGCGCCACCACCCACACCACGGCTGTGGCGGCGGCGCGCGAGACGGCCAGGGGCCACAACCCGCCCTCGGCACCGATCTGGTGCAGCGCCACGAACGCGATGGCGAAGGCGACACCGGAACCGACGGTCAGCAGCGCGACGGACTTCGTGAACGTGAGCACTCGACCACCCGCCACCTCGCCGGCCGTCTCGTCGGGCGACTCTCGGCTGACCAGCACGACGGCGACGAGTGCGACAGCAATCCCGGCGTACGCAATCGATCCGGGCCGTTCCCCGAAAGCGAGACCGACGAGAACAGGGATGCCTGCCACCAGGACGGCAGTCAACGGCGACACCACCGACATCGGGCCTGCTGCCAGCGCCAGATAGAACCACCACACGGCGACACCGCCGGCCACGCCGGAGACCGCGCCCCACAACAGGGACGAGGTGGTGAACGTGCCCGCCACGAACGGCGCGATCACCAGCACGATCAACAGCGACAGCGGATACGAGACGATGACCACCCGCAGTGCAGCCACCCGCCGAGAGGCCACTCCACCGACGAAATCGCTCACGCCGTAGCCGATGGCAGCGACCAGCGCGAGCAGGACGCCGGTCAGCGCATTCCCTTGACTCGTCGTCCGAGTTCGCGGGTCACCTCACGTTCGGCGGTGCGCTTGGCCAAATCCTGACGCTTGTCGTAATCCTGTTTACCCTTCGCGAGCGCAAGTTCCACCTTCACCTTGCCGTCCGAGAAGTACATCGACAGGGGCACGAGGGTCTGGTTACCCTCTCTCGTCTTCCCGACGAGGTGATCGATCTCACGCTTGTGCAGCAACAGCTTCCGGGTGCGCCGTGGCGCGTGGTTGGTCCACGTGCCCTGGGTGTACTCGGGAATGTGGAGCGATCGCAGCCACACCTCGCCGTTGTCGACGGTGGCGAATGCGTCGACGAGCGACGCCTTTCCCTCGCGCAGGCTCTTCACCTCGGTTCCCACGAGTGCGATGCCCGCTTCGTAGGTGTCGATGATGGCGTAGTTGTGACGCGCCTTGCGGTTGGTCGCAATGACCTTGCGGCCCTTTTCCTTCACGTTCCGGGCCTTTCAGTCCGCGATGTTCATGAGCAGTTCGTTGTCTCCAGCATAGGAGAGGGAGCAAACCGAATTATTCGCGCACATACAAGCGCAACGTCACGTAGGCGGTGACCGCCGCCATGCCCACACCGACCAGCAGGAGCACGGGTGAGACGAACAGCACGTCGCTGTTGGAGATCCGGGCGACAATGTTCGCCTCGTACACATCGGCTAGCACGTCGTCGATGAACATGTTCTTCGCGGTGAACAAGCCCACGATGGCGAGTATGGCACCGATCACCGCCGCGACCACCGCCTCGAGGAGGAACGGCAACTGCGTGTACCACCGGGTAGCGCCCACCAACCGCATGATCCCGACTTCCGTCCGCCGGGTGAACGCCGCGATCTGCACCATGTTCGCGATGAGAAGCACAGCGGCGACCGCCTGCACGACGGCGATCGCGAACGCCGCATTGCGGACCCCGTTGAGGACGCTGAAGAGACGCTCGACCAGTTCACGTTGGTTGAGCACGCTCTCGACCCCGGGACGGGTACCGAACTGGTCGTTGATCACCCCGAACCGTTCGGGGTCGCTCAGCTTGACCTTGAACGACGCCGGGAAGCTGTCCGGGCTGACCAGTGCAGCGAGCTCGGGCTGATCCTTGAACACCCGCTCCGTCGCGTCCTTCACGGCATCGTCCCGGTTGAGGTACTCCACCGATACCACTGACGGGGTGTCGTCGAGTTCCGTGCGTAGCGAACGGCAGATCTCCGCCTCGCAGCCGGGGTCCGAGGTGGAGATGTCGTCCGTGAGGAAAATCTGCACCTCCACCCGGTCGAGGAAGATCTGCTGTGTCTTGCCCGCCATCTGCACCACGAGGAGTCCGCTTCCGAACAGCCCGAGGGATATCGCGGTGGTGAGGATCATCGCGATCGTCATGGTGACGTTGCGACGGAGTCCGGTGAGGAGCTCACTGACAATGAAACTGGCACGCATCGGTAATCGGAGTCCTTCGTCGAATGGCTTGCGGACGGGCTGGCATCGAGGGAGGGCGGGCGGCTAACGCCCCACGCCGTACACACCTCGGGCTTCGTCCCGCACCACTCTTCCGAGGTCCAGTTCGACCACTCGACGACGCATCGAGTCGACGATGTGATGATCGTGCGTCGCCATCACCACGGTCGTGCCCGTGCGGTTGATCCTCTCGAGCAACAACATGATGTCCTGGCTGGTCTCCGGGTCGAGGTTGCCGGTGGGCTCGTCGCACAGCAACACCAACGGCCGATTCACGAACGCCCGCGCAATCGCGACGCGCTGCTGCTCACCACCGGAGAGTTCGGTCGGCAAACGGTCCGCCTTGCCGGACAGACCCACCATCTCGAGTACCTCGGGAACCGTGCGCGCGATCATCGCCCGCGGCTTTCCGATCACCTCCAGAGCGAAGGCGACGTTCTCCGACACCGTCTTCTTCTGCAGAAGCCGGAAGTCCTGAAACACCACGCCCATGCTCTGACGCAACTTGGGCACCCGCCGAGCCGACAGCTTGTTGACGTGGAAATCGGCGATGTGAATGTCGCCCGAGGTCGGTGACTCCTCCTTGAGGAGCAGACGCATGAAGGTCGACTTGCCCGAGCCCGACGGGCCGATGAGGAAGACGAACTCACCCTTGTCCACTTCGACGCTCACCTTGTCCAGGGCGGGTCTCGTGGAGGTCTTGTACGACTTCGACACATTCTCGACGCTGATCACGAGGAGCCAGTCTAGACGTTATCGAACAGTGACCAAGTGAAGCGCAGGCCGAGCGTCATGGTCCGGTCTGCGAGCTGGGCGCGGTCGGGACCGGGGACATCGTCGTCGGCGTCCCGGGTGCTGCAGGAGCGGGGAAGAGTTGCGGCAATCCGAACGGCTGCGTGGTCGTGGTCGGCTGCGTGCTCTGCGACGGCATCGTCAACCCGGGGGTGGATTGGGGCGTCGGCTCGGTAGTGGTCGACTCCGTCGTCTCGGTGATCTCGGTCGGGGTGTCGACCGTCGACGACGGCAGTGATGTCACCGGAACCTGTTCCTCACTGGGCACGGGAGTGGTGATGGTCGGGGCCGGCGGGGGTGCCTGTCCAGCGTCCTCGGCGGGATTGAGCGAGGTGTACAGGGTGTACAGCGCTACCCACAGCAAGCACAGCACCAGCGTCGACGTCCGTACCCGTCCGCCGAACAGCTTCGACGGAAGGACATGCGAGTGCAGGATCCGATCGAGTCCGCGCCTCGGTTCTTCACTCATACCGCGTCCTCCCCCACCCGGACGGTCTGCAGGTCCGGGGACACGGTGATCCCCTGCCGGCGCATCGCGCTGGCGACGCGCACCCGGAGAGCACGCCCGACCTGGAATTGCTTACCCGGAAGGGTCCGGGCGACCATACGAACGCTCACCTCGTCGACGGTCAGGCGTTCGACACCCATCACCGTCGGCTCGTCGAGCAGCAGCTTCTTCAGTCCGCGATCCGCAAATGCTTCGACGCCGACCTGGTGCAGTACCTCGTTGACCTGGTTGATGTCGGCGGCCGCGGGCACCGGAACGTCGATCACGGCGCGCGCCCAGTCCTTCGACAGGTTGATCGCCTTGACGATCTGGCCGTTGGGGACGGTGATGACTTCGCCGTCGGTGTTCCGCATCCGCGTCACACGCAGCGTCACGTCCTCGATGACACCCTCGGCGTCGTCCGAGGCCCCGGTGACGGCGAGCCGGACCGTGTCACCGAAGCCGTACTGACGTTCGGTGATGATGAAGAATCCGGCGAGGATGTCCTGAACCACGCGCTGCGCGCCGAAACCCAGCGCCGCACCGAGTACGGTGGCCGGCGCCACGAGACTGCCGATCGGCAAGCTGAGCTGATCGAGCACCTTCATGGTGGCGATGACATAGATGATGGTGATGACCACCCAGGTGATCACCTGAGCCACCGAGTGTCTGTGCTTGGTGGTCTCGGATCGGACCAGGGCGTCGCCCTGCATGTAGCTGTTGTCGATGCGGTCGGTGATCTTGTCGCCGCCCCAGCTGACGAGTCTGGCCATCAGTAGGGCACCGAGCACCGTCAACGACACGGCCAGCCCTGTGGAGCTGAGCCAGTCGAGAAGATTCCGAGTGGGAGCGAACATGGTTGCGGTGATCTCCATAGGCGTCTAGGCCTGGTTCTCGCGCATCCGCCACCGGATGCCGGACTCCAGGAATCCGTCGATGTCGCCGTCGAGGACGGCCGACGGGTTGTTGACCTCGTACTCGGTGCGCAGGTCCTTCACCATCTGGTAGGGGTGCAGCACGTAGGAACGCATCTGATTGCCCCACGAACTGCCGCCGTCGCCCTTCAATGCATCCATCTCCGCGCGCTCCTCCTTCCGCTTGACCTCGAGCAACTTCGCCTGCAGGACCCGCATCGCCGACACCTTGTTCTGCAGCTGCGACTTCTCGTTCTGACAGGTGACGACGATTCCGGTCGGAATGTGCGTCAGGCGCACCGCCGAGTCGGTGGTGTTGACCGACTGCCCACCCGGACCGGAGGAGCGGTAGACGTCGACGCGGACGTCGTTCTCGTTCACGTCGATGTGGTCGGTGGTCTCGACGACCGGCAGTACTTCCACCTCGGCGAAGGACGTCTGCCGACGCCCCTGGTTGTCGAAGGGGCTGATCCGCACGAGGCGGTGGGTGCCCATTTCCACCGACAGGGTGCCGTAGGTATACGGCGCCTTGATCGCGAACGTCGCGCTCTTGATTCCGGCCTCCTCGGCATACGAGGTGTCGTAGACCTCGACCCCGTAGCCGTGCTTCTCCGCCCACCGAATGTACATACGCATCAGCATCTCGGCCCAGTCTGCGGCATCGATACCTCCTGCGCCGGATCGAATGTTGACCAGCGCGTCACGCTGGTCGTACTCGCCGGACAGCATGGTTTTGACTTCCATGGCCTCGATATCGGCCCGCAGCGACTCCCTCTCGGCATCGGCGTCGGCGAGCGCCTCGGCACCCGCATCCTCCTCCGCGAGCTCGTAGAGAAGAGGAAGGTCGTCGAGCCGCTGGCGCAGCTCCTCGACGCGGCGCAGTTCAGCCTGAGAGTGCGAGAGCTGGCTGGTGACCTGCTGTGCATGCTCCTGGTCGTTCCACAGGTCAGGGTCGGCCGCCTGGTGTTCGAGTTCGTCGATGCGGCGACGCAGCTCCTCCACATCCAGCACCGATTCGACGGTACGGAGGGTGGTGTCGAGCTCGCCTAGTTCTGCAGATACGTCGGGATGCACGGTGTTCAAGGTTACCGGGTAATTCTGCGGGCGATTTCACCCCCGCGCGCAACTGCAGTCACCCCTTCCGATCAGCCGATGCGAACCCTTGCGGTCGCCGACGTGCCAGGCGTTCGATGCACGGGTGCGCACATGCCTGTGCGGTCCCCATTCCGCAGTTTCCCCGGACGGAGTTGTACCGGATCCTCGGCCTCCAGGAAGGAGAGAGCCACGTGATCCGAAACGCCGGCGGGGTGGTGACGGACGACGAGATCCGCTCACTCGCCATCGGTCACTACTCGGCACCACGGAGATCATCCAGCTGGGCGGCCGAGACATTCTCGGACCTCGACGAAGACGTCCGGCAGTCGCTGCGCCGGATCGAGTCGAGTCCCTTCATCACGGCCACCACCTCACTGCGCGGATTCGTGTTCGACGTGGCCACGGGAAAGCTCAGGGAAGTCACGAGCGGCTGAAGTTGGGCGGGCGCCGCCGAGTAATCTGTGCGACCGTGACCGACCTCGACGCCGACCTCCAGCTCGCACTCCACCTCGCAGACGAGGCGGACGCGATCACCACGGCCCGGTTCGGCGCTCTCGATCTCGCGGTCGACGACAAACCCGACCTGACTCCGGTGTCCGACGCCGACCTGGCGGTGGAGCGGGCGGTCCGGTCGACGCTCGAATCGGAGCGCCCGGGCGATGCCGTGCTGGGTGAGGAATTCGGCGGCGATGCCCAATTCTCGGGACGTCAGTGGGTGGTGGACCCGATCGACGGGACCAAGAACTTCGTCCGCGGCGTTCCCGTGTGGGCAACTCTCGTCGCCCTCCTCGACGACGGAGTGCCCGTCGTGGGCGTGGTCAGCGCTCCTGCACTGGCTCGTCGATGGTGGGCGGCCGCGGGCGCCGGCGCCTGGGCCTCGTTCGCAGGGGCCGCGCCGAGCCGTATTTCCGTCTCCGCCGTGGACCGACTCGAATCGGCGAGTCTCACGTTCTCGAGCCTGTCGGGGTGGAGGGATCTCGGCATCCGCGAGCAGTTCCTCTCCCTCACCGACGACGTCTGGCGGGTCCGTGGCTTCGGCGACTTCTTCTCCTATTGTCTGCTCGCCGAGGGCGCCGTCGACATCGCCGCGGAACCCGAGGTCTCGCTGTGGGACCTCGCTCCGCTGGATGTACTGATCCGGGAGGCGGGCGGGCGCTTCACCGACCTCACCGGTGCTGACGGACCGCACGGCGGAAGCGCTGTGGCCACCAACGGCCTGCTGCACGACGAGGTCCTCGACCGCCTACGAAAACCCCACCTGCACGCGCACTGACGTCGCCGAACGGCGAACGGCCCGGCCTGGAACTTCAGGCCGGGCCGTTCGCCGTTCAGGGACCTGACGCCCGGAACTTACTCAATAGTAGACACCAACCTTACTGCTGAGTAAGATAGCTGGTGTCCACGCCCGAACACCGAGAAACAGCTGGTGATCATGAGCAAGCAAGACACAGTTGCCCCCCACGACAGCGGAAAGCGGAAGCCCCGCGACACGTCCGCGGTCGGACTCAACCCCGTCAGGCGCGACGCCATGGGTGCCGCGATGCGAGTGTTGACCAAGATCACGGGTTCCGATCTGGCAGAGAAGTACAACTTGCGCCAGACGATCGATCGGGTGACCTACGAAGGAACGAAGACAGGTTTCCGAACCCTCGGTGCCGCTACCCGCGGTTTCAAGAAGGTGTCCGGCGGGGGCGCGCCGAAACGGCTCCCCGACAATCCGAGCGCTGCAGCGGGCTATTTCGACCTGACCCCGACCGACGAGCAGCAGATGATCGTCGAGACCGTGCGCGAGTTCGCCGCCGAGATCCTGCGCCCAGCCGGCCATGACGCCGACGCCGCCGCGGCCGCCCCGGCCGATCTCGTGAAACGCGCCGCCGAACTCGGTATCACCCTGATCAACGTCCCGGAGGAACTCGACGGCGCGGCCAGTGAGCGCGGAGCCGTCACCAACTCGCTCGTCGCCGAGGCCTTGGCGCACGGAGACATGGGCCTCGCGCTTCCGATCCTCGCTCCCAGTGGCGTCGCGGTAGCCCTGACGCAGTGGGGTACCGACGCCCAGCAGAAGACGTACCTTCCCGCGTTCACCGGCGAGCAGGTTCCCAATGCCGCTGTCGTCGTGAACGAACCACGGGCGCTGTTCGATCCGTTCGCGTTGCAGACCAAGGCGGTCCGCTCGCCGAGTGGATACCGGCTCAACGGAGTGAAGAGCCTGGTTCCGGCTGCCGCAACATCCGAATTGTTCATCGTGGCAGCAGAACTGGACGGCAAGCCGTCCTTCTTCATCGTCGAGGCCGACTCCAAGGGACTCGTTGTCGAAGCCGATCCGAGCATGGGTCTGCGCGCCGCCGGACTCGGCCGCCTCGAGCTGACCGATGTCGCGGTGCCGGAGTCGGCGCTGCTCGGAGACGGTGACGCCGATGTGCGAAAGTCCGAGTACGCGGACGCCATCCGCCTCGCCCGCCTCGGCTGGGCATCGCTCGCAGTGGGCACCAGCCAGGCCGTGCTCGACTATGTCATCCCGTACGTGAACGAGCGGGTGGCGTTCGGCGAGCCGATCAGCAACCGTCAGGCAGTGGCCTTCATGGTCGCCAACATCGGTATCGAGCTCGACGGAATGCGTCTGGTCACGCTGCGTGGTGCATCACGGGCGGAACAGGGCCTCTCGTTCGCCCGCGAATCGGCACTCGCCCGGAAGCTCGCTTCCGAGAAGGGAATGCAGATCGGCCTCGACGGCGTGCAGTTGCTCGGCGGCCACGGCTACACGAAGGAACACCCCGTGGAGCGCTGGTACCGCGACCTTCGCGCCATCGGTGTTGCCGAAGGCATCGTCCTGATCTGAGCGGCCGGATTCGAACTAAGGAAACAGTCATGATCAACCTCGAACTTCCCAAGAAGCTCAAAGCCTCCGCGAACCAGGCACATCAGGTCGCCGCGGAGATTTTCCGGCCGATCTCGCGCAAGTACGACCTTGCCGAGCACGCCTACCCCAAGGAACTCGACACCATGGCCGCCATGGTGGAGGGGCTCAACGACTCCGGCAAGGGTGCCGCAGGCGCTGCCCTCGGGCGCGGTGACGAGCCCAAGGTCATTGGAAACGTCAACGGGGGCAACATGTCCTCGCTGATGAACGTGATCGAGACCTGCTGGGGCGACGTGGGACTCACACTCGCCATTCCGTACCAGGGTCTCGGTAACTCTGCGATCGCCGCGGTCGCCACCGACGAGCAGCTCGAGAGGTTCGGCAAGGTGTGGGCCTCGATGGCCATCACCGAGCCGGGCTTCGGTTCGGACTCCGCCGCGGTCACCACGACGGCGGTGCTCGACGGTGACGAGTACGTCCTCAACGGTGAGAAGATCTTCGTCACCGCCGGTGAACGTTCCACGCACGTCGTCGTATGGGCCACGGTCGACAAGACCAAGGGCAGGGCAGCGATCAAATCGTTCGTCGTCCCCCGGGATGCACCGGGACTGAGCGTCGCGCGTCTCGAGCACAAACTGGGGATCAAGGCGTCCGACACCGCGGTATTACTGTTGCAGGACTGTCGGATTCCGAAAGACAACCTCCTCGGTACGCCCGAGGTGAACGTCGAGAAGGGTTTTGCCGGCGTCATGCAGACGTTCGACAACACCCGTCCGATCGTCGCCGGCATGGCCGTGGGACTCGGCCGCGCTGCACTCGAGGAACTGCGCCACATCCTCACCGACGCGGGGGTCGAGATCTCCTACGACACCCCGGCATACAACCAGCACGCAGCCGCCGCAGAATTCCTGCAGCTCGAGGCCGACTGGGAAGCTGCCTACCTGCTGGCGCTGCGCGCGACCTGGATGGCCGACAACAAGAAGCCGAACTCACTCGAAGCGTCCATGTCGAAGGCCAAGGCCGGTCGCACCGGAACAGCGATAACTGTGAAGGCCGTCGAACTTGCCGGCACGTGGGGATACTCCGAGCGTCCGCTTCTCGAGAAGTGGGCTCGCGACTCGAAAATCCTCGACATCTTCGAGGGCACGCAGCAGATTCAGCAGCTGATCGTGGCCCGCCGCCTGCTGGGGAAGTCGTCTGCCGAATTGAAGTAGCAGCTCAGGAATAGTTTCAACGAGGGAAGTAGCCCCCGCTGCGGTCACCTGCGGCGGGGGCTTCTTCGTGTCCGAAATCCGGTGACGAGGACCGACGTAACGGCAGTACACGACACCGACCGTCCTCTAGTCTGAACGTGACATCCGTCACGCCGGAAGGGGCATCCATGCCAGCTCAGCACCTTCTCACCAAGATCGCGGACACCGCGGGAGCCGTTCGGGTGATGAACCGCTCCGGCCTCGTGCCGTTCCCCCGGGTCGACCAGGGCATTCGTTCCCTCCTGGCAGTCCGGAAATACGGCCCGTTTGCGGGTCCGGTGCACGCTCACGCCGAGGCCCGACTCGACGCGGTGGCGTTGATCGACGAGCGCGGGCCACTCACCTATATCGACATCGACGAGCAGTCGAACGCCCTGGTGCGCGCGTGGCAGGCAGAGGGCATCACCCCAGGGTCCGCCATGGGATGTATGTGCCGCAATCACCGCGGCCTGGTACTCACCATGCTCGCGGCCGCCAAGAACGGCACCCGCCTGGTACTGATGAATACCGGTTTCGCACGGCCGCAGCTCGTCGACGTGGCCGCCCGCGAGCAGATCGAAGCGTTCGTCTACGACGACGAATTCCGCCGGGTCGCCGAGGCACTCCCCGATGAGGTCATCTCGTACCGATCGTGGGCAGAAGACGGTTCTGCGTCGCAGGTGCGCACCCTCGACGACCTGATCGACGGCGTCGATCGCGGCCCCGTCCCGGCCCCTTCCACCGAGGGTGGTTTCGTTCTCCTCACCAGCGGCACCACCGGAACGCCGAAAGGTGCGCCGCGGGGCCACACCTCGCCGCTGGCGTCTGCCCAATTCCTCGACCGGGTTCCCCTGCGGCGCGGGCAGACGATGATGATGGCCGCGCCCGCGTTCCACGGAACAGGCGTCTCGCAGTTCGCGCTCGCGCTCGCCCTCGGCCAAACGGTGGTCATGCACCGAAAGTTCGACCCGGAGAACACCATCCGCCTGTTGGAGAAGCACCGCTGTGACGTTCTCGTCGTTGTTCCCACCATGTTGCAGCGCATCATCGACCTCGGCCCGGACACCCTGTCGAAGTACGACACCTCGAGCCTGACCATCATCTTCGCGGCCGGGTCGTCGCTGTCCCCCGATCTGTGCAAACGGACCACCGCAGCGTTCGGACACGTTCTGCACAACCTCTACGGGTCCACCGAGGTCGCCGTTGCCACCGTGGCGACGCCCGCCGACCTCGCGTTGGCCCCCGGCACCGCCGGCCGTCCGCCCGTCACCTGCCACGTGGAACTGTACGACGAAGCCGGACAACGGATCACCGAACCGGAAACGGTCGGACGAATATTCGTGGCCAGTGGGCTCAGTTTCTCCGGCTACACCGACGGCCGCGACAAGGAACGGATCAACGGCCTGCTCTCGACCGGCGACGTGGGCCACTTCGACCGCAACGGACTGCTCTTCGTCGACGGCCGCGACGACGACATGATCGTGTCCGGTGGCGAGAACGTCTACCCCCTCGAAGTCGAGAATCTCCTCGCAGACAGGGAAGACGTGATCGAGGCGGCCGTCATCGGTGTCGAAGATGCCGATTTCGGGCATCGGCTACGAGCATTCGTCGTCCCTGCACCGGGGTCCGCGAAGGATGCCGAGGAGATGAAGGCTTACATCAAGTCGAATCTCGCCCGGTACAAGGTTCCGCGCGACATCGTGTTCATCGACGAACTCCCCCGCAACGCCACCGGCAAACTGCTCCGTAGGGCGCTCATCGAGATGGAGCCCTGAGCGCAGCCATGCACAGCGAAGAACGGCGTCCTGGAATCCAGGACGCCGTTCTTCAGTGGTAGCGGGGACAGGATTTGAACCTGCGACCTCTGGGTTATGAGCCCAGCGAGCTACCGAGCTGCTCCACCCCGCGCTGCATGAACAAAGTTACACGAGCGAACGAACGGAAAGCAAATCGCGTCGACGGCCGCTCCCCAGGGGTCGCCGGCGGGCCGAGCAGACGGTCACGAATTGCCGAGTTCGGCTTCCAGAATGCCCTTCAGGCGGGCTAGATCCTTGTTGTTGGCTCGGCGCATGGCGCGGGCCGACACCGGCGCACCGATCCTCGCAAACCCCGACGGCTCGCCACGATTGCGCAGGGTCATTCTCGTACTCCTATCGGCTGTCTCTTCCCATTCATAGATCGTTTCCATCGGGAAGGGACCCTCAGCAGTGCGCATCACGAGGCGCGTGTCCGGTACGTGCTCGACGACCTCGTAGGTGTACACGAGACGTCGCCCCAAGAACTCGGCGACGAAGGCGAACTCGGCGCCCATCTCCACATGGCCCGCACAATCACCCTTCACCTCGGTGATATTCGCGTACCACGCGGTCGCATTTCCCGGGTTCGACGCGTACGCCGCGACCTCGTGTCGCGGTCGCGCGATCGTGGTCTGAGTCACGACGTCCACAGCGGCCATACATTCTCCCATCGGCTACTTTCCAGCACCTCAACAGTCACAGCCGTTACCGGAACGTTATGATGCTCGTCACATTCTAGCGAATTCCTGTAACGGTCTCCGTGACCATTTCTCACCTTCCGACCTGCGGAAATCCCAACCATACGTCCCACTATTTGGACGGGCGTCACAAAAAACGACCCCGTGACCATTCCGTGATCGACGCGTACGTTCGTTGCCAGCCCGAAACTACCGGGCAACGCCGACCCGCCGCAGCTCGACCTGCCCCCGCGGATTCGGAATCCCGACACCTCGAGGGGCAGGGGCGAAAACGACCAGGGTCGGCACACCAGCCGACGCGTGACGTACTTCGTCAGCACATTGCGGAGAGGAAACAGACTTATGACCAACACCAGCATCGTCAAGCGGACCATGGGCGCGATCGCACTCGCCGGAGCAGTCGTCGGCGTGCCGCTCGGACTGAGCACGGGTACGGCATCGGCCGCCTCCGGCAACTGGGACGCAGTCGCACAATGCGAGAGCGGCGGCAACTGGGCCATCAACACCGGAAACGGCTACTACGGCGGACTCCAGTTCTCGCAGAGCACCTGGGAGGCCAACGGCGGCAGCGGCAGCGCATCCAACGCCTCGCGCGAAGAGCAGATTCGGGTGGCCGAGAATGTTCTGGCAACTCAAGGCCCGGGCGCCTGGCCGGTCTGCGGTCAGTACCTCTGATCCGCTGACCGCGATCGAACGAGGCCCTGCGTGCAGTAGGACTGCGCGCAGGGCACTTTCGCGTCGCGTGCGTGCTCGAAGGCTGCCGGACAACAGGATTCGCGGACACGCTGACGTGAGCTACTCCACAATAATCCGGTGATCCGCACCACATAACGCGAAGGTAACGACACGGCCCCGAATTGGTCTCGACATGCACCTACCAGCACATATGCCGGATTTACCAGCTTGGTGCTGTACCCGCGTACCACAAATCGCCGGGTGAATCGGCGGCAAACCTCCCGTACGGTCGCTCTCGGCCCGAAACAACCGGGCACAAGCCGGCCCGCCGCTGCCAACTCTGCCCCGCGGGTTCGGTAATCCCCGAAACCTTCGAGGGGCAGGGACGTGGCAACCGGTACACGTGCCGGGAACGACGAGAACGTCGCCCGCAGGCCGGCCACGCCAGCAAGCGCGGAGAGGATTTACCCCACATGACCAATTCCACCTTCAGCAAGCGTGCCCTCGGCTGGATCGCCGTCACCGGTGCTGTCGTCGCTGTCCCGCTCGGACTGAGCACCGGCACCGCCTCGGCTGCTTCCCACAACTGGGACGGTGTCGCGCAGTGTGAGAGCGGCGGCAACTGGGGCATCAACACCGGGAACGGCTACTACGGCGGACTCCAGTTCTCCCAGAGCACCTGGGAAGCCAACGGCGGCACCGGCACGGCGTCCAACGCCAGCAAGGCCGAACAGATCCGCGTCGCCGAGAACGTCCTCCAGACCCAGGGCCCCGGAGCATGGCCGACCTGCGGTCAGTACCTGACCACCGGTGGTGGCGACGTCGCCGAGGCCCCGGCCCCTGCGCCTGCCCCCGAGCCCACCCCGGCGCCGGCACCGGTCACCGAGGCACCGGCTCAGCCGGTCGCCCAGCAAGGGATCGACACCGCTCGTCAGCTCGCCGAGCAGAACGGCTTCGGACAGCAGTTCCAGCAGCTGATCGATGCGAACCCGCAGCTGATCGCCGCGTTGCGCTGATCGACCAGTACACGACGAGGCCCTGTCATCCGCTCGGATGACAGGGCCTTGTCGTTCGTATTTTTCGTGAGGCTTACTTGGGGATGGCCTCGTAGGCGGCAACCGCCCGCTGTACGCGAGCGAGGGCGTCGCCGTATGCGGCGAAGTCACCGCTGCGCTGAGCCGCAGTCAGCGCATCCAGGGACGCATCCAACTCGGCGACGGCGGCCGCAACATTCGACGACGGCGGCGGCGCAGGTGCCGCGGGTGCGGGTGCCCCGCCCTGGCTGGCCGGCGGCGTGCCCCCGTCAGGGTCGGGGGGTGTGCCCTCTGCCGCGCTGGGCGCCGTGGCCACCGCACCGGTGCCCGCACCGAAGACCTGGTCGAGGGCCTGGGCCAACGTGGGGGCGTAGCCGACGCGAACGCTGTTACTCGGCGGTGGCTCCCGGTAGCTCACGAGCACCCGCGACAGCTGCGGGAACGTGGACGTGTTCTGGCCGGTCGAACTCCGCTCCGTATACATCGGCTCGACGTACAAGATCCCGCCGTCAGCGATGGGCAACGTCAGTAAGTTGCCGTACTGGATCTTGTTCGAACGCTCGAGCAGAGTTCGTTCCGAAGCCACCCGCGGATCGGAAATCATCGAGTTCTGTGTCTGCTGCGGACCTTGGGTCTGCGTATCCGTCGGCAACTGGAGCACGGTGAATTTGCCGTAGTCCTCCGGATCCGATTTGACCGACAGATAGGCGGACAGGAACTCGCGACTGTAACCCACCATCGCACTGGTCAGGTTGAACGACGGTTTCCCGGTTTCGGGGTCACCCACGAGGACGTAGTACGGCGGCTGATTGGCGCTCGTGTCGATCGTGGGATCACTCGGCACCGACCAGAAGGCGTTGTTCGTGAAGAATTCCTTCGGGTCGTCGACGTGGTACTTGGCCAGCATTTCGCGCTGAACCTTGAAGAGGTCCTCGGGGTAACGGAAGTGCGCGCCCAGTTCCTCGGGAATCGAGTCCTTGGCTTCCACGGCCCCGGGGAACACTCCCATCCAGGCATCGAGGACGGGATCGTTGTCGTCCACCTGGTACAGCTTGACGGTTCCGTCGTACGCGTCGACGGTGGCCTTGACGGAGTTCCGGATGTATGAGACCTCTTTCCGCGGAAGCAATCGACCTGTGTTCTGGTCGATGCTGTCCTCGACGAGTCCGTCGAGGGAGCTGCGCTGCGCATACGGGTAGTTCTCCAACGTGGTGTAGGCGTCGACGATCCACACGATCTTCCCGTCGATGACCGCCGGGTACGAATCCCCGTCAGCCGTGAGCCACGGTGCCACATGCGTGACACGCTCGCGGGGATCACGGTTGTAGATGATCTTCGAATCCGATCCGATGGCACCCGAGAACAGGATGTTGCGTTCCGTGTACTTGGCTGCAAAGGCCAGCCTGTTGAACCAGTTCCCGATGGGAACACCCCCGGCCCCGGTGTAGCGGTACCGCGCCTGGTCGGTGTCATATTCGCGAGGATCGGAACCGTTTGCACCACCGACGATGGCATAGTCGGCATCGGTGTCCGCGATAACCTCGCCGTAGTAAATACGTGGCTGTTCGACCGGGATGACCTGGTTCCCGGCCTGCTGCGACGCGATGTCGCTGACCATGTACACCGGGTAGCCACTGTTACTGTTGGCCGCCTCCTCGACGGATTCGCCCGCGGCGGCGTTGACCCGGTTGGCCGGTGCCGCGACCAGTCCGTTGCCGTGGGTGTAGACGGTGTGCTTGTTGATCCAGTCCGTCTGGTTGCCCGTGAGGCTCTTCGACGACAGTTCACGCGCCGCGACGATGTAGTCACGCACTTCGCCGTCGATGTCGTACCGATCGATGTCGAGCGACGGCGGGAAGCCGTAGAAGTTCTTGAGCTGCTGCTGTTGCGTGAACGTCCGGGACAGGATGTTCGGATCGAGCAGGCGCGTGTTCGCGATGGTGGACACGTCTGCCGGTACGTCTCGTGGCGGCTGTGTGCCGTACCCCTGATAGTCCTTGTACTCGACCTTGTCGTCGGTGATGCCGTACGCCTGCCGGGTGGCCGCGATGTTGCGTTCGATGTACGCGCTCTCCTTGTCGGCCGCGTTGGGACGCACCGAGAACTGCTCCACGACCAGCGGCCACACGGCCCCGACCAGAATGGACGACAGCACGAGGAGCGCGGTGGCCATGGCCGGGATGCGGAGGTCGCGCAGAACGATTGCCGCGAAGAAGGCGCCGGCACAGATCACCGCGATGGCGAGCAAGATCAGCTTCGCCTGCAGCACTGCATTCATGTCCGTGTAGCTACCGCCGGTGAAGGTGGGTTCCTTACGACTGCTCGACAGAAGTGAATAGCGATCGAACCAGTAGGCGACCGCCTTGAGCAGGATGAAGGTACCGGCGAGCACGGCCAGCTGGACACGGGCCGCGTTGGTGAGCGCACCTCCCCGGCCGGCCAACTTGAGCCCACCGAAGATGTAGTGCGTCACCAGACTTGCGAAGAAGGCGAGCAGCACTGCGACGAACAGCCAGTTGAGAACGAAACGATAGAACGGCAGATCGAACGTGTAGAAGCCGACGTCGAGGCCGAACTCGGGATCGGTGACCCCGAACGCGCCACCGTTCATGAACAACTGCACGGTGACCCAACTCGACTGCGCGATCAGCCCGGCAAGAAGGCCCACAGCGATCGGAATGGCCAACCCGAACAGGCGCAGACGCGTCATCACGGTGGTCCGGTACCGCGCCACCGGATCGCTCGGCCCCGAGACCGGGACGAACACGGGACGCGACCGGTACGCGAGCAGCAATGCCAGCCAGACGATTCCGCCGACTACCAGGCCGACCACGAGGAAGAGGAGCAGCCGGGTGACGAGCACCTTGGTGAAGACGCCGCGGAAGCCGACTTCACCGAACCACAACCAGTCCGTGTAGGTCGTGATCAGCCGAGGGCCCACCAGCAGCAGGGCAGCGACGACAAGCGCCAGCACCAGCAGCACTCGACTGCGTTTGGACAACGACGGTAATCCTGCGGGGGGCCGCATGCCCACGTGCCACACTCCAACGACTCGGCGACGCTGACGCGCCGCGATCAACTGCACCGTTCTGCCGTCCACACCCGAACTGCGTGGGCGTGACCGTTTCGTCCCACTCTACGTAACAACGGGCGGACGCGACCGCCGGTCCTCGTTCGAGGGTGCGAAGATGAGTCCGTGAGTGAAGAGAATGCGAACCCGGAGTCGGACGCCCTTGCCCGTTGTGTGCGCGAGGTCGTCGAATTCGTCGATGCAGGAGGGTGGGATCAGCCCCCGCAGATGTTCGCACTCGTCCCGACCGAGCTTCTCGCCGCCGCCGAACCCAGCCTGCTCGACCAGCTGGCCGACGGTGCGGAATTGACTCCCATAGAACAGGATCCGTTCCCCGACGACATTTCCGGCGGGTCACGCGCTCTCGACGAGTTCCTCGCCACCACCAGTTGGCCGGAATCGGTGGCGGGATGCGCGCTCGTGCAGGAAATCGTCATTCTGCCGCCCGAGGCGGAATCCGACCTCGACGAGGCACTGGTACCCCTGCTGTCCGATCGGGACGCCGCCGACGACGCCGCGCGGGCCGCCGCCGAGTCCCATCCCGACCGTCGATCCGCCCGATTGATCGCAGCGGTACTGCGAGACGGACCGTCGCTGTGCCTGATGCAGTTGCGACCCGACGAGGACGCCGATCCCTACGCGCCGATCGAGCTGCTGGCATACGAGAATCTGGCACCGAATCTCGTCAGCGCCCTGTACGCCACCCTCGACGCAGCCGAGGACGACGACTAGGCCGGCCCCGGTCTCAGCAGACGACTAGCCGGGCCGGTCTCAGCAGTGGGGCGCGTCGGCTCCGGAGTTGACGGCCGCGAGTGCGTCGACCGCCCCGTCGAGGTTCTCGACCTTCACCAACCGCAGCCCGTCGGGAGCACCCTGTCGCGCCTCGTCGCAGTTCATCGCGGGAACGAGGAACGTCTCGGCGCCTGCCTCGCTCGCGGCGATCAGCTTGTACTTGATACCGCCGATCGGCCCGACGTCTCCGTCGGAGTCGATCGTGCCGGTGCCCGCAACGAACTTGCCGCCGTTCAGTTCACCCGGGCTGAGTTTGTCGATCAGCGCGAGCGCGAACATCAGTCCCGCCGACGGGCCGCCGACGTCGGCGAGATTGAAGTCGACGGTGAACGGGACGTCCGGCGACTCCTCCGGAGTGATGCCCAGATAGCCTTTCGACCCGTCGTCCGGGCGCGCGCCCAGGACCACCGGGACGGAAGTTTCGACGCCGTCGCGGACCACCACGACCGGCACCTCCGAGTGCGGCGCAGTGTCGGCCACGGCTTGCTGGACGTCACCTACCGTGGACACCGGTGTGCCCGCGACACTGACGAGCCTGTCGCCCTGCTTCAGGATGTCCCTGGACGGGCCGTCCTCGCCGACCTTGGCGATCTCGAGCGCCACCGGCTTGTCGAGAAAGTGAAGGGCCGCCAGTTCGGCGCTGTTCTCGGACTGCTGGAAGTCTGCGTCGTTTTCCTGCTTCACTTCGTCCTTCGACTTGTCGGGCGGGTACACCTCCTCGCGGGGAACGATTCCCTGGCGCCCGCTGGCCCACAGGCCGAAAGCCTCGAACACGTTGAGGTTGTCGCGCACTGCCACGGTGGTCATGTTGAGGTGTCCGGTGGTGTCGTCCACCTCGGCCCCCTCGATGGCGACCACCTCTTCGCCGTCCACTTCGCCGAGCGTGTTGAAGGTCGGGCCGGGACCGAGGGCCACATAGGGCACCGTGATGACCGTTCCCAGCACTCCGAGCACCACGATCGGGGCAAGGGCAGCCAGGAGTGTCACTATCCGTCGATTCACCTGGACCAGGGTAGAGCGCGCAGCCGCCGTCACCCCGCGCGACCGCGGGCGTGTTCGCCGTCAGCGTGACGCGGAGAGGGACCCCGGGACTGTCGGCCTTGTACCGTTGAGTCATGAGCAATATGCCGTTCGGCTTCTCGAACTCCGACGACGATCCCGACCGCGACAAGGACAAGGGAGACCAGTCCGGGCCCGACAGCGCCAAGAATGCGGGCGGCCCCGGGGACTTCGGTTTCGGGGCGGGTGGTTTCCCCTCGGGTGATTTCGATCCGGCGGCCCTCGGCCAGATGCTCACTCAATTCGGTCAGATGCTGAGCGGCATGGGGTCGTCGATGGGTTCGGGCGAGCAGACCGGGCCGGTCAACTACGAGATCGCGAAGAAGCTCGCGCGCCAGCAGATGGGGTCGGTCACACCGATCACCAAGGGTAATTCGGAGGCGATCGCCGACGCGTCGCGCCTGGCTGAACTGTGGCTGGATGCGGCGACGACCCTGCCTGCCGGAGCGACGAGAACCGTCGCGTGGACGCCTAACGACTGGCTCGACAACACCCTCGACACGTGGAAGCGGCTGTGTGATCCCGTCGCCGAGAAGGTCTCGGGAATGTGGGTGCAAGGGTTGCCCGAAGAGGCGAAGCAGATGGCCGGACCCATGCTCGGCATGATGAGCCAGATGGGGGGTCTCGCGTTCGGGTCACAGTTGGGCCAGGCTCTCGGCCAGCTGTCGAAAGAGGTGCTGACCTCCACCGACATCGGGTTGCCCCTCGGCCCGGCCGGTACCGGAGCACTTCTTCCCGCCGCCGTGGAAAGGTTCAGCAAGGGCCTCGAACAGCCCGACCGCGAGATTCTCGTCTTCCTCGCCGCCCGGGAGGCCGCCTACCAGCGCCTTTACAGCCATGTCCCGTGGCTGCGGCAACGACTTCTCGCCACCGTCGAGGAGTACGCGCGCGGAATCACCATGGACTTCTCCGCCATCGAAGACATGGCCAAGGGACTCGACCCGTCCGCGCTGACCGACCCCTCGCAGCTCGAGAACATCCTCCAGCAAGGCGCATTCGAACCGCAGACCACGCCGGAGCAGAAGCAGGCCCTCGAGCGTCTCGAAACGCTCCTCGCCCTCATCGAGGGGTGGGTCGAGGTGGTCGTGTCCGCCGCACTGAACGACCGCCTGCCCGGAGTCGCGGCGTTGAGCGAGACACTCCGGCGCCGACGTGCCAGCGGTGGACCGGCAGAGCAGACATTCGCGACCCTCGTCGGTCTCGAACTACGCCCCCGCAAGGTGCGCGAGGCTGCCCAGCTCTGGAGCCGTCTCACCTCGGAGTCCACCATCGACGCCCGCGACGGTGTCTGGGCTCACCCCGACTTGCTGCCGGACTCGTCCGACCTCGACAATCCCGGCATGTTCGTCGATCGCGTCCTCGGCGGTGGGGAGCGGGGAAACTTCGACGATCCGATGGCGCAACTCGAGGCGACCGAAGCGCGCGAGCGAGCCGAGGAAGCCGAGCGCGGCGATTCCGGCGCGGGCGACGAACCGACCTCCTGAAAGTCGCTGTGCCCCAATTTTCGGTGCGGCCGAGAGTTGCCAGGTCAGCCGCCATTTCGTCCTGTGGATAACCGTCGTCGGACCGGTAGGGGCGCGGAGGCGTCGTGACACGCTCTGCGTGTGACCGTCCAGCATCCGCGTCCCATCGGCCCCACTCTCGACCCTCGCATCGCGGTACTGACCCGCCCCGACGGCCGCGTCCAGTTCGGCTGGGATCCCGAGCGTGCCCTGATCCTCGAGCCGCCGCCCGGAATCCTCACTGAGCAACTCCTGGCAATTCTCCGATTACTCGACGGCAAGACCTCCCGACCGCACGTGCTCTGGACGGCGGTCGAAAGCGGTATGTCGCCCACCGACTTCTCGAAGCTTCTCGGGGACCTCGACAGGGCAGGACTGCTCGACGTCGCGGACTCCCCCGACGCCGCCGAGACCCATACGGTTCGGGTGCACGGTCGCGGACCGCTCTCGGACGCAGTCTCGGCGGGACTGACCGATGCCGGCATCCGCGTCTCGCGGTCGTCCCGCTATTCCGCAGAAGGCGACGTGCGGCGGTGGAACGCCACCTGCGCCGTGCTCGCCGACGATCTGGTTGCCGAGCCGCGACTGGTCGCCGATCTCGTGCGCAGCGGCATCCCCCACCTCCCCGTGCGGGTACGTGACGGGCGAGGAGTCGTAGGCCCCCTCGTTCTCCCCGGTCACACCAGCTGTCTCCGCTGCGCTGATCTGCTTCGCTCGGCCTACGACCAGGACTGGCCGCATCTGGCCGCGCAACTCCTCGGGACGGTGGGGCACGCGAGCCCCGCGGTCATCATGGCGACCACTGCCGTGGCGCTGGGGCAACTCGAGGTCGTCCTGTCCTCTCCTCGAGGGCACGCACCTGTCAGCCTCGACGCGACCCTCGAGATCGACCTCGGCGCTCACCGACTGGTCACCCGAAGGTGGCCGAGGCAGGTGACCTGCAGCTGTGCGTACCTGGCACCCGCTGTGGGCGAATCGAGCCGTCTTCCGTCATGATGGTGGAGTGTCCGACATCCCCCGCAGGAGTTCTGCCCGCACCGCCAAACTCGCGAGCATTCCCTTGGGGATCGCCGGTCGTGCCGCCGTCGGGTTCGGCAGGAAGCTGACCGGCGGCGACCGGGTGGAGATCGACGCGCAGCTGAGCGCACGGGCAGCGGAGCAGTTGTTCGCCGTACTCGGTGAACTCAAGGGCGGGGCCATGAAGCTCGGTCAAGCCCTCAGTGTGATGGAGGCGGCGATCCCCGAGGAGTTCGCCGAGCCATACCGGGAGTCGCTCAACAAACTTCAGGCGCAGGCTCCTCCCCTTCCTGCACGCGCTGTGCACAGAATGCTGGACCAGCAGCTCGGTACCAAATGGCGTGAGCGGTTCATGTCCTTCGACGACACGCCGACCGCCTCGGCCAGCATCGGACAGGTACATCGCGCCGTGTGGGCCGACGGCCGGGACGTCGCCGTCAAGGTGCAGTATCCGGGGGCCGACGAAGCCCTGCGAGCAGACCTCAAGACCCTCGGACGTTTCGCGGGTCTCTTTGCGTCGGTGATGCCCGGCGTCGACGTGCGTCCCGTCATCGACGAGTTCACTGCCCGCACCGAAGAGGAACTCGACTACCGCATCGAGGCGAACAATCAGCGCCGATTCGCCAAGGCATACGACGGCGACCCGCAGTTCGCGGTCCCGCATGTCGTCGCCAGCTCCCCCAAGGTGGTGGTGAGCGAGTGGATGACCGCGAAGCCGCTCTCGGCCATCATCGCCGACGGAACACCCGAGGAACGCAACACTGCGGGCGCTCTGCTGGCCGAATTCCACTTCGCCTCCCCTGCGCGGGTCGGACTGCTGCACTGTGATCCCCATCCGGGAAACTTCATGTTGCACAGCGACGGTCGGCTCGGCGTCATCGACTTCGGTGCTGCCGCACCCTTTCCCGACGGGCTGCCTCCCGTCCTCGGCACGATGGTGCGTCTGGCACTGCACGAGCAGTTCGACGAGCTGACGGAGTTGCTGCACGCCAATGGATTCGTTCTTCCCGGTCGGACAGTAACCGACAAGGAGATCGCCGACTACCTGCGTCCGCTGACGGATCCGATTCGGACCGAATCCTTCCACTTCACCCGTGCCTGGCTACAGAAGGCTGCCGGCACCGCAACGGACTTCAACAGCGCACAGTTTCGGACTGCCCGAGCCCTGAGTCTGCCACCCGAGTACCTCATGATCTTCCGAGTCCTCGTCGGCTCGGTGGGTATCTGCGCTCAGCTCGATGCGTACGCGCCCTATATGGCGATCCTCACGCGGTGGCTTCCCGGATTCGACGATCCGACGCAGGAGGGCGACGGCACCACCGTCCGCTGAACGACGTCAGACGTCCGCCCAGACAACTCGTGCGAGTTCCCTGGGCGGACGCCGTTGTCCATGCACTCAACCGGTCGTCAGGCACATACCAGGGTCTGCGCCTTGCGCGGGCGGCCGCGAGGACGCTTACGAGCGACCACAACTCCCTGATCGAAGATTTCGCCGCCCCAGACTCCCCACGGCTCGCCCCGATCGAGCGCTGCATCGAGGCAGCGCAACCGGATCGGACACGACGCGCACAGCGCCTTGGCCTGCTCCAGCTGGGTGGGGGAATCCGCGAACCACAGGTCCGGATCGTCGGCCCGGCAGGGCAGATCCCGTCGGGTGGAAACAATGTCAACAAATCCGCTTGTGGCGGTTGAGGTTTCGGATACCCCTCGGCATGTCACGGTAGACACGTCGTTCTCCTCTGCTCTCAGTGCGTCGGTCGTTTGTCGGTTCGATGTACCAAGGTGCGAACCAGAGCCGAGGCTGCGAGCGAGGAAAGTGCTCGAACTACGAAGGCCACGGTCCGCGATGCGGGTCCGTGGCCTTGGAAAGACGGTGGGAGTGTTCTAGCGAGGAATTCCTCGACAACTCCGCGACACGGACTCGGCTGCTGCTGCGGGACGACGACGGGATGCCGACCAGGCAATTGCCGGTGCCGCCTCCGTCGCGCTCATGCCGAGCAACGCAGAGGTGGCAGCGACTGCCGTCTTGTGTACGGAGTAGAACTTCATGTCGGGGCCACCTCCACTTCTTGTCGAACCGATGTGAACTGCACGAGTCCCCCCGTGCGCTGAAACCACAGTAGGCAAAATTCCATATCCGCACAACCTATTTTTGACCTGCGGCGATGCGCCTTTTGTTCGCCTGCGGACGGAGAGTCGTCATGGCGATCCGCTCGACCTGATCACGCCGAGCACATCCTCACCGAACTGTTCGAGCTTCTTGGCGCCGATCCCGGGGATGGCGACAAGTCCCCGGTCGTCCTGCGGGCGCTGTTCGGCGAGCGCCGTCAGCGTGTTGTCGCTGAACACCACATACGCGGGCACCTTCAACTCCCTGGACTTTTCGAGCCGCCACGACCTCAGCGAATCGAGCAGTTCCACATCCACATTCGACGGGCAACCTTCACACCGTCCGAGCATCGTGGCCGTGGTACCGATCAGTGGCTTCCCGCACAGTCGGCACCGCGGACGCTTCTTCGCGTTCTGGGGCGGAGCGGCGATGCGCGACGCCGGCGAGTCTTCCGGAATCAGCCCGTGCAGGAACCGGGACCGCCGACGGCTCTTGCGGCCGCCCTCGTTGCGGGAGAGCGCCCAGGACATCTGCAGGTGTTCGCGCGCGCGGGTGACCCCGACATAGAGAAGCCTGCGCTCCTCCTCGATCGCGGCCTCGTCGGGGGCCGAGTTGGCATCGCCCAGCACGTGCTGAATGGGCAAGGTGCCGTCCGTCAGACCTACCAGGAACACCGCGTCCCACTCGAGTCCCTTCGCGGCATGCAACGACGCCAGCGTGACGCCCTGTACCACCGGTGGGTGCCGCGCCTCCGCGCGAAGGCCGAGTTCGCGGAGCAGTCCGTCGAGCGTCAGATCGGGATCCTGCGCCAGCTGTTCCTCCGTGAGAGCGACGAGCGCGGACAGCGAGGACCATCGCTCGCGGGCCTGCGCACCCGAAGGTTCCGTGTCGGTCAAACCCAGCGGCACCAGCACGGCACGCACCAGGGTGACGAGGTCGGCACCGACCGCATCGGGCAGGTCGTCGCGACCGGCCGCCTGACGCAGTGCCGATACGGCCTGACGAACCTCGGTCCGCGTGAAAAAGCCCTCGCCGCCGCGGACCTGATATGGGATGTCGAGCTTGGTCAGGGCCTGCTCGTGCACCTCGGACTGGGCGTTGATCCGGTACAGCACCGCGATCTCCGCTGCAGGCGTTCCGCGGGCGATGAGCCGCTTGATCGCACGGGCCACTCCGGCGGCCTCGGCAGGCTCGTCATCGAACTCCGCGAAAGTCGGTTCGGGCCCCGACGTCCGCTGGCCGATCAACTGCAACCGCGTACCAGCGATCCTGCCCCGCGCCGCGCCGATCACCCGGTTGGCCATCGAGACCACCTCGGGGGTCGACCGGTAGTCGCGCTCGAGGCGGACAACGGTGGCTTCGGGGAACCGTCGCGAGAAGTCGAGCAGATAGTTGGGCGTGGCGCCCGTGAACGAGTAGATGGTCTGGTTGGCGTCGCCGACGACCGTGAGATCGTCGCGCTCGCCGAGCCATGCATCGAGCACCCGCTGCTGCAATGGCGTCACGTCCTGGTACTCGTCGACCACGAAGCACCGGTACCGGTCCCGGAACTCCTCGGCTACCGCCGAATGCTCCTCCAGGGCGGCCGCGGTGTGCAGCAGGAGGTCGTCGAAGTCGAGCAGCATCGCATCCTGGCCTCGAGCCTTGAGTTGCTCGTACCCGTGATACACCTCGGCCACTTTGGCGGCGTCGGCAGGCGCCTCGCGGTGCACCTTCGCCACCGCGCGTGGATAGTCCTCCGGCGCGATCAGCGACGCCTTGGCCCATTCGATCTCGCTTGCCAGGTCCCGAACACTCTCGGTGCTGGTAGACAACCCGACACGGCCGGCCGCAGCGGAGACCACCGCGAACTTTCGGTCCAGCAGCCGCCACTCGGTGTCTCCGACCACCTGCGGCCAGAAGTACCTCAGCTGGCGCAGTGCGGCCGCGTGGAAAGTGCGCGCCTGCACCTGGGTGCCGCCATCACCGATTCCGAGGCTCCTCAGCCTGCCTCGCATCTCCCCCGCAGCCCGGGCCGTGAACGTGACCGCCAGTACCTGTCCCGCCGCGACGTGTCCGCTGCCGACGAGGTGGGCAATCCTCCGGGTGATGGTCCGCGTCTTTCCCGTCCCCGCGCCCGCCAGCACGCAGACCGGACCACGAGGCGCGAGGACGGCCGCGGACTGTTCGGGATCGAGGCCGGTACTCGTCGCCTCTGCTGGGGCACCTGCTGACATGGCGTCCATCATGGCAGGGACAACCGACACCCCGCGCAGCGGTGGAAGAGCCGCATGGGAACACTTCACTCGGCCGTGGTGTTATATGCGCCGTGACTGCTACAGACAACAAGGCCCTGACCATCTACTCCACCACCTGGTGTGGCTACTGCCGCCGCTTGAAGAAGCAGCTGGACGAGTCCGGCATCGGCTACGTGGAGATCGACATCGAGGAGGATCCGGCTTCGGCCGAGTTCGTCGGTAGCGTGAACGGTGGCAACCACGTCGTCCCCACGGTCAAGTTCGCCGACGGCAGCACCGCGACCAACCCGTCGCTGTCCCAGGTCAAAAAGGCACTCGGGGTCTAGGCCTCCGCCCCGTCTGCTCCCACCCAGGATTCGATCATTCCGCGGGCAATGGAAATCGAGCCGGGGAGCAGCAGGGGTGCGTCGGCGTCGGATGCCCAGTCACCGAACTCGAGTGCACTGCGCACCTCCTCGCGGGTGAACCAGCGAGCCTCGGCGATCTCGCCGTCCGCGAAGATCAACGCGGCGCCGGGATCGCCGACGGCCGAGAATCCGATCATCACCGACCGCGGAAACGGCCACGGCTGACTACCGAGATACTGCACGTCGCGGACCTCGAGACCCACTTCTTCCTTGATCTCGCGCATCACACACGTCTCGAGCGACTCCCCCGCCTCGACGAAGCCGGCGAGAATCGAGAACCGGCGCGGCGGCCACGTGGGTTGCCGTGCCAGTAGCACCCGGTCTCCATCGTCGTGGACGAGGCAGATGACGGCGGGATCGGTGCGCGGAAACTCCTCGTGCCCGGTGCTGGTCGAAATTCGTGACCAACCCGACATCGTCGGTTCCGACGCAGCACCGTCGAGGGCGCTGAAACCGGCACTGTCGTGCCAGTTCAACATCGCGATCGCGCCGGTCAGCACGCCGGCATCCGCATCGTCGAGCGTTCCGCCCAGCATGCGAAGGTCGGCCAGCTCACCGGTCATGGCCTGCACGCGCACCGCCCAGACGTGCCGGTCCTTGCGGATGCCCAGGAAAACCGCACCGCGGACGGGCTCCGGACCGAGCTCGGTTGCCGCCCCGAACACGAGGCCGTCGTCGTCGACACGGACCTGGCCGCGATGGTTGACCCGCAGGAGTACCGCGTCCTGCCATCCCGTTCGCAGGGCGTCGGTGTCCGAACGCAATTCTTCGGCGCGGCCGACCGCGGAGCGCGACAGGAGCGGAGTTTCGTTCAACCGGAATGCAGTCACACTTCGACAGTACTGCCGGTCAGTTAGCGACCCTACGGATGTACAGCAACCGGTCGTTCTCCTCCACCGAATCGACCTCCGGGGAGCCGACCCGCACCAGTCGCCCGTCCCGGACGACACCGAGGACGATGTCGGCCAGATGCCGCGGTGAACCGCCGATCTCATCGCGTTCCACTGCCCGTTCGGCGATCGCGAAGCCGGCCTCCGGAGTCAGCAGATCCTCCATCATCTCGACGACACTGGGAGTGGTCGTGGCGATGCCGAGCAGCCGGCCCGCAGTCTCGGAGGACACCACCACCGAGTCGGCGCCCGACTGCCGCAGCAGGTGGGTGTTCTCCGACTCTCGAATGGCCGCGACGATCTTTGCTTGCGGCGCGATCTCGCGTGCCGTCAGGGTGACGAGAACGGCGGTGTCGTCGCGGTTGGCCGCCACGATGATGGCCGCCGCATTCTGGGCGCCCGCCAACCGCAGGACATCCGACTTGGTGGCGGAACCGTGGACGGTGACCAGCCCTTTGCTTGCCGCCGATTCGAGGACCGCCTGATCGGTGTCGACGACGACGATGTCCGACGGGGTGACCCCGTCGCCGAGCATCGCGTCGATCGCGGTGCGCCCCTTGGTTCCGTAACCGATCACGACCGTGTGGTTGCGCACGTGCTGCCTCCAGCGCTGGATTTTGAACGCCTGTCGGGAACTCTCCGTGAGAGCGGAGAGAGTCGTACCGACCAGGACGATGAGGAAGAAGATTCGAAGGGGGGTGATGAGCAGAACGTTGATCAGTCGCGCCGATGGCGTGAACGGGGTGATGTCGCCGTACCCCGTCGTCGACAACGACACCGTGGCGTAGTAGACGCAGTCGAGCAGTGACAACTCGTTGTCCTGGGCGTCGCGATACCCGGCGCGATCGATGTAGACGATCAGGACGGCCAGGGCCAGAGCGGCGAGAGCGATCGCCACTCGGCGGTAGATCGCCCGCGCAGGACTGGTCTGCAACTGGGGAATCCTGAGGACACCCACCAGTGCGAAGTCCGGCCGGTCCGTCAGGGTGTCCGACCTGTTCAATCTCGCACGTAGCCTACCGGCCATATATTCGTCTCCACTGGGCACAGAACTCCGACATCGGCTGGCAGCCTAACCCCGATTCTCCTCGAAGGGACACAGCGGCGTCTCGCTCAATCGTCACAGCGGCGTCTCGCTGTGGTGCCGGGAGTGATTCGGGCAAGCTGTCGTCATGCAACGCGACAGCACCCTTTCCCGGACCGGCCGCACGCCCGCGCTCCGACTCGCCGCCCTGCTTGTAGGCATGGGCGTGCTTCACTTCGTCACCCCCAAGTTCTTCGACGCGATCGTTCCCGAGCGACTCCCCGGCGACCCTCGGACGTACACCTACGCGTCCGGTGTGGCCGAACTGACGGTGGGTGCGGCGCTCGTGGTACCGAGAACCCGCCGGCTCGGCGGTGGACTGGCCGCGCTTCTCTTCCTTGCGGTCTATCCGGCCAACATCTCGATGGCCGTCGACTGGCTGAAGAGCACCGAGACGTCGCGCCTGCAGAAAGCCGGTGTACTGCTGCGCCTTCCGTTGCAGATCCCGTTGGTCACCGAGGCCCTGAAAGTGCGCCGTCAGGCCTGACGCGCTTCCTCGTCCGCGCCGGCGGTGCGGATGAGGCCGGCAAGAGCGTCGGCATCCGGCAGGGTGTCCGGCGCGATCGTGCGGCCTGTGCGGACGTAGTGGAACGCGGCCCGCACACGCTCCAGGGGTACGTCCATCAGCTCGGCCCAGGCAAGCCGATACGCGGCGAGCTGCATCACCACCGCCTTCTCCTTGTCGGCACTCGGCTCCGCTCCGGTCTTCCAGTCGATCACCGTCCACCCGCCGTCCGGGTCCGCGAACACTGCATCGATCCGCCCCCGCAGAACCGTCCCTGCCACCGCCGTCTCGAACGGAACCTCCACCTCGATGGGACTGCGATGAGCCCACGACGAACGCAGGAATGCGTCCTGCAACGTCACCAGGTCCGTGTCCGGTCCTGCATCGGTGTCGGCCGCACCAGGGAGCTCGTCGAGGTCGAGCAGCCGAGTGGCCCCGAACCGGCGCTCCACCCAGGCGTGGAACGCGGTCCCTCGCCGTGCCAGCGGGTTCGGCGGATACGGAAGTGGCCTGCGTAACCGCGCAGCCAGCGCATCCGGGTCCGCCTCGAGTTCGACCAGCTGACTCACCGACAGCTGCGCAGGCAGAACCACTTCGAGGCGAGCCTGCGCGCGGGCTTCGCGTTCAGCGAGGAGCGCGTCGACGTCGGCCGCCCAGTTCTCGGGGTCTTCTTCGTCTTCCAGGGATGCATCACCGATTTCGGTCAGCGCCGCGAGCACCAGGGAAGCACCGTGTTCGACCGACTCACGTCGCACTCCCAGCGGGTCCGGCGGCCATGCTGCCGCTTTGGGGGTTCGGGTGAGAGGATTCTGCGTCTCGGCGTCGGGTGCGGGCGCCCATACGTCCACGGCGCCGAGACCCTCGTGTGTCTCGTCTGCGATCAAGTCGCGGAGTTCGGTGAGGAACTCGGACGGGCCCTTCGGTTCGCTGCCCGACTCCGCCCAGTGATGACCGGAAGCGAACAGCACCCGCTCCGTCCGCGTGAGCGCAACGTAGAAGAGCCGGCGATCCTCGTCGAGTTTGCGTGCCGCGAGGGCCGCCTTGTGCGACTTGACCGCATCCTCGAGATCCTTGCGGCTGTAGAGGTTTTCGAGATCGAGAACCGGTACGCCGTCTGCGGCTTCTCCCGGCCGCGCGCGGTCGCCGCGCAACGACGGCGGCAATTCACCGAGCGCGCCGAGCCAGGTTCCGGTCGCGGTCCGTGACGGGAACACGCCTGCGGTGAGATGGGGCACCGCCACCACTTCCCATTCGAGCCCCTTCGCCGAGTGCACCGTGAGCACCTGGACGCGGTGCGGATCGACCTCCACTTCGCCGGGCGCCAATCCCTTTTCGACGGATTCGGCCGCGGAAAGGAACGCGAGCAATCCGGTGATGGTGGCCGAGGACCGGCTGGCGTATCCGGCAACGACATCCGCGAAGGCGTCCAGGTGTTCACGCCCTGCCCCTGTTCCCGCGCCAGTGCGGGTCCGGGCCTGAGCCTCGATGCCGATGCCGAGTACCCGTTCCACCTCGGCCACGAGTTCGGTGAGGGGCTGCCCGATCCGCTCACGCAGGGATGCCAGCTCGGCTGCGACTGCGGTGATGCGCGCGTACCCCACCGGTGAATATCGTTCGGCCGGTCCGGGATCCGCCAACGCGTCGGCGAGCCCGGCCTGCTCGGCCTGTTCGCCGGGCAGTGCGCCCTCGACCGCCTCCGCCAGTGCCGAGGAGTCGGTAACGGCGCCGGCGGTGCCGTATCCGGTTCCGATGCCCAGCTCCCTCGCTCGCCGGGACAACGCCGTCAGGTCTGCAGCCCCGATCTGCCACCGCGCCCCCGTCAGCAACCGGACCGCAGCGCTGCCTGCCATGGGGTCGGCGACCACGCGCAGCATCGCGATCACGTCGGCCACCTCGGGAGTGTGCAGCAGGCCACCCAGGCCCACCACCTCGACGGGAAGCCCGCGCGAGCGCAGCACCTCCGCGATCGGGGCGGCGTCGGCGTTGCGCCGGATCAGTACCGCCGCAGTCGGTGGATCCTCTCCCCTGCTCGAGGCCTGCGCGTACTGCTCGGCGATACGGTCGGCAACCCACGCACGTTCCTCGGCCACGTCGCCGGTCAACGCGAGCCGCACATCGCCCGGAACAGCCTGAGGCCGCGCCCGCAGCGTACTGACCTGCACTCCCCGCTCCCGTAGCGGCGCCGAGACCAGGTTGGCGAGCGCCAGCGCCTCGGGCGGGTTCCGCCAACTGGTCAGCAATTCCAGTGTCGGCGCCGGTGTGCCGTCGGGCAGCGGAAAATCGGTGGCGAACCGCGGAAGGTTGGCCGCCGACGCGCCACGCCAACCGTAAATCGACTGCATCGGGTCACCGACCGCGGTGAGGGCGAGCCGCCCGTCGAGGCCGCCGCCGAACAATGACGACAGCAACACACGCTGGGAGTGCCCGGTGTCCTGGTACTCGTCGAGCAGCACCACCCTAAAGCGCGCACGCTCGGCGTGCCCCACCTCGGGGTGGTCCGACGCCACACGTGCCGCGAGCGACATCTGACTGCCGAAGTCGAGGGCGCCCTCCCGCCGGAGCGTCTCCGCCAGGCGGTGCACCAGCGGAAGAAGTTCCACCCGCCGATGCTGGGTGTCGAGAATGTCGAGCAATTCCTTACCCGGCCCGCCTCGCTGGCGTGGTCCTGCCGGCAGTGTGTGAACGAGCTTGTCGAGTTCGGTGTGCGCCTCCCGAAGATCCTCGGGTTCGACGAGGTGCTCTGCCAATTGTCCGGAAAGCGCCAGCACGGCCTCGGTGACCGACGCAGGATTCCGGTCGGTGTCGAGGTCGCCGTCCCACGAACTGACCACGCGATGAGCGAGCTGCCACAGTTCCGTCTCCGACAACAAGGTGGCCGACGGTTCGATGGGCAGTAGCAGCCCGTGCTCGGACAGCAGCCGCCCGGCGTACGCGTGATAGGTGCTCACCTCCGGCTCACCGGCGAGGAGCTTGGACCTCAGCTCACCACTGGGATCGACCCGCCGAAGAAGATCCGAACCCGCCAGCCGGGCAAGCCTTTTCCGGATGCGACTGGTGAGCTGTTGAGCGGCCTTGCGGGTGAAGGTGAGGCCCAGTACCGCTTCCGGGTCGACGAATCCGTTGGCGACGAGCCACACCACCCGCGCCGCCATCGTCTCGGTCTTTCCGGCTCCGGCGCCGGCGACGACCAGCGTCGGTCCCAGCGGGGCGGCGATGACCGCCGCCTGTTCCGGTGTGGGTGGGTGCTGACCGAGTCCGTTGGCGAGTTCCACCGGGTCGATGTGCGCTGTCATTCGGACGTCACCTGCCTGCCCTCGTCGTGCGCTGGGCAACTCGTCCGCACCGGGCAGTGCCGGCAACCGTCATTGACACGGGCAAGGAACTGTGGCCCCCTGGTGGCGGCGGCCGCGGCGGAAATGACGGCCAGCCAGGTGTCGACGTCCTCGTCCGACAACGGCGCCTGCACACGTTGCGTAGCGCCCTCCTTCTTGTGCGGCTTGGCCACGAACACGAGTCGGGCCCCGCCGGGTTTCGACGCCGGTTCGCCCTCGATCGCACCGACAGCGGCCGCCACCTGGTACGCCGCGAGCTGCGCGTGTTGCTGCGCGTCCTCCTTGCTCACGGGCGCACGAGCGGTCTTGACGTCGACGATCACGGGCCTGCCCTCGGCGTCACGTTCGAGCCGGTCGATGCGTCCACGCAGTCGAATCGCCGGCGCACCCTCCTCCCTCGGCTCCAGCACACCGTCGACGGCGACCTCGACACCGACCTCGGTGAGCTCGGACCGCGTAGTGCCGAGCCATGCGGTGAACGTGGCCAGCATGTCCCGAGTGCGTGCGAGTTCCCGTCGCGAATACCACTGTGAACCCAGATCGATGGAGTCCCACGCGTCTTCGAGGGCCCGCTCCACCTGATCCGCCGGTATGCGCCCGGCGAGCGCCTGCACCAGCGTGTGGACGAGCGTTCCCGCGATGGCATGCGTGTTGTCGCCGTCGGATCCGCCGTGGCGTTCGAGTAGCCAGCGCAGCGGGCAGGTATTGAGGAGGTCCACGGTGGACGGTGACAGCGACACCGGCCCGTCCTCCTCCGTCCACAACGCCACTGCAGTACTGGGCTCGGCCGTGCCGTACCACTGGTCCGGATGCGCGCCACGGACACCGGCCCGGGCGAGTCGGGCCAGTTGACGAGCGGCCCGGCGCTGCCGGTCCGGGTCGTCTCGAGCCACTCGAGGATCACACACCACTCCGCGCAACTCGGCGACGAGCGCGGGCAGGGCAAGGACCCGGGTGGACGGATCCATGACCGGTACCACCGCGTCCACGACGTCCGCGCCGTCCGCGCCGACGAGTAGTTCGTCCACGAACCGGGAGTGAACGAGATCGGTGTCGCTCCCGGCGGAGTCGACGGCGGTCACCAGCAGACTCCGCCGTGCCCGGCTGCATGCGACCAGGAAGAGACGGCGTTCTTCCGCGAGAAGCGGCGCGGTGCGCGACAGCCGATCGGCCGCCTCCGCAGTGCCGTCGGACACTCCACTGACAAGGTCGATCAGCGCCTCGGTTCCGAGCAGGCTTCCGCGCGTCCGCAGACTCGGCCACAACCCCTCCTGCACGCCTGCCACCGCCACCACGTCCCACTCACGCCCCGCCGCGGAATGCGCGCTCAGCACCGTCACCGCGTCACTCGGCACTACGGAAGCAGTTCGCGACGAACTCGGAATGGCCTGGCCGGTGAGATAGTCGACGAATCCGGCGAGCTGAGCGCGCGGCAACCGGTCGACATACCCCGCGGCGGCGTCGAACAGCGCGACCACGGCGTCGAGGTCGCGGTCTGCCTGCGCACCGATGGGGCCACCCCGCGCCGACGCCGACGCCCAGCGTCGTTCCAGTCCCGTCGCCTGCCAGGCAGCCCACAGGACCTCCTCGACACCCCGACCGCGGTCGAGCTGCGCACGCGCTTTGCGGAGTACGGACAACACTCTGTTGAGGGAGGCCGCCTCCACATCGGTGAGCTTGGCGACGACCTTGCGGGTACTGCCGGTCTCCCCGGTCAGGATGAGGCGCAGCAACTCTGCCGAGTCGCGGTCACCGCCCGATGCGAGTTCTGCGCGACGCAGACCGCGCCGGAGCCGTCGGAGAGCCACCGGTTCGGCCCCACCGATCGGTCCGGCGAGTAGAGCGAGCGCGTCCTCGCCGGTGAATTCCTCACCCGACAATGCGCGGAGCACCAGCATCAGACCGGACACGCCGTGCCTGCGGGCCAGCGGCAACTCGGACGCGGGTGTGGTGACCGGTACTCCCGCGCCGAGAAGTGCCCGCCGGAGCGGAGCCAGAGCACGGGGCACCGAGCGCACGATGACGGCCATGTCGGACCACGGGACCCCGTCGAGGAGATGCGCACGGCGCAAGGTATCGGCGATGACCGCGGCTTCCTTGGCGGGTGTGCTCAGTACGTGCACGGACGTTCGGCCGCCGTCGTTCGACGGTACCCACGTCCGATGCGGCAGCCGACCGGGCAGCCGGGAAGTGATGCGCGCCGACGTCGCCGCCACCGTGGAGGCGCTGCGGAAATTGAGTGGAAGAACGATCTGGCGCTCGTCACCCTTGTCCGCGAGCCCGATCAGGAATGCGGGATCCGCTCCACGGAAGCCGTAGATCGACTGGTCCGGATCGCCCGCGACGACAGTGGTCCGGGTGCCGGTGCCCACGAGGCGGACCAGCTCCGCCGCCTGGGGATCGAGGTGCTGAGCATCGTCGACCAGAAGGTGGCGCACGCGTGCACGTTCCGTCCGCAGGAGGTCGGGGTCGGTGGCGAAGGCCGTGAGTGCGGCACCGATGAGCTCGGCGGCGTCGAGAGCGGGGGCCGTGGCTTCGGGAGCCTCCACACCGACCGCCCCTCGCAGCAGCATGCCGTGTTCGTATCGCGCGGCGAACTTTCCGGCCGCCACCCACTCGGGTCGCGAGTGCCGACGTCCCAGCGCGACGAGATCCTCGGGGCCGAGCCCACGTTCGCTCGCACGCAGCATGAGATCCCGCACCTCGACCGCGAATCCCCCCAGCCCCAGGGCGGGACGCAGCCGCTCCGGCCAGAGGTGGGCGCCGTCGGCGATGTCGCCGTGCAGCATCTCGCGCAGCACCGCGTCGTGTTCGGCGCCCGTGATGAGTCGGGGCGGCGGGTTTCCGTGTGCTGCCGCCTGGAGTCGCAGGACTGCGAAGGCATAGGAGTGCACGGTCCGCACGAGTGGTTCACGCGTGGCACGGGCACCGTGCTGTTCGCCCTGTCCGAGTAGCGCCGCGGTGATCTCCTCACGCAGACGGCCTGCCGCCCGCCGCGACTGGGTGAGGACCAGCACGTGCTCGGGATCTTCTCCACCGGTAATACGGTCGACCGCGACATCGACGAGAAGTGACGTCTTGCCCGTTCCCGGACCGCCGAGCACCTGCCAGGGATTCCAGCCCACACCCGGTGTTGTGGTGGCGAAGACCCGCTTCGTCGATTCGTCCCAGGCCCGGGGTGCCTGCTCGGGCCGGCGACGGTGCACGAGCCGGGCACGAGGAGCAGCCGTCCTGGTGCGCACCGTCGAATCCGTCATGCGGGCATTCCATCAGAACGGTCCGACATCTCGCCGGTCGGCCCGATCCGGCATCATGGATCCGTGTCAGCACTGCATACCTATCTGTTCGGCGCCGAAGACGGTCCCGAGATTCTTGCTCTGCACGGAGTGACCGGGCACGGCAAGCGCTGGCAGGCCCTGGCCACCGACCACATCCCCGACGCGCGTTGGATCGCGCCCGACCTGCTCGGTCACGGCCGGTCAAGCTGGTCACCGCCATGGAATTTCGAATCGCACGTCTCGTGCGTGATCGACACGTTGCGTACTCACGCACGGGGTCCGGTTCTGGTCGTGGGCCACTCGTTCGGCGGCGCGCTGGCTCTCCACCTCGCCCGGGCAGTCCCCGAACAGGTCCGGGGTCTCCTCCTGCTGGATCCGGCGATCGGGCTGGATCCCGAGAAGATGCGATCGGCGGCGGACGACACGATCTCGTCGCCCGACTACACCGATGTCGACGAGGCACGTGCCGAGAAGGTGCACGGTTCCTGGGGTGAGGTGGACGCCGAGGTATTGGAAGCGGAGATCGCCGAGCACCTGATCACCCTCGCGAACGGCCGGGTCAACTGGCGAATGTCCGTACCGGCGCTCGTCGCGGCATGGGGCGAGCTTGCGCGTCCTGCCGTTCTTCCGCCGGCGAACCTGCCCACCGTTCTCGTCCAGGCGGCCAAGGTGCAGCCGCCGTATGTCACGCCCGAGTTCCGACGCGCCCTGGCCGAACATCTGGGTGAACAGCTCACCGCCGTCGATCTCGACTGTGACCACATGGTCCCGCAGGCCCGGCCCGACGAGGTGGCTCAGCTCATCCGCACGCTTCTCTGATGCCCGCCACAACCGAGGAGCAGGTCGAACGCGTACGCGAACTGGTCGCCTCTATTCCTCGCGGCCGCGTGGCAACATACGGCGACATCGCCACCGCCGCCGGGTTGTCGAGCCCACGGACGGTCGGCTGGATCATGCGCACCGATTCCGCGGATCTGCCCTGGCACCGGGTGCTGGGCGCCGGCGGGCGTCCGGCTGCGCATCTCGCGCACCGCCAGATCGCGAAGCTCGAACTCGAAGGCGTGCCCGTGCGGGACGGCCGCGTAGATCTCGCGGCGGCACGCCACCGGTTCTGACGGACTGCTCAGCAGGTGCTGGGAGGGGGATCCCCGCGGAAGCGAGCATCCATCCAGTCCAGCCCCTGGAATAGTCCGAGAGCGGCCGCGGACAGATGGTCGGGTGTCGGAGTAAGCAGCGTCTGCACGGGTGTTCCGGCCTCGCAGTAGCGACGCAGCGTGTTGTCGATGGAGTCCACCGGTATCAGGGCGTCGGTGGGGCTGTGCCATTCGAAGATCGGCGCTTTCGGCACGCCGGGATACAGCTCGACGCTGTTTTCGTCCATCACCTTCCAGGCTTCGGGGTTGTCCATGAAGTTCTTGTTGTCGGTCATTTCCGTGGCGCTGCGGCCCACGCCGAACAGCATGATCTCGTTGGTGCACCCGTTGCCGATCATCTGCTTGAGCCAGCGGCCCTGAGCGTTGAGTTGGCCGCTGACGTCGATGCGGTCGGGATACTCACGTTCCAGCCCGAGCGCCGCGGCCATCGCAAGGCCGAAGGCGGGGTGGGGGTTGGTACCCAGACCTTGTGCCATCTTCCCCAGATTCATCGGTGCACCACCGATGGCCGCACCGACGATGTCGAGTTCCGGCGCGTACGTGGGGGCCAGCGCAGCCGCCCAGGCGGTGGCCATTCCCCCACCGGAATATCCGCCCAGCCCGACCGGGCTGTTCGTGACCTGGAGTTCCGGCACCCGCTTCACGGCCCGGATCCCGTCGAGGGTGATCTGGCCACCCAGCTTCGCCGCGCCGTAGGCCATCCGCGGTCCCAGGTGATCGGGCAGCGAAACCGCCCAGCCCCGGGCCAACGCGATGTTGAGGCCGGCAGCCTCACGAATCTGGTGGAGCGGGTCGCTGGTGTACAGCTCGGTGACGATCTTGCACTTGTGCCCGAGCGAATTGATGATGTGCTGGTACGACACCAGGGGCCCGTCGGGGGCGTGATTCGCCGGGAGTACATAGGTGGTGTTGGCCGCGATGGGGTTCCCTTGCGAGTCGGTGGACCGGAAGAGCACCTCCCACATCGCGCTGCCGGGGAAGTAGTACGACGGCGGTAGCCGGCGCACTTTCAGGACATCGCCTGGCGCTCGCGCCGCGATGTCCGGCGTCGGCTGGTAGAACGGATCCGGGTCCGGGATGGGAAATGCTATGTCCGCCCTCGGGGGCGGCGGCAACAGCGGCTGCGCTGCAACGGTGCCAGCACTTGCGAGGGTGACGGCGAGGCCGGCAACGAGGCCCGCGACGGCGGCGCCCAGAGATCGACGAATCAACGAGCACATGAGAAACCCCACAATCCGGCGAGCAGGTCGGCGGCCATCACTATGCCAGACAGTTGCGGAGGACCCGCCGGTTTTCCGGGTACCGAACAGGTCTCTGACCGATACTCTGGTTCACAGGTATCTTTTACCGGCCAAGACCGGACGGTCAGATTACGACCGTTGTCGCCGTGGACAGCGGTGGTTCGCCCGACATCACCAGGGTGGCCAGCACGTCCACGGCGGCGGTCAACTCGGTGACCGGTCTGGTGAACGGGAGTCGCTGGTGGTCGTCGAACAGATGACCCGTACCGAACCGGGGTCCGGGTGCGAGCAGAAGATTCCTGGCGCGTGCGGCTGCTACGAGTTCGCTCGACCCGGTTCCCGCCGGGAGGCGGCACCACAACGACAGCCCACCGGACGGCAGATGGAAGCTCCAGCCCGGCAACCGTTCGGTGACGGCCGCTGCGAGGGCGTCACGCTGCCCCCGCAACTCACGACGACGGCGTAGTACCAGTCCTTCGTGCTGCGCGAACAGCCGCACTGCGGCGAGTTGGTCGAGAACGGAGACCGACAACTGTCTCCGCGCCATGATTTTCGCCATCTGCGTGGTGCGGGCGGCCTCGGCGCGCACCCAGCCGATGCGAATGCCTCCCCACACGGTCTTGCTGAGGCTGCCGATCGCCACGGTCGCCGATTCCGGGACAGGGACACCGAACGGCTCGAGGTCGCCCGAACCGTCCAGCACGAGTTCCGCCGCCACCTCGTCCACGACGGTCACCACGCCGTGGTGGGCCATGGTCGCGGCCAGCCGCCGCCTGCCGTCGGGAGTCGCCCTGGCTCCCGACGGATTGGAGAAGTCCGGCATCAGGTACGCCACGGTGGGAGCGCTCTGGCGGGCAGCGCGATCCGCCTCGGCGACGAAGGCGTCGGGGTTCCTCGCATCGATCGGCACAGGGACAGGGCGGCCCCCCGCCGCCTGCACGGACTCGACCGCGCCGGGATAGGTCGGATGTTCGACCAGGACCCGGTCGCCCGTCTCGACCAACGCCTCGAACACCACTTCGGTCGCATCACCCGCGCCGCCGGTGACGAGGATCTGGTCCGGGGTGGTCGGGCGACCCCTGCGGGTGTAATGGCCCGCTATCGCCGCACGCAGCGTCGTCAGACCACCGGGGTGGTAACCGTGCTGAGGCATGAAACGGGGCAGCTCTTCGACGGCGTCCAGATAGGCCTCCCTGAGCTCAGGGGCCGCGGCCGGCGCGGCGTTGACGAGGTCGATGACACCGTCGACGGGCGCACCCACCATGCTTCCCCACGCCGGCGGACCGGAGGGCATCGCCACGTACGTCCCTGATCCGTGTCGCGCCGACGCCCAACCGGCCTCGCGCAGTTCGCGATACGCGGCACTGACGGTCACCCGGCTGAGCCGGAGTTCCTCCGCGAGGGCCCGTTCGGCGGGCAGCCGGATACCCACGGCCATCGATCCGTCGGCGACCCTCTCGCGGAGGGCGTCGGCGAGTCCGCGGTACAGCGGTTGCCCGCCGGTAGGCGCCGCGCCGAGCAGCACCGCCAACTCTGCTGCCGAGACGGTTCGGACTGGTTCACCACTCATACAGGCCACTTTCCCACAGAGGACTGGGAATCGCGGTCCACTTTGCACCGACAATCGATACATGCTGGTAATTGGAATCCTCTTCGTTCTCAGCCTGGCGTCGGTGGCATGGCTCTGCGTCAGCACGACGCACGGCGGACGCTCCGGGCTCGCCGGACCTCCGCGTAGCCACCTGCACAGCGATTGAGGGTGTGCGGCAGCATGAGGGAATGAACCCTGCCGCACCCGTTCACGCGATCGTCCTCGCCGGTGGACGAGCCACTCGGATGGGCGGCGTCGACAAGCCTGCCGTGGTGGTCGGCGGACGCCGGATGCTCGACACCGCTCTCGACGCCGTCGACAACTGTGCGCGCATCGTCGTCGTGGGACCTCGGCGCTCCGACCTCGACTCGACGGTGCTCCAGACGCAGGAGACGCCGCCGGGCGCCGGGCCGGTGGCGGGGGTGGCCGCCGGACTGGCGGTGCTCGACGCCGAACCGGGAGACCGGGTGATTCTGCTCGCGTCGGACCTGCCGTTCGCGGAACCCACAATGGTGGAGGCTCTCGCCGCCGCCGTGCAGGACGCCGACACCGTGTTCGCGGTCGACGAGTCGGGCCGCTTGCAGTTCCTGTTGTCCGCGTGGCGCGTCGGCGCGTTGACCGACCGTGTCCGCTCGCTCGGGTCGGCGATCAATCAGCCGATGAAGGCCCTCGTTCCCGAAACGTTCGGCACGGTACTCTTCCGCGGCGTCACCGACTGCGACACACCGGAGGACATCGATCGGGCCCGCAGCAGGGCCGCTACGTCGCCGGTCACGATCGCCGAGGCCAGGCGCGCGATCCTCGAGGTGGTCCCCCCACTCCCGCCGCGGTCCGCGACGCTCGGCACGTCACTCGGCGCCACACTCGCCGAGCCGCTGCTCGCCGCCGAAGCTCTGCCGCGCATCGCCGTCTCCGCCATGGACGGATACGCCGTTGCGGGCGACGGTCCGTGGGTGCTGCGCGACGACATCCGGTTCGCGGGCAGCTCCGAGGAACTCGAACTGGCGGATGGCGAGGCGGCCCGGATTGCGACGGGCGCGCACCTCCCCAGCGGCGCCACCGCCGTCGTGCGCGACGAATTCGCCGTAGTGACAAACACTTCCGACGGACCGCAACTGTCCCGCAGCCAGGACGCCCCCGTGCGCGACGACGCGCGGCGGCGCGGCGAGGACTGGCACGAGGGCTACCGGCTCGCGGTGGAGGGCACGGCCGTCACGCCGGCACTCGTCTCCGCAGCCGCGAGCGCGGAGGTGACCACTGCGGGGGTACGCGGCCCCGTCCGCGCGCACGTGGCGGTGACCGGAGACGAGATCCGGCGGGAAGGTCCGCTTCGACGAGGGCAGACGCGGGACGCTCTGGGACCCGTTCTCCCCCAGTTCCTCTCGTGGTGTGGCATCCGGACGGTCGCGGACACGCACCTGCGGGACAAGTCCGACAGCTTCGACGAATTGTTCCGGGAAGTCCGCCAGCCCGATCTGATCGTGATCGTGGGGGCGACCGGTGGCGGCGCGGCGGATCAGTTGCGTGCGGCGCTCGACCGCGCGGAGGCCCGGATCGTGGTGGGAAGGGTGCAGTGCCGCCCCGGCGGTTCGCAGGTGACCGCCCTTTTGCCCGACGGACGGGTGGTGCTCGGGCTGCCCGGAAACCCGTACGCCGCGGTCGCGACGCTCCTGATCACGGTTCCGTCCATCGTGGCCGCACTCACGGGTCGCACCCAGGCGCCACGTCAGCTGGCTCGTATCGCGAATGCATCCGAGGTCAGTGGCGATGCCACCCGGATCCTGCCCGCCGTCCCGCAGCCCGACGGCACGTGGCGGGTCGACCCCGGAATCCGGACCGCGCATCTCGCGGGCATCATCGACCGCGAAGCGTTGGCGCTGGTCCCGGCGGGCGCAGCCGACGGGGATCTGGCAGAGCTGGTGCCGCTACCGCGCTGACGGGTCAGCGCTGGAACGACAGGGTGTGCTGTTCGGCAGGTATGCCACTGCGGTAGCGCTCGGCCACCAACCCGACGACGGCCGGATCGACTCCCAACGGCTCCGCGACACCATCCGCCCCTGCGTCACCGAGTCGGGCGTGGAAGAGTCCGTGCGCGAGGAGGTACGAGGCGATGAACACTCGCTTTTCACCCTGCGCGCGCAGCGACCCGACGACAGCCGGTACGCGAGGCTCGGCGGTAGCCACGAATCCTATGCGGACCCGCGTCGCCGCGAGTTCCGCCAACATCGCTGCGGCGCGGCGCACGTCACTGAGTGCGCGGGGGTCGGACGATCCCGCCGCAGCGAGGACGACGGCATCCCCCGGCTGCCACCCGGCATCGACGAGACGCCGCAGGAGTACTGCGGCGAGTACGGGGTCAGGACCGAGTGCCCGCGTGACGGCGACCGACGGGTGCCCGCTGTCCGCGACTTCCCGAGGAACGTCGGTGTGGACGTGATACCCGGACGCCAGAAACGCCGGAACCACGACCGCGGGGCCGGTGATGTCCCGCAGTACCTCGGACGGCGACGGTCCGAGAACGTCCACGAAGGCGACGCGCGTCGGACCGACCTGCTCGGCGACGGCATCCGCGAGCGTGGCGATCATCTCCACGCCGCGCGAACTCCGCGTGCCGTGTGCCACCAGTACCAGCGCTGGCTCGTTCATCGAACGCCCTCCTCACGAGAATCGACGCAGTCGACCGGGTCGAGCGCCAGGCGGTAACCGCGCTTGACCACCGTCTGCACCGCTTTCGGTGCTCCCAGGGACGCGCGGAGCCGAGCCACAGCCGTCTCCACCGCATGGGTGTCACCGCCGCCCCCGGGCAACGCGGCGAGCAACTCCTCGCGGGGAACGACGCGCCCCGGACGTGCGCCCAGTGTCCGCATCAACGACATCGCTGCGGGCGGCAACTGCCGGACCTCACCGTCGACCACCACACAACCTCCCCGGATGCTGAGTTCATGGCCCGCAGTCTGGATCTTGTTGGCGCGCCGGGGCAGCTCGTCGGCGATGTGCCGGGCCAGGGCGCCGAGTCGCGAACGTTCCGGCATCGTCGTCGGGACCTCCAACTCACGCAACGGCCCGGCCGTCACGGGTCCCACACACACGGCGAGCACGCGATGGCGGAGCGAGTGCAGCACCATCTCGATCAGTCCGGTTTCCTTGGCTCGCGTCAGGAGCGACGCCACTGCCGGTGCACTGGTGAAGCTCACCGCGTCGAGTCCGCCGCTGGCGATGAGATCGATCATCCGGTCCATCGGGGCCTGATCTTCGAGCGGTGTCCACCGATAGACCGGCACGGCGATCACGTCGGCGCCGGCGCACCGAAGCACCTCGCAGAAGTCGGCGATCGGTTCCCATTCGGTGGTGGCGCCATGTAGCTGCACGGCGATCCGTTTGCCTTCGACACCCTCACCGAGGAGGTGGTCGAGTACTTCCGCCGACGATTCCGACGCCGGGGACCATTCCTCCCTCAGGTCGGCGGCGCGGATAGCACCCTTGGCCTTGGGACCCCGGGCCAGCAGTCGGCTCGCTGCCAGTGCCCGGCCGAGCTCTTCCGCTTCGCCCCAGCCTTCCGCGGCCTCCATCCAGCCGCGGAATCCGATTCCCGTGGTGGCGACCACGATGTCGGGCGGACTGTCGATGATCTGACGCGTGACGCGCTCGAGCTCGGTGTCATCGGCCAGCGGAATGATCCGGATCGCCGGAGCGTGAACCACGGTGGCGCCACGCCTCGTCAGAAGTGTCGCGAACTCCTCGGCACGTCGTGACGCAGTGATCCCGACCGTGAACCCACACAGGGGTGTCCCCTCGTTCACGAACTCGGAGCCCCCGCCACGGACACGTCGTCAGCCGGTGCTTCCGCGACATTCCCATGTGAACTGTGAATCTGGACGACACCGGCCCAGACGCGCACGTCGTACACGGGCAGGCGAACTGATTCGTCGTCGAGGCAACGACCGTCGATCAGCGAGAACACCTGCTTGAGCAGGGGCGACGCCACGGTGGGCTCTCCTGCGCGGTCACCGACGAGGCCGCGGGACATCACTGCTGCGCGCCCGTACGGATCGATGTTCCCGACTGCGCGCAGGGATCCGTCCTCGAGAAGAAACAGCGCCACCTGCTCACCGCCGCGCAGCAGGACGGCCACGCCGAGTCCGGGGATCAATCGGCTGAGTGGGCATGCGGACGTCCATTCGAGCCGGCCTGATTGGACGCTCTCGCGCCTGTTTCCACTGGCACTGTGCACGCTCACGTCGACGACGGTCATCACAGTCCTCCTTTGGGGCTGGTGCATTTCCGTGTGGGGTACATACTTCGGGTCTGGTGTTTCGTGGGCGTTAAGAAGGGATTACTCCGAGGTAGAAGCTGCGAATTTCGGCATTCCCATCAGCACGGGAACCTTCCGGACACCGGTCTCGTCGAAGGCGACGGTCGGATCGGCCTCCTCCGGCGCGTTGACGAACGACACGAATCGGGACAGCTTCTCCGGATCCTCGAGCACACCCGCCCATTCGTCCCGATATCCCTCGACGTGCTTGTCCATCGCTGCTTCGAGCTCGGCCGCGATGCCCAGGCTGTCCTCGCACACCACTGCCTTGAGGTGCTCGAGCCCGCCCTCCAGGGAATCCACCCACGGCGCCGTGCGCTGGAGGCGGTCCGCAGTGCGGATGTAGAACATGAGGTAGCGGTCGATGTAGCGGACCAGCGTCTCGTCGTCGAGTCCACCTGCGAGCAGCTGCGCGTGCTTCGGCGACTGACCGCCGTTACCGCCGACGTACAGGTTCCAGCCGTTCTCGGTGGCGATGACGCCGACGTCCTTGCCGCGCGCCTCGGCGCATTCGCGGGCACAACCCGAGACACCGAACTTGATCTTGTGCGGCGACCGCAATCCGCGGTAGCGGTTCTCCAGGTCGACCGCCATGCCCACGGAGTCCTGGACTCCGTAGCGGCACCAGGTGGACCCGACACAGCTCTTCACGGTGCGCAGCGACTTGCCGTACGCCTGACCCGACTCCATGCCGGCGTCGACGAGGCGTTTCCAGATGGCAGGCAACTGCTCGACGCGGGCACCGAAGAGGTCGATGCGCTGACCACCGGTGACCTTGGTGTACAGACCGAAGTCGCGGGCCACCTCGCCGATGACGATGAGCTGCTCCGGCGTGCACTCGCCACCGGGCATCCGCGGCACCACCGAGTAGGTGCCGTTCTTCTGGATGTTCGCCAGGAAGTGGTCGTTGGTGTCCTGCAGGCCGGCCTGGTTGCGGTGCAGGATGTGATCGGAATCGGTGGAAGCGAGGATCGAGGCGACCACTGGCTTGCAGATGTCACATCCGGAACCTTTGCCGTACTTGGAAATCAGCGCGGAGAAGGTGCGGGTGTCGGTGGCCTGCACGATCTCGAAGAGTTCGGCACGCGACTGCTCGAAGTGCTCGCACAGCGCCTTCGACATCACCACGCCCGACGAAGCCAGCAACTGCTTGATGGTGGGAAGGCAGCCACCACAGGTGGTTCCGGCGTTGGTGCAGCTCTTCACCTGCGCGATGTCGCAGGCGCCCTCCGCGATGGCCCCACAGATCGCGCCCTTCGTGACACCGTTGCAGGAGCACACCTCGGCGTCGTCGGGAAGCGACCCGGCACCTGGCTTCTCGCCAGCCGGGGAGATGAGGGACGCCGGATCACCCGGCAGTTCGCGGCCCACCAGCGGACGCAGCGACGCATACGCGGACGCATCGCCGACGAGAATGCCACCCAGCAGGGTTTTGGCGTCGTCCGACACGACGAGCTTGGCGTACGTGCCCTTCGCGGCGTCGTTGAGGACGACCTCGAGCGCGCCTGGGGTCTGCGCAAGGGCGTCACCGAAGCTGGCGACGTCCACACCCATCAACTTCAATTTGGTCGACAGATCGGCGCCCGGGAACTCGGCGTCTCCTCCGAGGAGGCGGTCCGCGACGATCTCCGCGGTGGTGTAACCGGGAGCGACGAGCCCGTAGCAGCGGCCCTCCACCGCGGCGCACTCCCCGACCGCATAAATGTTCTCGTCGGACGTACGGCACCCGAGGTCGGTGACAATTCCGCCACGCTCGCCGACGTCGAGCCCCGCGTCGCGGGCCAGCTGATCCTGGGGCCGCACGCCGGCGGAGAAGACCAGAAGCCCTGCCTCGATGGTCGAACCGTCCGACAGTTCGACAGTGATGCCGTCGGGGCCTTCGGTGATCCCCGCGGTACCGACACCCGCGTGGACGGTGACGCCGAGGTCGGTGACGAGCTTGGCCAGCAGCGCTCCACCGCCCTCGTCGACCTGTAGCGGCATCAGCCGGGGTGCGAACTCGACCACGTGCGGGGTCATGCCCAGCAGCTTGAGTGCATTCGCTGCCTCGAGACCGAGCAGACCGCCGCCGACCACGACGCCGACAGCGCCGGGACCGGCCGCCTCCGCCCGGGCGCGGATACCGTCGAGGTCGTCGAGCGTGCGGTAGACGAAACACTCCGGGCGATCGTGGCCCGGGATCGGCGGAACGAACGGGTACGACCCCGTCGCCATGACCAGAGCGTCGTAGGCGACGACCTCCCCCGAATCGGTCGTGACCTTGCGCGACTCACGATCGATGGACGCGGCCCTGCGGCCGATCCGGAGGTCCACCAGGGCATCGCCCTGGTAGTCGTTGCCTGCGAGCGCAAGCTCCTTGGGGTCCCACGCACCCACATAGGAGGAGAGGCCCACGCGGTCGTACGCGGGGAGGGGCTCCTCGCAGAGCACCGTCACCGACCAGTCGTCCGACTCGTCGCGTGCGCGGAGCGCCTCGACGAAGCGGTGCCCGACCATTCCGTGCCCGATAACTACTGCTGACTTGCGGCTCATGCCGTCGCTCCTTCTAGCTGAAATACTCGAGTTCTTGCGGTAACTGCTCGTTGGTCACGCCGAGACGGAGACCTTCTCGTCGCCGTCGGTGACGGAGATGCCGCGAGCGATGGACGGGCGGCGCAGGAAGACGACCCAGGTGACGGCGATGCAGGCGATATAGAAGGCGAGGAACACCCAGAACGCCATGGTCGCCGACTTGGCAGACCCGCCGTAGGAGGCGCGCAGCACCAGGTTGATGCCGACACCGCCGAGGCCTCCGATAGCGCCCGCGAAACCGATGAGGGCTCCCGACATTGCACGCGACCAGGCCGCCTTGGCCTCCCGGCTCAGCCCGTCGAGGCCCTGCGCCTTGGCCTCGAAGATCGACGGAATCATCTTGTAGACGGAACCGTTGCCGATACCCGCCAGCAGGATCAGGGCGATGAAGCCGAAGACGAAGGCCACCATCACGCCTGCCGTGGCGGCGCCGGGCGTGCCGTCGTCGATGGTGCCGGCGGTCACGAGCACGGAGGCGGCGAGCGCCATGGCAACGAAGGTGTACAGCGTGATCTTCCCGCCACCGATCCGGTCGGCGAGCTTGCCGCCCATCGGTCGCGCGATGGACCCGAGCAGCGGACCGATGAAGGCGATCTGCGCCGCATGCAGTGCAGCCTGTGCGGGAGTCTCACCACCGGCGAGGAAGTTGATCTGCAGAACCTGGCCGAACGCGAAGCTGAACCCGATGAAGGATCCGAAGGTGCCGATGTAGAGGAAGCTGATGACCCACGAATCGGAGAACTTCAGCGCCTTGGCCATCGAGCGGAGATCGGACTTCTGGTTGCCGAGGTTGTCCATGAACAGGGCGGCGCCGACCGCTGCCACCGCAATGAACACCAGGTAGACCGCACAGACGATCCACGGTTCCGTGTTGCCCACGGTGGCGATCACGAGAAGACCGACCAGCTGGATCATCGGGACACCGATGTTGCCGCCGCCCGCGTTGAGGCCGAGGGCCCAGCCCTTGAGCCGCTGCGGGTAGAAAGCGTTGATGTTGGTCATCGACGAAGCGAAGTTTCCGCCGCCGACTCCGGCGAGTGCGGCCACGAGCATGAAGGTCGTGTACGAGGCCCCGGGGTTCATCATCAGGTACAGGGTGAACAGCGTCGGGATCAGCAACACCAGGGCACTGAAGATGGTCCAGTTACGGCCGCCGAAGCGGGCCGTTGCCACGGTGTAGGGAATCCGGAGCACCGAGCCGACCAAAGTGGGAACGGCGACGAGGAAGAACTTGCCCGCCGCGTCGATGCCGTAGATATCGGTGGGCATGAACAGAACCATGACCGACCAGATCGACCAGACGGAGAAGCCGACGTGTTCGGCGACGACCGACCAGATCAGGTTCCGCTTGGCGATGTTCTTGTTGCCCGCCTCCCAGGCGTCGACGTCTTCTGCGTCCCAGTGCTCGATGTAATGCTTCACCCGGGCCTCCTCGTTGTGTGGGAGACCCAAAGGTAGAAAACGGGTGTTGCGGCGGTGCTGCGGTCGGTGACCGCAACGTCAACTGATCCTCACTTCCCGACGGAGTCGATGTGAGGTTTCGTGGACGTTTCCGCAGCGTGTCGACGAGCGTCCGAAACGCCGTTCCAGCTGTCCTCGAGCATCCGCGGCTTACAGGCCTGAGCTCCCGCTATGACGAGGATCACTACCGCGACGGTCAAGAATCCGAACGACAGCGCCCAGCCGTCGGTGGAATCGTGGAACACGCCGAACAGTAGCGGACCGAGACACGCGACGGCGTACCCCACACCCTGCGTGAAACCCGACAACGTCGCCGAGCCGAGGTGTGTGCGGGTGCGCAGATTGATGAGCGTCAGCGACATCGGGAAGGTACTGGGCCCGAGCCCGAGCAGCACCACCCACAGGACCGGGGCCGCCATCGGCGCGAACAGCAGGCCGGAGAAGGCCACGAGGTAACAGAGCGCGCAGCCGATCACCACCGGGAAGGGATTACGCATTCGTGCGCACAGAGTAGGAGCACCGAACGCGGACACGAGCCCCATGAAGGAGAAGAGACCCACCATTGCGCCACCGAACGCCTCGCTCGCGCCCGCATCGGCGAGGACGTCCGGAATCCAGGTGAACATCGAATACGTGATCATCGACGTCATCCCGAACATTCCCGCCATCCCCCAGCCGACGGGTGATCGCCACGCCTTGCCGTGTGGCGTTCCCGGGGGAACACCGACAGCCGCTCCCGCCGGCGTGGAGGCTGCCCGGCGACGCGCCCGCGCCAGCACCACGGTCCACGGAAGTGCTGCCGCGAAACCGACCACGGCCCACACACCGATCGAAGTACGCCAGCCGAACGCCTCCGCGAGAGGGACCGCAACGAAAGCCGGGACGATGGTCCCGATCTGCACACCGACGATATACACCGAACTCATCGCGGCCAGCGAGTCGGAGAAGTAGCGCTTGACGAGCGGGGGAATGACCACGTTGCCGATACCCATCCCCGCGAGCGCGAGCGCCGACAGCGCCAGCAACGACCACGTGTCGTTCACCAGCGCCCGAGTGAACATTCCCACCCCGGCCATCAACATGGCCACCAGCGCCGTCCGTTCCAGCCCCCATCGCTTGGCGACGAGCGGAGTGGTCAGGCCGAACAGCGCGAACATCGCCGTCGGCACCATCCCGAACACTCCGACGACGGTGGGTGAGAAGCCGATGTCCTCACGAATCTGAGACGCGAGTGGGCTGAACGACGTGACCGCCAACCTGAGGACGAGCGCAGACATGGCGATCGCGCAGAAGACGAGTAGGCGGCCGCGCAGAAGTTTCACCTGAGAAATCATAGGATGACCGGATGACCTTTGGAAAACCGATTCGGCGTGCGAGCCTCATCTCGCAGGTCACCGAGCAGTTGCGGGAAGAGATCTGCAGCGGACGCTGGGCGGTCGGCGAAAAGATTCCGACCGAGACGGCGCTGTCGGAACTGACCGGAACGGGACGCAACACCGTCCGGGAAGCCGTCCAAGCGCTGGTCCATACCGGGCTGCTCGAACGGAGGCAGGGATCGGGGACCTACGTCGTCGCCACCTCCGATGTCGGCGGAACCCTCGGAAAGTACTTCGCCGGGGCCCACGAGCGCGACGTCCTGGAACTCCGCCAGGCCCTCGACGTGACCGCCGCCGTGCTCGCCGCCCGGCGGCGCACGCCCGAAGACGTCGCCCGCCTCGAGGGCTTGCAGCGCGAACGCCGACGCCTGTGGGAGGAATCGGCGGATGCGGCGATCACAGCCGATGTCGCCCTTCACCGCGCGATTGTGGAAGCCAGTCACAACGCGGTGTATCTGGAGTTCTACGACTCGCTGCTCCCCGCGATCGAGCACACCGTGGATCAGCATGTGCACGCCACCGGTGAGGGATTGCACGAGGAGCACGAACGCCTCGTGCGGGCCGTCATCGACGGAGACGAGCATCGCGCATCGCTCGCCGCGCGGGACCTCTTCGCCGAACTTCTCGACTAGCCGGGCCCCCTCGGCACGTCCACTCAGAGCAGCAGTCGCACCACGTCGGCGGTACGGGCGAGTCCGGGGAAGGCTTCGGCCGTGGATCGGGGGTGCAGCACATGGACGGCAAGACGGAACAGAACGGCACGCAACAGCATCTGCGGCCACTCGGGAAGGTCTTCCCAGCGTCCGATCAGGGCCTCGTCCGCCCCACCCCAGGAGATGGCGTCCACGACGGCCACCGCGGCCGCCCACGCCGCGGGCCGCCAGTACGGGGTGATGTCGGTGATGCCGGGTGCCAGGGCACCCGCGAACAGCACGGTGCCGAACAGGTCCCCGTGCACGAGCTGATCAGGACTGACCACAGGTTTACGCAGAGTCGCCAGGCCGGTGATCAGTTCCAGGCTCTTGCGCCCGTCCGGCGACGGCGTTTCGAGTTGCTCGGCACCCTTCGCGCCGCGCAGGGGAATCTTCTCCCACGCGGCCCGATCGGCCGCCACGAAGACGTCGACCTCCGCCCACGGGGCGACGGGAGGCTGCACCAGGAATCGGGGACGCTCCAATTGGGACGTCGCGGCGTGCAGCCGACCCGACATCGACACCACCTCGTCGTGCCGGGGTTCGGGCGTGCCCTCGATGAACGTGTCCGCACGCCACCCCGACACCACATACCGGCCGTCGGTCGAACGCACCGGACGAGCGAGCCGCACCCCGTCCACTTCGAGGGTTTCCCGCACCTTGGCCGACCAGGCGGCACGGGCGTGGTCGGCGACGGCTGAGAGGACTACGTCTCCACAGAGCCACCCGCCGTCCCAGTCCGCACCGAGTGGAATGGGCTCGACTTCCCGGAGGCCGAACGTGGAGCACACGTGCTGAGGGGGTTGTCCTGTGCTCACGATGTCAACGCTACCGCCGGGTGACCCGGCGACCCCGGAAGGCGCGCTGACCAGGTGCCGCCGAAGTCAGTACACGGGCAGGCTGGTGTCTACCTGCCTGGCCCACGCGATGACTCCACCCTGTAGATGTGTCGCGTCGGAGAAGCCGGCCTTCTTGAGGGCGGCCAGCGCTTCGGCCGACCGCACGCCGGTCTTGCAGTGCAGCACGATTGGCTTGTTCTGCGGCAGCTCGGCGAGAGCCTCCCCGGACAGGATGCGGTCCTTCGGGATCAGCACCGCGCCGGGCAGATGGACGATGTCCCATTCGACGGGTTCGCGCACATCGACGATCTGGATGTCCTTCCCCGCATCGAGAAGATCCCGCAGCTCCGTCGCGGTGATGGTCGACCCGGCCGCTGCAGCCTGACCCTCGTCGGAGACGACGCCACAGAAGGCGTCGTAGTCGATCAGTTCGGTGATCGGTGTGCGTGCCGGGTCACGGCGAAGGGTGATGGTGCGATACGTCATGTCGAGCGCGTCGTAGACCATGAGCCGGCCGAGCAGCGATTCACCGATACCGGTGATCAGCTTCACCGCCTCGGTGGCCATGATCGACCCGATCGAGGCGCACAGCACCCCCAGCACTCCCCCTTCGGCGCACGACGGGACCATTCCGGGCGGCGGCGCCTCCGGGTACAAGTCGCGGTAATTGAGTCCGCGCCCATCCGGTGCGTCCTCCCAGAACACCGACGCCTGCCCCTCGAAACGGTAGATGGAACCCCACACGTACGGCTTGTGTGCCAGGACAGCGGCATCGTTGACCAGATAGCGGGTGGCGAAGTTGTCGGTGCCGTCGAGGATCAGGTCGTACTGACCGAACAGCTCCACCGCGTTGTCGGGTTCGAGCCGGAACTCGTGCAGCCGGACGTCGACGTGTTCGTTGATCTCCTTGATGGAGTCGCGGGCGCTTTCCGCCTTCGGCCTGCCCACGTCCGAGCGGCCGTGGATGACCTGACGTTGCAGATTGGACATGTCGACCTCGTCGAACTCCACGATGCCGAGGGTTCCGACACCTGCAGCGGCGAGATAGAGCAACGCCGGCGAGCCCAGGCCGCCCGCGCCGATGACGAGGACCTTGGCATTCTTCAGCCGCTTCTGCCCCGCCATGCCGACCTCGGGGATGATCAGGTGCCTGCTGTAGCGAGCCACCTCGTCACGCGAGAGTTCGGCGTCCGGCTCCACCAGCGGTGGCAGTGGCTGCGGGGTTCTTCCAGAACGGTCAAGCGACACGATCCACTCCTGACGATTGCACGACGGCTTCCGGCGTCGAGACGTCCCCTTGGCGACACCTCGACAATGTCCTCAACGTCGACTCCTCGACAATGTCACTGTCGACTCCTCGACGATGTCACTGTCAACACCCCGGCAACCCCCATTCTTCCCCCCGCCACGCCGGCGGGACACATGGGCTCAACTCAGCCACGCGGGAACGGCCAAGGATTGAAATGGCACGTCAGGCCATTCTTGGGCACTATCCCTTCGGGGTCGAGTTCGGCGATGTCGTTGTTGGAGGTGCCGAACGACTGCTGCATCATCACCGGGGCGAGACCGCCCTCCGTTTCGCAGGGTTGGTGATCCTGGTAGCCGATCGCATGACCGACCTCGTGGTTGATCTGGTACTGCCGATACGAACCGATGTCACCCTGGAAGGCGATGGCTCCGCGCACCCAGCGGGGTTCGTTGAGGAGGACGCGGTCGATCCCGGGGTTGTAGCAGGACACCTCGAGCTGGATGTCGTATCCGCAGGCCTCCCTGATGGTCATCTGGGAGGTCAGGGACACGCGGAAGTCAGGGTCGCCCTGGTCTACGCGCCGGAACGCGAACCGTGGGTCCTTGGTCCAGCTCTTCGGGTTGGACAGGGTCTGGTCGACCATGCGCCCGAAGGATTCGTCGCCCCCGAATCCCGAGGTGTCCACGCCGTCCTCGATTTCGACGGAGTAGGTGAACTCCCGCTCGGTACCCTGTCCGACCTTGGGACCCGAGCCGGGCACCACCCGCCACGTGCGGGCCCCCGCAGTGGTGAACGGGCCGCCTTCCGGCAACGCTCCGGATGGCAGATCGGCCGCGAAGTTTCCATCCGCCTCGGGAGGCACTCCGATGACGCTCGAGCCGTCCGTGTCCCGGGACAGCGTCCCGAATCCGGGAGTGTCGGTGCTCGCTGCCGGATCTCCGGCGCCAGTGCCGCGCACCGCGTCGACCACGACGAAGATCGTGACCACGAACAGGATCGGTATCGCATAGGCGCGCCACCCATAGGTGGAGACGAATCGGCCCACCCTGCTCTGTTTCCGAACCTGCCGTTCCGGCCGGGGGGTCCGGGGTTTGGTGACGTCCCCGGTGATCGGATCCCACTGCGCACGGAGAGGTTGATGGGATTGCGCCCGGGAAGTGGACCGAGAGGCACCGGGTGCGGCGACACGCTGATTCAGGCTGCGCGATGGCCACTCCCCGTGATCGGAGCTCTCGGGAGCCCTGCCGCGCACGCGCGGTCCTCCTCGGTCAGTCACGACGCCAGAATCTCACAGTCCGGCATCAGCTCGTCCCAGCCGTCCACCGATGTCCTCTTCGGCGTGTCCGCCCCGGACCACCCGCAACACTGGGGCAACCCGTGCCAGCTGGTATGGCCGCAAGCGGGGATCCGGGCAGTTACCGGTCAGGCAATATTGCAGTCGGACATCGACCTGTGAGTCCACCATGAACGGATTCCTACGCGCGGGTATCGTTCACACAGTTACACAGAATGTGACGCGGAATACTTGTGCAGATTGGAAAGCGCTATGACTGAACTCGCAGATCGGACGAACTCCGATCGCGACGCCACCACCGGAAAGGGTAACGGGCCGCGGCGCAGTACGCGTCTCCCCCGCGACGCCCGGCGACTGCAGCTACTCGCTGCAGCCAGCGAGGTCTTCGTCACGCGCGGGTACCATGCTGCCGGTATGGACGAGATCGCCGAGTGCGCCGGAGTGAGCAAGCCCGTCCTCTACCAGCACTTTCCCGGCAAGCTCGAGTTGTATGTCGCCGTTCTGCAGAGCTATGTCGACAGCCTGATCTCGGGTGTCCGTCAGGCATTGCGATCGACCACCGACAACAAGCAGCGCGTCCGTGCGGCGGTCCAGGCGTTCTTCGACTTCGTCGACAATGATTCGCAGGGCTTCCGGTTGGTGTTCGAGTCGGACCTGATGGGCGAACCTCAGGTTCAGAGCCGTGTCGAGCAGGCCACCGAGGCGTGCGTCGACGCCGTCTTCGACCTCGTCAGTCACGATTCCGGTCTCGATCCCTATCGCGCCCGCATCCTGGCTGTGGGATTGGTCGGCGCAAGTCAGTTCACGGCGCGCTACTGGCTCGAAGCGGCGCGTCCCATTCCCAAGGAAGAAGCGGTCGACACCACCGTCACCCTGGCGTGGGGTGGTCTGTCCCGCGTGCCGCTGCATCCTGAGCAGCGCTAGAACCTAGGTGTACGAGAAAGGGCCCGCAGCCGGTTACGGCTGCGGGCCCTTTCTCGTACACCGTCACGCAGTGGGAGCGAACCCGACCTTGCGGATATCCGACGGACCGATCTCCACGTACGCAATCTTCGCCGCCTGGATGAGGAACTTGCGTCCCTTGTCGTCCTGCAGAGACAGGATCCCGTCGCCGCCGCCGAGGGCGCCCGAGACCAGTGTCTCGACCTCGTCCGGGGTCTGCTCGCTGCTGACGATGAGCTCACGTGGGCTGTCGATTACACCGATCTTGACCTCCACGGTCAACCTCCGAACTCTCCGAGAAACATCAGCTGTCCTGGCCAGGCTAATGCAGTCGGCCCCGCCGGGGCGCGCAGGTGCGCTGTGCCCTGAGCGAACAGGGCGTCCGCATGGGGCGATGTCACACGAGACCGAGCACCGCCATGCGCTCGGCGTGCATCTTCTGCATGCGGTCGAACAAGGCGACGACACCATTGAGGTCTCCCGACGCGGAGATCACGAGATCGGTCAGCGCCTCGCGCTGCGCCAACACGAATTGCGCCTGCGTGATCGCTTCACCGAGCAGACGCCGGCCCCACAGCATGAGGCGGTCCTTGTCCCGGTTGCTGGCGGCGATCGCCCGCTGCACCTCGTGTACGACGAACTCTGAGTGGCCGGTCTGTGACAGCACTTCTTCGACCGTTCCGGCCGCCTCGGCGGGCAGGGAATGGCCGATCTCGCGGTAGAAGTCGGCGGCGATTCCGTCACCGACATAGGCCTTGACGAGCGCCTCGAGCCAGGTGGAGGGCGTCGTCGAGGCGTGGTAGTTGTCCAACGCGCGCACGAACGGGTCCATGGCCTCGTAGATGTCGAATCCGCGCGCGGTCAACGCGCGCTCGAGCATTTCGAAATGGCCCATTTCGGCGGCTGCCATGCTGGCGAGCGCGACCTTACCCTCGAGGGTTCGCGCCATCTGCGCGTCCTCGGACAACCGGTAGAAGGCGGAGATCTCGCCGTATGCAAGGACCGCGAAGAGTTCGCTGACACCGGGGTGATCAGCGGGAATGGTCGAGTTCGACGAGGCAGGCGTGTTGGGCTCCATGGCGCCCCAGCCTAGTGCGTCGGGGAGTGACATTCCCCATGAGCAACCGGCGAGCGGGCGTTGTCCGGCTACAATGATGGTGGATAGCCGCTCGTCGCCACGTTCGTCACCATCGAACGCCGGTCCGGCACTGATCGCGTTCACGATGTGGTCAGCGGTTCTCCACCGATAATGTGCGCGCACCTGATCGACGGTCCCAGCCGCGCCTCGCCGAAATTCTTCGAATTTCCGCGCTGAGGCAGAGGCAGGATCACTCGGAAGAGGATCTCGACAAGCGTCGACTGGGAAATCGGGCCGAACGGCGGCCTGGCCCTTACCTCGTGCGTGCGTGCAGCTACGAGGAAGGCTAGTCCCCTGAGCAAGATCACTGTCGACCATGAAGACGACGCGACCGAGACCACGCTGTCTGCGCAGCTCGACTCCACTCACGTTGCTCCCACCTTTGCCGAACTCGGCGTTCGTGACGAAATCGTCCGGGCTCTCGACGAGCAGGGCATCGAGCGCACGTTCGCCATCCAGGAACTGACCCTGCCGCTCGCCCTCGCAGGCGACGACCTGATCGGTCAGGCCCGCACGGGCATGGGAAAGACCTTCGGTTTCGGTGTCCCGCTGCTCCACCGCATCTCCAGTGGCACCACCGGAACGGCCAAGCTCGACGGCACCCCCCGGGCACTGGTCATCGTGCCGACCCGCGAGCTGTGCATTCAGGTCACCAAGGACCTCGACAACGCGGCGAAGTACCTGAAGGGCGAGAAGAACAAGCTCGAGGTTCTCGCCATCTACGGTGGCCGCCCGTACGAAACGCAGATCGCAACGCTCCAGAAGGGCGCCGACGTCGTCGTGGGCACCCCGGGCCGCCTGCTCGACCTCGCCAACCAGGGTCATCTGATCCTGGGCAAGGTCGAGGTCCTCGTTCTCGACGAGGCCGACGAGATGCTCGACCTGGGCTTTCTGCCCGACATCGAGCGCATCCTCGGGATGGTGCCGGACAAGCGTCAGACGATGCTGTTCTCGGCGACCATGCCGGGTCCGATCATCACGCTGGCCCGCACGTTCCTCACCCAGCCGACGCACATCCGCGCCGAGCAGGCCGACGACTCTGCGGTGCACGACCGGACCAGCCAGCACATCTACCGGGCGCACGCGCTCGATAAGGCGGAGATGGTGGCCCGCGTGCTGCAGGCCGAGGGCCGCGGCGCGACGATGATCTTCACCCGCACCAAGCGCACCGCCCAGAAGGTCGCCGACGATCTCGCCGAGCGCGGTTTCTCCGTGGGCTCCGTCCACGGCGATCTCAATCAGGTCGCTCGTGAGAAGGCGCTGAAGGCGTTCCGCACAGGCAAGATCGACGTACTGGTCGCAACGGACGTCGCGGCCCGCGGCATCGACATCGACGACGTCACCCACGTCATCAACTACCAGTGCCCGGAGGACGAGAAGACGTACGTCCACCGGATCGGCCGCACCGGCCGGGCGGGCCGCACCGGCATCGCGGTCACGCTGGTGGACTGGGACGACATTCCGCGGTGGCAGCTCATCGACAAAGCCCTGGGCCTCGACATCCCGGACCCCGTCGAGACTTACTCCAGCTCACCCCACCTGTACGAAGAGCTGTCGATCCCGGCGGGGACGACCGGCTCGGTGAAGGCGGCTCCGGCGGCGAAAGCCGAGAAGCCCGCGCCCGTCGAGGACGGCGACAGCACCGAGCGGGCTCCTCGCCCGATTCGCACCCGTGCCCGGCGCCGCACACGGGGTGGGCATCCTACCGACAGTGTCGGCCCCAAGTCGGTCACAGCCGAGACGACGGCCCCCGAATCCGCTGCTTCCGGCGACACCGAGGGTGACGGTGCATCCGCGCCGCGCCGTCGTCGTCGCCGCCGGACCTCGAAGGTCGGCGCCACGACGAACGCGGAGTAAATTACTACCGTGCTCGCACCTGAGCGGCGCTCGCGCGCCGATCTCGCCGTCGCGGCCGGAATCGCACTGATTGTGACGGTCGCCCTGGTCGTCGTGTGGTTCCGTAGCGACGCAAGGGGCACCACTTCGGTGACGGCGGCCGAGCCGCCCTCTGCACTCGTCACGGCTCTGGCCGTGCCCGAGAATCTCGATCCGCTGTGGGAAGCGTCGAGCGCCGTCCCCACTGCACCTCTCGTCGCCGCCGGCGCCGTGGTGACCGCGGACGGTGGTGACGTCGTCGGACGTGACCGTACGTCCGGTGACGAGCTGTGGCGGTACTCCCGGGATCGTGAGCTGTGCGGTGTGACCGCCTCGTGGGACAAAGTCGTGGCGGTCTACCGCGACGAGCGAGGGTGCTCTCAGGTGACGGAACTCGACGGCGGCACCGGTGCCCGGGTAGCGCAGCGTTCCAGTGACGCCGACCCCGAGGTGATGTTGTCGGCGGATGGAACCTATGTCACCGCGCGTGGGAACAGCCGACTCGAGCTGTGGCGCTCCGATTTGGTGCGCACCGTCGAATACGGCCGCGTCGGCGCACCCGTCAACCCCGGCAAACAGCCTCGCAGCGGATGCACGTTGCTCGACGTCGGTTCCAGCAGTAGCCGGCTCGCCGTGCTCGAGCGTTGCCCCGGCGAGGAGGGTGACCGACTGACCGTCATGAACCCGTCACCGAAGGACAATCAAGAGCCCGAAGAGTACGGGTCCAGCGTCCTCGCCGGCGTCGAGGCAGGGGTCGAGGGTGCTCGGGTTCTCGGCGTGTCCGGTGAAACCACTGCCGTGTATCTACCCGGCGGGAAGTCCACCGGTCCGCGGATCGGTCTGTTCGACGGCACCGGCAACGCAGTCTCCGAGTACTCTCTCACCTCTGCAGTGGGGCCCGATTCGGTCACTGCGGCAAGCAGTTCCGTCGTCACGTGGTGGACGGGTTCCGATGTCGTGACTTTGGGCGCCGCCGATCTTGCGCCGCGGTGGAGCTTTCCCGGCGCCCTCGGTCCCGGGGCCGTCATGGCAGGCAGCCTCCTCGTGCCGGTCGACAACGGGATCGCTGTTCTCGACCTGTCGACGGGTGCGCGGCTGAGAACCATTCCGGTCGAACGCGATCCCGGTACGGGACCGATCACCACCGCTGTGGCGGGCGACCTCGTCATCGAGCAACGTGGCGACCGGATCACCGTCCTACGCTGACGGCGTGGCGGATTCCGCGATCACAACAAGGTAGCCGTCGAGGTCACGCAACCAGATCTCCCGGTGGCCCGCATTGGGATTGAAGTGAACGTCGGTGACGACGTCGACATCCGAAACTCGTATTCGTGTCAGCACATCGTCGAAATCACCGGCCTCGAACCAGATCGCCACCCCGTTACCCCTCGGGAGCGCCGGGTCACACAGCGCGCCATGATGGTGGCCGAGGTCGATCCTGTGCAATTGCAGGATCAGAACTCCGTCGACGAGAAGTTGCTCGTACTCGCATCCCCCGTGGCCGCTCACCGCTCCGAGGACGTGGCAATACCAGTCGGCGGCCCGTTCGACGTCGGCTACGGAGACGAGCGGTTGCGCCCGTATTTTCGGGATCGTGCTCGGTGGCGTCATGCCTGTGACGGTAACGTGGCCGACCCCCCGAGGCTTGGACAAATGCGCACACACACGACGCGTCCGGTCAGCGGAAGGTGGCCCGGTATGCAGTCGCTGCTCGACGAGCCACCGGACCGAACCCGTTCCGGAGAGCCTCGTTCGCTACCGACGCCCCGTGGTCGCACCGAATCATGTAAGGACACAGGTCGATTCCCGACGCCACGCCCGCCACGGTGAGCACCTCGCCGTCGTGGGTATAGAGCACCCCTGGGTCGAGATCGATGTCGGGGTAGAGCCGCCGGAACGCGTTGGCCGATTTCCCGAGCGTGGTCGCGCGACGGTTGTGCAGCAGGCCGGCGGCCGCGTGAACGAACGATCCCGTGCAAATCGACGCGACACGGGCGCCGGGAGCCAGCTGCCTTCCGCTCCCAGAACGGTGGCGACTACGACTCCCAATTCGTGTTGCGTGCCGATTGCTCGCCCGGAACCCACGGGATTCCGGGCTCATTATGGCGAAGTGGCACGATCCGAGCAGAACTCCGCCCTCGCGCGAGCTGTAACGTGTTCTAATTCTTCAATGGCAACCTACGTGATCACGGGCGCCGCGTCAGGCATCGGCGCCGCCACCGGTCAGCTACTCATCTCGGCCGGTCACAACGTCATCGGTGTCGACCTCGCGAACACCCACGTCGTCGCCGACCTGTCGACCCCTGAAGGCCGGTCTGCGGCGGTGGCGGCAGTAACCGAGGTCAGCGAAGGAGTCGTGCACGGGCTCGTGTGCTGTGCGGGACTCGGACCGCTCTCCCACGCTGCCGGCGGGACACTCGTCGCTGTCAACTACTTCGGCGCTGTCGACCTCGCCACCGGACTGCGGCCGGCACTCGAGCGGGCCGAGGGTGCGTCGGTGGTCGTGATCTCGTCGAGCAGCACTACCACCCAACCGGGCATCTCGGAACACCTCGTAGCCGCATGCCTCGATGGCGACGAGGCCAGAGCCCTGGAACTCGGGGACGAGGCCACCGCCATTCCGGCATACCCGGCGTCCAAGCTGGCGCTGGCCTGGTGGGTCCGGCGCGAAGCCGTCCGCACCGAATGGGTCGGGCGGAAGATCCGCCTCAACGCCGTCGCACCCGGGATGATCGACACACCGATGACGAACGGGCCCGACCTCGACCCCGAGCTGGCGAAAGCCCTGGATTTCTACCCAGTACCACTGGGACGCCGCGGCCGGCCCGAGGAGATCGCAGCCGTGGTCGAGTTCCTGGTGGGACCGGGCTCCACACTCCTCTGCGGAAGTGTCGTTTTCGCCGACGGCGGCACGGATGCATTACTCCGGCAACAGGATTGGCCTGCGGCCTGGAACCCGACCCCTGAGGACCTTACTCGGCACTTCCAGTCGAGAACGTGACCAGCTCGGACCCGGCCCAGTGCTTCGCCAGGTTGTCCGCCAGGTCACGATAGGCCTGCGCACCCTTGTTCTTGCGCCCTGCCAGAACGGTGGCGCCGGACGCCGTCGCCTCCGCGAACCGGACGGTCCGCGGAATCGGCGGCGACAGGACCGGCAGATCGTATCTGTCGGACACATCGGACAGTACGTCGCGACTGTGCGTGGTCCGGGCGTCGTAGAGCGTGGGCAGTGCACCGAGCAGCACGAGGTCGGGGTTGGTGATCTGCTGGACCTCCCGGACCGTCCGCAGCAGCTGGCCCACACCGCGATGGGCGAGCGTTTCACATTGCAGCGGGACCAGCACCGATTGCGAAGCAGTGAGACCGTTGAGCGTGAGCACCCCGAGCGACGGCGGGCAGTCGATGATGACGGTGTCGTAGTCGTCCAGTAGCGATGCCAGAGCGCGCTTGAGGGCGAACTCGCGACCGGGACGCATCAGGAGCAACGCTTCCGCACCGGCCAGGTCGATCGTGGCAGGAAGCAGATCGACACCGTCCGCGGTGGGGATCACGGCATCCTTCGCAGCGAGATCGCCGGTCAGCACCTCGTGGACCGAGGCCTCGAGACGGTCAGGATTGTGGCCGAGGGAGAAGGTCAGACATCCCTGTGGATCGAGATCGACCACCAAAACCTTGTTGCCCAGCGCAACGAGCGCCGCACCCAGAGAAGCGACGGTGGTGGTCTTGGCGACCCCACCCTTCTGATTTGCCACTGCAAGAACCGTTGTCACGGCTCGATCCTGTCCTACTTCGCCCCTCGAGGCGAGCCTTACACGCGATTCGACTGACATGATGGATCAATGCCACCGAGTGATTCGCCGTCAGAACGTCGGATCGTCCTCCTCCGGCACGGCGAGACAGAATGGGCGCGTGCCGGTAAACACACAGGTCGCACGGATATCCCGCTCACCGACGTGGGCGAACGGCAGGCCCGGACGCTGGGCACCGCACTCGACGCTCTGAGATTGCGCAATCCACTCGTGATCGTCAGCCCCCGCCGCCGCGCCCAGGACACCGCTCAGCTCGCGGGACTGAAGATCCACCGCACGTGGGACGCGCTCGTCGAATGGGACTACGGCACCTACGAGGGCCTGACGACGCCGGACATACGCACGAAGGTGCCCGACTGGACGGTGTGGACTCATCCCTGTCCGCGCGGAGAACAGGCGGAGCAGATTCATGCCCGGTGCGATCTCGTCCTCTCGGTTGCCCATTCGCAGCTTCCCGACCGCGACGTGATCCTCGTAGGGCACGGCCACTTCTCTCGCGCCCTCATCGCGCGGTGGGCGGATCTGCCGGTAAGCGAGGGGCGCCGATTCGCACTGTCGCCCGGCGCCTACTCGATACTGGGTTTCGAGCATGGCGCACAACAACTGGTCACTCACAACGTGACGATCGAGGAAGGTTCCCGATGATCAGACGCGCACGACCCGAGGACGTCTCTGCCATCACGGCCATGATCTACGAGCTCGCCGAACACCAGAAGGCGCGCGACGCGTGCACCGTCACGGCAGAGCAAATGCAGGACGCGCTCTTCGGACCGCAGCCGTCCACCTTCGCGCACGTCGCCGAGAGCGACGACGGGCGCGTGGTCGGCATCGCAGTCTGGTTCCGCAATTTCTCCACGTGGGACGGCACCCACGGTATCTACCTCGAGGACCTGTTCGTCAGCCCCTCCGAACGAGGTGCCGGGCACGGCAAAGCGCTGCTCGCCACACTCGCCAAGGAGTGCATCGACAACGGCTACACGCGACTGTCGTGGTCGGTGATCAATTGGAATACTCCGTCGATCGAGTTCTACGAATCGCTCGACGCTCATCCTCAGGACGAGTGGACCACCTACCGGCTCACCGGGGACCCGCTGGGAAAGCTGGCATCCGAGGTGAGCTGACTGTCATTCGTCCTGACCGTATTCGGCGGCCATCCACTTCGACGTGGGGCTGCTGAACAGGCAGCCGAGAGCACCGATCACCACGACCCCGAGCAGGACACCGAACACGGGCTGGTGTGAATCGGTGAGAAGCGACCACGCCACCGGGAGCAGGAGCAACTGCGCGACGATCGCGATGGCCCGACCCCAGCGCCTGCCGAAGATCAACGCCACGCCCGCGGCGAGCACTGCGCCACCGAGGATGGCGAACCATGCCGCGGTTCCGTAGCCGCTGCTCACACTCTGATCGTGGCCGAGCAGCCCACGCACGACCAGCACGACGGCCACCCCGACGGCGACGGCACCCTCGAGCGACACCAGTGCACCCGCGGAGCGGACCGTTGCGGGCGTGGACTGGCTGAGAGGCGGCTTCGGCACGCGGCAAGCCTAGAACACCGAGACGCCGGCAGGCTCGGGACGGTGACGCACAACGCCCCACTAGTCTTGGTCCCTGTGCGCGCGCTGCTGATCGTCAATCCGAATGCCACCTCGACGACCCCCGCCGGGCGCGACCTCCTCGCTCATGCACTGTCGAGCAGAGTGCGATTGACGGTGGCGCACACGACGCACCGCGGCCACGCCGCCGAACTCGCGCAGCAGGCCTGTGTGGACGGAATGGGGTTGATCATCGTCCACGGCGGCGACGGCACCGTCAACGAAGTCGTCAACGGCCTCCTGGGTACGCCCCCGCCGGGGTCGACACGAGTCGAGTCGGTGGAACCGGTTCCGCCGATCGCCGTCGTACCCGGGGGTTCGGCGAACGTGTTCGCCCGGTCACTCGGCATCGCCGCCGATCCTGTCGACGCCACCAACCAGCTCATCGACCTGCTGGCGCGCGGCGAGCTGCGCAGGATCGGTCTGGCCCACTGCGACAACCGCTGGTTTGCGTTCAACGCGGGTCTCGGGTGGGACGCCGCGGTCTGTGAGGCCGTGGACGCCCACCGCAAGAACGGCCGACCGGCCACGCCCGCCCAGTACGTGCGGGCAGCGGTCCGGGTCTTCTTCCGGTCGAAGAACGCCGAGCCGACGCTCACGGTGCACGTTCCTGGGCAGGAACGAGTCGAGGGCGTCCACTACGCATTCGTGTCGAATGCCAGTCCGTGGACGTATCTGAACAAACGGGAGGTCCACACCAACCCGGACACGAATTACGACAGTGGCCTCGGCGTCTTCGCCATGACCTCCACGTCGATCGTCACCACACTTCGTGTTGCCCGCCAGTTGTTGACCCCCGGTGCCAGTCCGCGCGCGAAGAAGCTCATCAGGGTCGACGACGTGCCGTCGGTGCGGATCTCGGCGTCCCGGCCGATCGGACTGCAGATGGACGGCGATTACATCGGCCTGTGCAACGACGTGGAGTTCGTGTCGGTGCCGGAGGCCCTGGACGTGGTTGCGCCCAGATCCTGAGCAGACCTCGAGAAATCGGGTTTCCACCTCGCGGGCCGGGCTGCCATGGGGTACAAAGGACGGCGCGCCTCATAGGGCGACCTTAGTAAGTGAGTTCCCCCACGGTGCGGCGGATTTCTATTGACATCCCGCCAGTTCGTGAAAGCATTCACAAGCAACAGTGCGGAAACATTCTCTACGCACAGATGAACTCACCAAGACAAAATGGTGCATTACGCACCCAGTTAAGGAGCAGAAGGATGGACTGGCGCCACAAGGCAATCTGTCGCGACGAAGACCCCGAGTTGTTCTTTCCCGTAGGCAACAGCGGTCCGGCTCTCGCGCAGATCGCCGATGCCAAGGTTGTCTGCAACCGCTGCCCGGTCACCGCCGAATGCCTCTCCTGGGCTCTCGAGTCGGGCCAGGACGCCGGTGTCTGGGGCGGTATGAGCGAAGACGAGCGACGCGCACTCAAGCGCCGTAACGCGCGCACGCGGGCCCGCACGACCGTATAGAAGTACTTCGAGGAAGACGGGCCCGGCACCACATGGTGCCGGGCCTCTTGCTTTGTGCACCCTCCTGCTTCTGTGGGCCGTCACGTCGCGTTCCAGTACCGAGGTCCGCGGCGGCCCAGCGGAACCCGCAGCACTGCGTCCGTTCCGCCGTCCGTTCCCGGGTGCAGGCCCAGGGAACCGTTCAGTTCGGCGGCCACGAGTGTCCGGACGATCTGCAGGCCGAGACGATCGGAACGTTCGAGGCTGAAACCGGGCGGCAGGCCTTTCCCGTCGTCGTGGATCACCACGTCGAGCCAGCGTGCGGACCTCTCGGCGCGCATCGTGACCGTCCCGGGTGCACCGGGTTCGAAGGCGTGCTCGATGGCGTTCTGCACGAGTTCGGTCAGGACCATGACGAGCGGTGTGGCCCTTTCCGCGGAGAACACCCCCAAACTTCCCACACGCCGGACCTTGATGGGTGTGCTCACGGTTGCCACGTCGGACAGGATCGGTACCAGCCGGTCGACGACCTCGTCGAGGTTCACTTCCTCGTCCACGGACATCGACAACGTGTCGTGCACGAGCGCGATCGAGGTGACCCGGCGCACGGATTCCGTCAGCGCCTGGCGCGCTTCTTCGTTGTTGGTGCGCCGCGCCTGCAAACGGAGCAGGGCGGCCACCGTTTGCAGATTGTTCTTGACCCGGTGATGAATCTCACGGATCGTCGCATCCTTGCTGAGGAGCGCTCGATCGCGCCTCTTGACTTCCGTGACATCGCGGACGACGACGGCAGCGCCCACCCTTTTACCGCCGGGCTTGAGGACCAGCGCACGCAACAGCACCGTCGCTCCCCTCGCTTCGATCTCCATCCGCCTGCCGGGGATGTCTGCCAGGGTGTCGCGGATATAGCCCGCAACCTCCTGCGACTCGAACGGGTCGGTGACCAGTGACCGCGTCGTGGCCGCCAGGTTGCGTCCCACCAGGTCGGAGCTCAGACCCATGCGGTGATAGGCGGACAAGGCGTTGGGGCTGGCATAGACGACGCGACCCTCGGTGTCGAGGCGGATGAAGCCGTCGCCGGCGCGGGGACTGGAATTGGTGTCCGACCGCGACTCCCGGATCGGGAAGGTACCGTCGCTGATCATCTGGCACAGGTCTTCGGCGCAGTCGAGGTAAGCCACTTCGAGCGGGCTCTGCGCCCGCTGATGCGACAGGTTCGTGTCCCGGCTGAGTACCGCGATCACCTCGCCGCCCCAGCGCACCGGGACGGCCTCGCCCCGCGGCGGCAGACCGGCATGCGTGCCACCATCCGTCGGCCGCACAACCCGCTCCTCGACGAGGGCCTGCAACACCTGCGGATGCTGGGACTCCGAGGCCACCGTTCCGACGACGTCCTCGGGATACGCGGTCGACGCAGTGGTGGGCCGGCAGTGGGCGACGCAGATCACCGTCCGTGTTTCTTTCGGGGACGCAGAATCCTCGACCCACAACAGCACGTCGGCGAACGACAGATCGGCCAGGAGTTGCCACTCCCCGACCACTCTCTGGAGGTGATCGACGGCGGACCCGGGAAGATCGGTGTGCTCGGCGAGCAGATCGCTCAGGGTGGACATCGGCTGAGGGGACTTCGAGTCAGCTCACGAGATGACGGCGATGAGGTCGCCCTGCTGGATCACGTCGCCGACCTTGACATCCACGGAGGTGACGGTGCCGGGCTCCTCGGCGATGACGGGAATTTCCATCTTCATGGATTCCAGAATGACGAGGGTGTCGCCTTCCTTCACCTCGTCACCCGCACTGACCACAACCTGATACACCGTCGACACCATCTCGGCGCGCACGTCTTCTGCCATCGTGATCCTTACTCCCGGGGTCGAGAAAGCCCTGTTGCACAGACACCCAACCACACGTGGAACACTGTAGTGAAAAGAAGGGAGATCTACTCATGGGTAAGCGTGGTCGCAAGAAGCGCAGTCGCAAGGGCAATGCCGCCAACCACGGCAAGCGTCCCAACGCCTGACGCGCCGTAGAACGCACATCAGGGGCCGGAAAGCAGCACGCTTTCCGGCCCCTGACTGCTTGTCTGACGCCCTAAGCCTCGCGTTCGGTCTCTGTGATCAGGATGGTCCGCCGTAACTCGACGGAGAGCCGCTGCCGCAGGCTTTCGGGGGCGTGCTCGCCACCGCATTTGCGGCTCACCAAGCTCTTGACCTTCTCCTCGATCCCGTAGGCCTCGAGGCAGGAGCCACACTCGTCGAGATGCCGCTGCAGCCGCGCGCGCGAGGCCGCATCACATTCGCGGTCCAGCATCAGCCAGACGTCGGCGATCACCGCGGAGCAGTCGAGCTGCTCGAATTCGTCCTGCTCGCTCACCGGGAAACCTCCTGATCCGCACCTACGGCTGCCTCGGCCGGCAGCTCTCCGTCACCCCGGTTGAAGCCGCGTTCACGTGCGACGTCACTCAGCAGGCCGCGCAGCTGCTTACGTCCGCGGTGCAGACGCGACATCACGGTCCCGATGGGGGTACCCATGATGTCGGCAATCTCCTTGTACGGGAATCCCTCGACATCGGCGTAGTAGACGGCCATCCGGAACTCCTCCGGAAGCGCCTGCAACGCCTCCTTGATGTCGTCGTCGGGAAGGGCATCGAGCGCCTCCACCTCGGCGGACCGCAAACCGGTAGACGAGTGCTCTGCCGTCGCTGCCAGCTGCCAGTCCGTGATCTCGTCGGTGGGGTATTGCGCGGGCTGCCGCTGTTTCTTCCGGTACGAGTTGATGTAGGTGTTGGTCAGGATCCGGTACAGCCAGGCCTTGAGATTGGTGCCCTCACGAAACGACCGGAATGCCGTATAGGCCTTCACGTACGTTTCCTGCACCAGATCTTCGGCATCCGCAGGGTTGCGCGTCATCCGCAGCGCAGCACCGTACAACTGATCCAGAAGTGGAAGCGCATCCCTTTCGAAACGCGCGATCAACTCGTCCTGGGGCTCGGGTCGGTCTGCCTTCGGACGGTCATGTTCGTGCACGCTGATCCCTTCGGTCGCCGTGGGCGTCAAGGTTACCGCCAACTGCAGACGCGACGTGGGCTCCGCTACCGTGGCCATCACGAGTAGGACCACTCCCTTCACTGGACGCTTGCTTCTGCCCGTACCAACACGGCTGCCCCCGACTGTGTTCCCGGGACGTACTCCTGAGGCCGCCGGGACGAGATGGCACAGTGTTCATCCATGGCCGGAACTGCGACCCCCGCGACCACCCTGCTCGGTAAACAGCGCGTCGCGCACCGGGTACACAGCTATGCGCACGACGCGCGCGCCGAGTCGTACGGCTCCGAGGCCGTCGACGCGCTCGCCGAAACGGTAGGGGTCGCGGCCCATCAAATTCTGAAGACCCTCGTGATCAAACTCGACACCGGCAAGCTCGCCGTCGCGGTCGTGCCGGTGCCGGACATGCTGTCGCTGAAGGCCGCAGCGGCGGCACTCGGGGCGGGTAGAGCGGTGATGGCCGAGCGGAGCGAGGCGGAGCGGTCGACCGGTTACGTTTTCGGGGGCATCTCGCCGCTCGGGCAGCGGAAGATCCTTCCGACCGTGATCGATGCCTCCGCCATGAACTGGGATCGGGTGCTGTGCAGTGCGGGTCGCCGGGGTGTGGAGATCGAACTCGCGCCGGCCGACCTGGTGCGGCTGAGCGGAGCGGTGGTCGCCGCCGTCACAGCAGGCTGAGCTGCTCTCCGGCCTGCGCTTGGTCGGGCATGCCCGGATCGTGCTCGAGTAGCTCGGGTCCGTTGTTCCGGACACTGTTCACTCGCGTCGACACCCGGAGGATCCCGATGTCGGCGATGGCCTCGGTCGAGACCGTGAGTAGGTCGGCCGACGCGGGTTGCCGAGGATCGAGCCAGGCGTCCCACCGATCGCGCGGCAACACGAGCGGCATCCGATCGTGCACATCCGCCAACTGGGCAGCGGAGTCGACCGTGACGATGGCGCAACTCAGGACAGGTGCGGGGGCGCGCACCGACCGGTCGTGCCATACGGACCACAGCCCTGCCACGTACAGACGGGAACCGTCCTGCGGCGACAGATAGTACGGAATCTTCTCGGTTCGGCGCGACGCCCGTCCCTGGCCGCCCGTGGCTTCGTTCTTCCACTCGAACCACCCGTCCATCGGCACCAGACACCGCGTGTGTGTGAACGCGTTCCGGAACGCGGGTTTGTCGATCGAGTCGGCGCGGGCGTTGAACAGGACGGGTCCGCCGCCGACTTTCCTCGACCACGGCGGGACGAGCCCCCACCTCATCCGCCGGACACGACGCGCGTCGTGGCGGTCGAGGACAGTGAGTACCTCGGTGGTCGGGGCGACGTTGAAATCCGGTCGACCTGGCTCCTCCCCCACCTCGTCGATGGCATCGAGGTCGGTCGCCAGCGTTGCCGGATCCGCAGTGGTCGCATACCTGCCACACATACCCACCAGAGTGGCACGGACCACCGACACCGTGCCGAGCCGTCCATCCACCCACCCGACACGCCGCCCAGCCGTGCCCCTCACCCCTCGCGTAGGCGAAGATGGAGACCGTGAGCCTGAGCCTGTGGAAAGCCCCCCGCGCCGAAGAGCCCGTCGTTGCGACGGTTGTCCTGCCCGGATCGAAATCCATCACCAACCGTGCACTGATCCTCGCCGCGCTCGCGCAGGGCCCCTCGACTTTGCGCGGTGCGCTCCGCAGTCGCGACACCGACCTCATGATCGACGCTCTCCGCACTCTCGGGACCACTGTCGAAGAGCAGGACGACACCACGACGCTCGAGGTCACCCCCGGACCCCTCCGCGGTGGATCGGTGGAGTGTGGTCTGGCGGGCACGGTCATGCGCTTCCTGCCACCGGTGGCGGCACTCGCGTCGGGCACGGTCCGGTTCGACGGGGACGAACAGGCCCGCACACGCCCCTTGGGCACCATTCTCGACGCGCTGCGCAGCCTGGGCGCGGACATCGACGGGAACGCACTGCCGTTCACGGTCGAAGGCCGCGGCTCGCTCCGAGGCGGACACGTCACGATCGACGCGTCCGGTTCCTCACAATTCGTCTCGGGCCTGCTGCTGTCGGCGGCTGCATTCGACGAAGGTGTCACCGTGCACCACGACGGCAAGTCCGTTCCCTCGATGCCCCACATCGAGATGACCGTCGAGATGCTGCGCGCAGCCGGTGTCGCGGTGTCCACGCCGGCAAGCGGCGGTGACGCCGACACGTGGCGGGTGAGTCCAGGCGTGATCCGGGCCGTCGATTGGGCGATCGAACCGGACCTGTCGAACGCCACGGCCTTCCTCGCGGCGGCCGCCGTCACCGCCGGAGAGGTGACGGTGCCACGCTGGCCCGGCCGCACAACGCAGCCCGGTGATGCGATACGCGAGATTCTCCTCGCCATGGGTGCGCAGGTGCGGCTCGACGGCGACGAGTTGACGGTCACCGGACCGGGCACTCTGACCGGAATCGACATCGATCTGCACGACGTCGGCGAACTCACTCCCACCGTCGCCGCCCTGGCGGCCCTGGCCGAAGGGCCCTCCCATCTGCGGGGAATCGCGCATCTGCGCGGTCACGAGACCGACCGGCTGGCAGCGCTCTCCACCGAGATCAACGCGCTCGGCGGGAACGTCACCGAGACAGAGGACGGTCTCACCATCGTTCCCACGACGCTGCACGGCGGGACGTGGCACTCCTACGCCGATCATCGGATGGCGACGGCAGGCGCCATCATCGGACTCGTCGTCGACGACATGGCAGTCGAGGACGTGGGCACCACGGCCAAGACGCTGCCGGGCTTCGAAAACCTCTGGGCCGCAATGGTGACCGCAGCTGCGGGCACCGGTCGGAAGGCGAGCTTCTGAGCCGCCGCGAGTACGACGAGTCCGATGTGCGGGTCCGTCCGGGTAGGGGGACGCGGCCGCGGACCAAGACCCGACCGGAGCACCTGAGCGCGGAGTCGGCGATGGTCGTGTCGGTGGACCGGGGACGGTGGGGCTGCGTACTGGGCGGCGATCCAGAGCGCCTGATCGTCACCATGCGCGCCCGAGAATTGGGCCGCACCCCCATCGTGGTGGGAGACCAGGTCAGTGTAGTGGGCGATCTTTCCGGCAAGCCCGACACTCTCGCCAGGATCGTGCGGGTGGCCGAGCGCTCCACCGTTCTGCGCCGGACGGCCGACGACACCGATCCGTACGAGCGGATCGTCGTCGCCAACGCCCAGCAGTTGCTGATCGTGGTCGCGCTCGCCGATCCCCCACCGCGCACCGGTTTCGTCGAGCGCGCGCTGGTCGCCGCCTATGTCGGCGGGTTGAACCCCATCATCTGCCTCACCAAGAGTGACCTCGAGCCGCCCGAGGAATTCGCGAGCGCTTTCGCGGATCTCGATGTTCCCGTGGTGGTCGCCGGACGAGACGATCCCGTCGACGACGTCATGACCATGTTGTCGGGAAAGCTCACCGCACTGATCGGTCATTCCGGTGTGGGCAAGTCCACGCTGGTCAACCGGCTCGTTCCGGATGCCGATCGGGCGGTGGGTGTGGTGTCCGGGGTCGGGAAAGGGCGGCACACCTCGACACAATCCGTGGCGCTGTCCCTACCGACGAGTGGATGGGTGATCGACACCCCCGGAATCCGGTCGTTCGGGCTTGCCCACATCTCCCCCGAGAATGTGGTGGCCGCCTTCTCCGACCTGGCCGCGGCGATCGAAGACTGCCCGCGCGGGTGCACCCATCTGGGCCCGCCCGCCGATCCGGAGTGCGCGCTCGATCAGCTCGAAGGGAAAGCGGCCCGACGCGTCGACGCGGTCCGCCACCTCCTCACCGCGATCGCTTCCAACGAAGCGTGGTGACGAAGGGGCGAACCGCGCCCGGTGAAAACTTCTTCTAGCGCGACAACAGCGCACGCAGGCCGCGGCGCCCGCGTGAGCGCTGGATCGCGCTGCGGAGCCCCTGCCGACGACCGGTCACGGGATCGATTGTGGCTGTGGTCTTTCCACCGAACTTGCGCTCCGATGCGGTTTCCGGTGCGTCGTCCGCCGTGGCCTTGAGGTACTTGTTCGGCAGCGACAACTTGGCGATGGTGCGCCACGACTTCGCGTACTGCACGAGGAACGGTCCCGTCGTATACGGCAGGTCGTACTTGTCGCACAGCTCACGCACGCGGACCGCGATCTCGGCGTAGCGGTTGCTCGGCAGATCGGGGAACAGGTGATGCTCGATCTGGTAGCTGAGGTTGCCGGACATGAAGTCCATGACCTTGCCGCCCTCGATGTTTGCGCTACCGAGCATCTGGCGCAGGTACCACTCGGCGGGCGTTTCCTTGTCGATGTCCGCCTTGGTGAACTTCTCTGCACCGTCCGGGAAGTGACCGCAGAAGATGATGGCGTTGGTCCACACATTGCGGATCATGTTGGCGCTGACGTTGGCCGTCAGCGTGCTCTTCCACGCCGGGCCGGTAATCGCCGGGTGCACGACATAGTCCTTGAGGATCTGCTTGCCGATCTTTTCGCCGACCTCGCGGAGCTTGCGCTGAGTCTCCTCCTTCGGCACGCGCCCCTTGGCGACCTTGCCGAGCTCGAGGTGCTGGGCCGCAATGCCGTATTCGAAGAACAGTGCCAGCAAGGTGTTGTACACGAGGTTGCCGGCATTGAACGGCTTCCACCGCTGATCACGGGTGACACGCAGCAGCCCGTATCCCACGTCGTCGTCCATACCGAGGACGTTGGTGTACTTGTGGTGAATGTAGTTGTGGGTCTGCTTCCAATGGGCGGACGGCCCCGTGACGTCCCACTCCCACGACGTGGAGTGGATCTCCGGGTCGTTCATCCAGTCCCACTGGCCGTGCATCACGTTGTGGCCGAGTTCCATGTTCTCGATGATCTTCGAGAGGGCGAGCATGGCGGTGCCCGCCAACCAGGCCGGGCGGCGTTTGCTCGCGAAGAGAACGGCCCGGCCACCGATTTCGAGCGACCGCTGCAACCGAATGGTATTGCGGACGTACCGTGCGTCACGTTCGCCGCGGGATTCCTCGATATCGCGCCTGATCGCATCCAGCTCGCGTCCGAGCGCCTCGATGTCGGCTTCGGTGAGATGTGCGTATTCCTTGACGTCTGCAATCGCCATGGGGAACCTCCTCCTGGCTGGGTCGACAGTTCACACCCGTAGGCGCTGACATGACCTACCGTACCGTAAGTTACGACACCGTAGGTTACCTCAGCGTAGGTGTGATGGGAATCACCGTCGACGGCGAGGAATCTTGGCCTCCGCGCGGGCCCGGAGGGCCGACAGCAGACCTCGGCGCTGCCCCGTCACAGGATCCGTACGCAGCGTTTCGACCATGGCGGCACCAGCGTCGCGAGCGTCGCGGAACTTGCGCTCCGAGGAGGTCTCCGGAGCGTCGTCCGCCGTCGCCTTGAGCATCCAGTCGGGTAGCGCAAGTTTGTGGATGGTGCGCAGCGCCAGCAGGTACTGCTTGGCCAGCGAGCCCGTCGTGTAGGGCAGGTCGTACTTCTCACACAGCGCCCGCACCTTCACCGCGATCTCGGGGTAGCGGTTGCTGGGCAGATCCGGGAACAGGTGATGCTCGATCTGGTAGCTGAGGTTCCCGCTCATGAAACCCATGACCTTACCGGAATCGAAATTGGCGCTGCCGAGCATCTGTCGCAGGTACCACTCGTGCCGGGTTTCGTTCTCGTACTCCTCCACGGTGAACTTCTCGGCACCGTCCGGGAAATGGCCACAGAAGATCACCACGTACGCCCACAGGTTGCGGACCAGATTGGCGGTGGCGTTCGCCGACAACGTCGACTTCCATGCGGGTCCCGCGAGCACCGGGAAGAGAAGGAAATCCTTGCCGACCTGACGGAAGATCTTGCGTGCGAAATCCTTGTTCGCCTGCGAGTTGAGCTGACCCTTCTCCACACCCTCGAGCTCGGCCGCGAACGTGAGGTCGTGCAGCGCGATACCCCATTCGAAGGTAGCTGCCAGAACGATATTCGCGATCGGCTGCAGCAGATTGATCGGCCGCCACTCCTCGTCGCGGGTCATCCTGAGAATGCCGAAACCCACATCGGAGTCCATTCCCACGATGTTGGTGAACGTGTGGTGGGAGTAGTTGTGGGCGCGCTTCCAATGCTCCGACGGACCCGTCTGGTCCCACTCCCAGGACATCGAGTGGATCTCCGGATCGTTCATCCAGTCCCACTGGCCGTGCATCACGTTGTGGCCGAGTTCCATGTTCTCGATGATCTTCGAGAGGGACAGCATGGCGGTGCCGACGAGCCAGGCCGGGCGGTACTTGCTTCCGAACAACGCGAGCCGGCCACCGAGCTCCAGCAGCCGCTGGGTCCGGATCGCTCGGCGAATGTAGCGGGCGTCGCGAACGCCTCGCGAATCCTCCACATCGAGCCGAATCGCGTCCAGCTCCCGCCCGAGCGATTCGATGTCCGCTTCGGTGAGGTGTGTGAATTCTTTGATGTCGGTGATTGCCACCGTGCTCCTCCGTCTGGTCAGAGACTCCGAGAATAGCCGAGACAGATGAACAACACGCCGACGCTTACGCGTCGAGTGTGCAGTCACCCGCCGCGGACGAGATGCACGTCTGGACGCGGTCTCCCTCGGCGTGCTGCTTCCCGGACCTCAGATCGATGGCATGTCCCGACAGAATCGGCACGACGCAGGTCTGGCAGATACCCATCCGGCAGCCGAAGGGCAGCAGTGCCCCGGCCTTCTCGCCGGCCTCGAGCAGGGTGGTGGCGCCGTCGATCGTCATCACTTTGTCCGCTTTGGCGAAGGTCACGGTGCCGCCTTGACCCGAGGTGTCCGCCCGGGAGACCGCGAACCGTTCGAGGTGCAAGCGATCCTCGATGTCCTCGTCCCGCCACAGCGTCTCGATTTCGTCCAGCATCGGCAGCGGCCCGCAGGCCCACGTCTGCCGCTCCCGCCAGTCCGGACACACGTCGTCGAGGGAGGACAGCGCAAACTTGCCTTCGGTGCGGGTGAGCTGGATCTTGCACCGGAAGTCGTCGTGTTCGTCGTGCAGGCGGGTCAGTTCCTCCGCGAACATGACGTCGGCATCGGTGGGCGCCGAGTGGACGTGGAACACGTCGGGAAGCTGGCCGCGGCGGTTCATCGTGCGCAGCATGGCCATGACCGGAGTGATTCCGCTGCCGGCGGTGAGGAACAGGATGCGCTCCGGCGGGGGGTCGGGCAGGGCGAAGTTCCCGGTAGGCGTCGCGAGTCGCACGATCGTCCCGGACGGCACGCCGTTGACGAGGTGACTGGACAGGAATCCCTCGGGCATCGCCTTGACCGCAATAGAGATGAGCTTGTCGTCCCAGTTGGGCGGGGAGGTGAGCGAATACGAACGCCAGTGCCATCGGCCGTCCACGTGAAGTCCGATGCCGATGTACTGACCGGGCTCGTAGTTGAAGTCGAATCCCCAGCCGGGCTTGATGACGATCGTGGCGGAATCGGCCGTCTCGGCGCGCACGTCGACGATCTGGCCGCGCAGCTCCCTGGCCGACCACAGCGGATTGGCCAGATGTAGATAATCGTCCGGGAGCAACGGCGTCGTGAGCCGTGCGGCCGCACCACGCAACCAATTGAGTTTGGACCGCTTGGCGGGCACCACCGCTGCTGCGGGCGCCTCGATCCAATCCTTCAGACCCATCAAACCTCCACCTGTCTCGTCGTGACCTACGCTACCGTAGGTTACCGACTTACGGTACCGTAGGTTACCTCGAGGTAGGGATGCGGTCCTCCCGGGACGACCCTGAGGTCAGAGCAATTCCAGGAGAAAAGAAATCTCCTGGGTGGCATACCACGCGAGCACGTGATCCTCGGCGTCGCCGAGCACGAATTCCGCATCCGGGTCGCCGAGGTCCGCCTCGTCGATCGCCGCGACGGCCCGCTCGATGTCCGGTTCGGCCTCCGCCAGATCGACATGGACCGACGCCACCTGAGCGAGAGTCACCGGCCCCGGTAACCGCACCACGGCATCGTCGAGATCGGGGCGCGGCGTGACGTCGTCCACGTCTGCTGCCACGACCACCCGCCGGAAACGGACGCCGTCGCTGCCCTCCGCCAACCGGCCCGCGATCAACCGGAGCGAAGCCCGCGCGGCCTCACCCATCGCCACCTCGGCTAGCTCCTCGTCGTCGCCCGACGAGTAAGCCTCACGCAGGGTGGCGGTGACAGCGAACGCGGTCCGGCTCATCGGATCGAACTTCGACTCGGTCACCAGCTCGTGCAAAATTTCGATCGTCGCGGGAACGTACACCCTCGTCATGTGTCACCCGTCATTCGCAACGCGGACTTCTCACCGGCTGGCATCCAACAACTCCTCGAGAGATTGGTACAGCAGCGCCGCCACCACGTCCACATCGGCCATCGCATCACGGTCTGCATTCAAACCGTAGTAGACGTTGCCGTCGTAAGAGGTCAGCGCAATGCTCAATGTCTGATTTTTCAGAAGCGGCGACACCGGGTACATCTCGAGCATGCGCGCTCCGCCGACGTACAGCGGCATCTGCGGACCGGGCGCATTGGTGATCATCAGATTGAACATCCGCTGCGAGAAGCTGCTCGCCGCACGGGCACTCATCGCGTGCAGGGTGGCAGGCGCGAACCCGGACAGCCGCACGAGCGTCTGAGCCGTCACGCGCCGACTCTGCTTCGCGTGCGCCTCCATCGCATGCGCCACGTGTGAGAGTCGCACCACCGCATTCGGTTCCCCCACGGGCAGGTCGATGAGGAACGACGACACCATGCTCCGCGGATCCGACCACTCACCACGCTGGCCCAGGTCTACGTCCGTGTCGGGGTCGACGTACACCGACATCGGTACCATGGCGCGCACCGTGGTCGATTCGGCGACCGGCTCGCCGCGCGAGAGTAACCAGTTCCGCAGGGCACCCGACACTACGGCGAGGATGACGTCGTTGACCTCGCACCCATACCGTGCGCGGATCTTTCGATAATCCCCCAGTTCGGTCTTGACCACGGCGAAGCGCCGGTTACGGGAGATGGTCGCATTCAGCGGGGTCGCGGGCGCGACCTGTGTGGCGGTACGCACCACAGCGGCCAACTTCCCCACCGCGCGCACGGTCTCGCCGAACGCAGACGCCATGCCGCTCAGGGTCATTCGCAACGACGCCAGCCCCTCCCCGGGCCGCGCCAGGATGTCGGCGAGGGCGCCGGCGACGAGGGTGGTCTCGCTCGGCTCCGGGCTGGGCATCCACAATTCCTCCGCCATGGGTCTGCGTGTCTTCGCCGAATCGAGAATGACCTGACCGATTTCGGGTGCCGTCTCCCCGTCGACGAGGGAGGAATGCGACTTGGTGAAGATCGCAAAGCGGTTGTTCGACAAGCCCTCCACCAAGTACATCTCCCACAGGGGGCGGGTGTTGTCGAGAGGCCGCGACGTGAGGCGCGCGACCAGATCATGTAGCTGCGCGTCCGAACCCGGCTTCGGCAACGCCGATCGCCGGACGTGGTACTCGATGTCGAAATCCTGATCGTCCACCCACACCGGACGTGACAATCCCAACGCCACCTCCCGCACCTTCTGCCGGTACCGCGGCACCAGACTCAGGCGTTCCTCGACGAGACGAAGTAACTCCTCGTAGGACAACCCATTTCGGGGCTTGCGGAAGATGGCGAGCGAACCGACGTGCATCGGCGTGCTACTTGCCTCGAGAAAATAGAACGACGCGTCCTGCGTTGTCAGTCTCGTCACCATGTCGACGCCTGTTCCCCTTGCATTCCGTCTCGATCCACGTCGAGAAGCACCGCCAGCTCGCTCGCGGTCACCACGCCGTCGACGTGGTGCACACCCACCATCCCGACAGCCACCGCACCGCGAACGTTGACCGCCAGGTCGTCGACGAAGATACAGTCCCGCGGTTCCAAACCGAGCACTTCGGCCGTCAACCGGTATATGCGCGGATCGGGCTTGGCCACACCGACATCGCCGGACAGCACCACCCGGTCGACCAGCCGGCCGTCACCGAGTTTCCGCAACCACTCACCCCCGGGACCGCCGGGGTCGTTACTCAGGATCGCGGTCCGGACGCCGCGACGCCGCGCGTCGGCGAGGACCGCCGACAGCCCGTCGAAGTCCGAACCGGGGCCCACGAGCACACCACCGACGTCCACAATCAATCCCCGCACGACCCCACCCTAAGGTTCCCTGCGTGGTTCGGCGACACGACCGTTGAATCCGTGCAAGGATGGCCGCTACGACGGCCGTCTCATGCCGAAACCGGGGGGAAGAAATGAGTGAGTCCTACACGTTCCTGTCACGCGTGCCCAACTACGAACCGGCGGCCGGTGAGGCGCTGGGCGCGGCCGGTCCGGCCGTATTGTCCGGCACCCGGCGAGCACCGGGTCGGGGCCGTCACTCCTCACCGGCGCGTAGCTCGGCGCACTCCGGCACCTCGCCGCGCTCCTCGCCCGACGTCACTCGTCCTCGCGCCGCACCCGACGCACAGCGCTTCACCGAACACGCATTCCGGCTGGTGCTGGAAGTACTGGATCGGCGGCGCAACGTGCGGCAGCTGCGGCCCGTGGTCGTTCCCTCACTGCTGGACGTGGCACGGACTCTCGCTCTTGCCGAGTCACCGTCGAGACGGCTCGGAGTGGCAACCCTGCTCCGTGTCCACCTTCGGGTACTCGACGACAACACACTCGAGGCCTTCGGCACCTACGGACGGGGACCGCGGGTGTTCGTGATAGCAGCCCGTGTCGAACGGAAATCCGACACGGGCTGGATCGTCACCTCAATGGTGGTCGGCTGACGAAGCGGCTCAGCGCTTGCGCTTGGACCGCGGCGCCTTCTTACCCTTCGACTGCGACCGTGCAGCATCACGTCGCTGGCGCCGGGTTCCCGGGTCCGAGTTGGTGTCGCTGCCGGTGCCGCGGCGGCTGAGCTGGGCGTTGCCGTCCTCCGCCGGACCCGAATAGGTCAGACCACGCGGCTCCGCCTCGTCCAGTCCCTTCGCGCGCAGGGCAGACGGTGCAGCGGTGCCCTGAGCCTGACGTGCCGCCTCCTGGGTGGGCAGCGGCCGGGCAGGAGCGGGCGTCGGCGAACCAGACGCCGTCGCGGCCGCCGAGGACGCCGTCACATTGACGCCGGGGGCGGCCGCCTGCTGCGGCGCAGCGGCCTCGACCTGCAGATTGAACAGGAATCCGACCGACTCCTCCTTCAGGCCCTCGAGCATGCCGGTGAACATGTCGAAACCCTCGCGTTGGTACTCGACCAGCGGGTCGCGCTGCGCCATCGCACGCAGACCGATTCCCTCTTTGAGGTAATCCATTTCATACAGGTGCTCGCGCCACTTGCGGTCGAGCACACTCAGCAGCACCCGCCGCTCGAGTTCGCGCATGGCACCCGCACCGGCTGCGGCGTCGATTTCTGCTTCCCGGCGTGCATACGCCTGGTGTGCATCCTCGAGAAGCATCTCGCGGAGTTCGTCGCTGGTGACGTCCTTCACCTCACCGTCGGAGCCGTCTCCGACGATTTCCTTGTAGTCGAGGCCGATCGGGTAGAGCGTCTTCAGCGCGGTCCACAGCTGTTCGAGATCCCAGTCCTCGACGTACCCCTCGGAAGTGGCACCGTCGACGTACGCGGTGACCACGTCCGTGATCATCTTCTCGACCTGGCCCTCCATGTCCTCGCCTTCGAGGATCTGGCGGCGCTCCTTGTAGATGACCGTGCGCTGCTGATTCATCACCTCGTCGTACTTGAGAACGTTCTTCCGGATCTCGAAGTTCTGCTGCTCCACCTGCGTCTGTGCACTCTTGATGGCCTTCGAGACCATTTTCGCCTCGATCGGAACGTCGTCGGGCAGGTTGAGCCGGGTCATGATCGACTCGAGCGCCGCGCCGTTGAACCGTCGCATCAACTCGTCACCGAGCGAGAGGTAGAACCGTGACTCGCCCGGATCGCCCTGACGTCCGGAGCGACCACGAAGCTGGTTGTCGATTCGCCGGGACTCGTGCCGCTCGGTACCGAGTACGTACAGTCCGCCCGCTTCCCGGACCTTGTCCGCATCGGCTTTCACCTCCGCCTTGACCTGCTCGAGAACCTCGTCCCACGCCGCCTCGTATTCCTCGGGCGTGTGGACGGGATCGAGTCCCCGCTTGCGCAGGGCGATGTCCGCGATGATGTCGGGGTTGCCGCCGAGCACCACGTCGGTTCCACGACCGGCCATGTTGGTTGCCACGGTGACAGCCCCGGACCGGCCTGCCTCGGCGATGATGGTGGCTTCCTGCTCGTGGAACTTCGCGTTCAGCACGTTGTGCGGCACGCCCCGCTTGGTGAACTGCTTCGACAGATACTCGGACCGCTCGACGCTCGTGGTGCCGATCAGGACGGGCTGCCCCTTCTCGTGCCGCTCCACCACATCGTCGACCACGGCGTCGAACTTGGCCTCTTCGGTCTTGTAGATGAGGTCACCGTTGTCGACGCGGACCATCGGCCGGTTGGTGGGGATCGGGATGACACCGAGGTTGTAGATCTGGTGCAGCTCAGCGGCCTCGGTTTCCGCAGTACCCGTCATGCCCGACAACTTGTCGTACAGCCGGAAGTAATTCTGCAGCGTGATCGTGGCGAGCGTCTGATTCTCGGCCTTGATCTCCACCTTCTCCTTGGCTTCGATCGCCTGGTGCATGCCCTCGTTGTAGCGGCGACCGACGAGGACACGACCGGTGAACTCGTCGACGATGATCACTTCGCCGTCGCGGACGATGTAGTCCTTGTCCTTCGTGTAGAGCTCCTTCGCCTTGATGGCGTTGTTGAGGTAGCTCACAAGCGGCGAGTTGGCAGCCTCGTACAGGTTGTCGATACCGAGCTGGTCCTCGACGAGCTCGACGCCCGCTTCGTGCACACCGATCGTGCGCTTGCGGATGTCGACTTCGTAGTGGACGTCTCGCTTCAGCATCGGCGCGATACGCGCGAACTCCGCATACCACTTGCTCGACGCATCGGCGGGTCCGGAAATGATGAGGGGGGTTCGGGCCTCGTCGATCAGGATGGAGTCGACCTCGTCGACGACGGCGAAGGCATGACCACGCTGAACGAGATCGTCCAGCGAGTGCGTCATGTTGTCGCGCAGGTAGTCGAATCCGAACTCGTTGTTCGTGCCGTAGGTGATGTCTGCGGCATAGGCGGCGCGCCGCTCGGCGGGAGACATTCCGGACAGGATCACGCTCGTCTCCATACCCAGGAAACGGTGAACTCGTCCCATCCACTCCGAGTCGCGCTTGGCGAGGTAGTCGTTGACCGTCACGACGTGGACGCCGTCGCCGGCGATGGCATTGAGATAGGCGGGCAGAACGCAGGTGAGGGTCTTGCCTTCACCGGTCTTCATTTCGGCGATGTTGCCGAAGTGCAGCGCAGCCCCACCCATGATCTGCACATGGAAGTGCCGCTGGTCGATGACGCGCCACGACGCCTCGCGGGCCACCGCGAACGCCTCGGGGAGCAACTCGTCGAGCGATTCACCGTCGCGGTAGCGCGAGCGGAACTCGTCGGTCTTCGCCCGCAACTGCTCGTCGGTCAGGTCTTCGACCTCGGACGACAGCGAGGAAACGTGGTCGGCGATGTGCTTGAGCCGCTTGACCATGCGACCTTCACCAACACGGAGCAGCTTGGATAGCGACAGCGACGGCACAGTCTTGTTCGTCCTCAATCTTCGGCGGTGGGTGGGTGACACACAAAATCCGGCCGGAGGTCCGAGAACCCCGGCCGGATTCCATGGTAGGCGCTCTTCGGTGCGGACGAGTAGACCGACCGCTCACACCGTCACGTGGGACGAGTGCAGATCACGCCAGGCGGATGAGTCCGTAGTCGAACGCGTGCCGCCGGTAGACGACGGAAGGCTTGTCCGACTCCTTGTCGTGGAACAGGAAAAAATCGTGTCCTACCAGCTCCATCTCGTACAGAGCATCGTCGATGGTCATCGGTGTAGCCTTGTGTTCCTTGGTCCGCACCACCTGACCCGGCCTGTGCTCATGCGACTGCGATTCCTGGCCGTCGAGGGAGATGTCGGGATTGATACCGAGACTCTCGTCCTCGGCGAGTGCAGCAGTGGCCTCTGCCACAGATACCGGGGTCTTCTCCCCGTAATGGACCTTCTTTCGGTCCTTGGTGCGGCGGAGCCTGCTCTCGAGCTTCGCGGTGACCGACTCGAATGCTGCATAGAAACTGTCGGCCGACGCTTCGGCTCGGGCTACCGGCCCTTTGCCTCGGGCAGTGATCTCGACGCGCTGGCAGCTCTTCCTCTGGCGTCGATTGCGTTCGTGCTGTAGTTCGACATCGAACAGGAAAATGGAGGGGTCGAAGCGCTCGAGGCGCGACAGCTTCTCGGAGACGTACACACGAAAGTGGTCGGGAACCTCGACGTTGCGTCCCTTGACGACGATATCGGCGCTAGGGGCATCGGTCTTCTCTTGTGCATCCGTGGTGCGTTCGTCGATGAAAACCGAAGCTTGCGAAGGGGTCGTCACTCGTACCTCCCGATTACGGCCCCGCCCCGAAATGGGCGGCGGCGGATTTGAGCAATGCCGGGAAGGGGTCCGCCCGGCACCAGGTTCGAAGTACCACCTCCTACCTGTGTTTCGGGTGTGTCCGCGACGCTAGTACGTAACTCGCGCGAGTGCCACTGTTCGGCGCAATTTCATACGACCGACACCGAGATTGTCGCGGCCTCGCCGCGAGGTCAGCCGACACCGGCAAGGACTACCACCGAGGAAACCGGAATGCCGGCGCCGGACAGCACCCGGATCGACTCGGCCGCGGTCGCCCCCGTGGTCGAGACGTCGTCGATCAGGACTACCGTCTTACGTTGCGCCGCAGACCTTTCCGAACACAAATGCTGTGCGAATCGGTGGCCGCGCGGGGTGAGGAGAACACCACCCTCGAGGTTTACTCTACGTTGATCCGCGGACAGTCCGACGGAATCACGCACCCCTCTGCGCATGGCCAGCGCCGGACACACCCGGGACGCTCCCACCGCGGCGACAGCGATCCGGGTTACGGGATCGCCACCCCGCATCCTGGCCGCCCGCGAACGCGTGGGAGCGGGCACGAGGACCACCGGCGCGACCTCGGGCGGCGCCAGTTCACCCCACTGGTGCAGCCGCGCGAGTGCGCCCGCGACAGCGGAACCGAGCGGCACCGCGAGGTCGCGTCGGCCCCGTTCCTTCGCAGCGATCACCGCCCGGCGACGTGGACCCGAATACGGACCCAACGCCCACACCGCAACTCCCGGATCGACCCGCGGCTGCAGGAGAATCGGATCGTCCGCCAACTCGGCGGCGCAGCCCTGGCACCATTGCGTACCCGGATCTGCGCACCCACCGCATTCTGCCGGCAGAATCAGATCGAGCAGCGTCCGTGAGCCGGGCAGTATGCGCATGCCGTCATCTTCCGCACCCCCACCGACAGACTCGCCCCGCCGGAATCAGCCCGGCAGAATCGGTATCGCTTTCACGCCCGTCAGCCCGGGAACCTCTCGCCAGTACCGATCCCCCGCCGGATCGTTGTTGTTCAACTGGAAGACGGCGCGCGAATCGGCGACGAACTCCGTCGTCGTCGAGGCGTCCACAGCCACCACCGGGGCCGTGAGGTTACGGCTCGGCAGGGCGTCCATCCGTGAGCCGTCGACCGCGATCTGCACCACCGGAATATCCGAGGCCGCACGTGCGACGACGATCGTGTCACTCGTGCTCCAGTCGAGCGACAGAGCCGGACTTCCGAGGCCGATCGCCACCGCGCGCGGGTTGGTGAGGGCGTACCCGCCACCGGGCTTCTGGGCCACGATGGCCAAATACACCTTGCCGTCCACGATGAGCGCCGCACGCACACCGTCGCGAGAGAGCCGAAGCTCGGTGATGGTAGACCCCAGCGCCGTGACGGCACCCACATCCACGTTCTCGACCGAGGTCCGCCCTGTTCCGGGCTCGCGCAGCACCCGGATCACGGCATTGCCGTTGACCGCCGCCCAGATCGCCGAGTTGTCGGGCGCCCACGTCGGACGGGTTATCGCGCCCCCTTCGAGCACGGACGCCGCCCCGTCTTCATAGGCGCCGACCATCAGGGCGCTCGCCGGCTCGGGCGGTGGACGTCCGGTGTCCGCGACGGCGGCCACGAGTTTGCCGTCCTGCGACAGCGCGAGAGAACGCATGTTCCGCGCCGAACCGAAGTATCCCGGCACCGGGGTCACCCCGGTCTCGGTGACACTCACCATCGACCCGTCGCGGAGGGCATGCAGACCCACTGTGGCACTCGAGGTCGCGAACGGATTCATCGACGCGACGTCGGCGGTGGTCCAGCCGTTGGGGAAACGATCGTCGAAGGGCTCACCGTCCGCGAGCAGCACGTAGGGACCGGAGATTTCCGCGTTCGCGAGGGTCCAGATCACCTGCGCCGCAAACAAACCCTTCGCTTGCTGATCCATCGGCCGTACACCGGAGAAGTCGATCCGGATGCCCCCTAGCCCCACACCCACCTGAGCGGTGCGCCCGTCCGCCTTCGTGATCGGTCCCCGGATCGACACACCCTCGCCGAGCTCGTTACGCACGGCCGGGGCGAGTGCCGACTTCGGCCCGTCGATCAGCAGACCCATCAATTGGGCCGCCATCTGATCCTGCGCGCCCGACACCCAGCGTGGATCCGGCACCACCGTCGTCCCGGCAGGGTCGAGGAAGTACAGCGATTTCCGTTGATAGGTGTTGAGGAACTGGGCCCGGTCGAGAATCACCCCGGACGGCAGCTCCGAGATCCGCCACTCCCCGCCCTGCATCTCCAGACTGATCTTCGTCTCGAAACTTCCCTCTTCTGCGACGTACAGTCCGCCCGGTTCCAGTTGCCCCACCTTGTTGGCACGGATGGTGTAGGTCGCGCGATCGGTAGACCGGGCCTCGGGCAGAACGTCGACCTTGTCGACGATGGTGGCGCTCGCCGCATCGTCCCACCTGCCGGACACCCCGGGGGTGAGGAACTGCCGTGCAGCAAGGTGGCGGCTCGACGGATCGGTGCTGGCCTTGAAGAAGTCGCGCAGGAGTAGGTCCGGTTCCCTACCCGGTGCAGGTGCGGCCACGCTCGATCCCGGCGAATCGCGGTTAATGGTGCCGATCGCCTGGGGTGTCGACGAATCCGGCAGGCTGGCACATCCACCGACCGTGACGAGCACGGCTCCCACCACAACAGCCCAGATCGACCGGATCACGGGCGACGACGCCGAGCGCATCATCCGTCCCGCTCCGTTGTATGCGACCCTTCACGATCGCCGACGTGGGCACTCTCGCGCTCGCGTGGCCCGGGGGGCCCTGAGTGTTCAGGCAACTCGCGTTTCTGCGGCACGGTCCGGGATTCGTCGACGGCGGTTTCGGGGCTGTCGTTACGCAGCGGCATCGACGTGTCCCCTGGGAAAGGCTGTCCCTGAACGTATTTGCCGGTGCCGGGTTTGAGCGGCAGCGGACTCGAGACCACCTTCCGGCCCCGCACCCTCGGCAACGTCAACCGGAAGCAAGCCCCCTGGCCGGGCTCACCCCACGCCTCGAGCCGGCCGTCGTGCAGGTTCGCGTCCTCGACACTGATGGCCAGTCCGAGTCCGGTGCCGCCGGAGCGGCGCACTCGCGAGGGGTCCGACCGCCAGAACCGATTGAACACAAGTTTCTCCTCGCCCGGCCGCAACCCGACACCTTGGTCACGCACGATGAACGCTGCGGCACTGTCGTCGGCACGCAGACGCAGCAGCACCGGTTTGCCCTCCCCGTGGTCGATGGCATTGGCGAGGAGGTTGCGCAGTATCCGTTCGACGCGGCGCGGATCCACCTCCGCCATGACAGCCTGGTCCGGCAGGTCGACGATCAGTTCCGTCCCGCTCTCGCGCGCGAGATGCCGCACCGTGGACACGGCGGCTCGCGCGCACATCCGCAGGTCGAGTTGCTCGGCCGCCAGCTCGGCGACACCGGCGTCGTGGCGGCTGATCTCGAGCAGATCGACCAACAGGCCCTCGAACCGGTCCAGTTCGGCGACGAGTAGCTCGGAGGAGCGCCGGAGCACGGGGTCGAGTTCGTCGCTGCCGTCGTGGATGAGATCGGCCGCCATCCGCACGGTGGTGAGCGGCGTGCGCAGCTCGTGGCTGATATCCGAGGTGAAGCGCTTCTGCAGGTTGCCGAACTCCTCCAGCTGGGTGATCTGCTTGGACAGACTTTCTGCCATCTCGTTGAACGACATCGCCAGCCGGGCCATGTCGTCCTCACCGCGCACGGGCATGCGCTCCTTCAGACGGCCGTCGGCGAACCGCACCGCGATCCGGGAGGCGGACCGAATCGGGAGGACCACCTGCCGGGCCACGAGGAGCGCGATGGCCGCCAGGAGCACGGCAAGCACCGCGCCACCGACGAGCAGAGTCCCGCGTACCAGCGACAGGCTGCGGTCCTCGCTCGCCAACGGGAAGATGAGATACAGCTCGAGTGTCGAGATGGCCGAGGCCGTCGGGCTTCCGACGATCAGCGCGGGGCCGGAGTATCCCTCAGGGTCGTTCACGGTGGCGAACTGGTAGCTCACCTGACCCGCCTGCACGAACGCCCGCAGCGACTCCGGTATCTGATCCGCAGGACCACTCGAGGTCGGCGCGCGCGACCCGTCACCGGGCACGATCAGCACCGGGTCGAATGTGCCTGCCGATCCGGAATCCTGACCGGCGTCCGGCTCCCTGTTCGTGAGTGCAGCGCGGGCACCGTCGAGCTGTGTGGTGGGCGAACTGGTGTCTTCGGCCCCGGCCAGCTGCCCTTCGACCGTGCTCCGAGCGCGGTCCATCTCCTCGGTCGCGGCGTTGATCTTCGTCTCGAGCAGCCGATCGGTGATCTGGCTGGTGAGCACGACTCCGAGGACGACGATGACGATGAGCGACAACGTCAGCGTCGACACGACCACCCTCAACTGCAGCGAGCGACGCCACGTGTGCGCGAGGGTATTACTCAGTGAGTGACCCCACCGAAGGATCGGCGATACGCGTCGGTTGACACGACGCCGCCATCGGGAAACACCTGTCACGGCGGTCCGGCCTTGTAGCCGACCCCCCTGACCGTCAAAACCACTTCGGGATTCTCGGGATCAGTCTCGACTTTGGCGCGCAGACGCTGAACGTGCACGTTGACCAGTCGGGTATCGGCTGCATGACGGTAACCCCACACCTGCTCGAGCAGAACCTCACGGGTGAACACCTGCCGCGGCTTGCGGGCCAGCGCAACCAGGAGATCGAATTCGAGGGGTGTGAGGGAAATCAGGTCTTCGCCCCGGCTCACCTTGTGAGCGGGAACATCGATGACGATGTCGGCGATGCTGAGCAGTTCGGCAGGTTCGTCCTCGGTCCGGCGAAGCCGCGCGCGAACCCTCGCCACCAGCTCCTTCGGCTTGAACGGCTTCATGATGTAGTCGTCCGCGCCGGATTCCAATCCCAGAACCACGTCGACAGTGTCCGTCTTCGCCGTCAGCATCACGATCGGCACACCGGAGTCGGCGCGGAGCACCCGGCACACGTCGATACCGTTCATCCCGGGCAGCATCAGGTCGAGTAACACCAGGTCCGGGCGAGTCTCCCGGACTGCGGTGAGCGCCTGGGTCCCGTCCCCCACCACGTACGGGTCGAAACCTTCGCCGCGGAGAACGATCGTGAGCATCTCCGCGAGCGCAGTGTCGTCGTCGACAACCAGAATCCTTGGCTTCATGTCCCTATCGTTGCATCTTCGGAGCCCGTAACAGCCCGTTCGCCGTTACGGCGTGCCGTGTTCTTTCACGCCACGGCGTCCCGTGCCGTCATTCAAGAGTGCCAGGTTTTCGGCGAGCGTGAGCGGATCGGTGTCCGGGGACAGCACCCACCACGGCGATATCCAGTCGGCCGCGGCCAGTTGTCGGTACACCTCACCGGTGCGTTCCTGCAGCCCGCGGTCGCGCTCGTAGGCGTCGAGCGCCCGGCTCGCGTCTTCCGACTCACGTCCGCGCGCACGTTGTTCGGCCAGAGCCACGGGCACATCGAGGTACAGCTGGAGGTCGGGCCGGGGCAGTGCCAGGCGACCGTATTCGAGCTCCCGTACCCAGTCCACGAATTCGCCGTCTGCGCCCTGATGCAACCGAGCGGCCCCGTAGGCGGCGTTGGACGCCACGTAGCGATCGAGGAGGACGATGTCGCAGCCGGCGAGCAGTTCGGACATCTCCGCGATCGCGCCGGACCGGTCGAGGGCGAACATCACCGCCATCGCGTGCACCGATCCGCTGAGATCGCCGTGTGCCCCCTTCAGCGCCTCCGATGCCAGATCGGCATGGACGGAGCGACCGTATCGAGGGAAGTCGAGGGTGCCGACCCGGAGCCCCGCCTCGTCAAGTCGCTTCTGGACGGCCGTGACCAGTGTCCGTTTGCCTGCGCCGTCGAGGCCTTCGAGCGCGACGAGCGTTCCGACAGAAGTGGTTCCCACGGGGAAGAAGGCTATCCCCCCGGCCCGCACGCAGCGGACCGGGGGACGCCATCATCTCTAGTAGCGGTAGTGCTCGGGCTTGTACGGTCCCTCGACATCGACGCCGATGTACTCCGCCTGCTCCTTGGTGAGCTTGGTGAGCGTGCCACCGAGTGCCTCGACGTGGATCTTCGCGACCTTCTCGTCCAGGTGCTTGGGCAGCCGGTACACCTCGTTGTCGTACTCGTCCGGCTTGGTCCACAGCTCGATCTGAGCGATGACCTGGTTGGAGAAGCTGTTGCTCATCACGAACGACGGGTGGCCGGTGGCGTTGCCGAGGTTCAGGAGTCGTCCTTCGGACAGCACGATGATGGAGTGACCGTCCCCGAAGCGGAACTCGTCCACCTGGGGCTTGATGTTGATACGGGTCACCTCGCCCGACCGCTCGAGACCGGCCATGTCGATCTCGTTGTCGAAGTGACCGATGTTGCCCAGGATGGCCTGGTGCTTCATCTGCTTCATGTGCTCGAAGGTGATGATGTCCTTGTTGCCGGTGGACGTGATCACGATGTCCGCCCAGCCGATGGCCTGCTCGACCGTCTTCACCTCGAAGCCGTCCATGAGCGCCTGCAGCGCGTTGATCGGGTCGACCTCGGTCACTGCGACGCGCGCACCCTGTCCGCGGAGCGCCTCGGCGCAGCCCTTGCCGACATCGCCGTAGCCACAGACCAGCGCGGCCTTGCCACCGATCAGGACGTCGGTACCGCGGTTGATGCCGTCGAGCAGCGAGTGGCGGGTGCCGTACTTGTTGTCGAACTTGCTCTTGGTGACCGAGTCGTTGACGTTGATCGCCGGGAAGGTGAGCTCACCGGCAGCCGCGACCTGGTACAGGCGCAGAACTCCGGTAGTGGTCTCCTCCGTGACACCCTGCACGGATTCAGCGATCTTCGACCACTTGCCCTTGTCGGCCTCGAGGGAGCGGCGCAGCAGGTTGAGGAAGACCTTGTACTCGTCGGAATCCTGCTCGTCGTCGGTGGGGGGCACGACGCCGGCCTTCTCGAACTGCGCACCCTTGAGGACGAGCATCGTGGCGTCACCGCCGTCGTCGAGAATCATGTTCGCCGGCTTGTCGGCGTCCGGCCAGGTGAGCATCTGCTCGGCGGCCCACCAGTACTCCTCGAGTGTTTCGCCCTTCCACGCGAAGACCGGGGTTCCCTTCGGCTCCTCCGGCGTCCCGTGTGGACCGACCACGATGGCGGCAGCGGCGTGATCCTGGGTGGAGAAGATGTTGCATGATGCCCAGCGGACCTCGGCGCCCAGCGCGGTGAGCGTCTCGATGAGAACTGCGGTCTGAATCGTCATGTGCAGCGATCCGGAGATCCGTGCGCCCTTCAGTGGGAGCACCTCCGCGTACTCGCGGCGAAGCGCCATCAGTCCCGGCATCTCGTGCTCGGCGAGCCGGATCTCCTTGCGGCCGAACTCCGCGAGCGAAAGGTCCGCCACCTTGAAATCGATCCCGTTACGGCTCTCGGCCACGGGCGTGGTTGAAACTGAGGTCGTCATCTGCCTCTCCTGGTTGGCTGCTGTTTCGATCAAGGCTATCGGTACGGCCGCCGAAGGGTGACACTCAGACGACCGTCCGCGCACTCAGCCTTCCAACCGATCGGCCCCGTCGACTGCCCTGTCCACGAAAGGTCCGAGAAGAGCACCGAGATCCTCGGCAACGTTGGCCTCCGACTCGGGGGGCATCGAGATGTAACTCATAGCCAGCCGCACGATGGCGCGACTCAGAATTCCCGCGTCCACCACACTCGCTCGCACCCAGCTACGGTGGAAAACTTCTGCCAGCCGCGTCGATGCACGCTCGATGATGGGTGCACTCTCGGTCGTGATCAACCGCAGCAGGTCCGGTTTGGTCTCACCGCGTAGCAGCGACTGCACCAGCGGATCGGAGAGACTCGCGGCGAAGAACGCGGTGAAGCCTGACAGCAGTGCGGCTCGCCCCTGCCCGACGTGGGCGACCAGCGCCTCGTCGACCGCATCGACCAATTCGTCCGCCAACCGAAGGGCGTATGCCTCCGCAAGCCCCTGACGGGACTTGAACTCGTTGTACAGGGTTTGCCTGCTTACCCCGGCACCGGCCGCGACGTCCGACATCGTGATGTCGGACCAGTCCTTCTCGAACAACAGATCGCGCATGGCGTCGAGCACCGACTGACGCAGCAGCAGCCGCGTGGCCTCCTGGTAGGTCACTCTGACACGCGACGAAGTCATGTTCACGACATTAGTGCCCGGCACCGCACGCCGGTGCGTCCGGCACGTTTCCACGCCGGGCACTGTCATCCGGAAGTCAGCTCCGCTCGATCTCGACCATGAAGAAGTCAGCTTTCGCAGCGCCGCAATCCGGGCAACTCCAGTCTTCCGGTATGTCGTCCCAACGAGTTCCGGGTTCGATGCCGTCTTCCGGCCACCCCAGCGCCTCGTCGTATTCGAACCCGCACTGCACACACTGGTAGAGCTTGTACTCGGTCATGTCGTGCCTCCTGTTGTGATCGCCGCCTTCTCGAAGTCGAGCTTCTCCCGCACCCCGCAGTCGGGGCAGCACCAGTCCTCGGGGATCGAATCCCACTGCGTGCCAGGGGGGAATCCTTCCCGGGGTGCGCCGGTCGCCTCGTCGTACACGTACTCACAGACCGGACAGCGGTACGCGCTCATGCCCGGGCTCCGTACTTCGCGAGAACTGCGGCGCGCTTCGCGGGGTGGATGTTGACGCGGGTGACGTCCCCGTCGTAGTGAGCGAGGACCCGGGGATCCATCACCTTGCGCCACAGCGGCGGGAAGTAGGCGAGCGTAATCATGCTCGCGTAACCGCTGGGCAGATTGGGGGCGCCGTCCATGCTCCGCAGCGTCTGGTATCGCCGGGTCGGGTTGGCGTGGTGATCACTGTGTCGCTGCAGGTGGTACAGAAAGATGTTGGTGCAGATGTGGTCGCTGTTCCAACTGTGCTCGGGAGTGCAACGTTCGTAGCGACCACTGGCTGTCTTCTGCCTGCGCAGCCCATAGTGCTCGAGATAGTTGACCGTCTCGAGCAGGCAGAAGCCGAAGACGGCCTGGATCGCCAGATACGGTGCGATGCCGAGGCCGAACGTCGCCAGCAGAGCACCGAACAGCACCACCGACATCGCCCAGGCGTTGAGGACGTCGTTGTGAATCGTCCACGGTCCCTTACCCAGGCGGTCCAGCCGGGCCTTCTCGAGTCGCCACGACGACGTCAGGCTCCCCCACACGCTGCGCGGCAGGAATGCCCACAACGTTTCGCCCATGCGGGAACTCGCGGGATCCTCGGGCGTGGCGACCCGCACGTGGTGACCGCGGTTGTGCTCGATGTAGAAGTGGCCGTAGAACGATTGCGCCAAGGTCACCTTCGACAGCCACCGTTCGAGCTCGTCCTTCTTGTGGCCCAGCTCGTGTGCGGTATTGATCCCGATTCCTGCCACACAGCCGATGCTGATCGCGAGGCCGATCTTCGAGAGCACCCCGAGGCCACCCTCGATACCCAGCCACCCGAGATCGGATGCGGACCATAGGTAGCAGGCCGTCACGAGACTGAGAATCTGGAAGGGAATGTAGGCGTAGGTGCAGTACCGGTAGTACTTGTCGTTCTCGAGCCGGTCCATCACCTCGTCGGGCGGGTTCTCGCCATCCGGGCCGAAGAACACGTCCAGAATCGGCAGCAGGACGTAGACGAGCAGTGGGCCGATCCACCACCACACGGGCGCCACCGCGTCGAGTCCGATTCGACCCGAGGCCCACACGAGGCCGATCGCGAGAAACACCGCAGTGGGCGGTATGAGTCCCAGTAGCCATAAATAGCGCTTCTTGTCCCGCCACTGTTCGGTCGATATCGCCGGTTCCGCCTGTGGACGTATTGCCATGTCCGCTCCTTCGCTTTCACCTCATACGTGAGGCAGGTCACCAATGAGTTAGACACTATCTGCGTTTTCGTTCTTGATCTATACAAATAGACAATTTTGTAAACTTGATCGATCAAGAAGGTCGCGGCAAAACAAATCCGCCGGGAAAGCACCGTTGTGCTTTCCCGGCGGACCGGATATCCGAGGCGGGTTGCGGGTCAGATCACCTCGCCGCGACTGCGCCTGCCCATCATGGAATGTCTGCGGCCGTACGCGAAGTAGATGATCACGCCGAGCAGCATCCACACGACGAACCGGATCCACGTTTCGACGGAGAGGTTGAACATCAACCACAGGCAGGCCAGTACCGCGAGAATCGGCACCCACGGCACCAGCGGGACGCGGAACCCACGGGGCAGGTCGGGCCGGGTCCGGCGTAGCACGATGACGCCGACCGAGACCAGGACGAAAGCGAACAACGTGCCAATGTTCACCATCTCTTCGAGGGTGCCGATCGGGAAGAAGCCGGCGAGAACAGCTACCACGACACCGACGAGCACGGTGATGCGGACCGGCGTGCCGTGCTTGCCGGTCGGCGCGAGACGCCTCGGCATCAGGCCGTCACGCGACATGGCGAACAGCACCCGGGTCTGGCCAAGCATGAGCACCATTACGACCGTCGTCAGACCGGCCAGTGCACCGAACGAGATGAGATTCTTCGCCCACGTGATGCCGTGAATGTCGAAGGCGGTAGCCAGATTGGATGTGTCGCCGGCCAACTCCTTGTAGTCGACCATCCCGGTGAGAACCAGGGTGACCGCGACGTAGAGAACGGTGACGATCGCGAGTGAGCCCAGGATGCCGCGGGGCAGAGCCTTCTGCGGGTCCTTGGTCTCCTCGGCGGTGGTGGCAACGATGTCGAAACCGATGAATGCGAAGAACACGAGACTGGCCGCGGCGAGGAGCCCGTACCAACCGAACGTGCTGCCACCGGCGCCCGTCACATAGGAGAACAGCGACTGGTGGATACCCTCACCGGTCTCGGCGGGCTCGGACGGCGGGATGTACGGCGAATAGTTGTCACTCTCGATATAGAACGCGCCCACGACTACCACCACGAGCACGACCGCCACCTTGATCGTCGTGATGACGAGCGACACGCGTGACGACAGCTTGGTACCGGTGACGAGCAGAACGGTGATAACCGCGACGATCAGCACCGCGCCCCAGTCGAATTTCCACGACCCGAACTGGGCGATCGGCGTGTGATTGCCGATCACCTCGCCGAGATAGAGGGACCATCCCTTGGCGACGACCGAGGCGGCGAGGGCGAACTCCAGGATGAGGTCCCAGCCGATGATCCAGGCGACGAACTCACCGAACGTCGCGTACGAGAAGGTGTATGCACTGCCTGCCACCGGAACGGTCGACGCGAACTCGGCATAGCACAGGGCCGCGAGACCACACGCGATTGCGGCGATCACGAACGCCGCCGACACAGCAGGTCCCGCGACGTTCCCGGCGGTCCGGGCGGTAAGGGTGAAGATGCCGGCACCGATGACGACGGCGACACCGAACACCGTGAGGTCCCACGCCGTGAGATCTTTCCGGAGCTTGGTCTCGGGCTCGTCCGTGTCGCGGATCGACTGCTCGATCGACTTGGTCCGGAACAGTCCATTGGCGCGACCGCTCACCTCCGGTCCACTGCCTTTGTCCTGGATGGCCACATCAGCCTCCTCATTCGAAAGTTGCGGTTCAGCCTATGCTTCGGCGGCCCTGAACAGGTCGGGTTCGAGGTAGATGGGACGGCCGCCGGAACCGCTCGTCGCACCCGGACTCGGTCCGCAAAGGCGGCTCACAGGCTACGCGATGGGTGCGCCGACTCTCGCATTGAACAGCTGGACCCGGTCCGATGTCGCGGTGACCGACACGTCGGGGTCCTCGTCGGCGATCCAGACTGCACTGCCCTGTTCCACATCGAGGCGCTCGCTACCGCACGCCACCTGAACCGAACCCGCGGTGCAGAGCAGAATCTGCGGACCTTCCGTCCGGAAGCGATGTTCGACAGCACCGTTCAACGACAGATCGATCCTCGTCAAACAGAATTCGGGAGCGGGCGAGACGTACATGAGCTCGGCGCTGCCGGGCAACTCCTCGGCCTCGAGGACAGGGATGTCGACGGAATCGAAGTCGAGCACCCGGAGGAGTTCGGGAACGTCGACGTGCTTGGGAGTGAGTCCACCGCGGAGAACGTTGTCGGAGTTCGCCATGATCTCCACGGCCATCCCGTGCAGGTACGCGTGGAGGTTCCCCGCGTCGAGATAGAGCGCCTGCCCAGGCTCGAGGGTGACCCTGTTCAGCAGGAGAGCGGCGAGGACGCCCGCATCACCGGGATACACCTCACTCAACTCGAGTGCGGTTCGGACCTCGGCAACGAAGTCGCCGTCCTTGGCTCCCGACAAATACTCGACGCACCCGTCGAGCACACGCGGCATCAGCGCACTGAGGACGGGCTGGGGCAGGGTGATCCAGGTGGTGAACAGGGCACGCAACCCGTCCGAGTCGGGTTGCCCCGCAATGAGCCCGGCGTAGGGCTGGAGTTCGGGCACCGCGATCGCGTCGAGCAGCTCCACCGTCCGCTTCGGATCCCGGAAACCGGCCAGGGCATCGAACCGGCTCAGCGCGACCACGAGCTCCGGTTTGTGGCTGTCGTCCTTGTAGTTGCGGATCGAGGATCCGAGCGGGATGCCCAACTCGTTCTCGCGCGCGAAACCTTCGCGGGCCTGTTCCGCACTCGGGTGCGCCTGGAGCGACAGCGGCTCCTCGGCGGCAAGCAGTTTGAGGAGGAACGGAAGGCGTTCGCCGAAGGTCTCGACGCTGCGGCGACCGAGTTGGCGCTCCGGCTCGGTGCGCACCAAGTCCAGGAGCGACCGCTCCCCTTCGTCGGTGACGACGCGTGCGGGATCCGCCGGATGAGCACCGAGCCACAGTTCCGCCTCCGGATGTGCCGTCGGAACGGGCAGTCCGCGCAGCTCAGCGATAGCGGTGCGCGATCCCCATGCATAGGATCGCAGCGCACCTTCGAGTCGGTGCACTAGATACCGCCGATCAGCTGCAGGTATGCGGCAGTCATGTCGAGCCGCCCTACGAGGACAGCTGCCTGCTCGAGTTCCGACCGCTGCGACGGCGAGGGGCCCTCGTCGGAAGCTGCGACGACGATGTCGGCGTCCCCCAGCACCGCGGTCTTGCGTTCGGTCAGCATCAGCTCGGCCTCGGCCGAGAAGACAAAGGTGCGGACAGGACTGGCAGAGGACGGGCCGTCGAGTTCCGGATCGTGGAAGATCGAATCGGGAACGGCCGCCGGCGCACGGAAGGTGCTCGCCGCACTCAGGACGTCCGACAGTTCGGACGCGGTTGCCACCCGGCCCGCGTGCAGTAGCGCCTCGGCGCCGTGACGCGCCAGTTCCATCGCGCTTTCCGTGTCGCCGGTGAGTACGACCCGTCGTCCCTGCATCCGCGAGGCGAGAGACTTCGCCGGATTGTGGAAGACCTCGTTCGTCGGTCGATCGCGGAGGGCTTCGCTGTCGACGGCGTCGGCGAGCTGCTCGAGATCGGGCACCTCGTCTCCCCACCGCTCGGATCCCACCACGCGCAGGACCGCGAGGAGGACCGCGAAGTACCGCAGCAGACCATGACGGGTCAGAGCCCGAACCCTGGGCGCGAACATCAGCACGCGCCCCGCCGCGGCCGCCTGCAGAGGCCCCTCATCGGGTGCAGCCACCACCACCTCGGCGCCCCGGCGCACCGCCGCATCGATGGCCTGCACGAGTCGAGGATCACCGGCGTCGTCGCCGGCCACCACGACCACGTCGAGGGGTCCGACCCATACCGGCGTACTGGCGGCACGCACGAGGGGGAACCCGATCCGTTCGGCGAGGACCGCCGTGAGGATCGCCGCGCCACGGCTTGCCCGTCCCGAGCCGGTCACCACCACCACACTGCGCGGCCGAAGACCGTGCAGGCGTTCGAGAACCCCCTCCTCGACGGCGGCTCTGGTGGCCCGGATCTGGGCGCCGCCCATCGCCGCGGACCGAAGGACTCCCACGGTGTCCGCGGCAACCAGTGCGTCACCGTCGTCGAGATCCAACAGGGGCGTCGGCGCTGTCATGACACCGCACCCCCTTTCTCTTTTCTCGGAACAAGCCTCATCGAAACTTGTGTGCGTGCAAAACCTGTTATTTTAACTATGGCAGTCAGGATCGGACGATGCCCAGTATCTCGGTAACGAGTGCGTCTACGTCTTCCGCCGTGGGCGCTTCCACGTTGAGCCGTAGCAGCGGTTCGGTATTGGAGGCCCGCAAATTGAACCAGGCACCGCCGGCCAGATCGACGGTCACGCCATCGAGCCGGTCGACACCCGTGGTGCGATCGGCGAACGCAGACACGACTGCAGCGGTGCGCTCCGCAGCGTCGGCGACGGTGGAGTTGATTTCCCCGGAGGCCGCGTACCGCTCGTACTTGGCCATCAGCTCGGACAACGGACGCTCCTGCTCCCCCAGCGCAGCGAGCACGTGCAGTCCCGCCAGCATCCCCGAGTCGGCGCCCCAGAACGAGCGGAAGTAATAGTGCGCGGAGTGCTCACCACCGAAGACCGCACCGGTCTCCGCCATCTGTTGCTTGATGAAGGAATGGCCGACCCTTGTACGCACCGGCGACCCGCCCAGCTCGGTGACCAGTTCCGGGACCGCCCGCGACGTGATGAGGTTGTGGATGATGGTGGCGCCGGGCTCCTTCGCCAGCTCCCGCTCGGCAACGAGGGCCGTCACCGCCGACGGCGAAACGGGATTTCCCAGCTCGTCCACGACGAAGCAGCGGTCGGCGTCACCATCGAATGCCAGACCGATGTCGGCACCCGTCTTCCGCACATGCTCCTGCAGATCGACCAGATTGGCAGGGTCGAGCGGATTCGCCTCGTGGTTGGGGAACGTGCCGTCGAGTTCGAAGAACAGCGGTTCCAAGGTCACCGGCATGGGCTCGAGCACGGCGGGCACAGTGTGCCCGCCCATCCCGTTCCCCGCGTCGACCGCGACCTTCAAAGGTCGCATGTCGGCGAGATTGACGAGGCCGCGAACGAAGCTCGCGTACCGCTCGAGTACGTCCTCGTCCGTCACCGCGCCGGGCGCGCCGTCGAACTCGGGAACTCCCTCGGTCACCTCCGCGGCGATCGTCGCCAGGCCGGTCTCCTGACCGACCGGCTTGGCCCCGGCACGGCAGAGTTTGATCCCGTTGTACTCGGCGGGATTGTGGCTCGCAGTGAACATCGCACCCGGGCAGTCGAACAGCCCCGACGCGAAATACAGCTGGTCGGTCGACGCCAGGCCGATGAGAACCACGTCGACACCGTGCGCGGTGACACCGTGGGCGAAGGCCTTCACGAGGTCCGGGGAGGATGCCCGCATATCGTGGCCGACGACCACCTTTTTCGCCCCGTCGTCGCGTACGAGTCGCGCGAAGGCGCCGCCGACATCCTGGACGAACGCGGCATCGATGAGTTCACCGACCACACCACGCACGTCGTAAGCCTTGATCACGGCATGTACGGACTCGGCTGATCGCGCCACTTCTGTTTTCTCCTTTACGAGCACCAGTGCTGGCGCCAGCCTAATGCCTGCCCGGCGCGGGCACGTCCCGGCAACCGCGAGACGGCGCTCACGCCAGGACCGACGACCGGGAAGTCAGTTGGCCGGGTCGGGAAGAACCCGCAGGTGACCACGGCGACCGGTTCGGACCGGTGGGGTGTGCATGCCGGTGTCGGCACGTTCTTCGGCGGAGGCGGCTCGTTCGGAACGCCCGCGCTCGCCCAACCCAGCCTCGCGCACGGCCTCCGCCAACGCGGTCAGATCATCCTCGTCCGGCGTGCTCGAGGAGAATCCGCCCTCGTACCGGACCAGTTCCCACCCCTTCGGTGCGGTGATCCGCGAAGCGTGGGTGTCGCACAGATCCCAGGAATGGGGCTCGTCGACGGTGGCCAGAGGACCCACGACGGCGGTGGAATCCGAATAGACGTACGTGAGCGTCGCGACAGCGGGGTTCTTACACCCGGGGCGGCAGCATCGACGCAGAGATCTCACAGCTAGGGAGCCTAGCCCCACGGAGGCCCGGCACCTACTCGGACACACCGAGAGTGTGCGGCTGTCGTAATGTCCAGTCCATGTCCAGAGCACGACGCAGGCGTCCGGTGACCACCCGATCAGTCGACCGTCGGGGACGCGGAATTCGCGGGTCGGTGTTTCCGCCGGACGCGCCCGCACGGCGCAGTCGCGCGGAGAAATTCGATCTCGTGGTGCTCGAAGCGTTTGCGCCGATCGACGCACAGTGGCGTGAGCGCCTCACAAAGCTGGACATCGCCGTGGACGAGGTCCCGAAAATTCATGCGCTCGATCCGGATTCGGTGAACTGGCCGCCGGAGGTCGTGGCGGACGGACCGGTGCCGCTGTCGCGACTGATACCCGCAGGCATCGACCGGCACGGCACCGCTACCCGCGCGCGGGTCGTCCTGTTCCGCCGTCCGCTCGAACAGCGTGCTAAGGACCCGGACGATCTGACCGACTTGGTGCACGACGTGCTCGTACAGCAGGTGAGCACCTACCTCGGCGTCGAACCAGAGATCATCGACCCCGATTTGCCGGGCGAGGAGGACTGACTAGACGATCCCCCGCTTGAGCCGACGGCGCTCGCGCTCCGACAGCCCACCCCAGATGCCGAACCGCTCGTCGTTGGCCAACGCGTAGTCCAGGCACTCGTCCTTGACTTCACAGCCCAAGCAGATTCGCTTCGCCTCCCGCGTGGAGCCGCCCTTTTCCGGGAAGAAGGCCTCAGGATCGGTCTGCGCGCACAGCGCGCGTTCCTGCCACTGATCCTCGATGGTCTCGAAAAGATGGTCGAAACCCGTCACCACGCTCAACGCCGGGCGAGTGCCTGCCGTCTCGATCTCCTGCGCGACGAGTTGTCGCACCGGATTTTCACTTACCTTGTCTTCTTGCACACAGACTTCTTGAACACAGACGCCGTCTGCTGCGCCTGCTTCGGAATTGGTCTGCGGTTCGTCGCTTACTGTGCTCCAGCGAGTCTCCGACTCGACCTGCTCATTGGGCATCGCTCCGCCTCCTCACCTGTGATAGCGCAGAAAATTTCGATCGTTCACGTACCCCGAACCGAACACCCCTGCCATCCGTTCGAACAACCGTTCGAATTGATCCCCGCTGCAAGCGATTCCACGCCCACAACGTCGGAATGACATATTTGTGATTAGACACGCCCAGCGTGTCGCGGTCAAGCTAAGCCGAAATTGTCCATTACTATTTCGCGCTCGAATTCGCGGGGGGAAGCGGCCGATCGCCTCCCCCGGAGCACCGCCTAGGCTTTGCTTCGTGAACGTGACTGTATTGGTTGGCGGAGTCGGTGGGGCTCGATTCCTGCAAGGCGTACGCAAACTCCTCGGCACCGACGGGGCGCAGGATGGCGACTCCCCCACCCCTCGGATCACCGCTGTCGTCAATGTCGGTGACGACGTGTGGATGCACGGCCTGCGCATCTGCCCCGACCTGGACACCTGCATGTACACCCTCGGCGGCGGCATCGACACCGAGCGTGGATGGGGTCATGCGGGAGAGACCTGGAACGCCAAGGAGGAACTTGCGGCGTACGGTGCCAAACCCGATTGGTTCGGTCTGGGCGACCGCGACATCGCCACACACCTGATTCGCAGCCAGATGCTGCGTACGGGGTACCCGTTGTCGGCTGTGACCGAGGCCCTGTGCAATCGCTGGCAGCCGGGTGTCGCCCTGTTGCCGGTCACCGACGACCGCAGTGAGACGCATGTCGTCATCACGGATCCGGAAGACGGTGAGCAGCGCGCAATCCACTTCCAGGAATGGTGGGTCCGGCACCGCGCCCAGGTCCCGACACACAGTTTCGCGCACATCGGCGCCGAGCAGGCGAAGCCTGCCCCCGGAGTGGTGGAGGCGATCGAGTCCGCGGACATCGTCCTGCTCGCCCCGTCGAATCCGGTGGTCAGCATCGGGGCGATCCTCGCCGTCCCGGGTATCCGCGGGGCCTTGCGCACGACGGCCGCGAAGGTGGTCGGCGTCTCCCCGATCATCGGCGGAAAGCCGTTGCGCGGCATGGCGGACGAATGCCTGGACGTCATCGGGGTCGAGACGTCGGCGGAGGCGATCGGACGCTATTACGGGGCGCGCAGCGGGACCGGAATCCTCGACGGCTGGCTGGTACACGACACCGACACCGCCGACGTTCCCGGGGTCGAGGTCCGGAGCGTGCCGTTGGTCATGACCGACCCCGACGCGACCGCGGCAATGGTCCGGGCCGCCCTGGACGTGGCAGGGGTGCCGCTGTGAACGATCACGCGCCGGGCGGCCCGCTCGAAATCCTGCCGGTCCTCGGTCTGCCCGAGTTCCGCCCCGGCGACGATCTCGCCGCCGCCGTGGTTGCGGCGGCATCGTGGCTTCGCGACGGCGACGTGCTGGTGGTCACCAGCAAGGTGTTCTCCAAGGTGGAGGGCCGCATCGTCGCCTCCCCCACCGATCCCGACGAACGAGACGCTGCCCGGCGGCGCCTCGTCGAACAGGAAGCCGTCCGCATCGTCGCCAGGAAGGGACGCACGCTGATCACCGAGAATCGCCTCGGGATCGTCCAAGCGGCATCGGGGATCGACGGTTCGAACGTCGAGGGGTCCGAACTCGCTCTGCTGCCCGAGGATCCGGACCGCAGCGCTCGTGGTCTCCGGGACGCGATCAAGGCCGCCCTCGGTGTCACCGTCGCTGTCGTCGTCACCGACACGATGGGACGGGCGTGGCGTAATGGTCAGATCGATGCCGCGATCGGCGCGGCCGGTCTTCCCGTCCTGCACGCGTATGCCGGGGCCCGAGACGGCCAGGGCAACGAGCTGATCGTCACCGAAGTGGCGATCGCCGACGAGATCGCCGCGGCAGGCGATCTCGTGAAGGGAAAGCTCGGCGGCGTGCCCGTCGCTGTCGTGCGCGGCCTCGACGTCGGCGACGACGGATCCCGCGGGGCGGATCTGATCCGGCGCGGACCGGAAGACTTGTTCTGGCTCGGCACCGCCGAATCGCTGGCTCAGGGCCGATCCGAGGCCCTTCTGCTGCGGCGCTCGATCCGGCAATTCTCCGACGAGCCTGTCGACGCCGTCGCCGTTCGCGCCTCGATCTCCGAAGCGCTCACCGCTCCTGCGCCGCACCACACTCGCCCGGTCCGGTTCGTCTGGATCCGGACCCGCGCGATCCGGGACGAACTGTTGTCCCGCATGCGGGATCAGTGGCGGGCCGATCTCACCTCCGACGGCATGGACGCGGCCGCCGTCGAAGCCCGTGTGGCGCGGGGAAATATTCTGTTCGACGCCCCCGAGGTCGTCATCCCCTTCTGTGTTCCCGACGGCGCCCACAGCTATCCCGACGCGCGCAGGCAAGCGGCCGAATCCACCATGTTCACCGTGGCCGTCGGCGCGGCTGTGCAGGGATTGCTCGTCTCCCTGGCCACCAAGGGAATCGGCAGTTGCTGGATCGGCTCGACAATTTTCGCCGCCGACGTCGTGCGCAGCGTCCTGGAACTGCCCGCCGACTGGCAGCCGCTCGGTGCCGTCGCGATCGGTCATCCTCTGGACCCGCTCGCGCCGCGAGATGCTCCCGACCCCGCCGACGCCCTTCTCGAACGGTGATCGCCGCGACATGAGCGCCGAATCTCTGCACCGGTCTGCGACCGAGGTACTCGAGTCCTGGAAAACAGGTAGCGAGAGCGACGAATCGTTACGCCACACCATGCTTGCGTTCCTCGGTTCCGCACCCCTCGGCTGTCTTCGCGAGCACGCCCCCGGTCACATCACGGCGTCGTCGCTGGTTTTGGACGAAGGCGGATGCCACGTGCTCCTCACATTGCATCCCCGTGTCGGCCGGTGGATCCAGCTGGGCGGGCACTGCGAGGCCACCGACGAGACCGTCGTCGACGCGGCTCTGCGCGAGGCCTGCGAAGAGTCGGGTATTCCCGATCTACGGATCGACCCCGAATTGCTTTCGGCGCACACACATCCCATCACCTGCTCACTGGGACAGCCGACCCGGCATCTCGATCTGCGCTTCCTCGTACGGGCCCGGCCCGACGCACACATCGTGCGCAGTTCCGAATCCACAGACCTGCGCTGGTGGCCGGTGGACGCGCTGCCGCCCGCCGCGGAGAAGTCGACGATCGACCACCTGGTCCAGCTCGCCGGGCTGCGCTGAGCAGCAGGACTACCTGCGCCAGGTGGCGCAGTAGTCCTGTGTGCCTAGGCCTTTCACACGTCGGTGCTGAACCGCACTCCGCCGTCCGGAAGCGTCACACCCGGCCACACCCGGGCCCCACGCAACAGCTCACACCGGGCACCGATGTCGGCTCCGTCGCCGATCACCGCATCGCGGACCAGAGCCCGCGGACCGATGCGCGCACCGAAACCGATGATGGACCGTTCCACGGTCGCCCCTGCCTCGACGACCGCACCGTCGAACAGCACGGCGCCGTCGAGGCGTGCACCCGCCCCGACCTCGGCCCCTCGGCCGACCACGGTGCCGCCGATCAGCAAGGCACCCGGGGCGACACCCGCTCCGGGGTGCACCAGGGATTCGCCGCGGGGCCCGTCGAGTGCGGGCGAGGGGGCAATGCCCCGGACGAGGTCCGCCGAGCCGCGGACGAAGTCCTCCGGAGTGCCCATGTCACGCCAGTACGACGAGTCCACGTGCCCGTAGACCCGGGCGCCCTCCGCAAGGAGAGCCGGGAAGACCTCGCGCTCCACCGACACGGGTCGTCCGGATGGGATCTGTTCGATGATGTCGCGCTTGAACACGTAGCAGCCAGCGTTGATCTGGTCTGTCGGCGGGTCCTGAGTCTTCTCCAGGAATGCGGTGACGCGTCCGTCCGCGTCGGTGGGAACGCAACCGAACGCCCGCGGATCGCCCACCCGCACGAGGTGCAGTGTGACGTCGGCTTCGGTGGTTCGGTGTGTGTCGAGGATCCCACCGAGGTCGGTGCCACCGAGCACGTCACCGTTGAACACCATGGTGTTCTCACCGCGCAGTTTCGGAAGCACGTTGCGGATGCCGCCACCGGTTCCGAGCGGCTCGGTCTCCGTGACGTAGTCGATCTCGAGACCCAGCTTCGACCCGTCACCGAAGTACTCCTCGAACACCTCCGCTTTGAAGGACGTGCCCAGGACGACGTGGTTGATTCCCGCCGCCGCGATACGCGCGAGCAGGTGGGTGAGGAACGGCAGACCTGCCGTCGGCAGCATCGGCTTGGGCGCCGACAACGTCAGTGGGCGAAGACGAGTGCCCTTGCCCCCCACCAACACCACCGCATCGGTCTTCTGTTCACCTGTCATCGGACGTCGCCCCCTCGTTGGTCATTCTTGTGTCGTTCGCGCACTGCCGCGGCCACCGCCAACCTCGACCGCACCGCCAATCCTCCGCGGAGGGCCCACCGCAACGGCGCCTGCCACCAGTGCGGGTGCCGGTCTGCCTGGAAGCGGTAGGCACTCTGGTGATGGGCGGGCAACATCAATTCGGGATGCTTCCCGGCTGCATGCCCCTTGGCGTGCGTGACCTCGGCGGACGGGACGTAGACGTTGAGCCATCCCGCCTTGCCCAACCGGTCACCGAGATCGACATCCTCCATGTACATGAAGTAGCGGGCGTCGAAACCGTTGATCGAATCGAATGCCGCCCGGCGCATCAGCAGGCATGAACCGGACAACCAGCCGACCGCGCGCTCGCTGATCGACTCGTTCTCCTGACGGTAACCGGCGGTCCACGGATTGGACGGCCACACTGTGCCCAGGACCGCGTGGCCTGCCCCCGACACCAGGTCGGGCACCTGGCGCGCCGAGGGATACACGCTTCCGTCGGGTTCGAGCACGAGGGGACCGAGGGCTCCCGCCCGTGGCCACCGCTCCGCAGCCGCGAGAAGAACGTCGATCGATCCGGGCGCCCACCGAACATCCGGATTGGCCACGACGACGAACTCGATCTCTTCGTCGATCTCCGCCACAGCCCGGTTGACGGCACCGCCGTAACCGATGTTCCCGCCGGTGCGTAACAAGCGCACATGGTCGTACGCCTTGTCCGCAGCCTCGGGAGCGCCGTCCGTCGAACCGTTATCGGCCATCACGACCTGCGGCTCTTCTTTCGTCGCCTCGGCGAGAGTGTCCAGGAAATGCTCCAGATGCTCGCCTGGCGAATAGGTCACCGTCACCACGGCCAGCTTCGAACTCACGCGGGCAAGCGTAGCCGTTCCGGCGCGCTCCGCCTCACACGACCGTTGTCAGCGCTGCGCGCAAGGCCTCACGCCACGGCCGCATAGGAGTGAGCCCTGCGCCTACCCAGGCGTTCTGTGAAAGAACAGAGAACGCCGGGCGCGGGGCGGGGCGCACGAACTGCGCACTCGAGCATGGACGAACCCGCTCCGGGTCGGCCCCTGCCTCCTCGAAAACCGCCCGGGCGAGGTCGTACCAGCTGGCCTTCCCCGCGTTGGTGGCATGCAGCACCGGGACCGTGACATCGGTGCGGAGCACCAGTTCCAAGAGGGCAGCCGCGAGGTCCCCGGCGAAGGTGGGCGAACCCACCTGATCGTTCACCACGTCGATCGTGTCGCGCTCACGCTCGAGGCGGAGCATGGTGGCCACGAAATCGGAACCCGCACCGCTGTAGACCCACGCGGTCCGCACGACGTGGGCGGTGGGAAGCGCTGCGTGTACAGCGCGCTCACCCGCCAGTTTGGTGCGCCCATACGCTGTCGCCGGCCCGGTCGGCGAATCCACCTCGTACGGCGTGTCCGCCTGGCCGGCGAACACGTAGTCGGTGGAGACGTGCACCAGCCGGGCACCCGCACGGGCACACGCCGCCGCGAGATTCGCCGGGCCTCGCTCGTTGACGGCGAGTGCCGTCGCCTCGTCGGATTCGGCGGCGTCCACTGCGGTGTACGCAGCGCAGTTGATCACGACCGATCCGCTCTCCACCTGCGCGTCCACGGCGCCGCGGTCGGTGATGTCGAGCTCGTCCGATCCCACGCCGCGCACCGCGATTCCTGCCGCCTCCGCGCATCGGACAAGGTGTCTGCCCAGTTGTCCCCGGGCACCGGTCACCAGTATTTCCGTCACGCGGTCAGTCTGGCACGCCGATCGCCGCGTCCCGACTCCGAACGCGCCGACCAGTAGCCTGGTTTGCGTGTCACACGAGCAACCCGTTCCGGGCGACCCCCCGAGGACGCGCCGGCATCCCGTCCACATCGCGGCGGCCGTGCTGTCGGTGCTCGCACTCGTCGTCACGGGCTTCGCGTGGCGGAGCATCGATTCGTTGCGGAACAATCTGGCGACGGCGGGCGGTCTCGGACTCGGCGGAAGCGCCGACGGCGCCGTCGACATCCTCATGGTGGGTACGGACAGCCGCACCGACGCGCACGGCAACCCGCTGTCCCAGGAGGAACTCGATTCGCTGCGGGCCGGCGAGGAGGTGGCGTCCAATACCGACACCATCGTCCTGATCCGCGTACCGAACGACGGCAGTTCCGCCACCGCCATTTCCATCCCCCGCGACTCCTACGTCAACGTTCCGGGAATCGGCAAATCCAAGATCAATGCGGCATACGGCGCCACCAAAGAAACGGAGCGGTTGAAGCTCGTCGAGGGCGGCGCGACCGATGAGGAGGCCGAGGAGCAGTCGACGGAGTCCGGCCGGGAGGCACTCATCAAATCGGTCGCGGAATTGACCGGTATCACCGTCGACCACTATGCCGAAGTCGGGTTGCTCGGATTCGTCCTCCTGACCAACGCGGTGGGCGGCGTCGACGTGTGCCTCAACGAGCCGGTGGACGAGGACATGTCCGGGGCACATTTCCCCGCTGGTGAGCAGTCGCTGAAGGGCGCCGACGCGTTGAGCTTCGTCCGGCAACGCCACGACCTCCCCCGGGGTGACCTCGACCGCATCGTGCGCCAGCAGGTGTTCATGGCGTCGCTCGTCGGCAAGGTTCTGTCCGCGAAAACCCTCAGCGATCCGGGCAAGCTGAACGAACTGAGCGCTGCGGTCCAGCGTTCCGTCGTACTCGACGACGACTGGGACATCATCGAATTCGCCACCCAACTGCAGGACCTTGCCGGTGGCAAGGTGCAGTTCGACACCATTCCGGTGGCCGATCTCAACGGCATGACCGACTACGGCGAGTCCATCGTCGAGGTCGATCCGAAGGCCGTGAAGAAGTATGTGGCAGGTCTCGTCGGTGATGAACCGAGCGACTCGGACGACACGTCCACCACCACACCGAACATCGACGCGTCCAGTGTCACCGTGGATGTCGCGAACGCCAGCGACATCGGGGGCCTCGCCACCGGTGTCTCCGATGCGCTCACCGCGCTGGGCTACGCACAGGGTGAGGTGGGTAACTACACCGGCACCTCGGTGAGTTCCACCACGGTCTTCGCCCACTCCGCGGACGACGACAGCGCCAAGGCGGTTGCATCGGCACTCGGTGGGCTGCCCACCGACACCGATTCGTCTCTGCCCGAAGGCTCGGTTCGCGTGGTGCTGTCCGACGACTACGACGGCCCGACCTCCGCGGAGACCACCTCCACGAACGGAACGACCGAGACCGCCGGCACGTCCTCCGCGGCAGGCACCTCGCCCACTCCGGCACCGTCCGGCCCGCCCATCGACGCCGGCTCCTCCGGCCCGCGCTGCGTGAACTAGAGAACGAGAAACGAGCTGTGTCCATGAACCATGCCTCCCGCACGCTGACCGATGCCCTTCTCGACCCCATCCTGGCGAGCGACCCGGCGGGCCCACGAGTGACGTTCTACGACGACGCCACCGGCGAACGGGTCGAACTCTCCGCGCTCACCCTGACCAACTGGGCGGCGAAGACCGCCAATCTGCTGCGGGACGAGTTCGCCCTCGAACCGGGAGCACGGGTGTGCGTGCTGCTGCCCGCGCACTGGCAGACCGCCGCAGTCCTCCTCGGTGCCTGGTGGGCTGGGGCCGAGGTCGTCCTCGAGCCCGACGAGCGGGCGGAAGTCGCACTTGTCTCGGTGGACCGTCTCGACGACGTCGACGACGTACCTGAGGTCGCGGTGCTCTCTCTCGACGCATTCGGACGCCCCGTCCCCGATCTCCCGGTCGGCATTACCGACTACGCCACCTCCGTCCGCGTCCACGGCGACCAGTTCCGGCCGACCGTCGCCGGACCGGCGCTCGCCGGGGCCGGCGTGGACGATGTTCTCGAGGCCGCACGAGCGTCGGCCGAAGCGCAGGGAATCACGTCGACGGATCGGGTGTCGTCCGATGCCGATTGGGATTCGCCCGATGCACTGATCGCCGGGCTGATCGCCGTCTTCGCGGCCGGCGCGTCGCTGGTGCAGGTTGCCAACGCCGACCCGTCGGCTCACGCGCGGCGGATCGATACCGAGAAAATCACGCGTCAGCTGACGCGGTAGCCACCGTCCGCCAGTCCCGCGGCGATCTCGAATCTGTTGCGCCTCCCGGGGTGCCGTAACTCCTCGAACAGGTACCGCAGCGCGAAGGTCCACCCGTACGTCGCCCACTGGTCGGCATGCACCGACTCGTGTCGCAGTAGCGGTCGCGCCGGCATCCGGCCTGTGAGGAACGCGCCACCGATGGTGGTGCCCCCACGCGCGAAGCCGCCCCTCATGCCGCTGCACACGAAGATGCCGAACTCGTCGTCGAAGGCAATCCGTCCACCCCACGCCCGCCCATACACCAACGCCAAGCGGGTGATCGCCACCGACTGTGCATTACCCCGTGACGCACGGATGACCGCGATCCCACGACTGCGTCTCATTCGTGGAGGATAGGTGCTTGCGGCTCGGTACCGGAGTGCAGACGAACTCAGCCGAGGAGCTTCTCGCGCAGGGCCTTGTCCTTGTCGAGCACCATCGATTCGAGCCCGTCCTGGAACGCGGCCATCTGCCGTTGCAGGGTGGGGTCGGCGGCACCGAGGATGCGGACGGCGAGCAGACCCGCATTACGGGCTCCGCCGATGGAGACCGTCGCGACGGGAACGCCCGCAGGCATCTGCACGATCGAGAGCAGGGAATCCATGCCGTCGAGGTACTTCAGCGGAACGGGCACACCGATGACGGGCAGTGGGGTGGCCGAGGCGACCATGCCGGGCAGATGGGCCGCGCCGCCGGCGCCGGCGATGATCACCTTGATGCCGCGACCGGCGGCGGACTTCGCGTAGTCGAGCATCCGCTGCGGTGTGCGGTGGGCGGACACCACACCGACCTCGAACCGGACACCGAACTCCGCGAGGGCCTCGGCGGCGGCTTCCATGGTGGGCCAGTCGGAGTCGCTGCCCATGATGAGCCCGACCTGCGCGCCCTGCTCTGCTGCCGATTCACTCACCGTGTACATCCCATCCGTCGGTCCATTCCGCGTGTGAAAGCCAATGCGCCGCCCGCTCGGCCCGCTCACGCACCGCGGCCACGTACTCGGGGTCGTCGAGGGACCCGGGGCCGCCCACGATGTTGACGTGGCCGATCTTGCGGTCCCTGCGTTCGCCCTTGCCGTAGAGGTGCACCTTGGCGTCGGGCATCCGCGCAAACAGGTGGTGGACCCGTTCGTCCATGCTCATCTCCGGAGCGGTGGGCGCCCCGAGGACGTTCGCCATGACGGTGAGCGGCGCGATCGGCGCGGTATCACCGAGGGGGTAGTCGAGGACGGCACGCAGATGCTGCTCGAACTGCGAGGTGCGGGCGCCGTCCATGGTCCAGTGGCCCGAGTTGTGCGGGCGCATCGCCAGTTCGTTGACCACGAGGGTGCCGTCGGAGGTTTCGAAGAGCTCTACCGCCATGGCGCCCACCACACCGAGTTCGGAGGCGAGCCGCAACGCCAGTCCCTCTGCCTCTGCGGCGAGGGACTGGGGCAGCTGCGGAGCCGGAGCCAGGACGACGGCGCACTGGCCGTGCCGCTGAACGGTTTCCACGACCGGCCACGTGGCTCCCTGGCCGAACGGTGACCGTGCCACCATCGCCGACAGCTCGCGGCGCATGTCGACCTTCTCCTCCACTAGGAGGGCGACACCGTTGTCGAGTTGCTGCGTGACGATGCGCTCGGCTTCGTCCGAATCGTCGGTGATCCAGACACCCCGGCCGTCGTATCCGCCGCGGACGGCCTTGATCACCAGCGGCCATCCGTGCTGCGCGCCGAACTTCACGACGTCCTCGGCCCATGTCACTTCGGCGAAGGCCGGGACGGGCGCACCGAGCTCGCCGAGCTTGCGACGCATCGCCAGCTTGTCCTGCGCATACACCAGAGCCTGCGGCGGCGGCTGCACATTGACGCCCTCGGCGACGAGGACGTCGAGGTGCTCGGTCGGGACGTGCTCGTGGTCGAAGGTCAGCGCATGCGAACCGACTGCCGCCTCACGCAGCGCGTTCAGGTCGGTGTGGCTGCCGAGAACGACGTCGGGGCTCACCTGTGCGGCAGGTTCGTCGAGTGCACCCGAGAGCACGCGCAGCGTCTGCCCGAGCGCAATCGCGGCCTGGTGCGTCATCCGCGCGAGTTGGCCACCGCCGATCATCGTCACGACGGGTTGCCCGGCGTGCAGATCGCGGGGGGTCGTGGGACGCGGTGAGGAGTCAGAGTTGCCGGTCACGGGTCATAAGTTTGTCACGTCGGTTGCCGGGTCCCCGCGCCGAGGTGGTAGCACGCCAGTTTCTGTGATTCTCCTGATGATTTCACCGCCAGTTAGTGGTATTGCGTCCTGCTTTCGTAAACTTCTCCGTTGTGTCATTCGTCGATGGTGTCCTTGCACGCGTACCCCAGCCCTTCCGGGCTCTCGCGTTGCGGCATCACGAGCTGATCAAGTTCGCCATCGTCGGCGGCACCACCATGGTCTTCGACCTGGCCATCTTCTACTCGCTCAGCCTCACGATCCTGGAAGAGAAGCCGGTCGTCGCGAAGGTTCTTTCCGGCGTCCTGGCGACAGTGCTGAGCTACATCCTCAACCGCGAATGGTCCTTCAAGAATCGCGGTGGACGCGAGCGCCACCACGAGGCGTTGCTGTTCTTCACCATCAGCGGCATCGGAGTTCTCATCGCCGCTGCACCCTTGTGGACCGCCAACAACGTCTTCGATATCCGTGCAAACCAGGAAAATCTCACCACTCTGGTGATCGTCGACTTCGTGCTCAACTACATCATCGGGAATCTTCTGCAGATGGTCTTCCGGTTCTGGGCACTGCGCCGGTTCGCCTTCCCGGAACAGACCGTCCGCATCGATCCAGATCTGGTCGACGAGGCCGCCGAGGAAGAAATCGGCCACGCGTGAGCCGAGGGAGCGCTCCTACCGTGGCTCCCTGATCCCGGCCACCCGGGTCGGCACGTGCTCCCGCGCGACCGGGACGAAGATCGCGAACAGCGCCGGCCGGCGCCGCTGCAACTCGAGCCGGCCCCCGTCGGCCTCTATCAGCGCCCTGGCCAGCGCGAGCCCGACACCGGTGGATCCGGCCCCGGAGAACCCGCGGTCGAAGATGTGCGGCGCGAGGTCGTTACTCACCCCGTCGCCTTCGTCGGAGACCTCCACGCACACTGTCGCTTCGCGGATGGAAGCATCCGGACCCGCCGCCCTGAGCGTCTGCCCGTGAATCAGCCGCACCGCGACAGTGCAGGTACCGGCGCCGTGCATGAGGGCATTGTCGACGAGCACCGCGACGGCCTCACGCAGCCGTGAGCCCGTGGTCGACGCCATCACCGTGGCATCACCGCGCAGCACCAGGTCGCGGGAGGCATCCTCGAAAGGCCGCTTCCAGTCGGCGATGACGACGCCGAGTTCCCGGATCACGGACACATGGTTTTCGGTACCGCTGTTACGCGAGGAGCGCACCAGTTCGTCGATCGCGACTGTGAGGCGGTCCACCTGCGCCATCGCCTCTTCCGCCTCGACCACGACAGCGGGATCGGAGTGCTCCGACAGTTCGTCGAGGCGCAGGCGCACAGCAGTCAGGCGGCTACGCAACTGGTGCGACACATCGGCGACGAGGGCGTGCTCACGCTGCAGCCTGCCGGCGATCTCGACGGTGGCGGAATCGAGGACATCGGACACCCTGTCCAGTTCGGGAATGCCGTGGCGACGACTGTCCGGGCGAAAATCGCCCTCGGCGAGACGGGCAGCTCGGCCGGCCACGTCCCGCAGCGGGTCGGCGAGCCGGTTGGCCGTGACGACCGCGACCACGGTTCCGGCTGCGACCGACACCAGGACCAGCAGCGCCACGGCGCCCACCGCCTGGCGTTGCTGAGTGCGCATCTCGTCGGACGGCACCTCGAGGCGCAGGGAACCGGACGTGCCCATCGCCAGCGACTCGACCAACGGTGAGGGGACGACGGGTTCCCCGATATCAACGCGGGCGGCACCGTCGTCGGGGGTCGGATATACCACCACCAACCGGCCGTCCGACGGGGTCAGAAGACGCAGCGAATCAATGTCGAGGGCCCCCTCCACGACACCGTCCGCACCTTCTTGAGCGATGATTTCCGTCGCCATCCGGTCGAGGCGGATTTGGAGGTCACTGCGGGTGAAGTCCTCGACCCACAACCAGGCGGTGTAGATCAGCGGGACACCGAGCAGTAACGCCGTGAGGATGACGACAGCGAGGATCGACTGGAGAATTCTGCGGCGCACGAACCGGCCTAGTCGGTGTTGATCCGGAAACCGACGCCGCGGACCGTCGCGATCCGACGTTCGGCGGCGGGCCCCTCGTCACCGATCTTTCGGCGCAGCCACGACATGTGCATGTCCAGCGTCTTGGACCCTCGCAGCTCGACGTCGCCCCACACCTCCGCCAGGATGGTGTCGCGCGAGACCACCTGTCCCGCATGCTCGAGCAGGACCCGAAGCAGTTCGTACTCCTTGTTGGCCAGCGCGATTTCGGCGCCGTTCACCATTACTCGCCGGGCGGCCGGTTCGAGACGGATGCCCCCGACCTCGACGACGGAATCCTCGCCGCCGCCGCGGCGACGCAGGAGGGCGCGGACCCGCGCCATCAGCTCAGCCAGCCGAAACGGCTTGCCGACATAGTCATCGGCGCCGGCGTCGAGACCGACGACGAAATCCACTTCGTCGGTGCGGGCGGTGAGCATGAGCACCGCCAGGTCGGAACTGTGGGCGCGGACTTGCCGGCAGACCTCGAGACCGTCCATTCCCGGTAGTCCGAGGTCGAGGATCAAGAGGTCGTACGCACCGTCGAGCGCCTGTTCCAACGCCGCCGGCCCCGTGTGCTCGATGGTGACGTCGTATCCCTCCCGACCCAGTGCCCGCGACAGCGGGGCGGCAATGGCTTCGTCATCTTCGGCAAGCAATACGGCGGTCACCTACACAGGGTACGGAGATGCGCGAACAGCTGTGACCGGTTACCAGCCTTTGCCGGGATCGACGTCCCCGCGGGGGTCTTCGCGCTCGCGACCACGGTGCAGATCCATCGCATCGAACACCTGGTGGTACAGGAGCGAGTGGACACGCTGCACGTCGGGAATGTCGTCGAACTCGAGGGGATCGTCGGAGGACGAGACGATGACCAGTGTGCCGGTACGCAGCATCCGGTCGAGCAGGCCGTGCCTGAACTGGACGTTGCTGATTCGTCCCATCGGAATGTCGATGCCTGTGTGGGTCAGCACGCCGTGCCGGATGAGTACCCGACGGTCGGTGGCGATGAAGTGTGTGGACTTCCAGCTGAGGAACGGCGCCAGGCATCGCCAGATCACGACCGCGAGCCAGAGCGCGGCCACGACGATCATTGCGACGTTCAGCGACGACCCGTCGAGTTTGTTCCCGGCGAAGCCGAGCGCGAATCCTGCAACAGCCGTTGCCGCTACCAGGGTGACGGCGGGCAGCAGCAACATCTTCCAGTGCGGATGACGATGGAGTAAGAGTTCCTCGTCGTCGGCGAGGGCGTCCTCGGGGTATCCCATACGGAAGAGTCTGCCCTCACCGCATACGGCTCAGCACGATCGGGGTAATGACGATGACGATGCCGTACAGCACCATCCATACTCCGACGACGATGACGAATACCTCGAGCGAGAGTTCGGGTTGCAGCAGTACGATCGCTCCGGCCACGACGCTGATGACGCCGAGCACGATGCTCAGCCCACGGTCCGCGGCAGTTCCCGATGCGCCCTCGACGATCTCGAGCACACCACGGAACACCCACCACGCACCGACGACGAGGGCGATGATCACCACCGTCTGGAGCGGGCTCCGCAGCACCAGGAACGCCAGAAGTATTGCGAGCGCGCCGGATACGCCGACGAGCGTTCGAGCGGCCCCGCCCGCGTCGACGTCGGCGAACGCCCGGATGATCTGAACCAGACCGAAACCGAAGAACTGGATGGCGATGAGGACGGCGACCACCGTGAGCGTGACGTCCGGCCAAACCAGCACCGCGACCCCGAGACCCAGTGTCAGCAGTCCGAGTACCACGGTGAGACCGGTCATTGTGCGCCGAACGGTGAGGTCGGCCGATTTGGGAGTCGAGGTACTCATATACCACAGTGTGGCATCACTCCTTGCGCACCGGACGCAAATGTGTAATGTCGCCCGCGGAGACCGCTACCGTGTCGGCTCGGCCGTCCGGCGCGATCACCACCCGCCCTTCGGTGTCGATGTCCGTCGCGATCCCGAGAAGTTCGGTGCCGCCGGGCAATTCGGCGCGCACCCGCTGACCGAGTGTGCCGCAGCGGGCACGGTAGGCGTCCGCGAGATCGGTGACGTCCCAGTTCGTGTCGTGCCATTGCTGCCACCGACCCGCGATGGCGCGCAGCACCGCTCGCACGAGTGTGTTCCGGTCGGTGACCTCCGCGCCTTCGAGCATCAACGACGTCGCGTGTGGAACGGGCAGCTCGTCCCGGGCGAGGGTGACGTTGATCCCGATTCCGACGACGACCGCCGGATCAGGCGTCGTGGTGGCCACTTCGGCAAGAATTCCGGCCACCTTGCGGCCGTCGATCAGCACGTCGTTCGGCCACTTCAACTCGGCGGGCACCTTCGCGACGGCGCGCACCGCGTCGACCACCGCAACTCCGGTCAGCAACGGCAGCCAGCCCATGTCGCCGACGCTCATGCCGGGCATCGTCAGCAGCGCGGAGACGGCGATCTGCGCCTGTGGTGGACTGACCCAGGCGCGCGAGTGGCGCCCACGCCCGCTCCCCTGAAATTCGGCCAGCAGGACGTGCCGGTCACAGTCCGCGTGAGCAGCCCGCGAAAGGAGGTCCGCGTTGGTGGAACCGGTCTCCTGCACGACGTCCAGCCGCGACCAGAACGCGCGCGGATCGCCGCCGGCGGATCCTTCGTCGTCGCCGCGGACGAGGGCTTTACGCAGTGCGTCGGCGTCGAGCGGGGGTCGGTTCAGATCAGTCCACATTTCTCCAGCCTATGGTGGGCCGGAAAATGTACTGGTCAGTAGCCGCGTTCGGACGCCCACCTCCCTTGGCCACGGCCCCGCCACTCTCGTTAAGCTGACCTGTCATGACCACTGTTCAGGAGCCGAGCGCGCCGGAGTCGGCGAGCACGCCCGATATTCACACGACCGCGGGAAAGCTCGCCGACCTGCGTAATCGTCAGGCCGAGGCGCAGCACCCCAGCGGTGAAGCAGCGGTCGAGAAGGTCCACGCCAAGGGCAAGCTCACCGCCCGCGAACGCATCACCGCATTGTTGGACGAGGGCAGCTTCGTCGAACTCGACGCCCTCGCCCGCCACCGCAGCGTGAACTTCGGCCTCGCCGACAACCGCCCCGTCGGCGACGGCGTCGTCACCGGCTACGGCACCATCGACGGCCGCGACGTGTGCGTCTTCTCCCAGGACGCCACCGTCTTCGGCGGCTCCCTCGGCGAAATCTACGGCGAAAAAATCGTCAAGGTCATGGACCTCGCCCTCAAGACCGGCCGCCCCCTGATCGGCATCAACGAAGGTGCCGGCGCCCGCATCCAGGAAGGCGTCGTCTCCCTCGGGTTGTACGGCGAAATCTTCCACCGCAACGTCCAGGCCTC
>NZ_JAWLSG010000029.1:0-6362 GCF_033142305.1 Rhodococcus sp. IEGM 27 | reverse complement strand
CACCAACGACACCCCCGGCACCACACACCCCGTCGCATTCCACCCCCCCAACACCAACTCCCGCTCACCCGGCGCGAAGAGATCGACGTCGCCTACCAGAGTGTCGACGTCCCGGGAGATGGTGCCGAGAATTGCGCTCAGTCGCCCCGCGATTCGGGTGACCGTCTCGTGGTCGATAGCACCGGCCTGGTAGCGAAGGCTCAGCCGGAGTCGCGGTTCGAGACTCGTCATCAGGGTGAGGGGATAGTGTGTGGCGTCGCGGGCATCGACGCCCGTCACTCGCATGCCTGCGATGTCGGTGTCCTCGCCCAATCCGGTCGTGTCGATCGGATACGATTCGAACACCGACAGCGTGTCGAACAGGGTTCCCAGACCGACTCGCTGCTGAATTTCACCGAGCCCGACGTGGTGGTGATCGAGCAGGGCAGTCTGCTCCCCCTGCATGCGGCCGAGCAGTTCCGCGAAGGTCTCCGCCGGGTTCACCCGCACCCGCACCGGCAGGGTGTTGATGAACAATCCCACCATGTTCTCGACGCCGGGTAGGTGCGGCGGTCGGCCCGAGACCGTGGCGCCGAAGACCACGTCGTCGCGGGAGAGCAACCGCGACAGCAATACTCCCCACGAAGCCTGGATCACCGTGTTCATCGTGCCGCCGAGGCGCCGTGTCACCGCGTCCAGCGGGGCGATCACATCGGCGGGCAGGTCGACGTCGACCTCGCCGGGCACTCCGTACTGCATCGCCGACGCGTGCGGCGCCACCAGTGTCGGCTCCTCGACGCCGTCGAGGGCTCCCTCCCAGGCCCGGGCCGATGTCTCTCGGTCGCGGTTCGCTACCCATTCCAGATAGGTGCTGTACGACGGTGCCTCCGGCAGGATATCTGGGCTGTCATCGGCGTAACGCACGAGCAATTCCCGCACGAGCAGTGGCATCGACCAGCCGTCCAGGACGATGTGATGGTTGGTGATGGCGAGCACGTAGCTGCCAGGGCCTGTGTGCAGCAGCCTGAATCGCACGAGCGGGGGTGCTTCGAGATCGAACTTGGCGCTGCGGTCTTCGTCGAGGAGGCGTGTCAACTCCGCGGCGGCCTCCGGCCCGTGTCCGGTCAGATCCACCTCCCGCCACGGCACCTCCACCGCATCGAGCACCAGCTGCACCGGAACACCGTCGTCGTCGTAGACGAACGCGGACCGCAAGTTCGCGTGGTGGGCCAGCAGTCCGGCCGCGGCAGCCCGCAGACGCTCGGCATCGACTGTCCCCTCCAGGTCGATCCGCATTTGTGCCGTGTAGACGTCCACCCTGTCGGTGACGAGCGACGCGTGGAAGAGCAATCCCGACTGCAGCGGCGACAGCGACCACACGTCACGCAGCGCCGGAAACCGCTCTTCCCAGCGCTCGATCTGCTGCTGGCTGACCGACACCAGCGGCACATCGGACGGTGTCAACCCGCCCGCTCCCGGCCGCGACACGTGCGCCGCGAGTGCGCCGAGCGCGCTGCGCCACAGATTCGCGAAGGCCGTGATCTCGGCGTTGTCGAGTACGCCGCGGGGATAGGCGATCGTCGCCCTCAGGCGGGGACCGTCGGGGCGGTCGTCGACCAGAGCGTTGATGTCGAGAACGGATGCGACGGGCATGTCGGTGTTCTGGGTTCCGCCGAGCGTGCTCTCCACCGGGAGCCAGTCCTCCGTTCCGCCTGTGGTGACGACCCGGCCCAGATAGTTGAAACTGACCTGGGGAGAACGGAACCGGCGAAGCGACATTGCCGTGTCATCGTCCAGGTAGCGCAGCATTCCGAAACCGATCCCGTGATCCGGAATGGCGAGCAACTGTTCTTTGACCGCCTTGACTGCCTGCCCTGCCGCGCGACCTCCGGTCAGGGCGTTGTCGACATCGATCCCGGTGAGGTCCACTCTCACCGGGTACACAGTGGTGAACCAGCCGACGGTGCGGGACACATCCGCGCCCGCGACGACGTGCTCCTCGCGTCCGTGCCCTTCGAGTGTGATAACGGTGTCCGCTGCGGCACTGCCCTGTTCGCCTCGCCAGGCGGTCAGTGCCAATGCCAGCGCGGTCAGCAGCCCGTCGCCGACGCTGCCGTGGAAGGCCGCCGGAAGCGTGGTGAGCAGGTCGGCGGTCACGCTCGACGGCACGTCGACGTTGACCGTGTCCACGGTCGCGGCGACGTCGACTTCGGGGTTCAGCGGACGCGAACCGATCAACGGATCTGTGCCGTCGAGAATTGTCTCCCACATCGGCAGTTCCGGCATTCGTTGCGGCACCGCGTCGCGCAGGCCATGCGACCACCGCCGCATCGACGTTCCAACGTCCGGCAGAGTAGGAGTCGCGCCCACCTGAAGCTGAGTGCACACCGATGCGAGGTCGGCGACGAGAATGCGCCACGACACACCGTCGACCGCGAGGTGATGGACCACCACGAGTAGGCGCCCGACGCCGTTCGGAACGTCGAACCACACCACCCGCAGCATGGCTGCGCCGGCCGGATCCAGGTGGTCGGCCGCAGCATCGAGTTCTGCGGCCGCGAGCGCTGTGAAGCCGTCCCCGTCGACCGTCTCGACCGGCACGTGGCGAACCAACCCCTGCGCCCGCACCGATCCCGGCGGCAGCACTTCCATACCCTGGTCGTCGGCGAGCAATCGTACCCGGAGCATGTCGTGCCGATCGAGCAACGCGTCCACGGCACCCTCGAGAACGTCCCGAGTGAGGCCGGCGGGGGCCGCGAGCAGCAGCGCTTGGGAGAACCTGTCGAGTCGGCCGCCGCTGCGTTCGATCAACCAGCGGGCCACCGGCGTCAAGGGCAGGGTGCCGACGCCCCCGCCCGGCATCTCATCGAGCGCGACTGGACCTCCGTCGTCGAATCGCGCCACCTCCGCGAGGCCGGCCACCGTTCTGCGATCGAACACGTCTCGGGGAGAGAGGATTACCCCGGCGGCCTTGGCGCGGGCCACCAACTGTATCGACATGATGCTGTCGCCGCCGAGCGCGAAGAAATCGGCCGTGGCACCTACCGAGTCGATCCCGAGAACATCCGCGAACAGTCCCGCGAGAAGCTCCTCGGTCTCCGTTCGCGGCGGCCGGCTCTGCAACGCCGAGGCTCCGAAGTCGGGGGCGGGAAGTGCTGTTCGATCGAGCTTCCCGTGAACAGTCAGCGGAAGCGAATCGAGCACGACCAGCGCGGCCGGCACCATATACAACGCCAACCGGCCACCGACGAAGTCGAGCACCGCCCTCGGGTCGATCGACACGCCGGATTCCGGCACGAGGTAACCGATCAGCCGATCAGCACTGCCGTCCCCGTTCCACACGCTTGCGACGGCCTGGGCCACATCGTCGTGGGCAAGCAGGGCGGACTCGATCTCACCGAGTTCGATGCGAAAGCCCCGGATCTTCACCTGGGTGTCGTTGCGGCCGAGGTATTCCAGTTGCCCGTCCCTCGTCCAACGCACCCGATCCCCGGTGCGATACATCCGGCTGCCCGCCGGGCCGAAGGGATCGGCGACGAAGCGTTCGGCCGTCAGAGTGATCCGCCGGTGATAGCCGCGCGCGAGGGCGGCGCCTGCGAGATACAACTCCCCGGGCACATTTACCGGGACCGGCTGCAGACGTGAGTCGAGCACGACCTCGGAGAAGCCACGAGTAGGCGCGCCGATGGTGACCGGCGCCTCCGGTACCAGTGCGTCGCTGATACTGGACACGACTGTCGCTTCGGTCGGACCGTACGCGTTGAACATTCGCCTGCCCGGTGCCCACCGCGCACATAGTTCCGGGGGACACGCTTCGCCGCCTGTGACCACGCACTCGAGGTCGGTGAGTTGAGCGGTATCGACCGACGCCAGCGCGGCCGGGGTGACGAAGCAATGCGTCACCCGCTCGGCTTCCAGGAGTTGCGTCAGTTCGGCGCCGCCGTACACGGTCGGTGGTGCGATCACCATGGTGGCGGCCGCCCCGACGGCCAACAGCAATTCCAGTACGGAGGCATCGAAGCTCGGTGACGCGAAATGCAGCACTCTGGACGCGGCCGTCGTGGCGAAAGTCTCCCGCTCCTGCAGGGCGAAATCTGCCAGGCCGCGATGCGTGGTCACCACGCCTTTGGGTCGTCCCGTCGACCCCGAGGTGTAGATCAGGTAGGCCGGATTGTCGAGCCGGACCGGCGAAGTCCGCTCGTCCTCGGTGACTGCCGACGCCCGGTACGTCGACAGCCCGTCCGCTTCGTCCACCGCCAGCCACGGCAACCCGCCGGGCAGTGCGCTGCGTTGCGACGAAGTCGTCACACCCAACACGGCCCCGGAGTCGGTGAGCATGTATTCGATGCGCGCCGCCGGGTGCTGGGGATCCACCGGAAGGAACGCGGCACCCGACTTGGCCACCCCCCACACGGCCAGAACGGACTCGACGGAACGGGGCACGCACACGGCCACCACGGTTTCCGGCCCGGCCCCACGCTCGATCAAACCGCGAGCCAATTGATTCGAACGCTCATCGAGTTCGCGGTAGCGCACGTGACGACTCTCGAACACCAACGCGACGGCGTCCGGATCGTGGGCGACCGCCGCCGCGAGCAGTTCCGGCAGCGTCCGCGCTGCACCCGCCACAGCGCCCGTCACCGGAATCAGGTCGGCGCGTTCGCGAACGCCGAGGATGTCGATGTCACCCACCGGGGTGTCCGGGCCGGCCGTGACGGTCGCGAGGATGCGCTGGAGTCGTTCCGCGAACCCGGCCACCGTAGCGTCGTCGAAGAGGTCGGTCGCATAACCGAGTCCCGCGGTGATCCCTCCGGGGTTGCCCTCCGCGTCCACGTTCTCGGCCAGCGTCAACTGGAGGTCGAAGTTTGCGGTCTCGATCGCCACATCGATGCTCCGCACCCGCAGATTCGGCAGTTCCAGCGTGGGCCGCTCGATGTTCTGGAATTCGAACATCACCTGGAACAGCGGTGAGTAGGCCGTCGAGCGGGACGGACTCACTGCCTCCACCACGCGTTCGAACGGAATATCGGCGTGCATGAAGGCACCGAGGTCGGTTTCCCGAACATTGTCCAAGAACTCGGTGAAGGTGGCGCCGCCGTCGACTCGGGTGCGGAGGACGAGCGTGTTCACGAACATCCCCACCACGTCGTCGAGTTCACGCTCACCACGCCCGGCGATCGGCGTCCCGACGGCGATGTCATCGAACCCGCTCAGTCGTGCCAGCAAGATCGCCAGCGCGGCATGCACTGTCATGAACACCGTCGTTGTGTGTTGCCGCGCCAGCGCCACCACGCCGGCGTGAATCTCCGGAGCGATCTCGAACTCGACGCGTCCGCCGCGAAGTGATCGGACAGCCGGTCGGGGACGGTCTGTGGGTAGGTCCAGTACTTCGGGCAGGTCCGCCAGCGCGGTGGTCCAATAGGCCAGCTGTCTCGACATCGGCGAGGTTTCCTCTGCCCCCGAGCCCAGCCACTCGTACTGCCACACCGTGTAATCGGCGTACTGCACGGGAAGCGGGGCCCAATCCGGCGCAGTCCCATTCACTCTCGACACGTACGCATCCATGACGTCGCGGGCCAGCGGAGACATCGAGAAGCCGTCGGCCGCAATGTGGTGCACGACCACCGCGAGCACGTGCGCATTCGCGTCGAGTCGGAAAAGGTTCGCGCGCAGTGGAACCTGCTGCGTCACGTCGAATCCCTCGGACAGCACCCGCAGGGCGCGTGCACGGAGTTCGGCCTCTCCCGTCACACCGACCGGAGTGAGGTGGGGCAGCGCGCTCGTCGTCGGCACGATCACCTGACGCGGTCCGTGGTCGGTGAGGGGGAAGATGGTGCGCACGGCCTCGTGCCGCTCGATCACGTCGGCGACCGCCGCCTGAAGCGCAGGTATGTCGAGTTCACCGTCCAGCCTCAACGCAAACGCCACGTTGTATGCGGATGAGGAGGTGTCGAATTGGTTGATGAACCACATCCGCTGTTGGGCGGGTGACACCGGGACTTCCGCACCGTTTTCCCTCGCCTTCAGCGGCGGGCGGGATTCACGCCCTTCGTGCGACTGCGCCAGCATCGCCAGACCGGCCACTGTGGGCGCGTCGAACACGTCGCGAACGCTGATCCGGTTTCCGACAGCGGCATTGACGCGCGCCACCAAGCGAGTGGCCGTCAGGGAGTTTCCGCCAATGGCAAAGAAGTTGTCGTTCACTCCCACCCGCGGAATTCCGAGCAGGTCGGCGACAACCGCAGTCACTATCTCCTCGAACGCGCCACGGGGAGCGACGTATCCGAGCATCTCGGCGCCGAAGTCGGGTTCGGGGAGGGCCTTGCGGTCGAGCTTGCCATTCACCGTCACCGGCAACTCATCGAGCACCACCACCACCGACG
>NZ_JAWLSG010000028.1:0-6727 GCF_033142305.1 Rhodococcus sp. IEGM 27 | reverse complement strand
TCCTCGAAACTCGTGCGAATTATGTCGAGGAACCTCTTCGAAACAATGTGAGGAAGCATAAATGACCACCGAGACAACGGATTCCAAGCCGGAAATACTGACACAGGCCGGTGCTGCGACAGGCCGCCTCGCCGGTGTCAATCACCTGCAACTGATCGTCAGCGACATGGACGCCAGTGTCCGGTTCTACCGCGACATCCTGGGATTGACCGTTGTTCGCACCACCGCGGACTATCCGGCGCCCGGACGCGGATACCAGATCCTGAAAAACACCTTTCTTGATATGGGGAACGGGAACCTGCTGTCGCTCATTGTGGTAGGTGGAGCTGGCATCAGCGATACACCCACGACCGCAGAGCCCTCGGTCAGTGCCGAATGGTTGTGGCCCGGCGTTCCAGAAAACCAATGGACTCCGCGAAAGTTCGACCATGTCGCATTCAACGTCGACAGTCACGACGACGTGGTGTGGTTCCGGGACCACCTGCAGGCCTGCGGTGTCAAGACGAGCAAGATTATCGCCCGCGATCACGAGGCGTGGGTGGAGTCCCTCTACTTCTACGACCCGGACGGGATCCCCCTCGAAATTGCCACCTTCGACCTCGGCAACCCGAAGTGGGAATCTCACCGACCGACGGACTGGTTCCGCGATCCCAACCCTGTCCCCGCCCTCCGCGTGAACCCGGCGTGACGGAGACAAGGAGCGCAGTCGAGGCTAGCTCGACGCAATCGATCGATTTGCTGCTATACGACGGCTTGGCCGGCGTAAGTGATCCGCGGAACGCGGATCTGGTCGCTGCGGAGTCCGCTGCGCGCGCGTTTCTGGACGCGCTCGGGATCGATACCGGCGCCAGCGGTGTGCGAGATACACCCGGCAGGATGGCACGGGCTTACCTTGATCTCTTTACCCCCAACTCTTTCGAGTTGACGACCTTCCCGAACGATGAAGGGTATGACGAGCTGGTGGTGGCAAAATCCATTCCGGTTCGCTCGGTGTGTGAACACCACCTGTTGCCGTTCAGCGGTGTCGCGCATGTCGGATACCTGCCGGGCGAACGCGTCCTCGGCCTGTCGAAACTTGCCCGCATCGTCGAGTTCTTCGCCCGTCGGCCTCAGGTGCAAGAACGACTCACGAAGCAAGTCGCGGATTGCTTGACAACAAAACTCGCGCCGAAGGGTGTGGGGGTCGTGATCGAAGCCGAGCACAGCTGTATGTCGATGCGCGGGATACGCGCCATCGGCTCTACAACCGTCACCTCGGCGCTGTCGGGATCGTTGCGCGATGATCCGCGATCACGCCAAGAGTTCTTCGCGCTGACAGGGGTCTAGAGCCACGACGGAAGCCTGCGCCTTCCGGTAAATCGTCGAAACGTCAAAGCCATGCCCGTCGCGTCACCGAGGTCCTCACAGGTCGGCGCGCCGAGGTGGAACAGCACAACCCAAGGGGTATCTATGAGAGCTGAGTCGGATCGAGTCAGGCAGAAACGCGTGTTTGGTGGCGTTGACATCGCGGAACTGTTATTGAGAACGACTATCGGAGCGACCATGGTCGCACACGGAGTAAAACACGCTCGCTCGCTCGACGGCACGACGCGGTGGTTCGAATCGATCGGGTTCCGCGATCCCAAGTTTCAGGCAGCCACCAGTGCCGGCGTCGAAATACTCTCGGGAAGCGCCCTTATCGCGGGGACCATGACCCCGGTGGCAGCGGCGGCGGTGATTGGCACGATGGGTGTAGCGATCCGAACCGTGCATGCCCCCAACGGGTTTTTCATCACGGCCGAGGGATATGAGTACGCAGCGGGCCTTGCCGCCGGATGTGTGGCGCTTGTCAGTCTCCCCGCCGGCATGTTCGGTCTGGATCGGCATCTCCGGCTCGGACGATTCCGCGGTGGCAGAGCCGCATTTGCCACACTGATCGTGGGTGCGGCATCGGCGGCAAGCCACACGTCCGTGTTCTGGAAAAGTCCCCGACGTACCCCGCCAGACGCTCAACCGCGAACGCCCGATCTCGACACGGTAGAGCCGAGAGAACGAGCCGGCTGATCCGGCCACCGTAGCTCGACCACGCCCAGGCCCTCCGAAAGGAACTCCCATGGCCCTGCTGACCATCGGTGATCAGGTTCCCGCCTACAACCGAACCGCTGTCATCGTTGACGACCTCTCAAATTCCCCGCGCCGCAAGGTCGACGATGCCGTCCGGGTCCTCGACGCCCTGCAATCCGAACAGCTGTGCACCTGCAACTGGAAGAGGGGCGACCCCACCATCTCGCCGGGGGCATTCTCGAGTAGGAGCGTTTAATCATGGCCGGACGAGAAATTGTGGCGACTGCCACTGCCGTTGCGAAGACCGCGAAGGTCATCATTGCTCGACGAGTCGTCCCGTACGCCGCCGGGGTGCTGTCAGCAAGAATGACTTGCCTGTCAAGGACACCACGGTCAGACCTCGCCGGAAAAGCATGGGACCGAAATCGGCTACTCGCAGATCTTCGGGACGTACCTGCGATGAGCATCGATGAATTGATGACACAATACGCGAAGCTCTCACCAGTGGGCGCGCGCACTGATGCCATGTTCTGGGATTTGGTCGACGCACGCAGTGCGCTCAGAAAGTTCATCGTTGCCGCGGCCTGTCGCGAAGATCGATTGATCGAGGTCAGCCAGCGCCTCCTGTCGGTGGAACTGCCGACGCGTTCGGACACCGCTACATCAGCGACGATGAGCCCTCGACGGTGACCAACCGCTGAACTGCCACGTCCCGAAGGCCAGGCAGCGCGAACTCTCTCACGCGGGTGACGCGCTCCGTTCAGGTCGCCTGATCGTTTTCCCCACCGACACCTTGTACGCGGCAGGTTCAGACGCCTTCGACCGGGAGGCCGTGCACGCCTTGTTGGCTGAAAAAACAGCGCGGTAGTGACAAGCCGGCCTCGGTCCTGTCTTGACGGCGGCACGACCGACAGTCTGCCCTCCACCATTGTGGACCTCACCTCCGCCGCCCACCCCGCTATCCTGCGGGAGGGTGCCAGTTCGAGCGCCGAGGCCAGCGAGGTCCTCGGAATCTCCCTCCCTCGGGGCGTGCCACATCGCAACCCAATCGCCACCCGCAACCGCTCACATCCATGACGAGGCAGGCACCGGCGCAGCAGCATTCGGCACGACGGTCATAGCGAGGGCGACTTTTCGGTGGTACCCGCCCGACTCGGGCTCACTGGAACGGCACCACATCTTTCCCGCGGGCGGCATCGACATAGTCCTGCCGCAGGGGATGAAACGCTTCGACGAACACAGCGCCCTCCCAGCCGACGATCAGGCCGTGTCGCACCTCGCCGGGCACCACGTAGCTGGATAACTCGGTCAACTGCACCTCGCCGGTGTCGAGCAACAGTGTCGCGTCGCCGCGTAGGAGTAACCCGATCTGTTCCTGCGGATGGGAGTGGATCGGCACCACCGTGCCGGGTTCGAAGGTGACATAGGTCAATTGCATATGTGCACCGAAAACGGCACGCCCATCCATCCCCTGCACGGGCTTGAAACCGATCGTTTCATTCAAATCGAAGATGTTGGCCTGCATATGTCAACCCACTTCCAGCACGATTTTGCCAAGTACTTCGTTGTCGGACATCAATTGATAGGCCTGATCCGCTGCGCTCCAGGGCAGGACGCGGGCGACGACCGGGCGGAGCGTTTCGTGGATATCGTGGTGGGCGGCATGCGGGCGGAAGGGTGCAATGTCTCGCCGCAACGCGCGCACGATCTCCGCCCTTTCCTGAGGAGTCCTGGTGCGGAATGTCACGCCGACCAATTCGATCCGTTTGAATGCCAGCGCCTCCATATCCAGGAGCCCCTCCGTTCCGCCGAGGCGTCCGATCCCCACGATTCGGCCCTTCACTGCCGCGGCCTGAATGTTCATCGGAAGGTAGCTGCCACCGACGTGGTCGAGAACGATGTCGATCCCGTTCCCGGCGGTGATCTCCAGCGCTCTCGCGGCGAAATCGGTTGCACTGGTGTTGATCACTTCGTCGACCCCCAGGGCGTCAAGGAGCGCGTGGCCTCGATCCGAACGGGTGGTACCGACGATGAGCCGGGCTCCGAAGTAACGAGCCAGCTGGACGGCCTGCATGCCCACGCCGGATGTCGCGGCGTGTATCACAACCGATTCGCCCCCGGTCATCCGCGCAGTTGTCATCAACGCGTTGTGGGCTGTCATGAAGCCCAGTACTGCCGCAGCTCCTTCGGGGTAGCTCCAGTTCGTCGGTATCGGGATGAGCATCGAGGCATCCACCACCACCTCTTCCGCCAGACCACCAGCCACCATCGTCATCACGCGGTCGCCTCGCGCAAAGTCGGTGACACCCGGACCGACTTCGATGATCTCCCCCGCCGCGTCGAGCCCCACCACCTGGACCTGCGGTACACCACCCCCAGCGGTATGGGTTCCGGCGAGCTGGGCCAGATCGGCGCGGTTCACCGAAGCCGCTCGCACCGCGATGCGGACCTGTGTGTCCCCTACCTCGGGTGGAACCACATCGACCAGATCCAGTCCAGGGCTATTCGACTCTCGATCGATGACCATTGCCTTCATTCTCAACCCCTCTTGATCTTGAAAATCGAAACTGGCGAGGACCGCCAGATGCGGTTGCCGTGGCGACAGCCGTTGCAGAGCATGTAATCCGTGCTGAACCCCGCGTGGTCAGGGGCTGTTCAGGCATTCCACGAGCAGGACGCCGGATCCTTCGGGATCCGACGTGGCCACCACGCCGTAGGTTCCGCCGGTATCCTCCAGGGCGCTGAGCATGGTTGTCACACACCGAATTCCTTCGAGTCCACCCAGGTGACCGAAGGCTAACGCCCCACCCCGCGGATTGAGCATGTAGGGATTCAGGCGGAACTGCTCGAGCCAGATGAGCGGTGTCACCGCCACCTCTTCCGGAACCTCGAATTGATCGATCCGGTTGAGCGGAACTTCGAGTGCCCGCAGATACGAGCGCACCGATTCGAGTTGAGAGACCGATACATTCGTCAGCGCCGTGTCGAACAGCATCTCGACTCCCACCAGACGCCCGCGAGGGTGCAATCCCAGGTCGTCGGCGCGGGCGGCGCTCGTGAGCACCAGCGCGCCGGCGCCACTCGCGGCACGAGCGTTGTGATGGGAGGCGCGACAATCGTGGCCGGCTCCACCGTTCGAAGCCGGCGCACCGGCTGGCGTAAGGGCACCGCGCGGCTCGGGCACCTGCCGAAGCTCGTCGCTCGCGATGAACTCGGTCATTTCGTGGTCGAGGTGAACTTCGAGAGGGATGATCTCGCGTCGAAAATCGCCCGACAGGGCGCATTCCCGGGCGCGTCGGTGGGACGCGACAGCAAAGTCGCCTTGCTTCTTTCGCGTGATGGACCATAGGTCCGCTCCCCGCGGCGTCGGCTGACCCGCAGCTTGCCCAGGCTCATGGAGAGAATGCCCGCCAACCGCTCCCGCCACCAGCACCACCCTTCGCGGATCATCGTTGATCGCTTCACTGGCCAATCTGACTGCAGAAGTGGACGACATCGTCTCGTGCAGATCGATATGATCGAACACATTCCGCCACGATTCGGCATACCGGCGCGACGCTGCCCCGTCACCCACAGTGATCACGGTGGTGACAACGTCCTCATCGATCTTGGCGCGTTGCAGTAGGCCGTTGACGGTGACGTCCAACAGCTTTTCCACCGTGAGCTCGCAGTAGGTTCTGCCGTACATCTGCCGCTGGGTGAGCGGCGATCGCGCTGCCTCGACGATTACTACTTCGTTAGTCATCGGATTACCTCGAACTCCACACTCTGATATTTCAACGGTGCACTGACGGTAGGCCGCAGGGCGGGACCATCGCCGATCTCGAGTCCGCAGTCAAGGCCCCTTCGACAGTCCTACGAAAATCCCCGACCGATTTGCGGATGAAGGAGAAGACCCCACCATGGACGATCAACTGCGCTCCCAGTTCAACCTCGGAGGCAATAAGATGGGGGCTCGGTTGGAACACGCCGTAGGCAATTTCGCGTTCAGCACAAAGCGCACGCACCCGTTCCTGCGCCTCGAGCACAAGGCGGTGTCGCGGATCTCCGGGCACTCCATACAGTTGGGCAAGGTCCCCGTGCCCCACCAGTGCCAGGCCGATGCCCGGAAGAAGAAGCTCGTCCAACGCCTCGACCGCTTCCGGGGTTTCGATAATCAACCCAACAAGCAGATTCTCGTTGGCCCAGCGCATGACGTCTGTCGCGCTGGTGACCTCCTGATAATTGACGCCCGCTCCGCCGACCAAGGCGACGCCGCGTCGACCCCTTGGATGATAGAACGCCAAGTCGATGAGGCGCTCGACCTCGGACGGATGTCGCACATGCGGAATCAGCAAGGATTGACATCCCCCGTCCAGCAATCGAGTGATCCAGGCATAGTCGATCTGGGGTGGCCTCACCAACGGACTGATTCCGGCGGCATGGGCATGCGCGACCAAGTCGAACACCGTCTCGGTGTTGTGGAGATTGTGCTCTTGGTCGATGAACACCGTGTCCGCACCCGCAGCGGCCATGGCGTACACCATGCCTGGGTCGCGCGCCTCATTGAGACTGCACCCCAACGCAATACGACCATCTTGCAAGGTTTCCAGTAGATGGTTTCGCCTCAAGATCATGGCAACAGCTCTTCTCACTCTTCGAACGGCATGCGACAGTGGGTGGCATACCAACGTGGGGCGTGGTG
>NZ_JAWLSG010000027.1:0-7345 GCF_033142305.1 Rhodococcus sp. IEGM 27 | reverse complement strand
ACTACTGGAAAAACACCCTCCCCGCCCTCCCCGACCTCCTCCCCCTCCCCACCGACCACCCACGACCACCACAACGCACCCTCAGCGGGGAATCGGTGTACTTCGACATCGATCCGCAGGTCCATCGCCGACTGTCCGCCCTGTCCGGGGATCACGAGGCGACGATGTTCATGGCCTTCCACGCGGCGTTCACCGTGCTGCTCGCCCGGCTCGCCGACAGTTCCGACATCGTTGTCGGTGTGCCCGTCGCCGGGCGCGGCGAGCCCGCCCTCGACGACCTCGTCGGAATGTTCGTCGGAACGCTCGTGCTGCGTACTCCGGTGACGGCCGCCGCATCGTTCGCCGAACTCCTCGACACCACCCGGGACGCCGACCTCGGCGCCTTCACTCACGCCGATCTGCCGTTCGAGGTGCTCGTCGAGGAGCTCGCCCCCGGCCGCTCGACCGCGCATTCGCCGTTGTTCCAGGTTCTCATCGAGTTCGGCCGGGCCGAGTCGATCTCTCTCGAGTTGCCGGACCTGACGGTCGAAGCCGTAGACACCGATTTCGGTGCCGCGAAGTTCGACCTGCAACTCACCCTGCGTGAACATCTCGCCGAAGATTCCTCACCCGCCGGCGTATCCGCCGCCTTCACCTACGCCGGTGATCTTTTCGAGCGCGACACGGTCGAGGGCTTCGCGAAGCGTTTCGTCCGGATACTCGAGGCGGTTTCGACTGACCCCACCCTCCCCGTCGGGGACATCGAGATCATTGACGGCAGTGAACGCGCCACCATCGCACATCAGTGGAACGAGCCCGGCACCGACTCGGGCGCCGACACCCTCGCCGACCGCTTCGCCCGAGTCGCTGCGCAGTTCCCCGCTTCCGGTGCTCTCACGGTGGACGGCTCGACGACGACCTATTCCGCGCTGGCGGCCCGCATCAACAGCCTGGCACGGTATCTGATCTCGATCGGCGCGGGTCCGGAATCCTCGGTAGCCGTTGCGCTCCCACGCTCATTCGACTCCGTCGTCGCATGGCTCGCGGTCACGGTGTCCGGAGCCGCGCACCTACCCCTCGACGTCACCTATCCGGCCGAACGCATCGCGTTCGTGCTCGGCGATGCGCACCCCCTGTGCGTCGTGACATCCACCGAGATCGACGGGTCACTGCCGGACACCGGCATTCCGCACGTCGTGGTCGACTCCGAAGCGGTGATCACGGCGGCGAGCGGCTTCTCACCGGCTCCTGTGACAGAGACGGACCGACGGAATGCACTGACCCCGGATTGCGCTGCGTACGTGATCTATACGTCCGGGTCTACCGGCCATCCCAAGGGCGTTGTGGTGTCGCACCGAAACGTTCTGACGTTGTTCGCCAACACCCTCGACCGGTTCGGAATCGACGACTCCGACGTGTGGACGCTGTTCCATTCGTTCTCGTTCGACTTCTCCGTGTGGGAACTCTGGGGCGCTCTGCTGAGGGGCGGCAGAGCCGTGTTGGTCGATTACTACACAGCACGGTCCCCGGAGGCGTTCCTCGCACTGCTCCGCCGTGAACACGTCACGGTCCTCAGCCAGACCCCCACCGCGTTCTACCAGCTCATCGAGGCGAATGCCAGTGCGCCCGACACCGCTGCGCAACAGGGTGATACGGCGCTGCGCTACGTGATCTTCGGCGGCGAGGCCCTCGATCTCCGTCAACTCGACCGCTGGTACGCCCGTCACGACGACGATGCCCCCACATTGGTGAACATGTACGGCATCACGGAAACCACCGTCCACGTGAGCGCGCTCGCACTCGACCGCACAATGGCGGCAACGGCACGGGCGTCGGTCATCGGCCGAGCCATATCCGGGCTGCGCGTCGCCGTCCTCGATCGCCGACTGCACCCTGTTCCGGTCGGAGTGCTCGGTGAAATGTATGTGTCGGGCAGTCAGCTCGCGCGAGGATATCTGAATCGGCCCGAGCTGACCGCGACCCGCTTCGTGGCGGATCCTGCCGGTCACGGCACCCCCATGTACCGCACCGGTGACCTCGCCCGGTGGAATCGAGACGGGCAGCTGGAGTACCAGGGCCGCAGCGACTTCCAAGTTCAGCTGCACGGTTACCGCATCGAACCCGGAGAGATCGAGATCACGCTGCGACGGCACCCCGCAGTAGTGCACGCGGTGGTCCAGGTCCACACGGACGACAACGGGGTGGACCGGCTCATCGGTTACGTCGTACCCGGGGTCCCCGATGAGGAACTCGACGTCGAATCGGTGCTGGAATCGGCCCGTGCCGAGTTGGCTCCGCACATGGTGCCCGCGACTCTCGTCGTCCTCGACCGGTTGCCGCTCACCGCGAACGGCAAACTCGACAGGAAAGCGCTACCGGCGCCGGACTTCACCGAGCGCGTCACGTCGAGCCGGGCTCCGTCGCTTCCCACCGAGCGAGTACTCGCCGGACTGTTCGCACAGGTCCTCGGGCTGGACGCCGTCGGCATCGACGACTCGTTCTTCGCGCTCGGCGGTGACAGCATCATGGCTATCCAGCTGGTGGCCCGCGCCAAGGCGGCAGGGATGTTCTTCAGCCCGCGCGACGTGTTCGAACGCAAGTCGGTGGCTGCGCTCGCCGAGGTCACCACCATCGCTCAGCCGACGGGTCTCGCGGAGCTTCCCGGCGGGGGCGTCGGCGCGCTCCCGTTGACGCCCATCGCGCACTGGCTGCTGGGCCGTGGCGGCGACATCAGCCGGTTCTCTCAAGCCGCAGTCCTGACAGCACCGCCAGGCCTGTCCCTCGATACGCTCGCTCGAACAGTGCAGGCGGTACTGGACCACCACGACATGCTGCGCGCCCGGCTGTGGCGCTCGGACGCCGGACCGGCCATGGAGGTGCTCGCTGTCGGAGCGATCCAGGCGTCGGACCTGCTGTCGCGCATCGACACTCCGTCGGTCCGCGGCCCCGAGTTCGGGGCGATGATCAGTGACCAGCTGACCTTCGCCGAGGACCGGCTCGATCCGGCCCGGGGCGTCATGCTGCAGGCCGTGTGGTTCGACGCCTCCCCCGACCACCGCAACGGCGACCTGTCGGCGCAGGAGGGCCGACTCCTGCTGGTGATCCATCACCTGGCCGTCGACGGCGTGTCCTGGCGAATCCTGGTACCTGACCTCGCCGCCGCCTGGGAAGACATCACCGCCGGCCGGGACCCCGACCTGCCCGACAACGGAACCTCGATGCGCCGCTGGGCGCACGCCCTCGTCGACACCGCCCCCGAACGGGCCGGTGAACTCGACCTCTGGCGCCGCATCCTCGACGGACCCGACCCCCTCCTCGGATCCCGGCCACTCGACCCCGTCCACGACACCGAGCTGACCACCGACAAGGTCACGACCGAGATCTCGCCGGACGTCACCGAAACGCTTCTGCGCGAACTTCCCCGCGCCTTCCACGCCGGTGTCGACAACGGCTTGTTCACCGCCCTGGCGCTGGCCGTCGCGCGGTGGCGGCGTCGTCACGCTCACCCGTTCGACGAGGTTCTGGTCGGGGTCGAGGGGCACGGCCGGGAAAATAGCCTCATCCCCGGCGCGGACCTCTCCCGCACCGTCGGCTGGTTCACCACCATCCACCCCGTCCGACTCGACCTCACCGGCATCGACCTCGACGACGCCCTCCACGGCGGAGACGCCGCCGGAACCGCCATCAAAACCATCAAGGAACAACTACGCACGATCCCCGACCACGGCGCCGGATACGGACAACTGCGCTACCTCGACCCCGACACCGCCGAAGAACTCCGCACCTACCCCGACCCCCAGATCACCTTCAACTACCTCGGTCGATTCAGCGGGAGCCTTCCGGATCGCTCCGGTGGCGGTGGATGGTTGCCGGTGTCGGGCACCGGACTACATCGCCGGTTCCGTGCGGACATCGGTGCTGCAGCAACTCTCGACGTCAACGCCATGGTCATCGAAACGGACGACGGACCGGTCCTGGAAGTGGGATGGCTCTATCCGACAGGAGTTCTCACCGCTGCGGAGGTGAGCGAACTCGCCGACCTCTTCACCACCGCACTCACCGCCCTCACCACCCACACCCACCAACCCCACACCGGCGGACACACCCCCACCGACTTCGACCTCGTCCACCTCGACCAACACACCATCGACACCCTCGAACACCACTACCCCACCCTCACCGACATCTGGCCCCTCTCCCCCTTACAAGCCGGCCTCCTCTTCCACTCCGAATACACCGACCACACCCTCGACACCTACACCGTCCAACTCACCCTCGACCTCCACGGCCCCCTCGACACCACCCGACTCCACCACGCCGCCGAAACCCTCCTCCACCGCCACCCCAACCTCCGCGCCGCCTTCACCCACACACCCGACGGCCACCCCATCCAAATCATCACCGACCACACCCCCCTCCCCTGGACCCGACACGACCTCACCCACCAACCACCCCACCAACACCCCACCACCGTCGAAGACATCCTCACCACCGACCGCCACACCCGCTTCGACATGAACACCCCACCCCTACTCCGCTACACCCTCATCACCCGCACCCCCCACCACCACCACCTCGTCATCACCAACCACCACATCCTCCTCGACGGCTGGTCCACCCCCCTCCTCCTCCACGAACTCCTCCACCTCTACACCCACCACAACGACACCACCGGACTGCCGCACCCGCGGTCGTATCGCGACTACCTGGCGTGGCTCGGGCGGCAACCGATCGAGGACAGCGTCTCCGCGTGGAAGGAAGCACTCGACGGTGTGGAGGAGCCGACTCTTCTCATCGCGGACTCGGACCGGGCAACGGTGGCGAACTTCCCGGAGGAGCTCGGCCTGTCGATCGATCAGGAGGGGACGCAAGCACTACGAACGCTGGCGCGCGAACGAAACCTCACCCTCAACACCATGGTCCAAACCGCCTGGGGCATCGTCCTGGCCACCCTCACCCACCGCGACGACGTCGTCTTCGGCACCACCGTCTCCGGACGCCCACCCCACATCCCCGGCATCGAAACCATGATCGGACTCTTCATCAACACCATCCCCGTCCGCATCACCCTCGACCCCCACCACACCCTCACCGAACTCCTCGACCACACCCACCACACCCACACCCAACTCCTCGACCACCACCACCTCGGCCTCCCCGACATCCACCGCGCCACCGGACCCGCCACCACCTTCGACACCCTCACCGTCTTCGAGTCCTACCCACTCGACACGACGCTCGACGCCCAGAAGTCCGACCTCGAGATCACGGCCACCCGCGGGTCCGACGCCACCCACTACCCCCTGGCCATCGCGGCGTCCGCGGACGACCGGCTCCACCTGAAGTTCGAGTACCTGCCCGACCTGCTCGAGCGGGAGGATGTGGAATCCATTGCTGCCCGAGTGCGCAAGGTTCTCACCGTCATGGCGACCGAACCCGATACGACGCTGGCCGCGCTGAACGTGCTCGACGAAGCGGAACTGCGGGACCTCGTGCCCGCACGGGGAGCACCGGCCGTCGAGTACCGCACCCTCGCGCAGATCTTCAGCGCCGCCGCCGCAGTGAATCCCGCAGCACCTGCGCTGTCGTTCGAGGGGCGCACGGTGACGTACCGCGAGCTGGAGGAGACGTCGAACCGGATGGCGCGCTTGCTGATCGACTTCGGTGCCACACCGGAATCGTTCGTGGCGTTCGCCCTCTCTCGGTCGATCGACTCGGTCCTTGCGGTCTGGGCAATCAGCAAGACGGGTGCGGCGTTCCTGCCTGTGGACCCGGGGTACCCGCGCACTCGCATCGAACAGATGCTGACCGACTCCGGCACCCTGCTGGGTCTCAGCTGTTCCGAGCACCGCGACCAGCTGCCGGACACCACGTCCTGGCTGTTCGTCGACCGACCCGACTTCCGCACCCGGACGGAAAGCTACTCGGCCGCTCCGGTCGACGACCGGGATCGCCGACTGCCGTCGCGGATCGACCACCCGGCCTATCTGATCTACACATCCGGGTCGACGGGCGTGCCCAAGGGTGTGGTGGTCACGCACCGCGGTCTCGGTTCGTTCGCCGCAGCGCAAGCCGAGCTGCTCACACCGCACCCCGATTCCCGCGTGCTGCATTTCTCGTCGCCCACCTTCGACGGTTCCCTGTTCGATTACCTCCTCGCGTTCGGTTCCGCCGCAACGATGGTGATCACGCCACCCGGAGTGTTCGGTGGCATCGAACTGACCCGGCTGATCGAAGCCGAGCGGATCACACACGCGTTCGTGCCCACCGCCGCACTCGCCACAACCGACCCCGCGGACCTCGACACCTTCCGCGACGTGGTGGTGGGTGGCGAGGCGTGCCCACCCGGTCTGGTCGACAGATGGGCACCGGGCAGGAGGCTTCGGAACGGGTACGGGCCCACCGAAACGACCGTGATGTGCAATATCAGTGATCCGATGAGCGTCGGAGCCGACATCACGATCGGAAAGCCGATCCGCGGTGTCGCCGAGCTCGTACTCGATGCGCGTCTGCAGCCGGTGCCGGCGGGAGTACCGGGCGAGCTGTATGTCGCGGGTCCCGGATGCGCCCGGGGATACCACCGGCGGCCGGGGCTGACAGCACAGCGATTCGTGGCTGATCCGTTCGGCGGCGGTGAGCGCCTGTACCGCACGGGCGACATCGTCCGATGGCGACGTGAGGACCACTCACTCGAGTACCTGGGCCGCAGCGACTTCCAGGTGAAGGTCCGCGGTTTCCGGATCGAGCTGGGCGAAATCGATGCCGCGCTGACCCGCCACCCCGCTGTCGCGTACGCGGCCACGATCGGAACGACGGGACCCTCCGGCGATACCGTGCTCGTCTCCTACGTCTTGCCTGCCGAAGGCATGGAGGCCGTTCCGGCGCAGCTCACTGCATACGTCGCCGAGTCGCTTCCGGCCTACATGGTTCCGGCGGCCATCGTGGCGATCGAGGAAATCCCGTTGACACGGGTGGGCAAGCTCGATCGCGCCGCGCTACCCGAGCCCCAATTCGACCGCGGCGCGGATACCGCGCGCCACACCGCGACTCCGATCGAGGAGACGGTCGCCGACGCCTTCGCTGCCGCACTCGGACTCGACCACGTGGGCATCGACGACAATTTCTTCGAAGCGGGCGGCAATTCGCTGACTGCCACCCGGGCGGTAGCGCGCATCAACAGTGCTCTGCACACCGATATCGGCGTGCGCACGCTGTTCGAAGACCTGACCCCGCGCACCGTGTCGAGCCACCTCGTTCATCGAACGAACAACGTTCCGCATCCGTTGGTCGCGGGTCCGCGGCCGCGGTGGATCCCCCTCTCCCCCGCCCAGAAACGCATGTGGTTCCTCAACCAATACGACACCAC
>NZ_JAWLSG010000026.1:9103-12916 GCF_033142305.1 Rhodococcus sp. IEGM 27 | reverse complement strand
GGTGAGAACCCGTTGCCCACCGAAGGAATGGATCACCTACAGCAACAGTCAGCAACACCGTCCCGACCCGGAGGGAACCCTTGCTTACGGCGTCATCAATCATTGACAGGCCCGTGAGCAGCTGAACCTCCGGAATCGGCAGGGGCCCCGCCGGAATACCACCAACTCGGCCCATGTTGAAGAAGCTGACGGTGGCGCTCATACCCCGGGTACCACACCAGAAAAGTCGCTGCGAGCGACCACTTGCCGAGAGGCGATATGGCGTCACTGTCACCCCCGAGCCGGGTAAGACCTACATTGCGTAGCGTTCCCGACGGTAGGGGATGAGGAGCCGCTGACGCCGGGGAAGGTGTCGGCGGCTTTCCTCTGGCCAGCGGCCTACAGGTCCTCCACCCGAACCGAGCGATCGTCGATGTCGAAGCGCCGGCCTTTCAGTGAGGGGTGGCGCAGCCCACCCGCCGTGTGCGCCCTATAAGCGACGTCCACGACCAGCCGGGGAGTCAGCCACTGAACCCCAGGGAAGATCTCCGCGGCCGCTGACGGGTCCGTGAGAGGGCTGCTAAGGCGTTCCAGCGGCCGGAAGTCCTCCCGGAGCTGTCGGCGCATCGGCACCGTGAGTCCGGAAGAAGAAACGGAACCCACCTGGACCAACCGCCCTTCGGCGTCGTACGCTCCGAGGATCAGCGCCGCAACCGATCGGCTCGAGCCGACGAAGCGATGACCAAAACCGAACTGCGAGTGCGGATTGCGTGTTTGATCCAGGATCGGCTCCGCTGGCCCGGAAGGTAGATCGATGCCGATCGTTTGGCTAAAATCCCTTCCATTCCAGCACTTTTCGCGGCATTGAGCATGATTGTGCTGCTCTGATTCTCCCAGTGCGGAGGGACGGTGATGGGCAGGCCGCAGACGTCCTGGATGATCGAATCCAGCCTGGCCAGCTCCGCCCGCCGATCCAAGTACGACGCGCTCACGAGGTCCAGATCGTCGAGCACCAGGACGTCAAAGGGTAGAAATGTCACAGGGATTCGCCGTTGCAGCGGCTCCAGCGGCGCATGGGCAACCCCCATGCGCCGCTGGAGCAGGCCGAACGAGGGCTTGCCGTGATCGAGTACGACGACCTCGCCGTCGAGAACGATGCGCCCGCGGCCGCCGAACGCCGCTGCCAAGGCCTCGGCGACCTCGGGGTACGAATCTGTCACCACGTTCATGGCGCGGGTCCACAGCACCGGCTCGCGGCCGCCACCAACGGACGCCAAGCACCTGCACCCGTCGTACTTCATCTCGAAACTCCACGGCCGTTCCGCCGTGTCGTCCGGGAGGGCGCCGGCCGTGGCCAGCATGGGCGCGATCAGCCGCATACGCCCGATTGTGCCCGTGACCTGGGAGCTACGCAGGTAGAAGGCTCAGGCCAGCGCCATTGCACTACACAGCCGTCACCACCGCCCATCCGTCGCCGGCGGCACGCGGTAGGTGCTGGGTCAGTGCCAGGAGTTCCACCAGAGAACTATGGGCACCAGCCAAGGTGTCCACACCATCCAGCTGTCGCCCAACCCGTACGGGGGATCGGAATCACCGTCATCACCTCCGGGGTTAGGTGAAGGGAAGCGACTCCCACCACATGCTTATTGCCACCCAGGCGTCGGTGAACGCAGGGAAGGCAGAGAAAAATCCCATGTCTAACATGGCGAACTCCTTGGTCGGAAACGGGCTCAGTTCAATGGAAGCAACCCCCTCCTGCGCTGTGTATCGCCTGCCGGAGGCGGATCGGTACAGCTACCCATATGAGTGGCCCCTGAGGTGCAGGCCGAGTGATGGCGGGTTCACCCCGCGATCGCAAAGAGAAACAGGCCGCCACCCCTGCCAATCCGCGGAACACCGCAGATCAGGACCGGTGATCAGATCACAGGTCTGGGCAGTGAGTGGCGACCTGTTGCTCGTCGCGGCTGTCAGAGTAGATCGTCCCTCCGACAGAGACGATCAGGACTGCGCCGGGACGAAAAACTTCAACGCGACGCTGAACGCGTATTTTCCTGGGTTATGGATAGAGTTTCAATGCTGACCGTTGACCGCGACGCTTGAACTGACATCCCTTCCTCTAGGGGACCATTCTCTCGAATCCTCAGGCCCTAACGGCCGTATCCATCATCTATGCGTACGAGCTGAGACCGGAATGATCCGGGTGCGTCGTAGCCAGGAAGTAGGCGGCGCCCGAGGGCCGGAGCAGCGCGGTCCCCGGGATGGTTAGCGAGTGAAATTACCAATGACATTGAGCGCTTAGGCGAGGACTATCACGTATAGAACCAACCAGTCCCGACGCTCCGGTGTCGCGGGTGGGGGAAGTAATCGATATGTGCGCTCAAGCTGCGGAGGATCGGGAGCAGCAGGCTCGCGGACAGTGGGAGTCGTTCGACTACGACGCCTTCATCTCCTATGCCCACCATGATCGGCCGGTCGCTGCGGGGATCCAGAAAGGACTGCACCACATCGGCCGACGAATGGGCCACTTGCGCGCGCTACGGGTGTTCCGCGACTCCACCGATCTCACGGCCAGTCCAGATCTGTGGGGCAAGGTCGCGGAGGCGATGGACCACGCCCGGTATTTGATCGTAGTGCTCTCCCCTCACGCAGTGGCCTCTGGCTGGGTCAACAAGGAAGTCTCCCACTGGCTAGAGCGGCGCGGACCGGACCAACTGATGTTCGTCGTGGCCGGCGGCCGCCTCAGGTGGGATGAAAGCACCGGAAGGTTCGATCCAGACCGGTCCGATATCGCACTTCCGGTGCTGACTCGGCCGGGAGTCCTCACCACTGAGCCGTTCTACGTCGACGTCAGCGAGGATGCGCCGTGGGATCCTCGTGCACCGATGTTCCGGGAGAAGGTCACCGACCTGGCCGCCCCGATTCACGGCAAACCCAAGTACGAACTGGCCAGTGACGATCTACGCGAGCTACATCGTTTCCGCCGCCTAAGGCGCGCCGCCGTCGCAGGCCTAGTCCTCCTGACCGTCCTTGCAGTCGCCGCGGCCGCGCTCGCGTTCGTGCAACGTAACGAGGCGGTACGCCAACGTAACGAGGCGATAGCTCGTCGTCTGGTGTCCGAAGCCCAGTCGATGCTCGCCGATTCTCGGGCCGGCGACGATGTCCGCACGTTGCAGCAACTACTCGCCGCGTCTGCCCTTGCATCGATTACGGACGAGGGCGCACTCCTCGATGCGGTGATCAGGCGGCGCGACACGCTCAAAATCATTGAGACCACCGATCTGGTGGAGAGCGTGATCTTCAGCCCTGACGGGCAGCGGATTGCCTCCGGCGGTGGGGTCACCTCCGGCGGTGGGGACAATACGGTGCATCTGTGGGATGCGACCACCGGCGAACCCGTCGGCGAACCCCTGACCGGACACCTCGACCTCGTAACGAGCGTGGCATTCAGCCCGGACGGGCAGCGGATCGCCTCTAGCAGCGAAGACAAGACGGTGCGGGTGTGGGACGCGACCACCGGCGAACCCGTCGGCCAACCCCTGACCGGACACCAGAATCCGGTGACCGACGTGGCGTTCAGCCCGGACGGGCAGCGGATTGCCTCCGGCAGCAGCGACAAGACGGTGCGGGTGTGGGACGCGACCACCGGTGAACCCGTCGGCCAACCCCTGACCGGCCACCTCGACTCCGTGTGGGGCGTGGCGTTCAGCCCGGACGGACGCCGGATCGCCTCCGGCAGCGAAGACAAGACGGTGCATCTGTGGGATGCGACCACCGGCGAACCCGTCGGCGAACCCCTGACCGGACACTCGGCCACGGTGAGCGACGTGGCGTTCA
>NZ_JAWLSG010000026.1:0-9003 GCF_033142305.1 Rhodococcus sp. IEGM 27 | reverse complement strand
GCCCGGACGGACGCCGGATCGCCTCCGGCAGTTGGGACGGCACGGTGCGGGAGTGGGACGCGACCACCGGCGAACCCGTCGGCCAACCCCTGACCGGACACCGGGACACGGTCACGAGCGTGACGTTCAGCCCGGACGGACGCCGGATCGCCTCCGGCAGTTGGGACGGCACGGTGCGGGAGTGGGACGCGACCACCGGCGAACCCTTCGGTCAACCCCTGACAGGACACCACTACGCGGTGGGTGACGTGGCGTTCAGCCCGGACGGGAGCCGGATCGCCTCCGGCGGCGCCGACAAGACGGTGCGGGTGTGGGACGCGACCACCGGTGAACCCGTTGGCGAACCCATGACCGAACCCCGGGGACGCGGGACAAGCCTGGCGTTCAGCCCGGACAGGCAGCACATCGCCTCGAGCAGTGCCGACCATCCGCTGCGGGTGTGGGACGCGACCACCGGCGAACCCGTCGGCCCACCCCTGACCGGACACCGAGGCACGGTGACAAGCGTGGCGTTCAGCCCGGACGGACGCCGGATCGCCTCCGGCGGCAGCGATGACACCGTGCGGCTCTGGGACGCGACCACCGGCGAACACATCGGCGAACCGCTGTACGTTGGCCTAGCGCTGACCTACCAGAACGCGGTGTGGAGTGTGGCGTTCAGCCCGGACGGCCGCCGGATCGCCACCGGCAGCGAAGACGGCACGGTGCGGCTGTGGGACACGACCACCGGCGTCCGCCAACCGCTGACCGGAGGAGGCCAGGACCCGGTGTACAGCGTGGCGTTCAGCCCGGATGGGAAGAGCATCGCCGCTGGCAGCGGGAACCTCGCCACTGCCACGGGGGACAACATGGTGCGGCTGTGGGATGCGACCACCGGCGAACCCGTCGGCGAACCCCTCGCCGGACACCAGAACGCGGTGACGAGCGTGGCGTTCAACCCGGACAGCCGCCGGATCGCCTCCGGCAGTTGGGATAACACGGTGCGGCTGTGGGATGCGACCACCGGCGAACCCGTCGGCCAACCCCTAGCCGGACACCACAGTACGGTGTGGAGCGTGGCGTTCAGCCCGGACGGGAAGCACATAATTTCCGGCAGCGAAGACGGCACGGTGCGGCTGTGGGACGCGACCACCGGCGAACACATCGGCGAACCCCTGACCGGACACCTGGACGCGGTGATCAGCGTAGCGTTCAGCCCTGACGGACACCGGATCCTCTCCGGCAGTGCCGAGGGCGCCCTGCAATTGTGGCCTGGACCTGGGACGTGGACGAATGAATTGTGCGCCAAGCTCACCCACAACATGAGCCACCAGCAATGGCGCGAGTGGGTCTCGCCGAACATCGACTACATTGAGGTCTGCCCCGGCCTTCCGATCCCGCCCGACGAGGGCTCTCGCTGACGCTAGGAGGTGAACGGTGCACCCAAACGATCGCGGGTCCGAGATTCGGCGCCGCCTCTGGAACGACATGCCAGAGAAGATCGGATCCGATGTGGGCGCCACGACGTACGAGAGCGCGGTGCTCGAACAGTACAGGCTGTATGTCGAGATGGCGGATCGAGTGAGTGCGCGCCGGGGCCTGGCGAACTCGTTCTTCCTGACCCTGAATACCGGGATCTTCACCGTCCTCGTCGCCTTCGGGGAAACCCCACCGCAGGGCACGGCATGGTGGCTGGCGATCCCCCTGATCGCGATCCTCGGCCAGTGTTTCGGCTGGTTCTACCTGGTTCGCAGCTACCGGCTCCTGAACAGCGCGAAGTATGAGGTCGTCGGCGCGCTCGAAGAACGACTCCCAGCCTCACCCTTCTGGCGTGCCGAATGGTGGGCCCTAGGTGAGGGAAAGGACCGCTCACGGTACTGGCCCCTCTCCCACATCGAGCAGTGGGTCCCCATTCTCTTCGGTCTCGCGTACATCTCGGGTTTCCTCGCCATCGTTCTTGCTTGAGTTCGCTACTCCGGCTTGGTGTGTACCGCGGAACCCACCAACCCGACCTAGGCAATGGCGCTCAACGCATCGAGCCGATCGATCGAAGGTCACACATTCGTCTGCGTCTATCATGAGTGGCGCAAAACGATGACAACAAAAGTTGTGATGCATCTGATTTCGATGAATCCCATTTACCGTCGGCAAGATTGACGTCCAGCCGATCTCCCCGCTTGACTGCGAGATGCGACCGACGTGACGTTGACTTGCTCCGCGGTGCCATCTGGGCAGACACAACTGGCGATTCTCCGGTTACAGACCGACTATGCACAACCTGGGCTGTCCAGTAAGGACTCGATGAGTGCATGGCCGTCCTCATCGATGCTAAGAATTTTGAACTTCGAGACCTTGAGGGTGCAGCATCGCTGTGTCACCAGTCGTCATGTGGTCATTCCTCAAGTGCTCAAGACGCCGAAAAGTGCTGGTCATCGGCGTACCTCGCCGGGTACCTTCCGCGGCGAGGTAACCACGAGGATACACACAGTTCGAAAATATGTTCGACTATACTGGCTGGGTAGATCGATGGGGTTAAAGATGTTGTGAAGGCGGCGAGTATGAGCGAACTGCCAATTGCGCCAGCCCCGAACGGGCTCACCAAAGCGGAGAAACTCGACCAGCTGCGGCGGAAGATGGCGGCGATTCCCGCTCGGTCCGAGGGCACCGAACCTGCGAGGCCCGCGGTGATGCTGCGGTCCGTCGACGAACCCGCACCGATTGTGGCCACCGCTCAGACCACACTGCGAACACTTCCGGTGCCCTCTCCGATCGCGGAGCTTCTTCCGCGCGGAGGACTTGCCCGCGGCACCGTCGTCAGCGTCTCCGGTGCGAGCGCAGTGCTGATCGGGCTCCTCGCATCAGTCACTGCCAGCGGCTCACACGCGGCCGTGATCGGACTGCCGAATCTCAGTCTCCTCGCCGCTGTCGAGCAAGGTGCCGACCTGTTCCGGATTTCGGTGGTTCCCGAGCCGAAGGACTCGGCGGTCGCGGTCGAGGCCGCGGCTATCCTCCTCGACGGAGTTGATCTCGTAATACTCGGGCTTTCGGGCGCGGCCGTCACCCCATCGAGGGCGAGGGCGGTCGTGGCCCGGGCACGGTCGAAGGGGGCCGTCCTGCTGGTGACCGAGGGGCACTGGGACGGGGTGGACCTGCGCATCGAATCCCAGGTCACCGGATACTCCGGTCTGGGCGACCGGCATGAACGCCTCACCGCGGTGCAGCTCGACGTCGCGGCTGCCGGGAAGGGGTTCCAACGCCGGACGAGTCGGATGGAGATCCGCAGCGACTCCGGTTCGGTTACCTGGTGCGCCGACACCGATGTTCACCCCACGGAACACACACCACTACGAGCCGCGCTGTGATCAACACCGACAACTGGACCGAACGCTGGCCCCAGCACCCCGTCATCAGGACCTTCGATCCGCCCCGCGCAGTTCAGGTCGACATCGGAAAGGCGTTGCCGCTCGGACGTGGCGGGGCGGCCCGGGCCGACTACGTCAGCTTGAGAGTGAAGAGCTCGTCGATCTACCTGGCAGGGCTGCGGCCGGCATTGCAAACGCACTGGCTGCAAATGCACGACGGACAGTGGTTAGCCGCGATCACCGTTTATGTCACCGACGCCGCAGGCACCAACAGCCTCGAACTCGACATGATCGTCACCGCCGACGCCATCACGGAACCACCCGGCCCGTAGCTGTCCGAACGGGTCGAACCCCACTTCTGCACAGGATCGATGGCTCCGGTCAGGGGGTCAGTGTCGGTACCGAACGCAGCTGGCTTCCGCTGGTCATCCGCCTGCCCGGCGGCCCGGCCACCTGCGGTGTCCCCCAAGAGGATGCTCCGCTGCGCTCCGCCCTGTTGAAGAACATCGTTCTTTTGACCTGCTGGCCTTCCGATCCTGATCGACGGCGGCCGGGGAACAACCCCTGGCGGCGCAAGCGCCGGCACAAGGCTCCGAGAACTTTCTCAACCCACACTCGCTTCGCTCGCAGAGAAACTTCCCGGCCCAGGGGTTGCACCCCGTCCTGATACCGCCGATCCGACTCTCCCTTGCCAGCAGGGCAAAAAGAACGATCGGGACAGGCGAGTGGTCCGATCCGTACGAAAGGTCACTGACATATGAACCCACCGACAGCGCCCGTGGATCCCATCGTGGAGACGTCCGATGTGCTCGACTACCGAAGCTTCGGCACCTTGGAAGAGATCTACGCCCGCGAGCTGACCCGACTCGAGGCAGTCGGCGTCACCGATCCCGAAGTGGCTTCGACCGGCGGCAATTGCTACGCCCTCACCGGCGGTGCCGGTTACGCCCCCGATGGCCGGTCGATCTACCTCCTGGCCACCACCAACGGCGGCCCTGCCTTGGCAACTGGTGAACCCATTACGAGCTGGGCCGTCGGCCTGTACGACGCGCAGGGTGGTGACTCAGTAGCCCTGGTCATGGGCGAGGCCAGCGTCGAGGCACTCGGCGACTCCCCCGATGCACTCGGCTGCGCGGTCACCCGCGCCCGCACGGCACTGCACCAATACACCGGCGTGCACCGGCCGGGAAGACCGCCCTCATCGGAGACCAGGGCGTGACCTGGATCCCCGCATAACCACCAACACCGCACACCCATCTCCGAAGGAGAACAAAAGCTATGTCGAAGAACATCTTCCAGGCTGGCGACCGCGTCATCATCGACCCCGTGGTCGCGAACAAGGACATGAAGGGGCGCGTTTTCGAGGTGGTTCGCCAGTTGAAGGTGAACTACGAGCTCAAGCCACTCGACGGTATCGGCCCCGGAGTGAGGGCACAGCCAGAGGTGCTGTTGCCCGCGCCCGAGGATCTGCTAGCGAAACCGATCGTCGCGGTCGCGCCCTTGTCGACCGGGTCCACGGTGCGGGTGAAGCAGGCCCGGAATATCGATCCGACCACGCTGTTCGTGGTCCTCTCGAACGGTGCCAAGGTGAAGATCGCCGAACTGGGCGGCGAAGACGGCCGGTACTGGAATGTGCCACGAACCGCGCTGGAGAAGGTGACGATCGACGTCGCCGCCGCCGCGGCAAGCGCCCAGGTGGCCGAAGTCTGACATCGGATCAAGCCCGCTGACGCAGTGCATGGCGGACACATCCTGACCACCACGTAGATCGGCCCCAAGCGGGCACACCGGACAGCAGCTATCTGCCCGGTGTGCCCGCACCAAGGACAAGGCAGAGCAACCACCATGACCGAGCCGAGACACCAACTCGCCCAGCTCGACCTCTTCATCCCATGCGCCATCCCCACCTGCGAAACCCCAGTCATCGAATCCGGTGACGTGTGCACTGGCTGCCAGGACGCGTTCGGCCACATGCTGCAACCACGACCCCCCGCGCGGTGCGAGTTATCACCGCAGCTCGAGGCCGCACACACCGTCGGAATGCAGGCGGGGAACAGAACGATCCCGACCGCAAGCACCGACGAGTGCGAGTGGAAAGCAAAGCAGACATGTTGGCTGTGCGAGGAACGCCGGACATGTCAGAAGGTGCGCGGCCGCTGGGAATGCAGATCCTGCACCCGCCGATAGCTGGAGCCACCCGGTGCTGAAGAAGAGATGCCGCACCGGACGGAACTGAATGAATCCCCGAACCCTGGCTTCCGGTCCGATGACACTCGGCATCGCGCCGGCGGCTGGGTGTCGGGCCGCGAAAAGGGAACCGCCGAGAATTCGACAGGTAATAAAACGTTGCGGCACCCATCTCCCTTATTCTTTCCTTATTCTTCTACCGGGCCACCTGCGCATCAAGGCCGCTCAGTGAAACTTTTCCACGCGGTCGCACACTCCCTTATTTCGAAGGAAATTTTCCCCGCTCGCCTTGACGCCCCCGGCCCCGGAAGAATATCCGCCAGTACAAGGGGAAAGCAGCTCCGAGGGCAGGTGGTCACGGTGGTGGCGGCGTAATCACCCCAGGGAAGGCGATGTCTCAATGGGTTCCGGGAAGGGCATCGAAAAGCGCCCCAATGAATGGTTCATAAATGGCCGAATTGAATAATCGAAAGGCTTGGATATGAGCGTCTTATTCGATAAGATAAAGGCAATCGAAATTGATTCGAGGGGGAAGTTGTGACAGTCACCGTGTATTCCAAGCCCGATTGCGATCAGTGCAACGCAACCTATTTGCAATTCGACAAAGCGGGGATCGAGTACACGGTTGTCGACCTCACCGAGGACGCCGAAGCCCGCGACTACGTGATGAGCCTCGGCTACCTCCAGGTCCCGGTCGTCGTGGCCGGCACCCAACATTGGGCGGGATTTCGTATCGACCGCATAAGAAACCTCACGCACCGGGAAGTATTCGCAGATCAGGTGGAGGACGCATCATGAGCGCACAGACCACGCCGGCCGCGCAGGAGGCCGCCGGATCGAAGCACCCGATGAACAGGGCAGCGGTCGGCCGACGGAGCTCTTCACCCGAGAAGGGGCCGTCATGTCGTTCATCTCCGCGCCGATGCTGCGCCGTGTATCCGTCGCCGCTCTCACGGCAACTTTGACCGCGCTTGGTGTCGCGGCCGCCGCGCCCCAACCGGTGATCACTCCCTACGACCGCAGCTGGGCCAGTGCACCCGAGGGCACCGCCTGCCGAGTAGGACCCGGAGCCGCCGGGCACGTCGTCGTGGCCAGGTTCAAGGGCAAACAGTGGAACGTCTGCGCCCAACTCAATCCCGGCACCGGACGGCTGTACGGATGACGGCCCTACCCACCGACCCGACCATGTTATGAATCCACGAAAGGACCGACCCGTGAGCGCAGCACTCGCACTCGTCCCCGGGACGACGCAGCCGGTCGACACCGAGCCGCTCCAGCCCGAAGACTTCGCCGACGACCTTCACGCAGATGTGGAAGCGCTTTTCCTATGCGCGCTGTTGTGGGCACCCCAGGTGGCTGCGAAGCACTCTGTCGGCATCCTCGAGCCCACCGACTTCGCCCGCCCCCTCCACCGCGAGTTCTTCATCCTGATCCGCGGCCTGATCGAGAGCGGGGCACCCCACAATGCGGCGATGGTCGGGGCAGCGCTCGAGCGGTCCGGGGACCTTGCCGGGCACCTCGGGTCCGAACGCTCCCGGCACCTCGCCAACATCACCACCCTCGGCGCCGAGCACACCGGCATCGACCACTACGCCCACGCCGTCTTCAGCCAGGCCTACCGGCGCTCCTTCGCTACCGCAGCGGCCGCGCTCACCCAGGCCGCGCAGGAACTCCCCGCCCACCAGCTCTACGAGCACATGTGCGAGATCGGCCGCCGCCAACGCGCCCTCACCGAACGCCGCAACACCATCGAAGGAGACACTCAGTGAGCATCCACCCCGACCTGCGCACCGACGACGAACGCGACGCCTGGGAACTCCGTAATTCCGGCCTCACCTGGACACAGGTCGGCCGAGAAATGGGATGCAGTCCGACAACCGCGCAATCCCTCGCCACCGCCTATGAGAGGCGCACCGACAACGCCGCCGCCGAAGCCCAAAACACCCTGTTCTGACCGACTCCCCGGATACCTGTCCACCCCAGGAAACCGGCAATGATCAGGTAGAACAGACAAAGGTGCGCATCACCCGCGCACCGACAACTTTTCGAGACGACGAAGGAGCACCCGGTGACCACCGCACATCACGACGCCACCGTTTGCCCCGAAACCCGCAGCATCGAAAGCTCCATCCAGTTCGCCACGGCAGGTGTGCGCCTCGCAGGCGGCACCGTCACCGAAGAAGACGAAGCGGCCGCCCGTCGAGTCCTCTGCGGTGAAACCACCGTAGAGGAAGAACTTGCAGCCCTGCGCACAGAACTCGGTTGCTGAACCAGTGTAAGGAGCCACCGCGATGACCACCGCACGCAACGCACAGTCACACATGACCGAAGCCCAGGTCGAGCGGGCAATCGCCGCCGCCACGGCCGGCCACCGAATGGCAGGCATGGAACCCAGCGAATACGGCATCGAAGTCGGTCGCCGGCAACTACGCGGAGAGATCACTGGCGACGAAGCCGTCGCCCTCGTGCTCGCCGAAAACCGCCGCCGCCGAGCTGCCTGCAGTTGACAGACCCGTATGTCGACCCCGACACCGGGGTCCTGATCAACAAACTCGGACACACCGACCCACAGGCACTCCTCGAGGACGAAGCCAACGCGGCCTACCAGCGTGTTTTCCAACTTGAACTGCACCCGATATCAGGCCGAAACAGCTCGGAGTAGCGCCCTGGCCGAAGTGCCCGGCGACAACCTGAACGCGCTCATGCCGTAGCCGGGCAACCCGGGCATGCGGGAGCGTCTCGCAAGCCCGTCAGTGCAACACAAAGGGCCGGCATCTCACACGTGGTGCCGACCCTTTTACTCGTCTGCGATCAGCCTTTGACGCGGAGCCTCGAGCCGTAGGCGAGTGCTCGTGGCGTCCACAGTCCGACCGACTTCGTCAGTGGTGGCCGCAGCGTGAGATACGGCCTGCGGTCGCTCTGGCCGGTCATGCGGGTGCCCCGTGCCCGCCGCCGCGTCGTTGCTCGTCCTCCTCGAGGACGACAAGGACTTTCAGCATCTTGTGCACTTTGCGGTCGGCGGCCGCTGCTCGCAGGTACGGCGCTGATCGAATCAGAAGGACGCCGGCCGCGGATCCGACGACACCGATCCACACGATCCAACGGATGAGCGATCCGGGCGGAGCAAGGAAGCTCGTGAGAGCGCTGATCGCACTCCCGACGACGAGAATGGCTGTCGGCAGCAGCACGACCGTGTGCCAGTACCGTCCGGCCTGTTTGCGATGCTGTTGCGCGTTTTCGAGGGCGGTAAGCAGGTTACGCGACAGGGCAAGCGCTGCCCACGTCAGTCACACCTAGGCGCGGCGCTGCGGGCGCTACCCCATGCCTGCCGTGGATGCGGTCCATCTGCCTGCGCGTGAGGCCAGCTGTCTGCCTGCTCATGCTGTCGAGGGTTCTGCGGTATCGCGCACAGCGCCGTGCGAATCACCGGGGGTGGGGACGGGCTCGATGTCGATGTCAGCGCCGTCCTCTTTGA
>NZ_JAWLSG010000025.1:0-13994 GCF_033142305.1 Rhodococcus sp. IEGM 27 | reverse complement strand
GCTGCCCGCTTGGACCCAGACTTGCTGCAGCAGATGAAGATCGAAGTAGCCGCCCGTGGGACGACTGTGCAGGCGGCTACGGCCGAAGCATTCGGGTTGTGGCTGTCGGCGTAGGTGACTACCGGTCTCCGGTGGATGCGGCCACGGTAGCCCATCGTCATCCGGTGCTCCGATATGCGAACCTGCACCGGGACGAAGTGGCGTCCCAGCGCACGCCGGCGGAGGTCGGCCCTCGTTCGAAAGCGGATAGGCGACCGGTCACGCTGGGTGGTAAAACCCGGCGTTACTCTGCGATCCGGGGAGGTCCGCTCGGTACTGCCTCGGCGTCTTGCCGAACCAGCGTCGACACGACCGGTTGAGGGTGCTTTGTTCGGTGTAGCCGAGCAGGCCGGCGATCTGGCTGAGATGAAACCTCGGTTCGGCGAGGTATCTCGCCGCCTGGTCGCGACGCTCCCGTTCGATGAGATCCTGGCATCGCACTCCCTCCTCAGCCAGGCGTCGTTGTAGCGTGCGCGGATGCATCGACAGTTCGTCGGCGATGACCTCGGCGCTGCAGTGACCGGTGGGCAGCAGGCGACGGGCAAGTTCTGCCACGCGTTCGGACAGCGCCGCGGAGCTCGGTGGGAAATGCGCCTCCAGGTATTTCGTGGCGATGCGCCGGGTCTCCGGATCCGCGCTGTCGATGCGCTTGCTGGCCAGATCCAGGGGTAGCTCGAACCCGCACCAGGTTTGCCCGAAGAGCACGGGGCAACCCAGCGCTTCGTCGTACGCAGTGTCCGAGCCCAGTTGGTCGTGCATGAACGAGATCGCCCGGGGCCGTGCCTGCGGCCCGCCGAGAAGTCGAATCATGCGGACGCCGTTGGCCATGCTCAGCTCGTATCCCTGGGGCACATCGGCCAGTCCCGGTTCGGTCACCTCGAAGGTGAACTGCAGATCGGTCTCCGCGGTGCGCTGGGTGACCGTCAGTTTCAAGGCCGGGGAATGGACGTACAGGTAGCGGGCGATCGCCTCCAACCCACCCAGCAGTGTCTGGGCGTTGCGCGCGATCACCGCGATCGGTCCGAGGATGTCCAGGCCCTGCCAGCGTGAGAGGCGAAGCCCGAAGTCTGTACAACCCAATTCGGCGGCGGAGGCCTCGAGCATGCGCACGAACGGTTCGAAGGAGACGAAGGCGTCCTCCTGGTCTTCGATCCCCGGTGGGATGTGGAAGCGTGCGAGGAACGGCGCCGGGTCGGCACCGAGCTCCCGCACCAGGTCGCCGTACCCCCAGAGGTTCGTGGCCCGGATCAAACTGCCCATCGGACCAACTCCCTCCCGTGTCGGAAAATGCTAAAACAGTGTCCGAAAGTGTCAAGACCTGTGACATGTCTCACGCGCATCCTAGTTCTACGACGTTCTGCGGTTCCAGCAGACACAAGCCCGAGGAAGCCATGAACACGAACCATTTCGACGTCTTGATCATCGGTGCCGGCCTGTCCGGCATCGGAACGGCATGCCAGGTGACGGCCGAGTTCCCCAACAAGACCATCGCCGTGCTCGAGCGCCGCGAACGGCTGGGCGGCACCTGGGATCTGTTCCGGTACCCCGGCATTCGCTCCGACTCCGACATGTACACCTTCGGGTACAAGTTCCGCCCCTGGCACGACACGAAGGTGCTCGCGGACGGCGCCTCGATCCGCGAGTACATCGCCGACACCGCACGCGAGTACGGCATCGAGGACAAGATCCATTACGGAGTGAAGATTGTCGGGGCGGACTGGTCGACGGCCCAGGGCCGCTGGACCGTGACCGCCCTGCACGAGGCGACCGGTGAGAGACGCATCTACACCTGCGGCTACCTGGTCAGCTGCACCGGCTACTACGACTACGACGCCGGCCATCTGCCCGCGTTCCCCGGCGCTGACCGGTTCCAAGGTCGGTGCGTCCACCCTCAGCACTGGCCGGAAGACCTCGACTACACGGGCAAGAAGGTCGTCGTGATCGGCAGCGGCGCCACCGCTGTCACCTTGGTCCCGTCAATGGCCGGCGACGCCGAGCACGTGACCATGCTGCAGCGCTCCCCGTCGTACATCTTCTCGATCCCCGCCCTCGACAAGATCTCCCAGGTCCTGGGGCGATTCCTCCCGGAAAAGTGGGTGTACTCGTTCGCGCGCACACGCAACATCGCCGTCCAGCGCGGACTCTACCGAGCGTGCCGCCGCTGGCCCGCTCAGATGCGCCGATTGCTGCTCTGGCAGGTGCGGCGCAGTGTCGGCCCCGGCTTCGACATGAGCCACTTCACCCCGAACTACATGCCGTGGGACGAACGGTTGTGCGCCGTGCCGAACGGCAACCTCTTCAAGGTCCTGGCCTCCGGTGAGGCCTCGATCGTCACCGATCACATCGACACCTTCACCGAAACCGGCATCGTGCTGAAGTCCGGACGGGAATTGGAGGCGGACATCATTGTCACCGCGACCGGACTGAACCTCCAGATGCTCGGCGGAATGACGCTGTCCGTGGACGGCGAAGCGCGGGAGCTATACGAGCAGATGACCTACAAAGGTGTGCTCGTCGAGAACATTCCCAACCTGGCCTGGGTCTTCGGGTACACCAACGCGTCCTGGACTCTGAAGTCCGACATCGCGGGTGCTTATCTGTGCCGGCTGCTGCGGCACATGGACGTGGGTGGCCACACCGTCGCAACGCCCCGCGACGTCGAGAACTCCGCGCTCGATGTCGGCATGCTCGACCAGCTGCAGTCCGGCTACGTGCAGCGCGGCAAGAATGTCATGCCTCGCCAGGGGTCCAAGGACCCGTGGAAGGTCCTCATGGATTACGAGAAGGATTCCACGATGCTTCTTGAAGACCCTATCCAGGACGGCCTGCTGGAATTCGGAGCACCGGCACGGGCACACGAAGCCGTCCACGCATCATGAACATCGACAAGCGTGTCATTCGCGCCGGCCTTCGCAGCTCCCGGCCGCTGTTTGCATCACCTCGCGTGCCCGTCGGGGGGAAGCGCCTGATGGTCGAGATGGTGACCGGCGCCGCACGCCCACCGCGGGGCACACGGTTCGAGCGCGACACGATCGCCGGCGTCCCCGTCGTGCGGGTGCGGCCGCCGCACACCACCGGGGGGACGCTGATCTACCTCCACGGCGGCGGGTACGCCCTCGGCAGCGCGAAGGGGTACCGCGGCCTCGTCGCACACCTAGCCGCAGCCGCCGGGACGACCGCGGTGATCCCCGACTACTCCCGCTCACCGGAAGCGCGTTACCCGGTTGCGCTCGAGGAGATGGTCGCGGTCTACTCCCGGCTGCTCGACGACGGCCTCGACCCCGGCACCACCGTGATCGCGGGTGACTCCGCGGGCGGCGGACTGACACTGGCGCTCGCGACGGCACTGCGCGATCGCGGGATCGCCGCTCCGGCCGCGCTCGGCCTGATCAGCCCGTGGGCCGACCTCGCCATCGACGTCGACCGGGCGCGACCGGTGCGGCGTGATCCCCTGATCCTCCCGTCAATGACAGCCGACTGGGCCCCGCGCTATGCCGGGGACCACGATCCGAGATCGCCTGGGATTTCCCCGGTGTACGGCGACATGACGGGTCTGCCGTCGATGGTCATGCACACCGCCGGCGACGATCCGATCTGCGTCGACGCGGACAAGATCGAAGCAGCCGTCGCCGCCGCCGCGGGCATCCTCCGCCACCGCCGGTTCGACGACCTGTGGCACGACTTCCACCTGCAGGTCAGCATCCTCGCCGAGGCACGCGAGGCGGTCACCGACCTCGGTGCGGCACTGCGCCAGCACATCCTGACCACCGATTCCGACCCGATTCACCCCGACACAGCAAAGGTTGCATCCGCATGAGTACATTCGAAGGCAAAGTCGCCGTCATCACCGGAGCGGGATCCGGCATCGGCCGGGCCCTCGCCCTCGATCTCGCGGAGCGGGGCGCCAAGCTCGCCCTCTCCGACGTCGACACCGTCGGACTCGCCGACACCGTCCGCCAGACCAAAGCCCTCGGCGCGCAGGTCAAGTCCGACCGACTCGACGTCGCCGAACGCGAAGCTGTGCTGGCCTACGCCGACGACGTCGTCGCACACTTCGGCACGGTCCACCAGATCTACAACAACGCCGGCATCGCCTACAACGGCACCGTCGAGAAGTCCGAGTTCAAGGACATCGAGAAGATCATGGACGTCGACTTCTGGGGCGTCGTCAACGGGACCAAAGCCTTTCTGCCGCATCTGATCGCGTCCGGCGACGGACACGTCGTCAACATCTCGAGCCTGTTCGGGCTGATCGCGGTGCCCGGGCAGAGCGCCTACAACGCGGCGAAGTTCGCCGTGCGCGGCTTCACCGAGTCGCTGCGTCAGGAGATGCTGATCGCCAAGCACCCTGTCGGGGTGACCTGCGTGCATCCCGGCGGCATCAAGACCGCAGTCGCTCGCAACGCCACAGTCGCCGACGGCGAGGACGCGCAGACCTTCGCCGAGTTCTTCGACAAGAGGCTCGCCCTGCACACCCCGGAGATGGCCGCGAAGACGATCCTCGACGGCGTCCACAAGGGCAGTGCCCGGGTGGTGATCGGCTGGGAGGCGAAGGCCCTCGACGTACTGGCCCGCATCATCGGGTCGTCGTATCAGCGGGTCATCGCCACCGGATTTGCGACCTTCATGCCCTGGATGAAGAAATGAGCGATGCCACCACCACTTGCGATTGTTCCAGGCACCAACTGAGCAGCATCCACGCCCGATTCTCGGAACTGGAGAACGACCACGCCCAGCACGGCCACCCGTGGCCCGTCCTCGACGCCCTGCGGGCCGGACTGGACGAGCTTGGTGATCTCGCCACACACCACCCCGCGCAGGCGAGCCGGTCCTCGATCCGTCAGGCGGGAACATCGTGACCGGACAGATTCTCACCGGCACCAGCATGGACGACTATCCGCTCACCCTGACGAGCATCGTCGAGCGGGCCGAGCGGTTTCACACCGACCGCGAGGTCGTGTCACTTCGCCCCTCGGGCACGATCACCCGCACGACCCTCGGAGCCTGCGCCGGTCGGGCTCGGCGGCTTGCCGGTGCGCTGGCCGCACTCGGCGTCCGCGGGGGAGACCGGGTGGCCACCCTGCTGTGGAATCAGAGCGAACACCTCGAGCTGTACTTCGCGGTCCCGGCCATGGGTGCGGTCATCCACACGCTGAACCCCCGACTGTTCCCCGACGAGCTCGCCTTCATCATCGATGACGCGCAGGACACGGTCATCGTCGTCGATGAGTCGCTGCTAGAGGTGTTCGACACCTTCGGAGCCGGGCACAATTTCGCCCACATCATCGTCGTCACGCACACCGGCGACGTCCCGGCCGGAATGCTCGACTACGACACGCTCATCGCGGACAGCAAACCGGTGCAGTGGCCCGCTCTCGGCGAACACCGGGCAGCGGCAATGTGTTACACGTCGGGCACCACCGGCCGGCCGAAGGGTGTCACCTTAACCCACCGGGCACTGGTGCTCCATTCCCTCGTCGCGGCACTGCCCGACCAACTCGCGGTCTCGGCACGCGACACGATCCTCCCGGTCGTCCCGATGTTCCACGCGAACGCCTGGGGCCTGCCGTATGCCGCGGCCCTCGCCGGTGCGAGCTTGGTCTTGCCCGGGCCGCGTCTGGACCCGCACAGCGTGCTGGGCCTGCTCGCCGACGAACGCGTGACGATGACGGCCGGGGTCCCTACCGTGTGGATGGGCATGCTCGCCGCGATCGACGCCGAACCCGACCGGTGGGATCTGTCGGCCCTGGACCGGTTGGTCGTCGGCGGCGCGGCGGTGCCCCGGTCGATGTTCGAGGGGTTCGACCGGCACGGGCTGACCGTCATCCAGGCCTGGGGAATGACCGAGACCGCGCCGCTGGGAACGGTGTGCCGGCTGCCGGGCAGCCTCGACGAGGGCGAGACAGACGCACAGTACGACTACCGCACCCGGCAGGGTATTGCCAGCCCGTTCTTCGACATCCGCGCCCGCGACGACGAGGGCAACCTGATCGCCTGGGACGACGCCGCCATGGGGGAGCTCGAGGTCCGCGGCCCCTGGGTCGCCGCGAGCTACCACCGCGGCAAGGGCGCCGACAGCTTCACCGCCGACAACTGGTTCAAGACCGGCGATGTGGTCCGCATCGACGGCCGCGGCTGCATCCGGATCTGCGACCGGTCCAAGGACCTGGTCAAGTCCGGGGGCGAGTGGATCTCCTCGGTCGACCTGGAGAACCACCTCATGTCCCACCCCGCGGTCGCTCAGGCCGCCGTCATCGCCGTACCCGACGACCGGTGGGGCGAGCGCCCACTCGCAGTCGTAGCACTACGCCCCGGCGCCGAAACCTCCCCGGACGAGCTGCGCGAGCACCTCGGGCAGGAGTTCGCGAAGTGGCAGTTGCCGGACCGCATCGAGTTCATGGCGGCGATCCCCTGCACCGCCACCGGAAAGTTCAAGAAAACCGCACTGCGCGACCAGTTCACCTCAGCCTGACGCACTACCCCACCCAGGGCGCGGTACGGCCTCGGACACTTCATCTCCGGCTGTCGCGGCCGGCGCAGATCCCTCGCCGGCACCGGAGACTTACCGGGGCTGGAGAACACCGTGGCTGGGTCCTCACATCGGTTCGGGTACCGACATGCCGGTCGCAGAGAAGGCCGACATGACTATTCGAGAGGCGAGTTCAACACCCGCGCGACATCGAAGAAGTGCTCTACGACGATCCACAGGTAACCGAGGCTGCGGTCATCGGCTTGCCACACGACTCCCGGGCGAGGCGATCGGCGCAGCAGTAGCCCTGAAGAGGGTGCGCACCTATCCCGGCCGGCCATGCGAGACCGTCAAGGACCGGATTGCCACCCACCAATATCCCCGCCGCGTATACCGAAAAGGCTCTACCGGCGAGAGGCTCCGCCGCGAAATATCAATTCCCGCAATCGAAAGCACACAGCACCTATGACCAGCACGATCAGTACCCCCGATGAGCTCGCAGCACCGCTCGACCTCCTGCTCACCAACTCCACCCGCGGTATCGCCGGCAGAATGCTCCCACGCGGACCCCTGACACGTCTCGGCGTCAGTCTCGCCAAGCAGCCCCGCACACTCGCCGGACGCGGCTCCCTCCTGGCCCGCGAACTGACCGCCATCGCCGCCGGCAAGTCCGAACGGGTTCCCTCGAGGAGCGACAAGCGCTTCGGCGATCCCGCCTGGCACGCGAACCCCTTGCTGAAACGGACTATGCAGGCATACCTGGCCGCCGCCGACACCGCCGACGCCGTATTCACGGACGCGGACCTGGACTGGCGGGACTCGGAGAAGGTGCGGTTCGCCCTCGACAACCTCATCGAGGCTCTGGCACCGACCAACAACCCGTTGCTCAGCCCGCTCGGGTGGAAGGCGTTGATCGATACCGGGGGTCTGAGCGCGATACGCGGACTGAAAGCCTTCGCCAGGGACATGGCCTCGCAGCCGAGGGTCCCCGCGATGGTCGCCCCGGACGCCTTCGTTGTCGGGGAGAGCGTGGCCACGACCAAGGGCGCGGTGGTGCTGCAATCCCGGGTGTTCGAGCTGATTCACTACGCACCCCAGACGCCGACGGTTCGCACTGTTCCGCTGCTGGTGGTGCCGCCGGTGATCAACAAGTACTACATCACCGATATCGCCCCCGGCCGCAGCATGATCGAGCATTACCTGCAACAGGGCCAGCAAGTCTTCACGATCTCCTGGCGCAACCCACAAGCCCGGCACCGTAATTGGGGTTTCGACACCTATGGGTCCGCGATCATCGAAGCCCTCGACGCGGTGCAGAAGATCGCCGGTACCGATAGTGCGCACCTGCTCGCCACCTGTTCGGGCGGCATCCTCGCGGCCATGGTCGCCGCGCACCTCACCGACATCGGTGAGGGTGACAGGATCGCGAGCCTCGCGTTGGCGGTGACCGTGCTGGACCAGACCAACGCCGGTTTCGCTGCCGCTGCAATGAGCGATCGTGCGGCGCAGGCCGCCATCCGCGCCTCCGCCACCAAGGGCTACCTCGACGGACGCACGATGGCCGAACTCTTCGCCTGGCTGCGGCCGACCGACCTGGTGTGGCGATACTGGGTCAACAACTACGTCCAGGGCCGCTCCCCGGCCGCGTTCGACGTGCTGTTCTGGAACTCCGACACCACCAGAATGACCGCTGCCCTGCACAAGGACATGGTGTTGATGGGGATCGGTAACAAGCTGACCACACCAGGAGCGGTCACCATGCTGGGGACACCGGTCGACCTGTCGAGCGTTACCGCCGACGCTTACATCATCGGCGGAATCGCCGACCACATCTCCCCGTGGCAGGCCTGCTACCGCAGCGCGCAATTGCTCGGCGGCAAGGACAACCGGTTCGTCCTCTCCACCAACGGCCACATCGCGGCACTGGTCAATCCGCCGGGCAATCCGCGGGCATCGTTCAGGATCGGGCGGGTCGACGCATCGACACCCGACGAGTGGATCCAGTCCGCGGAGAAGGCCAGCGATTCCTGGTGGTCCGACTACACCGGCTGGCTCGCCGACCGCAGCGGCCCCGAGGTCGACGCGCCACACACCCTCGGCGGCCGTGACCTTCCCCCGCTCGCGCCGGCGCCCGGCACCTACGTCCACCACAACTGACCTTTCCCGAAAGAAGACGATGACCACCCACCTCGACGCCCCCACCGACCTCCTCGAGCTGGCCGGGAACACCCTCGGCACGACGGACTGGCACGAGATCGCCCAGGACCAGGTGAACCGTTTCGCCGACGCCACCGGAGATCACCAGTGGATCCACACCGACCCCGACCGCGCGGCCACCGGACCATTCGGGGGCACCATCGCACACGGCTACCTCACGTTGTCGCTGGCACCGAAGATCCTGGCCGAGGTCTTGGATATCGCCGACACCACAGCCGCTCTCAACTACGGCCTCAACAAAGTTCGCTTCCCCGCCCCGGTACCGGTCGGTGCGCGGCTGCGCGCCACGGGGACAGTGACCTCCGCCCAGCAGAAACCCGCCGGCATCGAGACGGTGTTCGGTCTGACGTACGAGATCGAAGGCGGCGGGCGCCCGGCGTGCATCGCCGACGTCGTCGTGCTCTACCGGTGACTGCCGACCACACCGACCCGGTCGAGGAGAGCTATATCGCGGCGGGCGGGCAGCGCATCAGGGTCAGCATTCGCCGCGGTACCGGGGTGCCGATCGTCTTGTGCAACGGCATCGGCGCCGGCCTCGAAGTGCTCGACCCCTTCGTCGCCCAGCTCGACCCTGACACCACCGTGATCCGGTTCGATGTCCCCGGCACCGGCGGATCACCGGTGTCCTTGGCACCCTACGGCTTTCCGTACCTTGCCTGGATGCTCGGACGGATCCTGACCCGGCTGGGCGTCGGCGTGGTCGACGTGCTCGGACTCTCATGGGGTGGCGCGTTGGCGCAGCAGTTCGCGTTTCAGAATCCGCGGCGGTGCCGGCGCCTGATCATCGTGGCGTCCGGGACCGGAATGATCATGGTCCCCGGCGACCCTCGTGCCCTGGCGAAGATGCTCACCCCCCGCCGATTCCGCGACGCCGACTATGCGGCATCCATCGCGGGTGATCTCTACGGCGGCACGGCCCGCGGGCAAGGAGACGACGTCGCCGAACTCCTCGGGACACAACTGCACGCCGGATCGAAGCTGGGCTACACACATCAACTGCTCGCCGGCTCAATATGGACAAGCCTGCCGATACTGCCAGCGATACGACAGCCGACGCTGATCGTCGCCGGCACCGACGACCCAATCATTCCCATCGTCAATGCACGCATCATGACAAGGCTGCTTCCGCACGCCACCCTGCACCTCCACGACGGCGGACACATCGACTTGATCACCAACGCAACCGAACTCACCCCAGTGATCGAGACATTCCGCCATACCTAGAACAACATGGGTATCCCGACGAATCGACACACCGGGACCCTTTCGGTTCGAGCACAGACTCGTCGGCGGCGCCCAGCTGCCTCCAGATCGAACACTACGAAGATGTCAAACGACGGGCTACCCAGAGAGAACCATCGCGGTAAAAGGACCACGTTCCGACTTCGACATGAGCTCCTTCGGGCACGAGGTCCGTCCGTGGCACGACGCGACCGTCCTCTCACGCGAAGACTGCCTGCCTTCGCGTCGGATAACACCGCTCCACTGAAAACACATCGAACGAGCCGAGCCGCCGAGAGGCATCGCAATGACCGAATTCATCTACTGGTTTGTCCCACTGGTGATCTTCATGTTGTCACCAGCATTGCTCCCGATCGGAGTCCACATCTGCGGGCACTTCTATGACAAAGTCCGGCCGAGGACGCAGTCACAAGCCGCAACAATGTCACGGGGTAGCGGTAAAGAGTTCGCGCGAATCGCAGTGCGCAGATCCTGGCGTGGCGGGTTGCGTCTATGAGGATGGTGTACGAGCCGGATCCAGCGGAGATACGAACCAAGAGGCCCGGCGATACCCCAGCTGTCTGCTGTACGAAACTCGATGCCACGATTGGGTGCTTGCTTTATTGCACCGGCTCTAGCGGCGGCTGCTTCCATGTGCCGTCCAGCGCTTCATCCTTGGGCCAGTACAGGCGCATGTACATGGCGAACGGTCCCCGAGGGGCGGGAAGCCAGTTCGACTCCTGATCGGTACCCGGCGACTCTGCCTGAATGTACAGGGTAAGGCCGCCATCGGGATCGCGCTGAAGCCGCGGCAGCATCGGCGAGTTGATGAGGTACCGGTTGAGGGGGTTGGCGACGAGCAGGCTCGCCGGCATTTCATACATCGTCAGGGACCAGAATGCGTGGACGGGCGGAAGTTGGCCCGGCGCGAAGCGCAGCGAATAGCGATTCTGGCTGGCGTCCAGAGCTTTTCCGTTCACATCCACCTTGTAAACCGGATACATGGCTTCCTCTTTGGAATTACCGTATATTCCCAACACCGCGGCGGTCATTCGGTAGAGGTAATTGTTGTTCAGGAATGCGCGTGTGCCGAAGATGTCGCCGGCTGTCACCTTGCCCGTGTTGATCTGCGTCTTTTCAAGGTTCGCGAATGCCGCCCAGGCATCGGCCATGCCATCCAAGACGGCCTTCTGCACCTCGGGAGCGAGTGAACTGACGTCAAAAGCCTTTCCGACGCCGATGCCGAGCGTGGCGAACCGTGCCATGAGGTCCGTCTCGGACGGGTCCGTTGGGCAGAACTGCAGAAGAAAGTTCAGGATGTTGAAGAACTCCGGTGAGGTGCGCTCCTGTTCGGCCGTGGGCGGCTTGATGAAGTCGACCGTCGGGGCGGGCGCGGGCGCGGGTTCTCCCAAAAAGTCCGACAGGGTTTGCACTTTGTAGCCGGCTTGGACCTTCGTGACGTTGTCGAGGTCGTCCGGATCGAAGAGCTGCGTGCGATACGCCGCGAGGACGAATTCGGTGGCGGCGGGTATCACTGCCGTGATCCCTTCCGGCGTCGGTCCCGGCCAGCCGGGGCCGGTAATGAGATAGCTGCCGCCGTCGTTGCCGGTGGCGCGGCTGCCGATGTAGTTGAAGTTGAAGGTGTAGAGGTCGATGAGTTGAACCGAGAAGTATCGGCTCTTGTCGATGGCCGGCACGGTGAGTACGACTGGCTCGGCGCGCAGGTCCAGGCCGGCCATGGAATATGGGGTGTCGGAGTTGGGGGTCTGGATTGTTTTGTCGTCCGGGGTGAAGACCCGTCCCATGTTTCGGATGTGGTTCCAGGGAGCCTTGAACTCGGGGTCAGTGCTGTCGACGAAGTAGGAGTATTGAACACGGTAGTTGTCGACCATCGGAAACCCGTAGATGTACGCATCCTTAGCGATGGAGCGGGCCTCGTCGGCCGTGATGGAGTGGGAAGCTTCTGCGGTCATTTTGTCTTCACCGTCCGGTCGGTTGCCTGGTCAACGTGCAATACCGTCCCGTGCGCGGGGCGATCTCGGGGTGAGCCGATTACGGTCTCCATGGCAGTAACGCAATGGGCCTGCGCGTGTGCCGGCGTGGTGTCTCGGCTGAGCGTCTGTCCCGTGAGGACCTGGCGAATGTGGCGTTGGCGCTTCACCAACAATCCAGGCAGCCGGATCGAGTTCGTAGTCAGCCACCCGATGGCTTCCCGGAGCCCCGTCCGTCAAACCGTGAGGAGTCAGACCGGACCACGATGAAGTGTCCGAAGAATCATGGTCTGGCACACGAACCATGACGGGCGCTCCTCTCGCGACTGATTCCTGGTCCAGTTCATTAATTCGCTCGATATCGCTCAACTCTAGGATCATCGGATGGCCGCAGTCTCACCCGCTGAGGGTGAGACTGCGACGTCGCGTTTGTTCGTCACTGAGGCACTGCTACCGTCAGACACCGCAAGAGGATCGGTGCCGGGCGGAATTCATGTACGAGGTGCTCGATAACTTCTTCCCGCACTGGATCACGGCTCGTCGTTTTTGCTTCGGAGTCCCTTTTCCATGGTTTCCGTTCTTCGCCATACCTCGTACGCTCGGTCGACTAGTTGATGGTGGCGCTCCACTTCTGAGATCGGATCGATGTCCTCGAGTGCACGCAGCAAGTAGTGCCAAATAGCTGCCCCGTGCAGCGCGGTTTCGTAGAGGGTGACCTCAACCCACTTGTCCCGATGGTCTAGGACACTCATCGCGGGTTCCGGAACGGGGTGGCCGCCGATTTCACAGTGATCGTGATAGTCCTTATTTGGAAATCGTCCCTCCGAACGCTGGCGGATCTTGCCCGGCTGCCATCGCTGTAAGCGGGTTCCTTTGTCCGACTTGAACCACTCCCACGCATCGTCTGGATCATTGGTCACCGCCCAAGCGAGGTACTCAATCTCGACTAGCTGGTGAACAAGGGCAGCACTGGCGTAAGCCCAACGCCCCGCTGCGAGGTACGTGACACTCGCAACGAGTTCACCACCGATTGCTCCAACTAGTCCAGCAGGTAGGAACTCCCTTTTTGAGATCTATTTCGACTGGGAACACGTATCAGGGATGGTACGCGTTGGCGTAGTAGGTGTCGGTTACCTCGAGGATCCTGTTTTTCCGATGGACGGACGCCATAATGTCACCGCCGCTGGAGTTCTGCTTCGCCGGAACCATGCAGACGCTGTACCCAAGCGGACTATAGACATCGGTAGGGCGCGAATCGATTTGGCACCACCAGTGTGTGCGTGGGTAACTCGGATTGGGACCGTACGATGCACCTTCACGGGTCGATTTGAACGGGTACTCGTCACATTCGTAACTCGACGGACAGGCAAGAGAAGCATTCATTTCGAGGATCGCTCGGCCCTGGGGGAGCACGCAGCCGACGTTGGGGATCGCGGTGGCACCGCCGCCGCCGTCAGCGAGCCATTCGTCGCCGGGTGGCCCAAGAACAGCAATCGGGGGCTCTGTCGCGCTGTTAGCGCCATGTACGGTTCCTCCTATGGGATTCTCCGTCGACAGGCTCGACCACGTCGTGATCAATTGCCATGACGTAGAGGCGACTGCAGCGGGGTACGCCGCGGTCCTGGGAATGCAGGTCGAGAAAATTCGGAGCTGGCCGCACTGCCCTGCGCTTCGGTAACCAGAAGATCAACCTCCGACCGATCGGTGCCCTCGATACCGACCCGGAGTGGGTGACCGCTCGAACTGAAGCGGCGGGCTCCGAAGACTTGTGCTTCGTCACTCGTGCGAATCCGCAGGAGGTTGGTGACCATCTTCCAGGCTTAACCCGCCGGGTACCCGCAGCTGCGGTTATCCGCAGCTTGCTCCGCCGGTCGACGCTTCCGCCGGCTCTTGCTGTCACCCGCACGGCACTGCATTGTCAACTCGGAGTAGCTTTCGGTGGACGCGGCTGCCCACGTCAGTCACACCTAGGCGCGGCGTTGCGGGCGCTACCCCATGCCTGCCGTGGATGCGGTCCATCTGCCTGCGCGTGAGGCCAGCTGTCTGCCTGCTCATGC
>NZ_JAWLSG010000024.1:0-14191 GCF_033142305.1 Rhodococcus sp. IEGM 27 | reverse complement strand
CACCAACGACACCCCCGGCACCACACACCCCGTCGCATTCCACCCCCCCAACACCAACTCCCGCTCACCCGGCGCGAGGATGTCGATAGTGCCCAGTGCCGCAATCGGATCCGCCGTCACAGCCCGTAGAATTCGGAGGAAACGCTCCCCGAAGCCCACCACCGTCGGCCTGTCGAAGACATCCGTCGCGAATGTGAAGGTTGCGGAGATACCTGCGGGACTGCCGGATTCGTCGTAGTGCTCCGCGAGCGTCAACTGCAGATCGAACTGGGACACACCGGTGTCGACCTCGATGACCTCTGCGGTCAGTCCCGGCAGTTCCAGTTGAGCCGTCGCTGTGTTCCGGAATTCCAACATAACCTGGAACAAGGGTGAATAGCTGGTCGACCGGCCGGGATCGAGCGCCTCCACGACACTCTCGAACGGCACTTCCATGTGCCCGAACGCTCCGAGGTCGGCGTCCCGTGCACGAGAAATCATGTCGTCGAATGTGATTCCGGAATCCACGGCGGTTCGCAGAACCAACGTGTTGACGAACATCCCCACCAGGTCATCGAGCGCTGCTTCGCCGCGTCCCGCGATCGGCGTCCCGATCGCGATGTCGTCGGATCCGCTCAGCCGCGCCGCCAGCACCGCCAGAGCCGCGTGCATCACCATGAACATCGTCGCATCATGTTGACGCGCGAGCACCAGAAGCTCCCGATGTAGTTCCGCAGGCACCGAGAACGGGGCAACGTCGCCTCGCAGCGTCCGGTTCGCGGGTCGCGGACGATCCAAGGGAAGGGTTATCGCGTCGGGGAGGCCGGCGAGTGTCTTCTTCCAGTAGTCCAATTGCGCCGACATCACGCTCTCGGGGTCCTGATCACTGCCGAGGACGGCCCGTTGCCACAGGCTGTAGTCGGCGTACTGAACCGGGAGTGGGAGCCAGTCCGGCATCTGCTGGCGAACTCGCGCGGAGTACGCCACCATCAGGTCGTGTGCCAGCGGTGCCAGCGAAGCGCCATCCGCGGCGATGTGGTGGACCACGAGAAGGAGGACGTGCTCGTCGGGGCCGGTTCGCAGCAGTGCACCACGCACGGGTACTTCACCGCTGACGTCGAAACCCTGGTGAATCAGCGCGCCAATATGTTCGCGAACCTCGTGCTCGTTGTCGACGACTTTCGGCGTGAGGTCGGGAACCACCTGCGGCGCAGTCACGATCGATTGTTCCGGCCCTGCTGCCGAGTCCGGGTATTTGGTGCGCAGGGATTCGTGTCGTTCGATGACATCCTCGGCGGCGGCCCGGAGCGCCTCCACGTCGAGGGCGCCGGACAGTCGGACCGCCATGGGAATGTTGTATGCAGGCGAAGAAGGGTCGAACTGATTGATGAACCACACGCGCTGCTGCGCAAGCGAGAGGGGTATACGGTCCGGACGCTCGCGTGCGACCAGACTCGGGCGGTCGGTGCTCCGCACGTCCGCAGGCTCGATCCGCCCTGCCAACTTTTTCACCGTCGGGGCCTCGAAAAGGTCCCGGACACCGAGGTCGACGCTCAGCGCGGCATTGACGCGAGCGATTACTTTGGTTGCCACGAGGGAGTTTCCACCGAGATCGAAGAAGTCGTCGTCGACACCGATGTGCTCCACTCCCAGCACGTCCACGAATACCTGCGCGACAGTCTGCTCCACCGGATTTGCCGGTGCGCGACGCTCGGTGGCCGCGCCGCCGAATTCCGGCGCAGGCAGGGCCGCACGGTCGAGCTTTCCCACCCGCGTCAACGGCATCTCGTCCAGCACCATGATCGCGGACGGAACGAGGTGTCGCGGCAGCTGCTTTCGGGCATAGTCCATCACATCGGCAGTCGAGAGCCGCTGGCCGGGAACCGGCAGTACATACGACACGAGGACGGTGTCACCGGACGGAGCGGTCCGCGGTATCGTCACCGCAGTTCTCACCCACGGATGAGTGTGGAGAACCGTGTCGATCTCGCCGGGTTCCACACGGAACCCACGGATCTTCACCTGGAAGTCGCTGCGACCCACGTACTCGATCGTGTGATCGGCCCGCCACCGTACGACATCTCCGGTTCGGTACATTCGGCGGCCGGGGTCGCCGAAAGGATTGGCGACGAAGCGTTCCGCGGTCAGCGCCGGCTTGCCGTGATAGCCGCGCGCCAGCGCGTCACCCGAGAGGTAGAGTTCCCCGGCCACTCCGATCGGTACCGGTGTCATTCGCGCATCGAGGACCACCTCGTGGAATCCGCGGAGCGGACCGCCCAGGGTGATCGCTCCCGCAGGCGACATCGGTTCACTGATGTTCGCCATGATGGTGGTCTCGGTCGGTCCGTATGCGTTGCACAACCTGCGATCCGGGGCCCACCGCTTCACCAGCTCCGGCGGACACATCTCGCCGCCGAAAACCACGTCCTGGAAGTCGGTGAGTCCGTCCGGGTCGATGGATCCGAGCGCAGCGGTAGTGATGAACCCGTGAGTGACCCGCTCGAGTTTCAGGATCCGGGCCAACTCGGTGCCGCCGTATATCGTCGGCGGAACAATCACCATGGTGGCACCGGCACCGAAGGCCTGGAGATACTCGAACAAGGACGCGTCGAAGCTCGGTGTGGAGAAATGCAGGGTCCGTGAGGTATGCGTCGCTCCGAATCGGAGGCGCTGCTCCACGGCGAAGCTGTCCAGGCCACTGTGGGTGACCGACACGCCTTTGGGGAGGCCCGTCGAACCGGATGTATAGATCAGATAGGCCACGTTCTCCATGCGCAGCGGTCGCACCCGTTCGTTGTCGGTGACGGCGGACACCGGCAAAGCCGCACAGCGGGTACGGAACTCGGCGTCATCGAGGAGCAACCACGGAATTGAATCGGGCAGTCGGGATCGCTCGGCAGACACCGTCACACCCACGGCGACCCCGGAATCGGTGAGCATGTGCACGATGCGCTCGGCCGGATAGTTCGGGTCCACCGGCACGAATGCCGCGCCCGATTTCGCTACCGCCAGCATCGACAGAACCGACTCGATCGAGCGCGGCAAGCCCAGCGCGACAGCGTTCTCCGGACCGATCCCACGTGCGATCAAGACCCGCGCCACTTGGTTGGAGCGCTCGTCCAATTCTCGATATGTCACCTCGACGCCGCGAAAAGTGAGTGCGATGCGGTCAGGATGGTTTCTTGCTGCCATGTCGAACACTTCGGGCAGCGTGCGTTCGGATCGACCCGGCACTCCCGATACGGGGACGAGAGTGGCTCGTTCCGGGTCGGTGAGAATATCAATCTCGCCGACACCTGTCTCCGGGTTTGCGGTGACCGTCTCCAGGATGCGCCGAAATCGCATTCCGAGCCCGACCACCGTCTCCGGGTCGAACAGATCGGTGGCGAATCCGAGACTCACCGTGATTCCGGACGGAGTGCCGTCGGCATCGAAGAATTCTTCCGTCGCCACCCGAAGGTCGAATCGGCCGATCTCGGGCCGGACACCCTCCGGATCGTCGCGACGCTCGAGAAGCACCTGGACAATCGGCGAATATGCCGCGGAATCGCCGATCTCGAGCGCCCCCACCACCTGCTCGAATGGAACATCCCCATGTTCGAACGCTTCCTCTTCCACCTCGCGCACGTGGTCGAGCAGGGCGGTGAAGGCCAGGTCCGGTCGGACGCGCGTCCGCAGCACCACGATGTTCCGGCCGCCGGCCACGGCGGCAGTCGTCCCGACGGCCACATCCGAGGTACCGACAAGCCGGCTCAGGAGAACTGCCAGGGCTGCGTGCAGCACCGGGAAGACTGTCGTGCCGCGTTCCGATGCCAGCGCGACCACCCGGCGATGTGTTTCGGCACCGATCGGGAGTCCCACCCGGTCTTCCCGCAGGGATTGCACGGCGGGCCGGGTTCGATCGGAGGGCAGATTCAGCACCTCGGTAAGACCCGACAAGCGTGCTTTCCAGTACTCGAGGTGACCTGCTTCGAGGCGTAATCGCTCACCCATGCGGGCGGTCGCGCGGTGCACGGTCGACAGGGGCACGTGCGTGTCGACCGCGATGAACTCCTCGAGCAACTCGACGAATTGCCGGTGATGCGTGCGCAGCGCCGCGTCCTCGTACCGATCCGGATTCGCCCGGAAATCGACGGAGACGGCTGCCGGCGTGCCGCTGGAATACACGTTGACCAGCAGATCCTCCACCGGGCCCGAGGTGACGATGTGGTATTCGCCCACCAAATCGCCCAGCTGGACGTCGTGCGGGAAGAGCATGACGTTGACCATGGGCCCGTACAGCCGGGCGGCACTGCTCGCGCTCATGTCGCGGCGGATGTCGTCGATGCTGCACCTTTGATGGCGCAGCGCTCCCATCAGTTCACGCTGAACCCGCGACACGAGGGCCCCGACCGTGTCCCCTTCCTCGACCGAGATCGACAGTGGCGCGACATTGACCATCATGCCGCCGGAATTGCGCAGCAACGACGTGGTCCGGCCGGACAGGGGAACGTGCACGAGTACATCGGTTTTTCCGGTCAGGCGCGACAGGTAGCAGGCGAAGGCGGCGATGATGGTGGCTGCGGCGGCCGCCGTTGCCTGCCTGCCGGACCCGTGGAGGCCGGTCGTCGCCGCCTCGGACAGCACGGCGCTTTCGACTTTGCTCCTGGCCACGGCGGGCGCGGGCCGCTCGGCCAGGGTCGATCCCTCTACGGCCTCGATGCGTTGTGCCCAGTACGTCCGATCCGCCGTGTACCTATCCGAGGATCGATAGCGGGCGTCGATGTCGTACAGCTCGCGCAGGGTCGCTGCCCGACTCTGGTCCGGCTCCCGCGCGCTCACCGAGGCCGAATACCGGTGCGCGATGCGGCTGAGCATCGTCATGGCAGCGTATCCGTCGAGGGCGACGTGGTGGATGCGGCTGTACCAGAGGTAGTGCGACTCGCCCACACACAAGATCGACGTCTCGACCAGTCGATCGGCCTCGAGGTCGAGTGGGGTTCGGTAGTCCTTGTCCATCCAGTCGTGGGCAGCCGCGACCGGGTCGTTCTCGCCGCGGAAGTCGAGGAAGGCGATCGACGTGTCGGTCGTGTGGTCCACGTACTGCATCGGCCGGCCGTCGACCTCGACCACCTTCAGAAAGGGTGACTGAAATTCGCGACCGGCGGCGACGGTTTCCCTCCGCAACAGGTCGACGTCGAGGTCGCCGTGCAGCTCCACGTACTGCGCGATCGAAATCGGCACCGCGGGCTCGAGTTGCTGCGCGAACCAGGTGGCACGCTGCGCCGCGGACAGCGGGAAGAGTGCCGCGTCCGGATTGTGTGTCAGCGGGTTGGGCGTGTCGAGACGTTTCACGGCGGCTCCTCCGCGTACGGTATCCCCGACCGAAGAAATCGTGGCCGCGTCCGAACCTGGACACGCGCTTGTGTGAGGCGGACGCTTCTCCCCGCCCCCCGGCTCATCCGTTCGGCTTCACCACAAAACACAACACTTCATGCTTGCATAGCCGCGCGCCTCTTTTGGGCGGATTCGGCCGGTCGCGATGGCCGGTGTTTCAGGTCTGCTGAGCTGTGCAAACCCGCGATCATCCCGTTTCGTTCGACCGACTCCGCGTCTCCTCGACGCGTTGCCGCTGCCGGACCCCGTACGCCGCCTCCGTGACGGCGGCGTCGTCCTCGAGGCCCGACCCGAGCGCCCCACCGATGGTGGCGATGGACGCCAGCAGCCAGGCGAGCGTGAGGTAATCGGAGAAGTTGACCCCGTGCCCCAGAATGCGGGACAGCAGTTCCGGGGGAAGAGTGAGACACGCGGTGAACAGCAGCAGGCAGAACAGAGCCACGTGAAGGACGATCACGCCGATGACCAGGGTGACGACGGTTGCGGTGTTGTACAGCACCGAGCGGTCGCGTTCCTCCGGTGACTTAGGCCGCTCCCAGAGTTCATGATCGAGGATCAGCCAGAGAATCATCGCTACGATCGACAGGACCGTTGCCGCACTCATACGCCACGGACCCATCGTGTCGGCGAACATCCAGATAGTGCTGGTGGCCAACGCGACAGCACCAGTGGCGAAGGCGCCGACGAGGACCTTCGACAGTCCGGTGACCAAGCGCCACGGCCGGTTGGCCCGCACCATCCCCGACAGCAGTCGAAGTCGCCGCAGACCCGAGGGCGCGAAATACCGGATGCCGTCCTCGATCTGCACACACGGGAACCGTCGCGCCGCGCCCGGCGCCGTCAGTTCCGGTTCACCGAGGATGCGGGCGATCGCGAGTTCGGTGACGGTGCGGACGCGGCCCTCGATGTCGACTCCCCCCACCCCGACGACCGAGATGAGCGCAAACAGGTGGTCGGCGCTGACGTCGGCTATTACCGGCAGGGTGTCCTCGCGGCGCGGCAGATCGGTGAGGTACACGACGATGTCCTCCCCCTCGGAGGACGGATCGACCGCGTCGATGACATCTGCGAAATTCGCTTGCTCGTCTGAGAGGTAGGGCTTGCTTCGCACGCACGTCGTCCACCGGCGCTCGAGCCGGTCACGGCTCCGGAGGCGCTCCGGCAGGTACTCCGCGACGCGTTCCGCGAGAACCGCAGGCTTGCCCGGATCCGCGATCAACAGCACCGAAGCCCGCTCACCCGTGGAACCGGGTTGCCCTCTCTGCAGGTGGTCGTTCGCCTTCACCTCCTTCGCGTACCCGCTCGGTCCGACCCGAAACTAGTAGCGCGGTCTTTCCGCCGCACAGCAGTCACCTTCACACTGCCTCCGACTGCACCGGCTGGCTCGTGCGGGACTTGCAGGTGCCACCTGATCAGCGAGCGGACTGTAGCAAAACAGGACACTGCGACCGATGTGAGCCAAGTTACATTTACCGGGAGGAAATCAGCTCCGGAAATCCCCTGACCAGTTGTGTAAGGTGGTTATGAGTATCGACAAGGCGCGTCGCGAGCCATGGAACGAACGTGAACGATTCCGGACATCAGCGCCATCACGAGAGAATCAAGAGTTGAGCAATCTCCGACCCGAGATCGAAGCGTCGTGGCGACGGTGTGAAGTTATCGGCGTCTCGTCCGGCGATGACGATCTTCCCTACACGCCGGACGTGGATCGTGACAGCCGGTTGAGAAGAGCCGCCGATCCCGTGATCGACAACCTCGTCCTCCACCTGCTGGACGCCCCCGCGACCATCCTGCTGGCCGATTCCGCCGCGCAGATTGTCGACCGCAGGGCTGGCAACGCTGGGTTGCGAGCGCGTTTGGACCGCGCCTACGTGGCACCCGGATTCCGGTATGCCGAGGAGGACACCGGCACCAACGGGATCGGCACCGCGTTGGAGGAGCGACGACCGTTCCAGGTCAGCGGTGGCGAGCACTACCGTGAGGCGCTGCAGAGCCTGGCGTGCGTCGGTGTTCCTATCATCCATCCGATCACTCGCACCGTGGAGGGGATACTCGACATCACCTCCAACCTGTCGGATTCCAACGCGCTGATGGGCGCCCTGGCGAAATCAGCCGTTCGCGAAATTCAGTCGCGCCTCTATGCCGAGTCCTCCGATCGCGAGCAACGGCTTCTCCAGTCCTTCCTGCAGGCCTCTCGCCGCGGCTCCTCCGCAGTGGTGTCCTTGAACCAGGATGTCATCATGACCACTCCGATGGCCGCGCAGATCATCGACACGTCCGACCAAGCGCTCCTCTGGGATTGGGCATGCCGAATGCTCGCCGGCCGTGACGAATTCATCGGGGAAGTCAGGCTCGCCGACAACGTCACGGTATCCGCGACTGCACGTAGAGTCGGAGACTCCCGATCGCCGGCGGGCATCGTCATCGAGATGCGGCAGCATCTCCGCGATACGAAGAAGTCGTCCGCCCGTCAATTGGCATCAGCCTCCTCCGTCGAAAAACGCGCGGAGACTGTCAAGATTCCCGGCCGCAGCTTGTCGACGAAACGACTGCAGACCGAACTCGAGCGGCTCGCCTCGATCGACGCGCCTGTCCTCGTCACCGGAGAACCCGGCGTCGGCAAGTTCTTCGCCGCGAGCGCCCTCCACCGGATGCAGGATGCCGACGGCCGTTTCACCGTGTTCGACGCTGCTACCGCCTCTGTCGACCCCGACGCGTGGATTGCCGGACTGGTCAATTGGAACAAGGTCGACGGCGCCCTTATCATCCGGCACCTCGATCTCCTGCCGGAAAAACTGGTCCCCAACGTCTGCGCGGTCCTCAGTGAGGCAGTCGACCATCGCGCTCAGATCATTGCCACCGCCGGCGAAGCGATCCGTCAAGGTCCCGCCGGACGACTGTGCGATCATTTCATGCGCCGCATCGAGATCGATCCACTGCGACTTCGGTCCGAAGATATCGCTGACATCAGTGTCGCCCTACTACGTAAGCACTCCCCCGACCGCAACGGCCTGCGACTGCAACCCGCTGCTCTGCAACTGCTGGTCGCGCGGGATTGGCCGGGAAATGTCCGAGAACTCGAATCGGTTCTGGCGTCCTCGCTCCTGCGGGCGATGGGCTCCGACATCGGAGTGCAGCATCTGCCCGACGGATACCGCGACGGTGATCTACGCCGCCGAAATGCCTCGACGTCGCTCGAATTGGCGGAGCGTGACGCGTTGCTCAAAGCACTCGTCGAAACCGACGGCAACAAACTACTGGCTGCGCAACGCCTGGGAGTAGCTCGCTCCACCCTCTACCGCAAAATGCGCGCCCTGGGGATCGACGGAAGCCGGTTCCTTCCGCAGTAGCGCCAGTCGATGACGGAACCGTGCCGACCGAGACAGAGCGTCAGTCACCGGCTCGCGCCCACGCCTCGAGCATGCGCCTCGCAATCGAGGCTGCACCGGGCAACAACACGTGCGCATCCGACCGGCTCGTCCAATCCCCGGCAGCCAGAGCCTCCCGTACCTCCGCGCGGGTGCACCAGAGAGCTTCGCCGATCTCGCCATCCTTGAAGACGAGCTCGTCTCGCGGGTCGGCCGTCGCATGGAATCCGAGCATGAGGGAGCGCGGGAAGGGCCAGGGCTGACTTCCGACGTAGACCACATCGGAGACCGTGAGACCGACCTCCTCTGCAACTTCCCGTGCCACACAGCTTTCCAGAGACTCGCCCGCCTCGACGAATCCCGCGAGCGTCGAGAAATTCCGTGCCGTCCAGTTCGCCTGACGCGCCAGCAGTACTCGGTCTGCCCCGTCGTGCACCAGACAAATGATCGCCGGATCGGTACGCGGATATTCCTCCCGACCACACGCCGTGCACACGCGCATCCAGCCACCCGAGGTGATCGTTGCCGGCGCCCCATCCTTGACGCAGAAGGGGGCATCGTCTTGCCACGTCAGCAATGCCACCGCTGTGACATACCGGTCAGTGTCGGCAGCGTCGAGGAGTGCTCCGTGTGAGCGCAGGTCACCGACCTCGACCGCGGTTCCCGCAGAAGAATCCTCATCGGGGAACTCGTCGCGCACCGCCCACTCGTGGACCGTGCCACAGACGCCGAGCAACACGGCACGCGCGGGAGGCTCGGAGTACAGGTCGGCGGCCGGTTCCAGCATCAGTTGTCTGTCGACAAGCCGGACCTGACCGCGACCGTTCACGCGAAGTATTCGGGCATCCGGCCACGCCTCCACCCACGCGGTCGTGTCGTCACGCACCGAGACGGGACGGCTCACCGTCACAACGTGATTCAACATGGTGAGAATCCTCCCTGGATTCGTGACTCGAACGTGGCATGGTCGGAACCCGGGTTGCGTTCCCGGCCAGATCAGTACAGAGATTGCTCCGACAACGCCACCGTCTCCCGAGCGTTCTCCACCATGGGGTAGTGCCCGGCTTTGCCCTGAACGGTCTTCAGATTCCCGTTCTTCAACGCCGCCAACGTGTCCCCGAGGTATTCGGCCGTGACAAACGGGTCGCTTTCACCCACGATCAGGGTGGTAGGCCCCTCGTACGTGCCCATCCGGTCGAGGAAGTCGGGACTGGTCCAGTTCTTCAGGTAGGACTCCCACGTCGCCTGGTCCATCGTCGAGCGGTTGCGGTCGACCAGGTTCTTCAAATCTGTCTCGTCGATGTATGGCGCCAAGGCGCCCCGGATGGCTGCACCCGGATCTGCCCAGGCCGCGGCAAAAGATTCGTAGGTCGCCTGGTCGAGAGGGGTACCCGCCGGGGAGACGGGCGTCAGTGCGACGACCGAGGTCACGCGTTCAGGTGCGAGGGTCGCCACCCGAAGAGCTGTGGTGCCGCCCATCGAATGTCCGAGTACGGAAAAGGTCGACCACCCGAGCTGATCGGCGGCGCCGAGGGCGACCGCGGCCATCCCGTCGATTCCGTCGGCCGGTGCCTCGGGACGGTTCACCCCGTATCCCGGAAAGTCGACGTACGCGTAGGTGAAGCGGGACTGATCCGTCAGGGCGCGTGCGGTGAGCCACACGCTGCTGTCCAGTGCCCAGCCGTGCAACACCAAGACCCGATGATCACCGTTTCCTTCGATCGCTGCAATCGCGTTCATTGCCGTACCTCCCTGTCGGCGACGCTGAAACTCCAGCCGTCGGTTGATCACTCCGAACGAACCTAGAACCGCAGTAGGGCGTCTGCGTGTCCGATTGTGAAACACACCCACGCGGCGGATGCATGTGCCATTTTCGGACACTTTCCGCGCCGGACGCACCCATAGTGTGGCGCCACCTGCCTGCTGAACAGACTTGCCCATGACACGAAGGAGAACACACCATGGCACTCGATCCTGCGGTCAAGAATTTGATAGACACTCTGAACGAGCAGGGACTGAAGTCGTTCGAGCAGATGAGCATTGCTGAAGTCCGTGAGGTCGTCGAGTCCTTCAGCGGCCTCCAGGCACCGAAGGCAGACGTCGCGCGTGTTGTCGATACGGTCTACCCCGGACCCGGTGGCGATCAGGCAATTCGCCTCTACATCCCGGAGTCCGAAACTCCGCTGCCGGTCGTGGTGTACATCCACGGTGGTGGCTGGGTCGCCGGCAGCCTCGACGTCACCGAGCAGCCATGCCGCGCGCTGGCCTCCGACGCGCAAGTTATCGTCGCCGCACCGAGTTACCGGAAGGCACCCGAGCACAAGTTTCCTGCCGCACCCGAAGATGCGTTCGCCGCACTGAACTGGGTGATCGAGCACGCAGCCGAATTCGGTGGCGACAGCACGCGGGTAGCCGTCATGGGCGACAGCGCCGGAGGCAACCTGGCCGCGGTCACAGCCCTCCGAGCGCGCGACACCGGCGGCCCGGCATTACGCGCTCAGGTATTGATCTACCCGGTCATCGACGGCACGGCACGATTCCCGTCGCGCGAGGAGAACGCCGAGGGGTACCTGATCACCACGCAGGCGATCGACTGGTTCTGGGAGCAGTACCTGGCCACCCCGGAAGACGCTGAGAATCCGTATGCCTCCCCGGCCAAGGCTGCGGATCTGTCGGGGCTTCCCTCGACCCTGCTGTTACTCAACGAATACGAGGTCACTCGGGACGAGGGCGTGGACTACGGCCGGCGGCTGGCCGACCAAGGCGTCCCCGTGCAGGTCGAACTGTATGAAGGCCTTGTCCATGCCGTGTACTGGATGACCGGTGCCATTCCGCGCAGCGCTGAACTACACAGCGCCGTCGTCGAATTCCTCGGCAAGCAGTTCGCCGACTGAAACACTGCCGAGCGAGTACGCAACTGCCCCTAGAGGCTCCATTCCCTCCGAGTGGTCACCACCCAACGCAATGTTACGTATATCTGTAATAAACTCCTTTATTGCGGAAACCTACCCCGACTGTCATAGTCATAAAAATGCTTCCTGTGCAGCGAAAGAGGTTTCAGTGGAACTCACACCCGGCGCTCTCCATGGTCTGCGCGTCATCGATCTGACGACCGTGATCATGGGCCCCTTCGCCACCGCAACCCTCGCCGACATGGGCGCAGACGTCATCAAGGTCGAGAGCCTCGACGGTGACATGAGCCGAGATGTCGGTTCCCGCCGCCATGAAGGGATGAGCGCTCTGACACTCAACCTCCAGCGCAACAAGCGCAGCATCGCGATCAACCTTGCCTCCGAGGAGGGCCGCGAAATCCTCGACGATCTGGTGCGCAATGCCGATGTGCTGGTGACAAATCTACGGCCACGCTCCCGGCAGAAGTTGGGCATCACCTATGAGCGGCTCTCGGAGAACAATCCGGGACTGATCCTCTGCACCGCACAGGCATACGGCTCCGAGACCGCTTTTCGGGACTACCCCGCCTATGACGACATCGTGCAAGCAGCGTCAGGCGCCGCGAAACTCACGGAACTCATCGACGGTGAACCGCGTTATGCCCCATACGTCATCGCCGACAAGGTCGTCGGTCTCTACATCGTCATCGCCGTCCTCGCCGCCGCGATGGAGAAGAACCAAACCGGCCTCGGCCAGGAGGTCGACGTGCCGATGGTCGACGCAATGATCGGTTTCAACCTCGTCGAACACTTCGGTGGCCACACCTTCGCCCCGGCCGAAGGGAACTTCGGATGGGCGCGCGTGCTCACACCGGAACGAGTTCCACACCAAACAGCCGACGGCTGGATTTGCATCATGCCGTACTCGGCGAAGAACTGGAACGACTTCTTCACCGTCGCCGGGCGCGGCGACCTGGTGAACAACCCCCGCTACGCCTCGGTGAACGACCGCCACACTCACATGGGCGAACTTCTCTCAGCGATCCGAGAGGCCGTCCCGTGCCGAACCACCCAGGAATGGCTGACCCTGTGTGAGGCACACGGAATTCCCGCGTCCGACCTACTCGATCTCGCCCACGCGCACGAGAACCCCTACGTTCTGGACCAGGAACTGATCACCAAGCGTGAACATCCCACCGAAGGCGAGTATTACGCCACCCGCACTCCGTTCGCGATGTCGCGCACACCGATCTCGTTCAGCCGGCACGCTCCCCTGCTCGGCGAGGACACCTTCACCATCCTCGAAGATCTCGGTTACTCCGCCGATCGCATCCATGCGCTGGCCGATACATCCGTCGTCAGGGCGACGTCGCCTCAGGGGACCTCTTCCTGAACGGTACCCTCGCGCAGCAGCGCCCACGGGGCATCGACCAGGCCACGCCAGGGCTGGTAGGGCTCGAGTATGTCTCTGCCGTTCACTGCGTTTGCGGTCGTATAACGTTCGTGACGGCCAGTTCTCATAATACGGGCTGGACGAGACGGCAGGCAGGAATTGCCGAGTGTCCAGCTGACACCGTCTTGCGGATCGTCGACGGCACACGCGTGATGCGCTGATGTACCCACATCGATCCCGACTCGAGCGGTCGGACTCGCTGATCCGCCACCTTTTCCTGCGAGGCGCTCTCACCTGAGCGCCGCAGGTGTGTACTGCCCTCGACCGCATCCTCGCTCTCTTCGTCACGCACACCACCGAAGAAGTGCAATTCGGATGCCCTTGGGCCAGTTTAAAGCCGAGTGACGTCCTCGAACCCCTGATTGCCGTCGCCCGGTCGTGCGCCGGCCATATGGCATCGGTCGTCGTCCATCATGGCAACCAGGTACACGGCGCGATCGGCAAAACCCGCGTGGACGAGCTGCAGGAATCTACCGATCCCACCCTGGCGTGGCGCTCGGAATTCGGATCCGCCCACGACTAGGAGAAGAAAGAACTCCGTGGAAGCGTCAATTCACTTCCACGGAGTTCTTCGTTTCTCGGGCACGTCACTCGTCAGTGGAGGCGGCCGTTCGCTTCTCCCTGACGGTGTTGACTCCCCCCGTATGATCGGTCATCTGCTGAACCAGCGCCTGCAGGGCAGCGGGTATTTCGCGCAGCCTGTCGAGGCTGGTGCTGTCCCTCGCGCAAGAGCCTCGTGGCCATCCGTACCGAGTGAGGCGTATCGCTGCCACCCGGCCAGGAGCGCGCGCTTCGTCGAGCAGCCGCGTGCCACCGTCACCCGGGATGATTTCCACTTCACGAAGCTCCCTTTCACCGGCAACGGAGGTCGCACGTGGGGCGAGGTCGCATCTCGCACCGATGGCAGGGCAGTTTGCGGCTGTCTCGATGAACCCGTCGCCTAGAAAGAGGACTGGACGATCCATGAGTGTACTTCCCCTGTCTTCACTGCGATCGATCCTTCGCCTGGTGCCCGACCGGCACGAACTCGGCGGGGGGGGGGGGGGGGGGGGGTTGGGGTGTGTGGGTGTGTGGGGGGGGTGGTGTGTGGGGTGGGTGTGTGTGGTGGTGTGGGTGTTGGTGTT
>NZ_JAWLSG010000023.1:0-37861 GCF_033142305.1 Rhodococcus sp. IEGM 27 | reverse complement strand
TACTGGCCCTTGACGGGCGCAACCCACTGGCCGCCGATCCAGTTGTCGTAACGCGATTGGAAGGACATGACGGCGTCCGGCGAACCCGGGCGGGCATACACAGTCATCGGAAAGCTCCTGTTAAATTTCAGCGTTTCAGTTGTGACCCAGAACACTAAGGAGTGCACCGTTGCAACTACGTTGCACGTTGCAACGGCGCTGGCGGGTCGACGGATGGGATGCAAAGGGCGTCACATCTGCGATATGTCGTTGCTCACCAAGCTCATTTCGGTGGAGTTTGAGATTGTGGGCTTGCTTTGAAACGAATGGCGATGCTCGCTCATCGTATCCCTTGTCGTTTGTGAGCTAGTCGGGGTAGTTACTCGGTGCGGACGGGTCTCCGCAGAGACCGAATCGTGTGTAATCATCTAGCATTCGGCGTATTCGAAGGAGCGTCTCCCGAATCTCGTTGGTCACCAGTGGTCCGATATCGGACTCTTCCGCCAAGAACGAACGCCGCCATGTGCCCCACCATGTTCCAAGGCCACGACCGGGTTCCCGCACCGTGACCCGCCAGTCGGTATCCCAGCGTGTTTGAAACGAATTCGAGAACCTGATGACGATCTCTGCCTCGGGGTAGGTAAGATAGAGTGTGCTTGCTGTTGAGGTGATCTCCTGCACCCCAGGGAGACTCGTTAGATCGATGAGCGATCCAAGCGTCAGGGTTCTGCAGGGCGCGACCCGCGTCGTTTCGCATTGGTCCATGTTTGGTTCTCCCTGGAAGGCTTAGTGATTCAGGTATCAATCGTCGGGCCACACAAGGACGCGTACGATCTTGGTGAGAAATCGTCGGCCCTCAGCGACGAACACTACGGTCCCTGGATTCTCTCGCCATTGAGACCAGCGTCACACAGTCGCTGCGGTCTGACTACCTCCGATCGGAGGTCATGCCCAGCGGATGGTATGTGGATACCAGGTCCTGACATCTGGGCAGGATCGTGTTCAGTTGATCCACTCCGGTGGTGCCGTCGGGGAAATTTTGCACCAACCTGAAACTGGTCCGGGCTGATTTGGAGCGCTCCGACGAGCGTGCACAGTGCCTTCTTGCAGTTCGGCCACGAGGGCGGCAACGCCGCAGGTGAGCACGCCTACACGCTGACCGTGACCGACATCGCCACCGGCTGGACCGAGAACCGCTCCGTGCGCAACAAGGCCCGCAAATGGGTGATCGCCGCCCTGGACGAGATCGCGAAGATCATGCCGTTCCCGATCCTGGGCGTGGACAGTCCTGGGCAGTGAGTTCATCAATCATCACCTGTTGGCGTGGTGCGAAAGATGCAAGATCACCTTCACCCGGTCGCGGCCCGGCAACTCCAACGACGGCTGCCACGTGGAGCAGAAGAACTGGGCGAATCGCGACCGGGGCGCGGTGCTTCAAATTCGGAAATGCCTGCAGTGCAGCGGCGATCCACAGCCGCAGTCATGGTGTCGTAGGCGGTGTCGTAGGCGAGCTGCAACCCCGGAATCTCGAACCTCTGCCGACGCAGCCAGGTGTCGTGTACCTTCGTCCACGCCTTGCCCTCGTAGTAGACGATCCCTGACGCAGAAGTAGTTTCTATACACGATGCCGTGCCGACATCAGATCGCGGCGCACTCCTCCCGCCCCCGCAGCAGATCTCTCGCGGCCTCCTGCTCGACATCGGGGATCGTTACCGCCACGATCTGACCCAGATGCAGCAGCCGTGCCAAATTGCCGTGCGTCTCGCTTATCGGTCTTGACTCGGTCACCGGCGGGACGTTGCAGTTTTGATGGTGCCGCGACCAGGCACTCGATCCCCGAGGCCAGCAGGAACCGCGCCAACCCGAACCCGGTCGGCCCGGCCTCGTAGGTCACCGCCGCCGGGTCCGGCAAGGTACGTATCCATCCGAAAATTCCGTGGCGATCCGGCGTCAACCGCCGCTCGAACAGCTCGCCGGTATCCCCGTCGAGTCCACATGCGACCACCGACCGCGCGTGCACATCCACCCCAACACTGATCCGAAAATGGGGTGAGATACGTGCGGTCGGAACACGCGCTCCGCTGTGCATCCGGGCCAACAGGAAACCGTGATGGTCATCGAAGTGTCCGTTGAGCGCCTCCTCGAGGCGGCCGAGCTTGGTGCGCATCCGGGACCGCGCCTTCTGTGCCAGGACCTTCGGGTCGTGTTGTCCCGCGATCAGGGCGTCCATCATTTCCCGCCCGGACACTCCGAAGATGTCGGAGGCAACGACCGAGAGCTTGATGCAGGCGTCCGCGAGGAGCTTTTCCACCCGATTCTTCTCCGCCGTGCGGGCAGCGATCAGGGCGCTGCGGTAGCGGGTCAGATCCCGCAACTGCCGTATCGGGCGCGGGGGCACGAAACTCGCCCGCAGCATCTGCCGTTCGGCGACCTTGCACAGCCAGACCGCATCGCGCACATCGGTCTTCGGCCGACCCGGTAGGTGTTTGACGTCGCGGGCGTTGACCATCCAGGGGTCGAGCCCGTGCGCCTCCAGCAGGTAGAACACCGGTTTCCAGTAATCGGACGTCGCTTCCATCACCACTCGTTCGATCCCGAGGTCGATCAGGTAGTTGGCCAGCTCAGTCAGTGCCCGGCTCATCGTGGCGTGGGTGGTGACCTCTTGTAGTCGCCGAGTCGATGCGCCGCTGCCCGGGACGCGGACACAGCACACCAGCTCCGCCTTGCCGATGTCGAGTGCCGCGACCCTGGCGATGATCTGTTCCTCGTCGCGAGGTTCGGTCAGCATCTTCTGCCCCTGTTCTGCGCGCATACCGATCTGTCATAGGTGATCGCCCGTGGGGTCACAGGAGGGAAAGGAAGAGAATCTGATCCTCGTGCTCGGTCCTCGGATGGCAACACTGAAGGGCCCACGGCGTGATCCCCGCGCCCCGCTCGTACACAGCCTCGAGGAACTAAAGTATTGCGGCGTCGACAGGCGACCACCAAATCATTTTCATTCCTGAACGGGCGTCCCGCCAGGGACACCCGCGCTCGTATGCTGATTCATTGCTGGGCCTCCCACATCTGTGGCTCTACCGGCCAGGACCGCTTCCTATCGGCAACCCACGATCACATGTGGCGCGAGGCCCCAGCCATTACCTCCATACCAACTTGTTGAACTGCTGCAGGAGATCGCGGTCTGCAGCCATGATCTCCTAGGCACCGACCGGGGTCGCTCGCTTCATACCTGTCACCCTGCTGTGGGGTTGGCTCCTAGACGGCCTGCGTCCCCGGCCGGCGCCGACGGCAGGAGTGGCTGAAGAGAGGCTTACAAAGCCGAAAGTTGGTATGCCCTCCTCGCTACCGAATCGAAACTGAGTTGAGGAGTTGGTGATGGCGCAAGTGCTCGAGGATTCCGGAAGACAGGTGATGATCTCCGTTGATCCGCACAAGGCGTCGTGGACCGCAGCCGCGGTCGACGCCTCGCTGCGACCGTTAGCCACCATCCGGGTCTCGGTCGGCGACGACGGTTACCGATCGCTTCGCCGATTCGCCCGGAAGTGGTCGAACACCCACTGGGCGATCGAGGGCGCAACCGGCCTGGGTGCGCCGCTGACGAGGCGCTTGAGCGAGGACGGTGTGGACGTGGTCGATGTCCCCGCGAAGCTGGCCGCGCGGGTGCGGCTTCTGTCCACCGGTCACGGCCGCAAGAGCGACGATGCTGACGCCGTGTCCGTCGGGGTCGCAGCGCTCACCGCGCACGGACTGACCACCGCCCGGATGGATGCCGCGGTCACCGCGCTGCGGGCGATCGTCGAGCAGATCGGGGCGGTGCCGGTGTAGCTGGCGAACGCGGCGGCCGAACGGAACCGGTGGATCGAACCGACCCGAGCGAGGATCTTGCCCGCGTTCAGCGTTCCGATCCCGCACAACTCGGTCAGGGAGGTGCCGGATACGGCGACCGCTGCCTCGATGTTGCTGGTGGCCTTGGCGATCCGCCGGTCCAGTTGCCGAATCTCACCAACTAGGTCGACCGCGAGGCCGCGCATAGTCTTGCCGGCGAGATCGCGGGGTCGGACTCGGCGCAACATCTCGGCGGCGCGGACGGCGCTCAGGCCACGGGGGGCGCCTGCGGGGATCAGGTGAGTGAGTACGACGTGGAGCCGGTTGACGGTTTGGGTGCGGGTCTTGACCAGGTCATCGCGGCGTCTTCGGGGGACGTCGTCCGCCACCGTCTTTCCCGCGCCGGAGACCGCCAACTGAACTGCGCCCTGCACACCATGGCTGTTACGCAGATCCGTAGAGACACACCCGGCCGCGCGTATTACCAACGAAAACGCGCCGCCGGAAAGAGTCACAGGGAAGCGTTGCGCTGCCTGAAGAGGCGGCTCTCGGACGTCGTCTATCGGCAACTTCTCCGCGACTCGGCGACAGAGCTGGCGGCAGGCCCGGGAGGACACTCGGGGGCGACTCTATCGTCCTGCGCGGCCGGCTGACACCCCGCACACCGGCACTTCGGACCAGTCACTTCCCGGACCTACCAAATTCCACCCTACAACCGGGGCCACAAGTTCGGCTTGACACAGAGAGGCGCCGTCTAATGGAAGCGCTCTTCGGCGCGGCTCTCACAAGCCGATCACGTGCCCCAGCGACTGGCAGGGTCACCGTCTACCTTCAGACCTCTCACACAGTCGGATGCCATCACAGCAGTGATCACCTTCCAGCAGCTCACTGCTCAGACTGCGCCCGGATCGGTAATATCTCAGGGACCTCCCGCCAGTCGCCTTGTGCGTGTCGGATCGTTGGTCCGACTCACCCATTAGGTGATGTCCCCACACCACTTCGAATCGACAGCCGTAGCGGTGAAGTCCCGCATCACCAGATCCGGAACGACCGGAGCCGACCTGTCCGCGATCGTCGTGCGCTTGCTGCGGCGCAGATGCCGGCCCACCACGCCGTTGATCCGCATCAACCGGGTCACCCGTTTCCGGTTGATCTTGCGCCCGCGGGAGCGGAGTTCGGCATGCACCCGCGGGGCGCCGTAGGCGCTACGGTGCTCGGCATGAATGGCGCGGATCTCTGCGACCGTCGCGGCCTCCTCGGCCTGGCGCTCGACTCGGGCAGACTCGGTGGTCAGGTGCTTGTAGTAGCCGGAGCGGGAGGTCCCGAGCATCCGGCACAGCCGCAGCACGGAAGAACTCGGCACGCTGAGCGGAGATGAAGTCCCAGCGGCGGGTCTTCACTTCACCTCCTTGATGCTTCTATGTCAAGCCGCCGCCGAAAGTGGTCCTTGTGTACGGTTTTCGATTGAAGATTCGATGGTGCGCAGGACCTGAAATACCCGGTCGGAAACACGTCGGCGGAGGAGGCGCACTGCTTCCCGCTTCGTCTTCCCGGCTGCCTGCTGCTTGGCCACGTAGTCCCCACCCGGGCCGCCGCGCGCGACCTGCGTGGTGGCGATCGCGTGCAGCGCGGAGTTCACGGCACGGTTGCCACCGCGATTGAGGCGGACCCGCTCGTGGGCCGACCACACCGGGATCGGAGCGGTGCCGTTGAACTTCGCGTAAGCATCTTTCGAGTGGAAACGTCGAGCGTCGGCCGTCTCGCCGATGATGACGGCGGCGGAGAGAACCCCGCACCCGGGTATCGAGAGTAGCGACGGCGCAATCCGCCGAACGCGGTCGCGGATCTGGCGCTCGAGATTGTTGACCTGCTCGGTCAGCTGCCGGCACCGGTCGAGAAGTCGCGCGCGATCTGGGCGACCACACCGGTGAACGCGGTCAGCCGTTCGGCGAGCTCGTCCATGACGCAGTACCGCCGGATCCCCCGCACGGGAATCACCAGTTCAGGGTCTAGCTCGTGCAGGTGCCAGCGAAGCCGGTTGATGAGTTTCGTTCTCTCACAGATCAAATTGCGTCGGTGATCGGACAGGAGCTTGACCTCCCTGGTGGGTTCGTCCAGTTGGGCGATCGGCAGATTCTCCTCACGCAGCGCGGCCATCGCCACGGCGTGCGCGTCGATAGGGTCGGATTTTCCCGGCTGGCGGGCGCTGCGCCGATGCAGGGCCATCAACTGAGTCTTGACCCGCACGACCGCGTGGCCCCGGCGCAGCAGATCCGATTCGAGCCGCCGAGTCACGTGGCGGCAGTCCCGCCAGAAGTCCCGCTGCACCGCACGAGAGGGCTCCGGCCGGCCCGGTGAACGCATCGGAGGTCGCAATGCCCTGTCCGCCGCCCACTTCCGCCTGGTACCCACCGGCGCCTGAGACATCTGCTTGTTGCTGTATCCCATCGCACACCTCCGTCATCGAGGTGTTGCATCGACCGGTTGAGCCCGCCCAATATACCGCGCTGCGGTTCACGCAGCGGCTCGTGGATGCCGGCATCGCCCCGTCCACCGGAAGCGTCGGGGACAGCTTCGACCACGCGCTCGCCGAAAACCTGTGGTCGACCCTGAAGATCGAGTTGATCTATTGGCCCGCAACCATTTTCGCAACCCGGACGGAAGCGGAGTGGGCGTTGTTCCGGTACATCGACGGCTGGTACAACGCGCGCCGGATTCAGGCCGGCCTGGGTGGGCTCTCGCCCGCCGAGTACGAACGATCCCATCAGGACATGCCGCACGAACAGGAGGCAGATATCATCCAGCCAGTGCTTGCCGGAGCCAGATAGAAAGGTCTCCGGAGAAGCGGGGGAATCTCATTGCTGTCAAAGAACGACCTCTGGCCGAGGCCCGGACGGGCGCTGTGCCCGCATCTCGAGCAGGGCGCCGGCCGGTGCGAGGAGTAACAGTATCCCGGGGATCACGAACCACCAGGCGAGCGTCGATGTTGCCGTGTCCTGGGTCGGGATACTCATCGCCACCCGAAAATCGGAGACATCACTTTCGATAATGGACGCCAGGCCCTGAAATCTGGGCAGGATCGTGTTCAGTTGACCCACTCCGGTGGCGACGTCGGGGAAATTCTGCACCATGAACCCCTCAAACTGCTCCGGGTTCATCTGGAGTGCCCCGGCGAGCGCGGGTAGAGTCTTGGCTTGCAGTTCGTCCGACATCGCCTGCACGACGTTCATGTCCGAACGTACTTGGTCAGCACCAGCGGTGGTAAATACCGGGCCGAATGTCGCATCGATCCGGTCGACGGCCGCGCCTTTCTCCGGGACGGACAGCACCACCGTCGCGAGCATGAGGGCCGCCCCGACCCCGACGCTGGCCCACAACGCCGACTTACCGACTGCCTGTCGTTCACCCCGAAGTGTGAAGAATAGCCCGGCCGCAGCCAGAAGCGTGAGGATCGCGCCAGGAATCCAGAACAGGAACGGCACCATAGTACTGGGCAGCCAGGCCGTCGGAATCTGGTCGGCCTTGGCGAAATCGGCCGACCGCGCCTCCAACCCGCCGACCAATCCATGGAATCGGGGCAGGATCGTGTTCAGCTGGCCCACACCCGTGGCGACGTCCCGGAAGTTGTCACCCAGGAACGCTTGGAATTGCGCGGGACTCATCTTCAGGGCGGCAGGCAACGCTGGCAGGGTCTGCGACTGCAGTTGGTCCGACATCGCTTGCACCGTGTTCAGGTCGGTGCGTGTCTGTTTCAGTGCCGCCGGGTCGAACACCGGCCGGAGATCTCCGGTGAGACGTTCGACCGCCTGGGTTTTGGCCAGCATGTCCGTCACGAACGGGACAGCCAACAGGCCGAGCCCGATAACGAGGATCGTGGTGAGGGCAATCTTTCTGGCGAGCACTCTGAGACTCCTTGCATACGATGCGGTGTCGGTGGCGTCGTCGCGGCTGATCTTGTCGGCGAGAACTTCTCTCCTGTTCAGAGGGGAGGCATTTTCGAGAGTGGGATGTGGGGTTTGTCGGCGATGAGGACTTCCGCGGTCAGGAACATCGCCGCGATGGACGCGGCGTTTTCCAGCGCCAATCGGGTTACCTTGACCGGATCCATGATTCCGGCGGCGATCATGTCACCGTACTCACCTGTTGCGGCGTTCAAGCCGTGCCCGATCGGGAGGTGTCGGACCTTCTCGACGACGACCCCGCCTTCGAGGCCGGCGTTGATGGCGATCTGTCTCAACGGTGCGTCGAGAGCCACCCGCAGGATGTTGGCGCCGGTAGCCTCGTCGCCGGTGAGATCGAGTGTGTCGAAGGCGGTGGCGGATGCCTGCAACAAGGCAACCCCACCGCCGGCGACGATGCCTTCTTCCGCCGCGGCCCGCGCGTTGCGGACAGCGTCCTCGAGCCGATGTTTGCGTTCCTTGAGTTCGATCTCGGTTGCGGCGCCGATCCGGATTACCGCCGCCCCTCCGCTGAGCTTGGCCAGACGCTCCCGGAGTTTGTCTTTGTCATAGTCGTCGGTCGATTGCTCGATCGCGGTGGTGATCTCCCTGACCCGGCCGGCGACCGCGGTGGCGTCGCCTGCGCCGCCGACGATCGAGGTGTCGTGTTTGGTGATCAGCACCCGGCGCGCAGAGCCGAGCAGATCGAGGCTCGCCGCCTCGAGGGTGACCCCGATGGCCGCGGAGATGACTTGGCCGCCGGTCACGATGGCCATGTCGCGCAGCATCAGCTCACGCCGGTCGCCGAAGCCGGGGGACTTCACCGCCGCCGAGGTGAACGTGCCTTTCACGTTGTTGACGACCAGGGTCGCGAGAGCATCGTCGGTGACATCTTCGGCAACGATCACCAGCGGGCGACCCGTCTTCATCACCTTCTCCACGATGGGCGCCAGTTGGTTGACCGAGTTGATCACCGACGAGACCAGCAGGATGTAGGGGTTGTCGAGGACGACCTCGAGCCGTTCGAAATCGGTGACGAAGTACGGGCTGAGGTAGCCCTTGTCGAAGCGCAAACCCTCGACGAGGTCGAGTGTGAGGCCGAAGGTGTCCGATGCCTCGGCGGTGATGATGCCGTGCACGCCGACCTGGTCCAACGCCTCGGCCACAATGGCGCCGATGGCGGGGTCACCCGAGGAGATCGTCGCGGTCGCAGCGATCTGTTCTGTGGTTTCGATCGGTCTCGCCGCGTCGTTGATCGCCCGGATAACGTCGACCAAACCGGCGCCGATGCCGCGCCCTATCGCCAGGGGGTTGGCGCCGGCGGCGATGTTACGCAGGCCCTCGCGCACCATGGCCTGGGCGAGCACGGTGGCGGTGGTCGTGCCGTCACCGGCCACGTCGTCGGTCTGCTTCGCGACCTCTTTGACAAGTTCGGCGCCCATCTTTTCGTAGGGGTCGTCGAGTTCGATACTGCGGGCGACGGTGACGCCGTCGTTGGTCACGAGGGGTTTGGCGACGTCGCGGCCGAGCACCACATTGCGGCCCTTGGGGCCGAGGGTGACCTTGACGGCGTCAGCGAGTTTGTCCACTCCCCGTTCCAGGGCGCGCCGCGCGTCCTCGTCGAAGGCGATCATCTTGGCCACGTTGCCTGCACGCTCTTTCTGTCTCTGATGGAAGTCTTCCCCGCGGGGTCGACCTCGGGAACGGCCGCGTTACTTGTGCAACTGCGTCAAACTGCCTTCGGGCTTTGCGCGCGAGACCGAGACCTCCTTAGCGGAGGACACCGCGCCGACCGACGGAAATCAGCACCACAAACCGTGGCTGCGCTGGGTACGCGGAGAAGACGCGACGGCGCAGCCACGGGATCTGATCACCTCACGCGTGGATGATCACGCCGCGGATGTTCTTGCCGTCCCGCAAATCCTGATAGCCCTGGTTGACCTGGTCGAGGGTGTAGCGGGTGGTGATCAGGTCGTCGAGTTTGAGCTGTCCGGCGTCGTAGAGGCGCAGGAGACGCACGATGTCGTACTGCGGGTTGGACGAGCCGAACAACGTGCCCTTGATCGTCTTCTCGTTGAGGGTCAGATCGGTGCCCGAGACGTGCACGGTGAGCTTCGCCGGGTCCGCCAGTCCGGTGATCACCACGGTGCCGCCCTTGCCGATCACCGCGGTCGCCGCCGAGACCACGTCCTCGTCTACCGTGCCAACCAAGATCAGTGCCTGGTCGGCGCCCTGTCCCCAGGTGAGTTCGTTGACCTGCGCCGCGGCGCTTGCGGCGTCGGCAAAGGCATGGGTAGCACCGTACTTGAGCGCGGTGTCGCGTTTGAACGCCACCGGGTCAACCACCACGACATACTTCGCGCCCGCGCTCACCGCACCCTGGACGGCGTTGATGCCCAGACCACCGATGCCGTAGATGACGGTCGTGTCGCCGGCCCGCACACCGCCGGCGTAGACTGAAGTGCCCCAACCGGTCGGAACACCGCAGCCGACGAGCACCGCAGTCTCGAGCGGCAGCCAGTCGTCGATCTTGACTACCGAGTGCTGGGAGATGGTGGCGCGTTCGGAAAAGGTGCCGAGCATGCACATCGCCCCGAAATCCAGTCCGTTGCCGTGGAATCGGAAACTGCCGTCGGGCATGCACCCTTCGAGGATGGTGGCGCCCATGTCGCAGAGATTGGAGCGTCCAGTGGCACAGTACCGGCAGGTTCCGCAGTTCGGGATGAAGCTGCACACCACGTGGTCACCGGGTTTGACCTTGGTGACGCCGGGGCCGACTTCCTCGATGATGCCCGACCCTTCGTGGCCACCGACGATCGGATAGCGCGGTGGCAGGTCACCGTCGGTCAGGTGCAGGTCCGAGTGGCACAACCCGGCGGCGGTGTACTTGATCAACACTTCGCCGACGCCGGGACCATCGAGGTCGAGCTCCATGATCTCGAAGGGTTTCCCGGGTTCCAGCAACACCGCTGCTTTGGTTTTCACTTAATACTCCTTGTCGGTATGAGTTCGTCAGAGCGCGATGTTGACGGACTTGATCTGCGTGTACAGGTCGATGGCGGAGCCGCCGAGTTCACGTCCCCAGCCGGACTGCTTGTAGCCGCCGAAGGGCATCGCGGTGTCGAAGCCGTTGTACTGATTGACCCACACCGACCCGGCCTTGAGCTTCTTGGCCGTCCGGTGCGCCTTGGAGATGTCCTTGGTCCAGATGCCCGCGGCGAGTCCGTAGATGGAATCGTTGGCCGCGGCGAGGACACCGTTGTCTGCGTCGAACGGCAACGCGGCCACCACGGGGCCGAAGATTTCTTCGCGGACCACACTGAACTCTGGTTTGACGTCGACGAACACCGTCGGCTCGACGAAGTACCCGCTCTCGCCCCACCGTTTGCCGCCGGTCAGAGCCCGTGCCCCGTCGGCCAACCCGTCTCGCAGGTAACCGGTGACCTTGTCGAACTGTTCCTGCGAAATCAGCGGACCGAGTTGGGTGGCCGGATCCATCCCGGGACCGATCTTGACCTTGCTCGCAGCCTCGGCCACCGCCCCGGTGAAGTCGTCGAAGATCCGGTCCTCCACGTACAGCCGGGTGCCGGCGACGCAGCACTGCCCGTGGTTGAACAACCACGCGTTGAGCGAACCTTCGACGGCGAGGTCGAAGTCGGCATCGGCGAACACCACATTGGCACTCTTGCCGCCGAGTTCGAGAGACACCTTCTTCAGGTTGCCCTTGGCCGCGTCGACGATCTTCTTGCCCACCTCCGTCGAACCGGTGAACGCGATCTTGTCCACATCCCCGTGCCCGGACAGCGCCGCTCCCGCGTCCCCGAATCCGGTGACGATATTGACCACACCCGGTGGGAACCCGGCTTCTTGGAACACTTCTCCGAGCAGCAGCGCGGTGAGCGGGGTCTGTTCGGCGGGCTTGAGGATGACGGTGTTACCCGCGGCCAGGGCCGGCGCCAGTTTCCAGGCGGCCATCAGCAACGGGAAGTTCCACGGCACGATGAGTCCGCACACCCCGACCGGCTCGCGCAGGGTGTAGGCGTGGAACTCTCCACCGGGGGAGAACGGCATGGAGACGTTGATGGTGGAGCCTTCGATCTTGGTGGCCCAGCCGGCGTAGTAGCGGAAAACATCCGCCGACCAGGCAACGTCGACTGCGGTGGCGATCCCCGCCGACTTGCCGTTGTCGAGTGCTTCGAGCTGGCCGAACTCCGCCGCGCGTTCGCTGAGGATGTCGCCCACCCGCCACAACAGGCGTTCGCGTTGGTTCGGCTTCATCGCCGGCCACGGACCGGTGTCGAACGCCGTGCGGGCGGCGCGGACCGCCCGATCGATGTCCTCGGCCTGGCCATGGGCCACCTCTGTCAGGGTGGCCCCAGTGGCCGGGTCGGTGGTTGCGAAGGTTTTGCCCGACGCGGCGTCCACCCACGCGCCATCGATCAGAAGCTTCTTGTTGCCATTCAGGAACCCGCGAACCGCGGGCAAGATCGGGTGTTCTGCTACAGCTGTCATCGCAAATCTCCTGGAGACAAATTTCGTGAATGAGACCTATTAGTGGGCGGCTTGTCGCTGGCTTTGTGCAAGCAGCTACCCTGTATGCCCCGCAGGTGGCGTAGCAGCCGGAGGCTTCGTACGGGGGCGGCACGCGTACGACGGTGACGATGCCGGTGGACCCCCGCAGCCCGGGGGCGTATCGAGGATCCTTTTGCATCGTGAATCCGACTTCGGTGTGCAGTGTTGGTGAATCGCACTTCACTCACGCTAGGAGCTGGGCGGTTTCGATGGCCGGATAGAACTTGTCGGCGTGGATTCGTGCCTCCGGCAGGCCCTTGGCTTCGAGGAGTCGGCCGACCGCGTCGCACATCTCCGGCGCGCCGCACAGATACGCGTCATAAAGTGAGGCGTCCCGGATGTCTCCGGCGAGGGCTCGGGTCACCCGCCCGACGCGCCCGTTCGGCGGCAACGTATCGGGCGAACCTTGCGACAGGCACGGAATGAATTGGAAATCGCGCAACCTTCGCGACAGTTCGGTTAGTTCGTCGAGATACACCAGATCACCGGCGGTGCGGGCTCCGTAATAGAACCGGATCGGGACGTCGATGTTCTGCTCGGCGGCGTCGGTCAGAATCGACAGGAGCGGCGCGATGCCGGAGCCGATCCCGACCGCGATCACCGGGCGACCGGTCTCCCGGAGGAACATCGTGCCGAACGGCGCCTCCAGATGCAGGAGCGATCCCGGCTCGATCCGATCGAGCACGGTGGTAAACACCCCGTTCTGCACGCGTTTGACGCAGAAGGTCAACTCGCGTCCCGAACTCGGCGGGCTCGCCAGCGAGTAGGAGCGGCGTTCCCCGGTGTCGAGGGTGAACTCCGCGTACTGACCGGCCCGAAAGCTCAGCGGATGGTCCAACGCGACCCGTAGTTCGACCAGGTTCGGCGTCAGCGTGCGCTGGCCGAGCACCCTCGCCCGCCGGGGCGATGGAGGTGTCATCGGCGGCAGCTTCTCCACACCGTCGTGCTGGTCAATCTCGATCACCAGATCGCTCTTGGCGTAGGCGCAGCAGAGCAGAATCGCCCCGTCCTCGCGTTCGTTGCGTGGGATCGCGTAGACCGACCCCGCCGAGTCGTCGACGTCGCCGTCGAGCAGCCAGTGCTTACACGAGGAGCAGTTCCCGTGCCGGCATCCATATTGCAGGTTGATGCCGTTGTGCAGGGCGGCGGTGAGAATGTCCTCGTCCTCGCCGACGGAGAATTCTTCCCCCGTCGGCTCAAGTGTTACGTGTGCCATCGACTATCCGTTCAGATCTTTGCCGGTTCGAGTTGGGACATGTCGGAGGTGATGACGAAGGCGTCGTCTTCGACCTGTGCCCGCCCGTAGTAGCTGGTCATGCAGACCAGGAACCGCGACATCGTCAACGGTTTCCCAAGGTATTCCTCGACCTCCGCCAGGGGGATGCGAATCGATTCTTCGGCCTCCAGCAGGAAGAAGGTGCCCCGATCCTGTACCCGGATCTGCGGGCACTCCTCGGCGACGTAGTGGACGGTCGCCTGCGCCTCCTCGCTTTTCATCAGGACGAGTCCGATGGTTCTGCGTCCGGGCTCCGGGATGCGGCTCATGACGTCACCGCCGCGGGAACCTGCAGACCGGCCTGCTCGAGGATGTCCGCGGTTGTACTGACGACGCGCTGTCGGGCGCGTTCGCCGACGCCGGACCCGGCCGGTGCGGCGTCGAAGACCGGGAGGAATGCGTCGACGGCCGCCAATGCATCCGGATACCAGGAGTCGACCCAGCCCTGGATGAGCTCACGGTTGCGTGCTGCTGGCACGGGCCGACCGGAGCGGTCGGTATCGGCGGTGAGCAACTTGATCAGGGCCTGTGTCGCCGTGCGGTTGCGAAGCCGGTCCGCCTCCGCGGTCATCTCGATCACCGGGATGACCACGTCACCGTGCAGCGGGGCGAGATGCCGGAAGAACTCGCTGCCGAGCAGGGCGGTGAACAGGGGCTCGACCACCAGGTTCGTCATCAAAACCATTTCACCCCAGTCCCGCAGCGAGAGCAGCCGTTCGACCAGTCGGCGTGCGCCCTGACACACCGGATCGTTGAGCCAAGCCTCGGCGCCGGCACCCTCGGTGTAGCCGGGCGCGTGCTCGTGCAGATCCAGGCTGTAGAGCGCAATGTCCTGCTGGTGACGTAGCCGGTCCATCCCGCTGAAGGTGTAGGTCATCGACAGAGTGTCCGACAACGCCTCCCGGGTGACGAACGCGTGCGCCTTGAACATCCCCCACTGGAACGACGCATACGCCTCGTAGTAGCACGACACGAGGTCGAGCCACCCCGGTGCGATGTCGCTGAATGAACCGTTGGCCTTCGCGGAGGTGATCGCCCCCTGGATGGACCGTTCCTGCTGGGCTTGCAGTTTGATATAGGGGCGCTGCCAGAGGCTGGACGGGTCGCGGTACTCGAACCAGTTCGGATGCTTCAGTGCGGTGGTCCGGGCGTCCTGACAGCCCAATCCATCGGGCCGCAGAAGATACCAGCCGCCGGAGTCGAATTGGTCGAGGTCCGGTTGTGCGTGGCAGATTACCGCCTCGTACTCGGAGATTCGGCGTTTCTGCGGGCGGATATAGGTTAGCTCGCGTGCCGAGTAGAAACCCTCGCCCACCGTCTCGGGCACTACGCCGTCGGAGATCAGTTCGGTGCTCATCAGATGTCCGTAAACGCGTCGGCCGGCAACGCCTTGAGCGGGTCCTTGATGACGAATCCGGTGCGCCGGATGTCCTCGATGGTCCACAGCCAGCGTTCTTCGGTGTGCACGTGAGGCTGTCCCATCAGGGTCCGGCCATCAGACCGCAGCAGACCGGCGTCCTCGATGTAGCGGGCCAGCTCGACACCGTCATTGATCTCCCACCAGGTCATACCGCTGTGCCGCTCCGGGGCCTGCCGGAAGATGTGCTGGCAGGCCTCTGAGCAGAAGGCGTGCCGTTGGCCGGCCGCGTCGATCGACAACCGGATCTCGTTGATGTCGGGCCGTGGAAACACGCACGGCATCTGGCACGTCCGACAGATCGGCGGCATCTCGGGGAACAGCTCCAGCGCGAGGTGGCCCTTACGCGGGTCGCCCATCTCCCGGTACGCCGTCCAGAACCCGCCGAAATGCTCCTCCCAGCCGGGGTACTTCTCTTCGAGGAACGCGAAGTCCTCCTCGATCATGTAATCCGACCTCCAGGCATGCACCGGCCACAGCGCCGCGGACACCATTGCCGCGGAATGGCCGCCCCATTCCACATGCCGCTTCGCATCGTTGATCCAGCGCGGCACCTTCAGGCCGAACGGCTCCAGCCGCTCAATGTAACTACCGGCCCAGTCGTCCCAGATCCATTGGTCCCAGTACTCCTTGTAGGACTTGAGCCGCACCTTCGAAAAGTAGTCGTAGACCGCGCCCTGGAAATTGTCGAGGAAGGAGTGCTGACGCCAGAACGCCGTGTCGAAGTCCTCCTGGAGCATCGGTAAATTGTCCGGCTCACTCAGCACCGCAGCGAGCGTCGAATAGCCGTTCGCCATGTGCCGCGCCTCGTCGGACTGGATCGACAGGAACACCGACGGGGTTGCCTGATCCCCGTTCGCGGCCGCCACCTCGGTCACCGCCACAAACAGCGGGTTGGTGTACGCGGTCTCCGCGACGACCTGCAAATTCAATGAATTGGTGATCGGGTCGTCGTTCATGAACGCTTCGAACACCGTCCGGCCCGGTCGACCGATCGGGTCGAAGGCGCGCATCTTAAAACCCGAGTTGAAGCCGGCCGGATCCGGAGCGTGCTTGGCGAAGTACCGCATCAAGTACGCCTCCTGATTGGTGTGGCGCACCTCGTCGATCATCTGCGCGAGATACCCCTGGCGCAGTTCCGGGTTCTCCACCGTGTCGACGAGCATGGCGGTGCATTTCATCGCGGCGTACTCACCGAAGTCGACCAACGCCAGCACCGGCTTCATGATCTCCATGAAGCGGGGCTCGGCCTGCGCAGAGTTGTTCATCCGGCTCAGCGCATCCTCGAGCGCACCGTACTGCCGGTCGTCCTTCTCTTCCTCCATCCCCACGTACTCGCGTACGAGGGTGCGGAAGGGGTCCTTGGTCTTCGGCGGGATCTTGTACTTGGTCGGATACAGTGCGTCGCGGTGGAAGTAGCTCGGCTCCCAGTCGAACGACTTGATCTTCTCGTGCTGAGTTGTGACCGATGTAGTCATCTACCCGCTCCCGTTTAGCGTCCGACGACGGTGACGACCACCATCGCGTTGAGATCACCATCACATTTCTACCCCGGGTTGACTACCTCCGATCGGAGGTAATCGACCCGGGTAGGGGTTTCGTGGCGAGCGCGAACATGCGGGGTTACCGTGGAAATATGCCACCTCACCGCCGAGTCCAGAGCGGCACACTCGCGCATCCCGCCGACATGGTGGCCCATCCAGGCGTGCCATGTGCCCATCCAGGAGTGGTGCGAGTGCTGGTGGTCGACGACCATCCGATCGTGCATCTGGGAGTGGAACGTCTGGTCGAGGGGGCGGCGGGCATGCGGATGTGCCCGGGGGCGCGCACGGCGACCGCCGGCGTTGCGGTTGCCGCCGTCGAACGACCCGACGTGGTGCTACTGGATCTGCATCTGCCCGACATGGCGCTGCCAGACGCTGCCGCAGCGCTCCGCGGGGCATGCCCAGGGGTGAAGCTCGTGCTGTTCACCGGGGACAGCAATCGCACGGTGGGCCAAATCGCGGGGCTGGTCGGGATGGATGCGGTGGTGCACAAGGACAACGCCTGCGTGGTGCTGATCACCGCGATCGGGGAGGTAGCCGCCGGACGACGATACTGTGACCCGGTGATCAGCCCCGGGGATCCGCTGGCACTGTCGCGGCGCGAGTATCAGGTGCTCGAGCGGCTGGCCATGGGTGAGAGCAACACCGAGATCGCACAGCAGTTGGGCCTGGCGCCGAACACGGTGAAGTCCTACGTTCAATCGTTATTAGCCCACCTCGACGCCCGCAACCGACTGGACGCGGTGGTCAAGGCGCAACAGGCCGGAATGCTCTAGCGGCGGGAACCCACGCCCGCACCGTACCGCCGCCCTCGTCGTTGCCGGCGCAGGACAACCAGCCACCCACCCGTTCGACGCGCTCGGCCATTACCTGAAGACCCAAGCCACGCTCGTCCTCGAGTGTGATGTCGCCGGCCGTGCCGTCGTCGGCCACGGCCATCCCCACACCGTCCTGCACCCGGTACAGGCTCACGACCACGGAGTGGGCGGCAGCGTGCTTCTCCACATTGAGCAGTGCCTCGCGGGCGGTGCGCCGCAACACATCGGTCCTGGCTACGTCCAGCAGCGGCAGGTCGCCCAGCACCACCAATTCCGCCGCCACACCGGCCCGCTCGGCGAAGTCGCGACAATCACCCTGCAGGGCGACCGCGAGTGCCTTGTCCTCGGGTGGTTGGTGCAGCGACAAGGTCTGAGCCCGCAGCTCCGAGGTTGCCCGTTCGGTCAGGGCCAGAGCATCGGTCAACAGTTCCAGGGTGGGGCCGAGCTCCAACGATGCCTTGGCCGACGTCAACGCCACCCGCAAACTGAACAACGTCGCGCCCACGGAATCATGCAATGCGATCGCGAGTCGTTGACGTTCGCTGAACACGGCGACCTCGGCCATCTCGCGGGCGCTGTCGGCCACCTCCATAGCCACCGCGGTCTGCCGCGCCAGACCCAACAGGTCAGTCCGGTCGCGGTCGGTCCACGGAACTGGGACTCTACGGGCGGCGTAGAGCAGCCCATAGAGTCGGTGGGCACGCACGATCGGGGCGGCCATCACCGCCCGCAAACCTTCCGCCCGAACTGGTTGGTCGAAGTCGTGCGTGATGGCCCGGCTCAGGCAGTAGTCCTCGACCGCCGCGGTCCGCCGCAGCACCGCCGCCTGCCCGCCAAGGCCTTCCTGCGGCCCTACGACCAGACCGTTGAGCTCCTCAGTGCGCCCGCCGACCACGGCCACCACCTTCATGGTGTCGTCCTCGGCGATCCGGTTCGCTCCGGCCGCCAGGTCCGCACCGAGTACACGGTGGACGATTTCCGCGCTGTGTCGCAGTGCCGCTGTTCGGTCGAGCAGCGAGAGCACAGCATTGAACTCGGAATCGATACCCAGGACAGTCATGTCGACGAGCCCCCTTTCAGGCGGCGGAGGGCCGACGACTATCACAGTAGCGCCTTCGAGCCCGTCAGGCAGGACGCGAAGACACGCCAGCAGGCTGCTGCGGTCCACGGGTTCTCTGCCCGCAGGCTGCGAATTCGACCAACCGCTTCCCGATGTCTTCGGCCATCGGCGACCCGCCACGGTCTCCGACGTAGGAGCGGCGCCATTCCACACCAAGTTCTCGGGCCGGGGCTGGCTTCCCGCACACCTCGCGGGCCAGGTACCCGTGCAGGTTCCATGCGAGGGATGCCAAACATCCCTCGCATGACAGACGCCCTGATCGACACTGTTGGCGCGGCACCACGCGGCACCAAAAGTGCATTGGGTGGACTTACCTCCGATCGGAGGTAGCTGTTGCCGGCGGGGGTTCCCCACGCCTCAAGCTGCCACCTACTGTTGAACTGTGGACACGGTGGGGTGGCGCGAGGCGGCTCTGGCGTTGTGTTCGACGTCGACCGGAGAGCTCCGGATAGTTCTTCGTGCGGGTCTTGAGACAAGAATGGGGAGGACTCCATGCACGTTCCGTTGACCACCAACGACTTCATCGATCGTGCTGAACTCGTTTACGGCGACCGTATCGGTGTGGTCGACGAGCCGGTACAGCCCGCGGCCGCCGTCGAAAACTTGACCTACCGTGACCTGGCGCGCAGAGGCCGAGCGCTCCAGGCCGGCCTCGATGAGCTGGGCGTACCCGAAGGTGCCCGAGTGGCGGTCGTCAGTCACAACTCCGCGCGCTTGCTCGAGCTGCTGCTGGCGGTGCCCTCGTCGGGACGGATCCTGGTCCCGGTCAACTTTCGGTTGCAGCCCGAAGAGGTCTCCTACATCATCGGCGACTGCAAGGCCGACGTCGTTTTGATCGACCCGGAACTCGACGAGGCCCTCGCCGATGTCGGCGCCCGCCACCGGTTCGTACTCGGCGCCGACACCGACCAGGCATTACTGCGGTTCGACGCCGAACCCCACCGATGGCAACAACCCGACGAGGACGCCACCGCAACACTGAACTACACCAGCGGTACGACCGCAAAACCCAAGGGCGTGCGCCTCACGCACCGCAACATCTGGATCAACTCGGTCACATTCGGGATGCATATGCAGGTCAGCGACCGCGATGTGTTGATGCACGTGCTGCCGATGTTCCACTGCAACGGCTGGGGAATGCCCTACACCGCAACCGGATTGGGCATCAAGCAGGTAGTTCTCCGCAAAGTCGACGGCGCAGAAATTCTGCGCAGAGTAGATGAACACGGGATCACTTTGATGTGCGGTGCTCCGACGGTGTGGAATATGGTGCTCGACGCCGCCCAGCAGTGGGACGGTGAGATCCCCGGTCGCGACCGGGTCCGCCTGGTCGTCGCGGGAGCGCCACCGCCCTCACGCACGATTGCCCGCATCGAAGAAGAACTGGGATGGCAGTTCAACCAGATCTACGGTCTCACCGAAACCTCGCCGCTGTTGACCGTGAACCGCTCGCGCGCCGAATACGACAACCTTCCGGCGATCGAGCGCGCCAAGATGCTGTCCAAGGCAGGTGCGCCGTCGTTGGGAACCCGGATCAGCACCGACGCGGACGGGGAAATACTGGTCGCCTCGAACACGGTGATGGACAGCTACTGGAACAACCCACAGGAAACCGCCACCGCGATGCGGGGCGGACAATTCCACACCGGTGACGGTGGATCCATCGACGCGGACGGGTATCTGACGATCTCCGACCGCAAAAAGGACGTCATCATCACTGGTGGGGAAAATGTCAGCTCCATCGAGGTCGAAGATGTCCTGTTCACTCACCCCGCGGTAGCCGAGGTGGCCGTCATCGCCGTTCCTGATGACAAGTGGGGTGAAATGGTCACCGCGTTGGTGGTGCGTCGAGACGGCGAGAGAGTGACCGAGACCGAATTGATCGACCACGCACGTCACAGTCTCGCCGGATACAAAATCCCCAAACAAGTGCTGTTCACCGACAGCATCCCCCGCACCGCGACCGGAAAGGTTCAGAAATTCAGGCTCCGCGCACAATTCTGGACTGGTGACCGCCAAGTGAACTAACCGCGACAACACAGCTGTCAGACCACGTGTCAATCGCGGGCAGGCTACCGCCTGGTAAAACAGCACCACGTTAGGACGGTTCACTTTCTCCCTTCCTCCTCGACGCGAATCGTTCAACCCTTTGCGAACGATGGCCATTCCTTCACCGCTCACACGGCCACGACGCAATCAGATCCTCGTAACCGTTCCTGACCACCCGAGCCGAAATTCGAAACCAAAACAGGACGACCAGATCCGTCGCTCCGTTGCGCCGCAACGAGACCCCACAACGCGAGACGGGACCGCTATGTACCAGCTCACTGCCACCTACGCCCACCCGCAGGACCCCGACGCATTCCTCGAGCACTACCGCTCCACACACGCCCCGATCGCCCGGAAATTTCCGAAAGCCACCTTCTTCGGCTGGACAATCTGCGAGACCACAGACGGCTCCCCGCCGCCCCACTTCCTCGTCGCCGTCGTCCAGTGGGACACCAAGGACGACGCGCTCGCGGCCCTCTGCTCGCCGGCAGGTGAGCAGGCCGTCGCCGACCTTGCGAACTTCGCCGCCGGAGGCGTCGACCTCGACCTCGGCGAGGTCCACCGTGAAGTATGAGACCGAGTGCGAGCCGTGCCACAGTTCCGGGCTGGCCACGTCGAGTCGCGGAGCTACCCCCCGGGTCTGTCATGGCTGGGCCGAGCACCTGGATCGTCGCTCCGCCACCGGGTTGGCGGGTGTCGTTCGACTGGGCACAATTTGGCAGTCTCGAGGCGGTGGTCGTCATGACTGAGAAATCGTTCCATTACCAGATCGCGGTCGCTGACCTCTTCTCGTTGGTGGTGTCCGAGGATGCGGCCTGTCAGTGGATGGGCGCCGTCGTCGAGTTGGAGCCAGAAGCGGGTGGGGTCGTAGTGGTTGCCGCGCCGGGATGGCCGGTGGTGTCAGGACACGTCGAAAACATCCTCTGGCCCGACTCGGTGACGTTCGTGTGGCGCGCACCGGACTGGCCAGGCCCGTTGAGGACGGTGATCACTCTCGAGCCGGAGGCCGATGGTTCCCGGCTACGTCTCACCGAGACCGGTTACGGCACCGACGACGACCTCCTGCGCAGGCGCGACTATATGTGGTCGCACTGGCTTGTCCGGCTGGCCGCCACCGGTGCGCAGTTCAAGCCAGCCGGCGCACCAAGCGGGAAACATCGGCCCAGCGGAACCTGTCAACCTTTCTGAGAACGTGTTTCGACAGGTTTAGAGCGTGTCTCATATGGAGAGCTTCTTGAAGCAGGTGAGTGCGGCGGCGAGGTGGAGGAATCCGGCGAAGTGCTCCCCGTGGCGTTCGTAGCGGATGGTCAGGCGTCGGTAGCCGGTGAGCCAGGCGATAGTGCGTTCGACCTTCCACCGATACCTGCCGAGCCGGTCATTCTTATCGATGCCACGTCGGGCGATGCGCGGAACGATGTCCTGCTGGCGCAGCCACCGACGGTGCTTGTCGTAGTCATAGCCCTTGTCGGCCCGCAGTTTTGAGGTTGCCCCTTGGGAGTGGACACCGGATTTCATGCGGCGACTGACAGCGTAGACGACGCGATGAGTCGTTGTTCGAACTCCACTGGGGTGAGGTATCCGAGGGCGGAGTGACGGCGACGCCGATTGAAGTACGAGAGCCAGTCGAACAGCTCCAGCCGTGCCTGCGACTTCGACGTCCAACTCCGTCCGTGCAGCCACTCCCTCTTGAGTCCTTGGAAGAACGACTCGGCGAGAGCATTATCGTAACTTGACCCGACCCGTCCTCGACTTTGCTGGATCCCATGACGGCGGCATACATCGACGAAAGCTGCTGCGGTATACTGCGATCCGCGGTCGCTGTGGAAGATAACGCCACCGACGTCACCACCACGGGTGCGCACCGCCACCTCGATCGCGTCCGTGACGAGTTCGGTTCGCATATGGTCAGCGATCGACCAGCCCACCACCCGGCGTGAGCAGATGTCGATCACCGTGGCCAAAAACAACCACGAGGATCCCACCGGAATGTAGGTGGGGGTACCTCCCTGCACGAAGTGCTTGGGGGAACGTCCCCACACCACTTCGTATTCATCGCTGTGGCAGCGAAGTCCCGCATCACCAGATCCGGCACCGACGGAGCCGACTTGTCCGCTATCGTCGTGCGCTTGCTGCGGCGCAGGTGCCTGCCCACCACGTGGTGGATCCGCATCAGCTTCGGTCACCCGTTTGCGGTTGATCCTGCGTCCGCGGGACCGTAGTTCAGCATGCACCCGCGGGGCGCCGTAGGCGCTCCGGTGCTCGGCATGGATCGCACGGATCTCGGCGACGGTCGCGGCTTCCTCCGCCGCGTGCTCGGCACGAGCATCCTCGGTGGCTATGTGCTTGTAGTAGCCGGAACGGGAGGTCCCGAGCACCCGACACAGCCGCTGCACGCCGAACTCGGCGCGAAGGTCGGAGATGAAGTCCCAGCGGCGGGTCTTCACTTCACCTCCTTTGCGAAATACGCGGCTGCCCGGCGCAGAATCTCACGTTCGAGCTGCCATTCCTTCTCCGCACCCCGCAGCCGGGCGTTCGCTGCCCGCAGCCGCGCGAGCTCGTCCGACTCGGTCTCCCCACCAGCGGTGCCGCGGACCTCCGGGCGTCCCTCGCTGGCGGTGTCCTTACGGACCCACGTCCGCAGCGTCTCGCCACTGATCCCCAGATACGCGGCCACCGCCGCGTACGTGCGTTTACCGTCGGCCGCGCGGTATAACGCGACCGCATCTTTCCGGAATTCCTCCGGGTACAGAGACTGGCGTCCCACCTCGACATCCCTCCTGGCTCTCCACTGGAACCATTGTCAGGGGTGTCCACTCCAAGGGTGCAGCCTCAGAGGGGGGTTCCCCCTCAAGTGTGGACATCGTGAACACTGGGTCGTGAAGGTCCCAGAGGAAGAGATGTCACTGATGGCGATGAAGGCGTACTCGGCGGAGTTCAAGGCCGATGCCGTCGCGCTGTACCTGTCCGATCCGAGCCACACCTTCGAGGGCATCGGCAACGACCTGGGCGTCAGCCGCGAGACCCTGCGCAACTGGGTCCGCGCGGAACGCAAACGCACCGGTACCTCCACGGCCGAACTCCGAGCCAGCGGGGCGGCGCGGCCGGCGTCGCCGACCGGCGGGGTATCGTCCGAGTCCCTGTTGGAGGAAGAAAACAAGCAGCTCAAGGCCCAGATCCGGAAGCTCGAGACCGAACGGGAGATCCTGCGCAAGGCCGCAAAATATTTCGCGGGAGAGACGAATTGGTGAGCCGCTTCCGATTCGTTGACGACCACTGCGACACCGCTGAAGGTGAAGTGGCTGTGCCAGATCCTCGAGGTCTCCCGCTCGGGTTTCTACCGGTGGCGGTCACCGCGGAGCTGCGCGAGGCCGGGATCGAGGTCAACCACAAGCGGGTCGAGCGAGTGATGCGCGAGCACGGGATCGTCGGCGTCCACCTGCGCAAACCGGTGCGCACCACTATCCCCGCCCCGGACGCGGCCCCGGTGCCGGATCTGATCCGGCGGGATTTCACCGCGAGCGCACCGAACACCCGATACGTCGGGGACATCACCTATTTGCCGGTCGGTGATGGTGAGTTTCTGTATCTGGCGACGGTGTTGGACCTGCATTCGCGACGGTTGGCGGGGTGGTCGATCGCCGACCACATGCGTACCGAGTTGGTCACCGACGCGCTGCGGGCGGCGGCGGCCTGTCGCGGCGCCGCCGGTCTCGATGGGTCAATTTTCCACTCCGACAACGGGGCTCAGGGCGGATTCAATCGGTCGTCGCAACACCTGGCTGTTGCAGTGAGCGTAGCTGCTCGGCGAAGACCTCGGCCGGGGTTCGCCAGTCGTGGATCTTGCGGGGCCGGTTGTTGATCGCCACGGCGACGGCTTGGAGGTCCTCGGCGGACCACCTGGCCAGATCGGTGCCCTTCGGGAAGTACTGGCGCAAAAGGCCGTTCGTGTTCTCGTTCGTCGGTCGTTGCCAGGGCGAGTGCGGGTCGGCGAAGAACACTCTCGTGCCGGTATCGAGAGCGAACTGGGTATGACCGGAGAGTTCCTTCCCGCGGTCCCAGGTGAGGGTCTGGCGGAGCTGCTCGGGGAGCGTGGTCATCGATGTCGTCAGCGCGGCGTTCATCGCGACGGCGCCATAGCCGCCGAGGGAAGGACCGTTCTTCACGGGTGGCTTGTCGCCCCAGCCCTCCAGCCGAGGCAGGTGCAGGAGGATCGTGGATCGGCTGCTGCGCTCGACGAGCGTGCCAATCGCGGACCGGCCGGTCCCGATGATGTAGGGGTCGGACCGGGGCGCGGTGCCGGGATTGCTCCCGGTCCGTTTCCCCGGCCCGCCCTCCGCACCGGACGTGCGACTCTCATCGCATCCGGCGCTCCACGGACTGCCACTGTCAGGCGGGAACCGAAGCTCCCATGCTGGTCCACGGTGTGGGGATGTTGCCCGCCCGCCACCGGTACCGAGTAATCGGGACGGTGGTGGTGTCGAACATGATGATCCCATTCTCTTGCGGACGATTGCCTGGCCTGCCGGTCAGGAACCGCCGGTAGAGATCCGCCCACGTGATCCGTTTGTGCCGTTTGAGCAACCATTGGGTGACCCGATGCCAGGCGAAGGCATCGAGGTAACCGAACGTCGCTTTCGACACGCCGTGACGGAAATACGCACACCATCCTCGGAGTACCGGATTGAGGCGTCCGAGGAGATCAGCAAGGCCATGATGACGTGCCCTCTTCGTCAGCGCCCGCACCTTCGCCATGATCGAAAGCAACGCTTTCTTCGACGGATAGGTGTAGACGCTCATCTTGTTCGTGCCCTTCCTGCGGCGCCGCTGGATGCGGAACCCGAGGAAGTCGAACCCCTCGTCCAGGTGACATACCCGGGACTTTTCGGCGGACAACCGCAGCCCCAGAGGGGCTATCACGTCCGCAACTTCGTCCCAGAGTGCGTCCGCATGCGCTTTGGTCCCGACCACCATGATGACGAAATCGTCCGCATAGCGCACGATTCGGTAGGTGGCCCCGCCGCGTTTGCGGTGCACCTCGCGCCGATAGGCACTCCCGTGGGAATCCCATTTCGCACAGAAATGTGCATCCAACACCGTCAGAGCGATGTTGGCGAGCAACGGTGAGAGTATGCCGCCCTGGGGCGTGCCGGCCTCGGAGTTCCTGACCGTTCCGTCGGTGGACATGATGCCCGCCTTCAGAAACGCCTTGATCAGGGCTAGAACGCGCTTGTCGACGATCCGCGTACGGACCCGTTCCATGATCGCGGAATGGGCCAGCTCGTCGAAACACGCCGCGATGTCCGCCTCGAACACCCAGTGATGATTCCGGGTCCCGAGAGCATGAATCTCGGCGATCGCGTCCTGAGCGCGACGCCTCGGGCGGAAACCGTAGCTGACCGGTTTGAAATCCGTCTCGAAGATCGGCTCCAGCACCAGCAACAACGACGCTTGCACCGTGCGGTCCATCGCGGTGGGGATACCGAGCCGCCTGAGTTTGCTGCTCCCCGGTTTCGGAATCAGTCTTTCCGCCACCGGCAGAGGAGCAAAGGTCCGAGACTTCACCTGGTCTCGAACCTGCCCCAGGAATGCCACCGTCTCGGCGTCCCCCGTGATGGACGCCGGTGCCAGCCGGTCGACACCGGCCGAACGTGCGCCCTTGTTGCCCCGCACCCGGTCCCACGCGACGGTGAGAAAATCCGGGTGATGGACGAGATTGAACACATCATCGAAGAGGCGGTCGGGATCGTCGACCGCCCAGTGGTGCAGCTTGCGTTGCATCTGTCGTACCCGCCATGCCGCCCGATCGGGATCGGGCCATGACAGCTCACCGGTATTCACCAGCGCCTCCGTTCGTGTCGTGCTTGCTGCATCAATTCCGCTGGGGCCCTTCGCCATGTGCGAGGCTTTCCCCCGCTCGGACTACTACGGCCCCTCCGCCCCACCGCGTGGCCATCGACAGACGACGCGTCAACCCGACCAGCCGACCCCTGGAAGGGGCCGATGCTCGGGAGCCTCGCGGTGGTTCCCACGTTCACTGCGAACCGCTCGAGGAGTGAGGTGCCCAGCTATGCCCCTGCGATATCGCCACGGCTACGCCGCAGGCATTCACCGTGGCCTCCGAAGCCGACGACCTAAACCGACCCCGGAGTTCCCAACACAGGGTGTTGGTGCGCATCGCAGACCAGCCCGAATCCACCGGGTTAGAGCTGGCGGGAGACCCCCGAGGCGTTAAAACACTGGTTGCTCGCGTACACCTTCTCCTCATGCTTGCCGGACCCAGACCATCCGGTAGTGCTGGCCTGTCCCGTCGTTGTCGGGGCTGCTTCCCACCCTCACCGGCGTCTCCCGGTTCAGGCTGCCCCCAGCTTCGTTATGCTGCTGCGACAGCACAACGGCGCAGGTCTTTCACCTCCGCTCGGTTACACAGCGCCTCGTGGCGCACCAAGTCGCCTTCCCAGTGCCCCGGGACGGCGCGATCGGCGGCTTCGGCGGGGCGTTCGCTGATCACGACGTCCTCGGTGACATGCCCTTGCGGCTTGTTCTGCGACCGCGCTCGGGGAACCCGCAGCGCCCGCCCGGTGCGCAGGCACGCGACCAGCTCCCGTTTGAGCGCGCCACGGTCCTCGATGAACAACGATTGGTAGATCGCCTCGTGGCTGATGCGCATGGACTCATCATCGGGGAAGTCGATCCTGAGCCGGTGCGAGATCTGTTCCGGGCTCCACGCCGTCGCCCATCGCCTGTCCTGTCGATGCGGCTTGTTGAGCCCCTTCCACGCGGGCGTCTGCGGCCCACGGACGATCGTGCCGTCGGGTCGGCGGACGCTGCCGGAGAGCCGCTCCTGCACGTACTTACGCAACCTGTCGGCGCCCACGAGCTTCGCCGTCTTCGGGCGCTTCGCGGCCTGTTGCGCTTTCCACTGCGCCACCAGTGCCCGGTAGACCGGCTTGCCGCCCCGGGTCGCCGCGTTGCGGCGCAGTTCGCGTGAGATCGTTCCCGGGACACGTCCGATCCTGCGGGCGATCTCGCGGACCCCAACATCCTGGGCGCGTAGTAGCGCGATCTCCTCACGCTCGGCGAACGACAGGTAGCGGCCCGTGGGCTCGTCCAGGCTGATCGGTGGCATGCCGCCAGCGTGACGGAACCAACGGCACCCGACCGGCCATGACACGCCGACGGCCTCCGCGGCCTCGACCGTCGTCACTCCCGATGCGATCCGCCGCCAGAAGTCCCGCTGCACCGTACGAGAGGGCTCCGGCCGGCCCGGTGAACGCATCGGAGGTCGCAATGCCCTGTCCGCCGCCCACTGCCGCCTGGCACCCACCGGCGCCTGAGACATCTGCTTGTTGCTGTATCCCATCGCACACCTCCGTGATCGAGGTGTTGCATCGACCGGTTGAGCCCGCCCAGTATGCGTCGGCGGAGTTCGCCGACCTGTGTCGCGAGCTGGACGTGACGACATCGCGGGGTGCGGTCGGGACGTCGGCGGACAACGCCGCGGCCGAATCGCTGAACGCGACGCTGAAGCGGGAGACGTTACAGAGTCGAAAGCGCTGGAACAGCGCGGGCGAGGCACGTGCTGCTGTCTTCCGCTGGATCACGCGCTACAACACCAGAAGGAGGCACTCCACTCTCGGCCAAATCTGTCCGGTCGAGTTCGAGCGGCGATCGGCTACGCTGGCCACCGCCGCATAGGAACTGGTGTCCACACCTCGGGGGGAACGCCCGAGGATGCGTCCCTCGACCTCGGTGACACCAGATCCGGTTTCACATCGCGATGGTGCCGGCGTTGTAGACGCCGGTGTCTCGCGGTGTTCCTGCCTCGGCGGGCTGTCCGCCCTCGGTGAGCGCCTGCTCCGCGGCGGGAGCGGCGCGGCGGTTCAGCGCTCGGGTGATCGTGTCGATCTCGTCATCGGACAGGGATGCGAAGTAGGCGTCGCGTTCGGCGTCGGTGGCCATGTCTTCATGCAGCCCGAACTTGGCGGCGGCGACGTCTTCTCTGGCCTCGCACTGCCGGCGCTGGGCGTCGAGATATGCCTGTTTGGCGTCGTCGACGTCCTTCTGTTTCACGGCGACGTCGGACTCTGCCCCGGTCCCTTCCGCGGCGGCCTTCTTCGCCTTCCGCAGCCGGGCGCGAAGCCGATTGACGGCCTTGCGGGCTTCCTCGGCGTCCGCGTCGGTGGCGGTAACGCGCTGTTCAGCTTCCGCCAGCGCGGCCTGTGCCGGGGTGATCGTCGGGGCGGTGAGTGTCGCGCGTTCTGCTTCGGCGTGCGCGATCAGCAGTTTCGCCGACGGTGGGTTGGCATGGGTACTCGGCATCGGGGTGTCTCCCAGCACCGATGGGTCGATTCCCAACGCCGACATCAGCTCCGGTAGGACACTCGGGGGTGCCGCCTGCACCGCGGCCGCGGTCAGGGCCATCCCCTGCTCCTTCAGGTGGTCGACGACCTTCTTCCGGGCTTCACGCCCCAATCGCCTGTTCGCGTTGGCTTTTGCAGCGGCCTTGTCGCTTCCGCAGCCGGGGCAGCGGCGACCACTTCCGTGGGCTTTCGAGCGGCACATAGGGGTATCTTTCTGGGCAGGCGGCGCGTCCCCACACGCGGGTCGGCCGCCGATCACATAGCGGGCGAGGCGGTTACATCGCCGCCCTGCCCGGTGCACGGGCGCAGTGAGTACGTTGCCGTGGGGGATGTCGTTCACACCCCCGCCCCGGTCTGTTTCTCGCCAGCCTGCCTCGGGCAGTAGATGTCGGAGAATCATCTCGCCGCCCACCAGAACCTGACTTCACAATGTCACGCTTAAATGTTGCAAGCGGGATCTGCTCGCAGGGAGCGTCGTTCGTCCAGGTGGCAACCGCATCTTTGTCGGCGATGCCAGGGTGGCGGCCGGCGACCCCGAAGAAGCCAAAGTTACTGAGCTCGAGGGTGATTGGGGGTCGGATCGTGGTGCTCTGGCGGCTCATCCTCATCGGTCGCTCGCTGTTTCGGACTGCCTGGTTGCGCAGTCGTTTCCGGTCGATCTGACCGCTGGTCAGCGCTTCGGGGCGGTGCCCGATGTGGAACAGTCCCGTGGTGTGCGGGCAGACGAACACTGCGAGGCCCTTCTCGCCGGGGTGCCTTTTGCGGACAGCTTTGGCGTCGGAGCGGCTGTGATAGCCGCGGTGCGCACACTCGTGGCAGAAGGTCCAGCGGGCGGCGGGGTTGTGGGCGCGGGAGGTCATACGGACCGTTCGAATTTGCAGATTGAGCCAGTCGGACAGCCAGGTGATGGCGTTGCGGCCGGCGTTGTCGACGACGAGGGCGCTGTAGTTGGTGTGGGCGCCGGAGGTGAAGAAACTCGCGGCCTTGAGGCATTTGCCGATCAGGGCGGTCAGGTCCTCGGCCCTCTGTGATTGGGCCATAGTCGTCAGCGAGCCGGTCAGCGCCGGCAGATCAACGTTCTCCGTTTGGGTACTGATGAGATTCCCCCGCTTCTCCGGAGACCTTTCTATCTGGCTCCGGCAAGCACTGGCTGGATGATATCTGCCTCCTGTTCGTGCGGCATGTCCTGATGGGATCGTTCGTACTCGGCGGGCGAGAGCCCACCCAGGCCGGCCTGAATCCGGCGCGCGTTGTACCAGCCGTCGATGTACCGGAACAACGCCCACTCCGCTTCCGTCCGGGTTGCGAAAATGGTTGCGGGCCAATAGATCAACTCGATCTTCAGGGTCGACCACAGGTTTTCGGCGAGCGCGTTGTCGAAGCTGTCCCCGACGCTTCCGGTGGACGGGGCGATGCCGGCATCCACGAGCCGCTGCGTGAACCGCAGCGCGGTATATTGACAGCCCTTGTCGCTGGGGAAAATTAGTTCCCCGGCACGGACGTCGCGGGAGAACAGGGCGTAGTCGAGCGCGGAGAGCACCAGATCGGTGTCCGCACGCGGCCCGGACCGCCAGCCGACCACCTTGTTCGAGAACGCGTCGCGCACACTGGCCAGCCATAACACCCCCTCACCGGTCGGGATCCGTGTCAGATCGGCCACCCACTTGCGGTTCGGCGCGGTCGCGGTGAAGTCCCGGTCCAGCAGATCCGGTGCAGCGGTGTGCCGCGGGTTCTGTTTCGTCGACCCACCCTTCCAGCCTTTGCGCAGGTAGGCGCCGCGGCGCCCGTTCTCCCGCATGATCCGCTCGACACGCTTGCGGCCGACCCGCACCCCGCGCCGGCGCAGCTCCAGCCACACCCTCGGGGACCCGTAGGTGCCAGCGAACTCGTGCGAGGCGCGGATCTCGTCGATCAACCCGAGCAGCTCGGCATCCTCCCGTCGCCGCCGAGCGGGCAGGGTCGCCCGTGCCCGCCAGTCGTAGTAGGTCGACGAGGCGATATCCAGGACCCGTAGTACGAGACCGACCGGGAAGTCATGGGCGTCGATGAACCTCATGACCGCCTCCGGGTCGGGTCGATCTCGGACGCGAAAAACGCACTCGCCGCCCGCAACACATCGTTGACACGGCGCAGTTCGGCGTTCTCCTTCGCCAGCCGTCGATTCTCCTCCAGCATCGACGTCGACGGCCGATCGTCACGCTCGCCGTGATCGGCCTCGGCCTGACGGATCCAGTTCCGCAACGCCTCGGGGTGCACATTCAGCTGCTCGGCCAGCCGCCGGATCACCGGCCTGGGCTCGGACTCCCGGTACAACCGCACCGCACGATCCCGCAGCTCCGGCGGATACTTCCTCATTCCCACAGTGACATCATCCTCCATCTACCCAGGATCAAACCTGGCTCGGAAGTCTCCCGGAAAACGGGGGAAGCTCGTGGTGGCCGCGGCCGAGAGCTGTGCCGCGTCCGCAGATGTCCCGGCGACGGTGGACGAGCCCGCATCGGCCAGCTTCCCCGCGGTGTCCGCGATCGTCCTCACCGTGTTCAGTGCGGCCGACAGATCGGATGCCCCGGCATTCGAGAGCACCTGGGATGCAGTGTATTCGGGTCTACCCACCGGGGCGTCGGCAAGCTGCCCGGTGGCAGCGTGTGCGGCCCCGGAGTCGATCAAATCCACGATCGGCGCGAGTGTGCTGGCGAGGGACGATGCCGTCGCTGCAGCACCGCCGACATCGACGTTCGGGGCGGCGAGCTGCGCCGTGAGAGTGGCGACATTGGCGGCGAGGGCAGGCAGGTCGGCACCGGAGAAATCCGAGGTCAGCGCGGTGGCCAGTGGGGCGTTTGCGCCGACGTTGCGGGTACCGCCCGTAGAGGGGGTCTTGCTCAGAATCGACCCGAGCGAGCCCAGTAGAGGGTTGTCGCCCTTGCGGATCGAGCAGTACAGGTCGCCGGGATCGCAGATCGAGGCAACTCTGCCGGAGAGCTTGCCCATTCCCTGGGGGCGGGGGTCAGCGATTCCTTCGCCGGAGGTTCGGGGGCCGACGATGGCCGCGCCTTTGGTGCCGGCGCCGGGGTCGGCGAGCAGGCCCACGGCCAGGACGCGGTCGGCGGGCACGGGGCCGTTATCGTTGCCGATCTGAGAGGCGAGATCGCCGGCGGCGTCGGCGCCCTGGGAGTAGCCGGTGATCGTGAACTTCGTGTTCGTGCACTTGCTCGAGACGTCGGTGAGTACCGCCTCGGCCTTGGTGAGGGCGTCGATTTTGCTGTCGGCGTAGGTGTGTCCGTTGTCGAACGCGCGGGCCATGTACGGGAGGGTGTAGACCTCTGCCCGGTTACCGTGGGCAGTGGTGATGGTGTCGGCGACCGGTTTGAGGATCCCGACGGGCTGGCTGGGGTCGGCGTTCTCTGAGGTTTCCCAGGTTCCGGGGATGAGCAGATTGAAGGTCGCCGCACAACTGGTGGGGTCGGCGTGCGCGATAGCGGGGGCTGTCAATGCGACACTGCCGCCGGCGACGGTCGCGCACGCGACGAGAGCGGCCACGCTGCGGGCTCTCGAACGTCTTGCGGGCATTGGCACCTCATCTGTCGCCGGCGAGCTTGGAAGCTCACCCCGTCGATGGGGCCCCGGGATGCCACGCGCAGCCTCCGAAGAACACACACCGATGAGGTGAGGTGCATACGGTGACCGAATTCGCAGCCAGATCAACGGGGTATGTGGATAACCCTCATGCGCACGTCGCCTGCGCCCGGCCCTCCGCGCACTCCCGCGTCTCTTCCGCGCAGTATGACCTGCGGAAACGGCACGTCCCCTTTGAGATCAGATCCAGTCGATGTGGACGGAGTCGATGTGGTCGAAGTGGAATCCGAACTGGTCGCTGTACTTGTCGAAGCCCTTGTTCTCGGGGTAGTCGAGGGTGGCGTGCCGCTCGAGCAGTGCCACGACCCGGGCGTGATCATCATTCGCCAGCGCGGCGGCCAGTTCGCGCGACTCCTCACTGGTGAACGGTGTGTCCGAGTTCGCGAAGTCCAGGGTGCGGACCCGGTAGTCGTATCCCTCGTCTGCGCCGTTGCGGACCATGACGCCGCCCTTGACGCGGATGACGGCCTTCTTCGGTGTTCCGTCCGGGCGCAGCACCCCGGCGCGTTTCATGATGTCCTCGGCCTTGACGTTCTTCAGTTTCTTGCTCGCGTCGGCACGCAACTCGTTCGTTTCCCCGGAGCGGTACCGGGAGACCGCGGAGCGGGACCGGCCGATCTTGGCGGCCACGGCGTCGACACCGCCTAGACGTTCGATCGCGGCACGCCGCTGGGCACGCTCGAGGACGTCGGCATGCGGGATCCGGCCCTGTTGCGCCCACCGGCGCAACGTGCGAGCCGACGGCGGTGTACGGCCGGCATCGATCGCGGCCTGCCGCAGGCCCTCGTTGCCTAACTCCTTGCGCAACTGCTTGACCGAGACCTTGCTGGTCAACCCGGCGAGTCCCCCACTCTTGACCTGCTTTGACTTCTCGACACCGCTGGTGGCGGCGTTGGCCACCGAGACCTTGAGGCCGTCGAGACCGACCGCCTCCTGCGCCGGCTTTTTGGTGCGCGGCTTCGGAAGGTGCAGGGCCATCAGAGATCTCCCTCAGAGAGCTCGTCGTCGGCGAACGCCGCCTTGATCGCGAGGTTCACCTCGTGAACGTCCTGCGCCGAAGTGAAGGCGGACAGAAGTGCGTCGGTGAGGACCACGTCCTTTTCGACCGACATCTTCCCCAGCGCCTCACTGGCGTCGGCGATGTCCTCACCGTTAGCCAGGAGGTACACCCAGGAGTCGGTGACGGTGCGGACCGGCCAGCGGCCGTGCTCGCGGGCGATCCGCACCGCGACACGGCGGCCGCGCCACCGGCAGTGCGCGATGATCGCCGCGCGCCAGATCGGTTGGTGGTGATGTTGCATCTGCTTCGCAGTCCACATGTCCGGGTTGACCATTCGCCCGATGTAGCCCTTGTAGCAGGTGCCGAGGAACCGTTTCGTCGCTTCGTCGTCGGTGTCGACCGCGGCCTTGCGGGCCTCGCGCAGGATTTTGGCCCATTTGTCGAGGGCGCGGCCCTGCTGTGGGTAGACCCAGGCCTCGGTGATGTCGAGGTCGTCGAGGTCGGCGCCAATTCCTCCGTCTACCACTGGTGAGCACAGCCCGTCGAGGCTGACCGTGGTCACCCAGGTCTGTACCGGTTGGTCGGCGAGCATGTGGGGGTGCGGCAGCGGTAGCTTCTCGGGAAGCGACAGCGTCTGCCCAGGCGGCAGGGTGATCCGCCACAGCCCGAACGGTGCACCCTTCTCCCCCACCGCCGCAGCCGCAGCAGCGTCACCGGTCAGGAGTGTGGGCTGACCGTAGCCGAATTCGAGCATGCCCGCGGAGGCGAGGTAGGCGGCCCGTTGGTCGATCGAGACCAATCGGTGGGCGTTGTCGAGGTCGTCGGACTCCGGGACGCGTGTCCAGCCGACAGCGGGTTCGAGGTCCCCGCGCGGCGGGCCGTCGAGCGGTGGGACCGCGCCCGCGGTGGTCACGACGATGCCCTTACCGCTGCGGGTGCGTTCACGTTTGATCTTGTCGACGATCGCGGCACCGGTGCGGGCCGGTGTCGGCCCGGGAAGCACCCCGAGATGCTGCGCGCACCACGCCAGCCGGCGACCGAGTTCCCGGGCGGCAGGCAGGTCGTCGTCCGGGAGATACGTTCCGGCCGCCGGTGAGCCGAGGACACCCATATCGCCGACCCGGTTGTGCCAACCGAAGTCCTTGTTCCAGTACGTCCACACATACGGTTCGATCACCACATCGACCATCGAGGTGAAGTTCCCGATCGGGCGGGACAAATGCACCACATGCCCCGGTTCCCCGCGCAGCTCCCACCCCGCAGTCAGCATTGGGCTGAGGGTGGCATGCAGGGTGGCGGTCAATTCTGTTGCGGCGCGTAACCGCAACGCTTCCATGTCGTCGACGTCGTCCTCACTGCCCGGATCGATGACCCACCCGAGTAGCTCACACGCAGCCAACCCGACGACCCAGATCTGCGCGGGTGCACCCAACGGGGTCAGCGACGCCCAACGAATCAGCTTGTCCAACTTCTCGAGTGAATCGACCGGACCGGTCAACTCCCGACCCGACGGGGTATACGTCCCGGCGGCGGTCACGATCAACGCATGCCCATCCGCGGCCTCACCCGCCGGCAGCGCCTCCCACACCGGTGTACGACGTGTCGGCGTCGGTTCGATCTCCGATGCCGGGGAAACAGGGCCAACGGCGGGCGCCGTTGGTTGCGTCGCGGCTGCTTCCGACGTAACTGCTTCCGCCGGTCCGGTTTCGGTGGCCTCGTCGTCGCAGTCCACCGCACCGCTGGCCGGTTTTTGGCTGTCCGCTTCGGGAGACGGCGAGGTCGGGACGTCGCCGGCTTCGGCTGCGGCTTCGGCTTCATCACACTGCTCGAACGATGTCCGGTGTGCTGCGCCGGCTGACTCCGAGCCCGCCCGTTCGGCTGCGACGACGACACCAGCATCGACGGAGGCAACGTCGTCGTCGGGGAGGGCATCATCGGTGGGGAGGGCGTCGTCGTCGGTGGGAGCGGCCGATGTCGTCCGGGTGGTCTCGGGCAGTGTGAACAGGGGTATCTGCTCCCACGGGGAGCTCATGACTCCTGCTCGATGATCCGGCCGTCATGATCTGCCGGTGGGACGCGGTAGCGGTCGAAGAATTCCTGCAGGGCCACGTCCACGACGTTGGTCACGGTGGATTGGCGATCTTTCACCAGCCAGGTCAACCGGGCCTCCGTCGAGGCCAGGACCCGGGTGTTCAGCGGAACCTTCGCCGGCCCCTTCCGCGGTTCCAGCTTCGCCGTCAACTCCGGACTCGGCGTTTCCGACTCGATGACGCCTTCCGCGCCGGAACGCTGCTTCCCCGACCGGGCGACGCCTGCGCGTCCGCCCCCGGTCGCGCGGCGGGCGCCCCCGCCGGCAGTTCCTACCTTCGCCATCTCCACCCCCTCGTCTTCCGTATACCGCCTGTGAAGTGCGCAGGTATCACCCTATCCAGTGCATGGCGTATTGCCGGTATTTTCGCTGGCATGTTTGCGCGCACGTCGGCGCCCAGGACGTGACGGGGGGCCGCGGAGGGTATCGACGCCGCTGGTGACGGCCCGGCCCGGCATACTGCTCGGATCTGTCGGCGCCGGAAGCCGCCGGGACCCGGCAACCGTTGGATTCGTTATTCCACCAGCGTGATCGGCACACCGGGCGTGATGAACAGATGGTGCCGGGCGCCGTCGTGGGTGAGGGACATCGCCACTCCCAGGGTGTGTCCCTCGGTAAACCGTGCGAGCAGCTCGCGGGTGGCCTCGAACCTGGTCTGGCTGATGCCGTAGGTGACACCATTGAATATGAGGCTGGGCACCATCCCCTCCTTGTGCTCTGCTGGCGGTGGATCGTTGCCGAAAGTCTCGCAGACGCCCGAGTCTCCGCGCGGCTGGAACGTCACCCGCGCCACCGCGGAACTGCGGAACTGCGGAACTGCGCGGCAGGGACGGTCCGAGACCGAGGGACCCTTTCAGCTTCCTTGTCGCGTTGCCCGGGACCATCGCCCGCCCGGGGCGCGGTCCGCCCGGTTACCGTCTGTCGGTATGGGTACCACCTTCCACGGGCCGAGCCCGTGGCCGCACATCACCCGCGCCATCCGCACCCGCGGCGCCCGGTACGCCGCGATCGGCTACCTCGGCCAGGACGCACCCGAGCTGCTCCCGCTGCGCGCCGGGGACCTGTTGGTCGTCAACGCCTCCCAAGCCGCTATCCGGGCGCACGCCACCTCCCCCGCCGCCCTCACCTACTACGTCGAGCGGGGGGTGCGGGTGCTGTCGTCACCAACCCTGCACGCCAAGGTGATCGCCACCAACACCCGGGCGGTGATCGGGTCCGCGAACGCCTCCGACAACTCCACCCTCGCCGACGACGCCGTGGTCATCACCGACGACCCCAACATCATCGCCTCGGTGCGAACGTTCATCGACAGCCTCGACGAGATCACCGAGGTCGACCAGGTGTTCCTCGACAACGCGATCCTCGAGTGGGAGATCGGCCGCGCCGTCCCACTACCCGGGGTCACCGGCCGCGTCCACACCGACACAGACTTCCTCCCCACACCGGTGCTCCGGATGTTCGTCAAACACGCCATCGACTACGAACCCACCGACACCGAACAACAGATCCTCGACAACCAGCGCGGCCGGCACAACGCCGCCGGCGGCCCGGCGGTGAAGTACCAACTCGAATCGCTCCGCCTCGACACACCCGGCACCATCCGGCGCGGCGACGTCATCGTCTTCGTCTCCACCGACGACGAATGGCTCCACCCGCCCGCCGTGGTGACCTCCGATCCGATGCGCATCCCACGGTCAGGTGGAGCGGTGTTGTTCTTCCTCCGCACCCGCACCGACCTGCCACCCCTACCCCTCACCGACGCCGAGAAGACGCTCACCGACCTCGGGCACCCCGGCTCACGGCTGCGGACCGATCACTACGTCCGCTCCCCCAGCCTCCGGGCCGCGCTGCTGGGACTGTGGGACTTCTGAGCGGATTCGGCCACGAAATGAGTGGCGCACCACCACCGAGCCGCCCGGCCCCTCGAAATGCGTCGAGGTTTGACTCGTCGGCGTCCTCGTCCGCGAGGTCGATCCCGTACGCGACAGTGTCGGGCGCGTAGCTGATGCTTCCTCCCTCATCACCGAACACAAGTTTCCGTCGATGCCGTCGACCAGTTCCACCACTGCCCCCTCGCCACGAGAAGTGACTCCCGGAGTGGTCGATACCCCTGAGAGCCACACGCCGGGACCGTGCGACGGCCACCATGCAACGCCATTGCATTGCTAGCTACTTCGACCTGAAAAACGAGGCGCCCCGGTGAGCATGATTCGGCCGTTCTCGGCCGGTCAGGATTCGGTT
>NZ_JAWLSG010000022.1:0-41728 GCF_033142305.1 Rhodococcus sp. IEGM 27 | reverse complement strand
AACCGAATCCTGACCGGCCGAGAACGGCCGAATCATGCTCACCGGGGCGCCTCGTTTTTCAGGTCGAAGTAGCTAGCCCAGTGCGCGACAGCCCAGGGCATGGGCACGGCCGGTTCCTGTGCAGCGTCTCAAAATGCCACCGGCAGTGAGACGCTCCAGCCATGTAGGGTCTCGCGGCTGACGTCGTAATCTCACGGGCCGCGTCGTACCAGTACGACATCACCGTGAGACTAGCGTTTGGGTGGTGCTGCTCAGCGCCTCGTCTCGTACCTGGTCACGACCACGCCGCCGGGAAATGTCCGCGTCTCCACAAGGTTCAGGTTCACCCAGCTGTCCAGCGCGGTGAAGAACGGCGTGCCGCCGCCCACCAGGACTGGATAGGCGGCGATCGCGTACTCGTCGATCAGCCCGGCGCGCATGGCCGACCCGGCGAGCGTTGCGCCGCCGATGTTCATGGGGCCGCCGTCCTCGGCCTTGAGCCGGGTGATTTCGGCGATCGCGTCGCCGGTGACCAGGCGGGTGTTCCAGTCGACCTGTCTGTCGATCGTCGAGGAGAACACCACCTTCGGCGTGTCCCGCCAGTTCCGCGCGAACTCGATCTCCGCCGGGGTGGCGTTGGGCTGTTGGTCGCCGGTCGGCCAGTAGGAGCTCATCGTCTCCCACAGCTTGCGCCCATACAGCGAGAGGCCACTCGCCTGCTCGTGGTCGAGCCACCATTGGAACAGTTCGTCGCTCGGCGGTCCGCCCCAACTTATGTCGTCGCCGGCCGCAGCGATGTAGCCGTCCAGGGTCAAATTCATGCCGTAGATCAGTTTCCGCATGGCACAGCCTTTCCGTCCGTGGGTGCCCGGCGTATAGACCGGCGCGGCGCGAGAAACTCATCGGTGCGCGATCTGGGCTCGCCGGTAGTCCTCGTGCTCGCTGCTCAGCGTGGTGGACGCGGCCGACTCTTGCAAGCCGCCTGATCTCGACCGTCCGGAGTGCCTACGCCGTTCTGGGCAGGGTCGTGCCGGCATGCGCCTGCATCCGCAGCGCCTCGAGATTCTGTCGAATCTGGGGTCGCATGTCTCGATGCTGCGGGAGCAGACGTAAATAGAGCGCGAGCAGTGGGCGGTACGGCAGTCGGTCGATCCGATACGAATGCGTCACCTGCGTTCCGTCGCCGTCCGCTCTGAAGGTGTAGGTCCAGGTTGTCGAGTCGTGGTACAGCGGGTTGCGACGCTCCGAGACCGTATGGAACTCGAACGTCCTACCCGGGTCGGCGACGGTCACCTCGCACAGCCGCGACCAGCGCAGGTGATGTGCACGGTTGTGCCCCCGGAATCGGGCGCCCACGGATCCCGGTGACCGTCCCGGCAACCATGCGCAGCGTCGGCACTCGGGGCTGCGTTCGTCGATGCGCGTGACGTCGGCGACCGCGTCGTACAGCTGTCGGGCCGGGGCGTCGATCCACAGCTCCACCGACCCCTCGGTGCGAGGTGGCCGGTGGAGACGGGGGCTGACGTCGAGATGAGCGCCCCACCGGGCGGCGCACGCCCGCCGATAGGGTCGCGCGAACGTATGGAGCAAGATGAACCGAGTGACGGGACCGACTTTACGGACGGCGACGTCGCAATCCTCGCGATCGACACCGTCGACGATCCAGTGAGCTTCGGTTCCCAACTCCCGCTTGGTTTTCGAGGTGATGAAGACGCGCTGCTCAACCTCGTCCCATTGCCGACCGGTCAGGGTCCGGGCGACGACCGGCATCATCTCGTCCTCTTCACGCTGCAGATGCGGCAGGAGAACGTGCTTCAGAACGGTAAGGGAATGTAGAAGGTCCTGTCGGGCAGCGAAATCGGCACGATATTCGATTGCCGCGGCGGTGACCCGCTCGATCTCTGGGCCGATCCGAGCATGGTCGGCGTCCATCACGTCGAGGAGTGCTCCGGCGGCCGGGTTCAACTGACGGACGAGAGGCCATAGGGCATCGTCCTCGCCGCTGTGGTGCAGGTGAAGGAAATGCATCATCCACACGAGGTGGTCGGCGAGGGCGACCCGCTGGGCCGATGTGGGCGCAGGGGCAGCGCCCAGCACCTGTATCGCGCGAGCAAGGTCGCGGCGTAGCGCGTTGTGCACGATGCGCATGATCCGGGTGTCGGCGTGGGGCAGAGTGTCGGTTGTCATGACGGACTCCAGATAAAGGCGCACGAGAATTCAGCTCGGGCGGTTGAGGATTTCTGCGATGCGGTCGATCAGCCACGACTCGTATCGGACTCGAGTCCAGCCGCATTCTTGTACGAACAGGGCATACACCTGGTCGCTGGTCTGGACGCACAGTTCGTCGACCTGACCGGGGTCGGACTGACGGCCCATGATCATATTTGCGACGTCGGCAGCCGAGCGCCTGCGCTGCCCTTCCAGGTCGACGGACACCGCTGCCAGCGTGGTATCGACCGTCGCACCCTGGCGGACTGCCCCGGCCAGGCGGTAGATGCGCTCGTTGATCAAGGCGATCATGCGCGCAGCGATCTCGATGCGGTCGCCACCCGTGCGCCCCGCACCGATTGCCGTGTAGACGGGCCGGTCGGCCAACGGCACCTGCGCGTCATCGCCGACAATGGCGACCTCGAGCGCCGCCTTCAACAGGTAGGCCTTGGAACCGAACGTCGTGTAGACGGTTTCGACGGACACCGTCGCGGCCTGCGCGACATCCCTGATGCCGGTGCCTGCCCAGCCGTGCTCGGCGAACAACCGCGCGGCGGCCTCCAGTACGGCCGCTCGAGTTTGAGCTGCCTGCATCCGACGCAGCGGAGAACGATACCGGCGGGATTCGGACCCGCTTGGCGCCGCCGAATCACGACCGACCGTGGCCATACCTCAGCCTAGAACGGGCAAGTTTTCGATACAAGAGCGTTCAGGTGATTTCGGTGCTGCCTTCACGCCCGGACCTTCGGCACGTGCACCTCCTCCCGCCGTCAGACGGACGGCGCGGTGGCCATGCGGTCGGCGGCGCCGCGTAGTGCGCGTGAGATCGCGTACATGGCGGGGGTGTACTGGCGGCGGGCGAGAGAGGCGATGTAGATGACGCGCGTCGGCACGCGGTCCTGCTTACGAAACGTCACCGTCCGGACGTCCGGCCGGTGGTAGGCCACGGCGAGCCTCGGAACCATGGCGATTCCGACGCCGGCGGCGACCATCGCTTCGATCTCCTGGTAGTCGTGGGCTTCGTAGACGACGTCGGGTTCGAATCCGGCTGCGCGGCAGCTACGGAGAAGGACCTCCCCTGCCGGATGGTCGTTGCTTCGGATGATCCAGCGAGCATCGCGAAGATCCGGTAGCGCGATCTCGTCGTCGCTCTGATGATCGATGGGAAGCAGCAGGACCGTCTCGTCCTCCATCAACGATTCAAGCGACAGCGACCGCTCGGCTTCCTCAGTCCACGAGTAGCTCCACAGCAATGCCAGATCCACCTCGCTCGAGTGCAGCATGTCGAGAAGCTGCGGGCGTACCGCTGAACGCACCCGCACGTCGACTTCAGGCCACCGTGAGTGGTACTCCTTCAGCGCGTCAGAGAGCAGCGACGCGCTGACAGTAGGGAAAGAACCGAGCCGCACCGACCCGCGCTGCAGGCCCCGGATCGCTTCGAGGTCGCCGCTCGCGGCGCGCATCTCGCGTCGGAACAGGCGTGCGCGGCTGGTCAGGACTTCACCGGCCTCGGTGAGCTGGACCCCACGGGGCAGCCGGGTGAGCACCGGCTGCTTGATGCTGTGTTCGAGCTTGGCGATGCGCTGCGACGCAGCCGAAGGGGTCATCCGAGCGCGCTCGGCACCGGCAGTCAACGAACCCGCTTCCGCAATGTCGAGCAACAGGAACAGCGTGACGACGTCGAATGAGTGCTGCACTCGACCTCCCGACTTCAGTTGAGCTAAAGGGATCTATAGCGAAACGGTATTGCCCTTAACCGGTGCCGTCAATAGTGTGATTTGGACGACGTTCAAGCGCTGAATGTGACCTTCTGCCCACGCCTGGAAAGCTCTCTTATGACCTCCATCGAGATCCTCCCACTCATCGCGCTCGTTGCGATGTTCGCGATCGCCACCTTCTTTCCGATCAACATCGGCATTCTCGGCTTCATCGGCGCTTTCGTCGTCGGCTATTTCGCACTCGGGTACGACGACAAGGAAATTCTCACCGCGTTTCCGAGTTCGATCGTGCTCACCATCGTCGGAGTGACCTACTTCTTCGGCATGGCCAAGCGCAACGGCACCATCGACCTGCTGGTCAACAGCTGCATTCGTGCGGTGAACGGACGGGTCACGGTGGTTCCCTGGGTGTTCTTCTTCACCGCATCCGTGCTCACCGCACTGGGAACATTCAGTCCCGCCGCCGTCGCTCTGATCATCCCTGCCGCGATGGCGTTCGCCGCCCGCACTCACATGAGCCCGCTGGTCATGGGCATCATGGTCATCAATGGGGCCCACGCCGGCGCCTTCTCGCCGATCTCCGTCTCCGGTGTCCTGGTCCGAGACATCGTCGAGTCGAACGGCCTCTCGATCGCCCCGTGGACGTTGTTCTTCTCCAGTTACGGCATCAACCTGCTGCTCTCGGTGCTGACGGTGGTCGGCTACGCCGCGCTCGCCCGCACCCGAGGACTGGAGTTCTCCGCGACCGGATCGACTGATGTAGCGCCCCTCGGCGGTTCACGTGACGGCGCGCCGCACCGGACCACACCGCCCACGGGCGGCGGCAGCAGCAGCTCCGGAGCGCCGGGCACGCGGGTACTCACGCGGCCGGTCTCGACGACCCTCATCGATGCACCCGCAGCCGTTACCCGCGCCCAAAAGCTGACGCTGTTCCTCATTGGCGCCCTGCTGGTGCTGGTCCTGGTCCTGCATCTGCCGATCAGCTTCATAGCCATCGCGGCGGGAGCTGTCCTGGCGTTCACCGATCTGAAGAAGCAGAACGACGCGATCGCGGACATCAGCTGGTCGACGGTCCTCCTCGTGGCGGGCATGGTCACCTACATCTCCATCCTGCAAGAGGTGGGCACCATCGACCACCTGGCAGAGATGGCCATCACCATCGGCGCACCGCTCATCGTCGCGCTCGTGCTCTGCTACGTCATCGGCGTCACCTCCGCCTTCGCATCCTCCACCGCACTGCTCGCCGCGGTGATTCCGCTCGCCATGCCGCTGCTGGGAACGGGAGCGCTACCAGTGGTCGGTGTCGTCGCCGCTCTCGCCATCTCCGCCACCGTCGTCGACGTGTCCCCGTTCTCGACGAACGGCGCCCTCGTTCTAGCCAATGCCCAGAACATCGAGCGGCCGCGCTTCTACCGTCAGCTGCTGCTCAACGCAGGCATCGTCGTCGCCGTCGCCCCGGCGCTGTGCTGGCTGATCCTGGTCGTCGTGCCGGCACTGCTCTGACTCTTAAGCCGCACTGAACGACCACGACAGATTTCTCCATTGTGCTTGAACCTCGCGGACCACAGCCTGGAAGCACAGACACGATCGAAAGGTCCACCCGATGTTCACTCTCCGAGGCACCTGGATGCGAGGCGGGACCAGCAAGTGCTGGCTCTTCAACGCCGTCGACATCGACCCCTACATCGCCGGCGCCGGCGGACTCGACAACATCCTCACGGCCGCTTTCGGGTCCGGCGATCCGAGGCAGCTCGACGGCGTCGGAGGCGGTAGCTCCACCACATCCAAGGCCGCCATCGTGCGGCGATCCACCGTGCCGGACATCGACGTCGACTACCTGTTCGCTCAGGTGGCGATCGACGACCGGACGGTCGAATGGGGCAGCAACTGTGGCAACTGCGCCACCGCGATCGGCCTCTACGCAGTGCAAGCCGGGTTGGTCGCCATCGACGACACCCTCACGATCGTGCGCATGCGGAATCAGAACACCGGAGCCGTACTGCGGGCAGAGATCGCCACGCCGGGTGGCCACGTCCCCACCGAGGGAAGCGCCTCGGTCCCGGGCACGCCCGCACTCGGCGTGCCGGTGGGTCTGACGTTCACCGGGTTGGACGCCGATCGCACCACCCTGCTGCCGACCGGCCAGGCCGTCAACCGAATCGAGCTCGGCAGCAACATGTATCGAGGAACACTCGTCCGGGCCGGCGCTCCCGCCGCGCTGTTCGACGCGACGGACCTCGGGCTCACCGGCGCAGAGGACAACGCCACCCTCGCCGACCGGCTTCCCACGCTCATCGCCCTTCGCCGCGAGGCTGCACTCCTGATGGGACTCGCACGGCCCACCGATCCGATAACCCACGCCATCCCGAAAGTGGGAATCGTCGGACCACCCACGGACTACCGCACCGCAACGGGAAGTCTGGTGCGCGCCGAGGACTACGACGTGTCGGTACGCATGATGTCGATGATGGCGCCCCATCCCGCGATCGGTCTCACCTCTGCTGTCGCAGTGGCGGCAGCCGTCACCGTGTCGGGCGGGACCGTCGCCACCAACGCCCGAATCGGCTGGCCGGGTTCGCTCCGTATCGGCACCGCTGCAGGCGTTCTCGACGTCGACTACACCCTCGACCCTCACGGCATCCTGCAGACGGTGACCCTGCATCGAGCCGTACGACGAATTGCAACCGCAGATCTCTTCGTAGCAATCTCGGCTTCCGCGCTCGTGGGTGCGGGAGCCTGAAGGGAAACGGTTCACGCTCGTCCGGACCTCCTCGGGACGCGTGCCAACGTCGAGAGCGAATCAGACTGCGTCTCGAGTCCGACTCCGATGACGCACACCCGGCGACCACCGTGCTGACCAAGAGAACCGGGGTCATGATCCCTGCGCGCCCTCAGCCCGCCGCACCAGCCATTGGCTGTTCTACCACACCCGGGGCGACGCCCGAGAAGTCCTGACCTGACAGGGAGCGTCAGTTTTCCACGGGTGCAAGGTCACTCGCTACCAGCGCGAGAATGTCGTTCGCGTGGCTGACGGCGATGAAATGACCACCACCACTGATCGGGTGCCAGACGGCGCCCGGGGTCTTGTCCGCTACCGTCTTGTTGATGATCTCCGGCACCAGGGTGTCGGCGCTTCCCTGCCAGAAGTGCACGGGGCGAGACACTGTCGTCATGTCGAACGGCCAGGCCTGGTAGAGCATCGTGGCATCGGCGACAAGTCCGTCCGCGCCATGCCGAAAGCACTCGCGCCCTGCCCTCAGAAACGCGTCGAGGACCTTTTCGTCAGCCAACACCTCCCGATCCGCGGTGCACGCCGACTGCGTGATCGCCTTCGCGTAGCGATCCGCGAAATGGGTGGCACTGATACCGAGCACGTCGTACATGAGTGTGAAACCGGGATGGAAGTGAAGCGCCAGGCGGCCGCCCAGCGCGTCGACGCTACTGAGGTACTTCGCGGCCCAGTTCGATCCGAACGTTCCGTAATTGCCCCCGGCGATGCACACGACATTGACCAGCCGTGCGGGATCCAGATACGCGGCGGCCGCGAGGGCCCACGGTCCACCCTCGGACCAACCGGTTACTGCGAATCGGTGTGCGCCGAAGGAGTCGGCCAACAGCAGGAGGTCATCGGTCCAGCCTTCGAAGGTGCGGCCCCGCTGAAGATCTGACCCGCCCATGCCCGGCCGGTCTGCGCATACGAATCTCAGTCCATTGGCCTTCGCATACGGATCGAACAGTTCCGCCTCCAGTCGGCTCGAGGGTCCCCCGTGGTTGTGCAGCACGAGTGGTCCGCCCGGGTCACCGGCTTCGAGATACGTGATGGTCCGGTCGCCGACCCGGATACTTCCCTCTCGCGTCACGTGGACTCCTCACAGTGTTGGCCGGAACCCGAACCCGGGTCGGCGGCGTCGAAACCGCAGTTCCCTCGCAGACGTCAGCGACGCTGCTGAAGCCAGTCCCGATAGTGCGTGGACGCCAGACGAGCGTCTGAACCCGCTGTGAGCACGTCTCCGGTAACTGCGCCGAACAAGCCGGCGTTCTCGTCGAGAGTCACGGTCCGGGCATCGCCCTGCGCCGCCAACGTGATTCTGCCGAGTTCATCGAGAGGAAAACCTCCGGACCGGCAATGTCTCGGATACCTCCCAGCGGTGTACCGGTGGAGACTTCGACGAGCGCATCGACCACCTCCGCAGCGGCAATCGGCTGGAGTGGGGTGGAGGGCAGCCGCACTGTGTCACCGTCGGAGGTCCACGACAAGACGGCGTCGACGAACTCGAAGAACTGGGTGGCACGAAGAATGGAGTACGGTGTCGGCCCGTGCCGGAGCAGGTTCTCCTGGAGGGTCTTTGCCCGGTAGTAATCCAACTGGGGCACTTGATCGACACCGACGATCGAGAGGACCACCTGATGCCGGACACCGGCACGTTCCCCGGCCGCCAGCAGGTTACTCATGGAGGCGCGGAAGAAGTCCAGGGACGCCTCATCGAAGGTCGGAGAGTTCGAGGCATCGATCACCACATCTGCACCCGCGAGTGCGCTGTCCAGACCCTGACCCGAGATCAGGTCGACGCCGGTCGACTGCGATGCGGGAATGGCCTCGTGGCCGGATTCGTTCAGCTTGCGGACCACCTGCGATCCGATCAACCCGGTACCACCGATGACTGCAAGCTTCATCGTCTCACCTTTCACGGCCGTCGCCGACGGTCGGCGCCGAGATGCCGGAGGCCTCTGCCCATTCTCCTCGCTCGGCAACGCGCTGTGAACCGCTATCGCCGGGTTCGTTCGTACCTCGACATCATCGGACGACGGGGACTTTGACCGGATGCGCCTTCATTATCGGAGCGGGCTTCGACCCCGGTCCTGCGCGCTCACGATCGCTGCCGCGGTGGACGCGATCGTCCGGTCGCCGTCGTCGGTGAGCCTGTCGAGTGCCGTCCGTGCCGCCGTGCCGGGAATCTCCGCGAGGGCCTGTGTGATTCGCAACCGGGTGGGCGCATCGTCGGCGTGGTCGAGCTCGCGCTGCAGGGCCTCGACGATATCTTCCGCCGGACATGCAATGGTCGTCAGCAGGCCAAGGACTTCGGCCGCCTCGACATCGCGCCGCCCGTCGACGACCATCTCGAGGAGGGCGGGTATCGAGTCGATGTTTCCACGAGAGCCGAGAGCCAGGGCGGCATATCCGCGGATGCCGGTATCCGGATCATCGAGGGCTCGTCTCAGATGTACCGTTGCCTCCGCTGTGTGGACAGCCGCTATCGCGGCAGTCGCGCGACGCCGGACGTCGACCTCCTCCGCGTCGAGACCCTTGGCGAGATGCGCAAGTCCGTGACCGGCGACCCTCGCCAACGACCAGTGCAGCGCACCGGCCACATTGGGGTCTTCCTCCGCGAGGGCGGCCTCGACCAGCGCTTCGACGGGTAGCGATGCCTTCCCGCTCTGCGACAGGATCGCTTGTTGACGACGGGCCGCAGACTCCGATTCGAGTGCCCGCAGCAGGGCGACGATGCGCAGCACATCTTCCCACTCCGCCGGGGAGGCGGCGTCTACACGTTCGAGTTTCGCGAGCAGTTCCTGATCGGCAGCGATTCGCTGGCGGGTGTGCCGGATGAGGTCTCCCACCAGATCGGCCGGAGCGAAATCGGGCCCGTCCAATGCTCGTTTGACTTCGTTCAACGACAGCCCCAACGTCCTCAGGCTTTCGACGTGGAACAGCCGTCGGATGTCGTCGGCGGAGTATTCGCGGTAGCCGCCAGGGGTGCGGCCGGTGGGACTGACCAATCCCAACGTGTCGTAGTGACGCAGCATTCGCGTACTGACGCCGCACCGCCGAGAAACCTCGCCGATCAACATCCCCTCTCCTTCCGCTACGTGCCCGGGCCGGCGACCGCGACGCGCGTCGCCATCTCGAGTGCAAGGCTGAATCCGGTGTCGGGGTCGTAGAGCTGCTTCGTAGCACCGGCATGCGCACGAATCCGCGGATCGGGACTCGCCCCCGCGTCGTCGAGGACCGGTAGGACAGCGTCCCCGAGTCCGACCAGCGCACGGCTCAGACTGAGCTGCAGGTGCTGATCGCCCCGACCTAGTTCTGTCGCCAGATCGGCCGCGAGCGCGGCCTCCTCGCCCGGCGGCACGAGCACCACGGCCGCCCGCCACGCGCTGCGCGCGACCTCGTCGTGCTCGTCGTGCAGCAGTCCCGACACCCCTGGCCAGGCAATCCGATCCCCGATCTTGGACAGGGTGTGCAGCGACTGACTACGGGCCTGCGCAGTGTCGGACCCGAGCTCTCGGATCAGTCTCGGCACTGTGAGCTCGCTGGGCAGGCGGCACAAAGCCCAGGTCAGCATGTCGCGGACGAAGAAGTCCGGTTCGACCGCGCACCGAGCGACGAGAGCGTCCGCGAGCTGGGGGTCTGGGCGCGTGCCGGCAGCGAGCGCCGCCCGAAGCCGGCTCGATGGGCCGCCTGCTGCCAGAGTGTCGACGAGGTGAGCGTTCGGCCCACCGTGGTTGGTTGTGTTCACGACAACCACCTCCTTCGCCGACCATTGGAGTCCTTGTCACTGTGTCAGGGTCAAGCGTTGTCGTCAGGGTGGGCGTGGTTCAACTCGCAGATCCGGTTGCACGAGAGAAGTCGCCGGCATCTCTACTGTGAGGGGTGCGAGTTCCACCGATGAGTTTGTCCGGCTCGCGGAGTCCAACCATCATCACCCTCTTCGACAGTGCAGGAGAAACTGAATGGATCAGCTGCTGAGAGTCCAGAACTTCACGGTGTCTCGTGACGGGTTCGGCGCCGGTGAAAACCAGACCTTCGAGAGACCGTTCGGCCACGCCGACCCCGGTGAGATGTTCGCCTGGGCCGGCGCCACGGCGAGCTGGCCCATGCGGACCGACCCCGGTGGGAGCCGCGGACTCGACGACTACTTCACGCGGGATTTCGCCCGAAATATCGGCGCCGAGATCATGGGCCGCAACAAGTTCGGACCCCAACGCGGGCCGTGGGAGGACCACAGCTGGCGCGGCTGGTGGGGCGACGAACCTCCGTTCCATACCCCGGTATTCGTGATGACTCATCACGAGCGTCCGTCGTTCACCCTCTCCGACACCACATTCCACTTCGTCGGTGGTGACCCTGCCACGGTTCTCGAGCAAGCGCGTGACGCCGCGGGCGGCAAGGACGTCCGACTCGGCGGCGGGGCTACCACCATCCGGCAGTTCCTCGACGCCGATCTCGTGGACACGATGCATGTGGTGGTCTCTCCGGTGCAACTCGGGTCCGGCGTGCGCCTGTGGGACTCCCCCGATGAGCTGCTGGACCGGTTTCACCTCGAGGTTGTGCCGAGCCCCAGCGGTGTGGCACACCACCTGTTCTGGCGCAGGTGATCACTCTGCCCGACGCACCTGCGGGGAACCGGCGCCTGCCGGTTCCGTCGCAGGGCCGAATCGGAGCCGCGCGGCGAGTTCGGCGCGACTGCGAACTCCCGTCTTCGCATAGACGGATTTCAGGTGATCCTGCACGGTATTGGCAGTGATGGCACGACGCTGCGCGATGTCGGACGTGGCGTATCCCGCCACGACGTCGCTACAGATTTCGCGTTCTCGTGCGGTCAACCCATAGGCGGCGAGCAGCAGACCGGTGAGGTCGCTGCCACCGGCCGATTCGAAAGTGACCACGGTCTGCGGTTCGTCGCCACCGAGCATGGCAGTTGCTCGCACCAGAATCCAGCCGCCGTGTGCGTCACGGATGCGGGCCCGGAATACCCCGGAACTGCTGGACCGTGCACCGAATGTCGCGGCTCGTAGCACCACGGTCATCCGCCCGTGGGCGACTTCCTCGACGCGATCCCGCCAGGTTCGGGCCGCGGAGGTGAAGGAAAGGGGTTCGCCCGTGGCACTTGTCAACACCACTGCCAGCCCCTGATCGTCCGGTGGGTGGGTAGTAGCCGGAGCGTGCACTGCCGCTGCCCGGGTCGCGGCCGCCAGCCCCGGCGCCACCAGCGCGAGGAACTCGAGATCGCGGTCGGAAAAATCCGGCCCCGATCGAACGAAGCCGGCTCCACCCCAGCAGGTTCCGTCCACTCGGAAGATGACCCGAACCTCGCGTGGGAGACCGAGGGGCCGCCACACGGAACTGTGCCGGAGACTGCGCGCCACCTCGTCGACGGGCAGGTCGGAGGCACGTGCGACTCCACGACCGGTACAGGCGAGATCGGCGAACGTCGCGGGATCACTTCCGCCGTATTCCGATTCGGCAAGCAGCGGCTCGTATTCCTGAGGAATTCGAGTGCGCCCGCTGGTCATCGAACTGATCGCGAGCGACTCCGGGTCGATCATCGCCCAACACGTCAGGTCACTGCACACCGTCTGCTCGACCAGCTCGATGGCGCGCTCGTGCACCTGAGTGACGCCGGCACCCGATGCCGCCAACGCCACCAATTCCCGGCGGATCCTGTCCGCTCGGATCTCGAGCATGCAGCCAAGTATGCGCTGCTCACACCGTCGCGGCTATCCCAGATTTCTGGGATAGGCCACCGATCATCCCGGTCTTACGGTCGCAGTATGTCTACTGACGTTCACATCCTCCGCTCCTGTGAAGGCCCACGCCTCACCATTCCCGACGCCGATATCACGGTGCTGGTACCCGGCGAGGTCACCCGCGGGGCGTACGAGGTCTTCCTGGTCGAGAGTCGGCAAGGCAGACCGGGGCCACTGCATACCGAGCCGTGGCCGAAGTCCTACCACCTGTTGCGCGGCCGGATTCTCGTTCAGGCGGCCGACACCGGTTACGAACTCGCCGCGGGTGAATCCATCACCTTCCCCCCGGGAACGATGAACACCTTCACCGTTCTCAGTGAGTCGGCCGAGTTCCTCCTCGTCACGGCCGGTGCGGACATGAGCGGGTTCTTCACCGAACTCGACGCTCTCGGTCGCGCTCAGCACTCGGAGGAGGACGCCGCGCCCCTTCTCCACAAGCTCGCGAACGAGTACGGGATCACGCTGGCGAGCCAAGCAGGTGCGTCATGATCGTCATCGCTCAGATTGCGACGCTGATCGCGGCGGCCGTTCATCTACTGGCGTTCGTGTGGGAGTCGGTGGTGTTCCTCCGGCCGTCGGTGCACGAGCGGCTGTTCCGGATTCCCACCTCCGACGTACCGGCCGTCCGCCTGTGGGCGTTCAACGTCGGTTTCTACAACTTGTTCCTCGGTTCCGGCGCGGTGGCCGGTGTTGTTCTCTGGTGGGCCGGGTCGGACACCGCAGGCCGCACCCTCGTGATCTACACCTGCATCTTCATGTTCCTGGCAGGAATCGCCCTGGCCGTCTCGGACCGTATGGCCTTGAGCCGCCCTCGCGGGTCGGGCGTCGCTGGAGCCCTGTCCCAGAGCACACCTCCACTGGTGGCGTTGGTGGCCCTGGCGATCGGATGAGCACGATTGTCTCGCGATTGCCAGTAAGTTCTCAGGCTCCGAACCCACCCGGGAGCGTCGCCGGGCGGCACCATGGAGTGATGTCACAGATGACCGTGCTCGCCGTCGGTGGCACCGGCGAATCCCGTCCCGATGACCGCCGCACCGAAGTCACGGGCCTCCTCCGCGAGGTGACCGTCCGACTCGACGACCGTTTTGCGCCCCGATGGGTCGGTTATCCGGCGTCGTACGGGCCGGTCGCGACGGGCGGCCTCAGCTACGTGCAGAGCACCGAAGCGGGAGTCTGCGCGTTACTCGACCGACTCCGGGAAGACCCCGGCCCGATCGCCCTGATCGGCTACTCGCAGGGGTGCACGGTCATCCGGGAACTTCTCGGAATGATTGCTACGGGCATTGTCCCAGTGGGCCGCATCGTTGCCGCCGGATTCATTTCCGATCCGCAGCAACCGGCCGGGGTGGTGCCAGGCTGCGAGGGACGCGGCGTCGCCGGCGAAGGCCCGCCACTCCCCGCCGGGGTTTCGGTGATGTGGGTGGCGAACCCCCAGGACATGATCTGCAATGCCAGCGACGACAGCTACGTCCGCGACATTGCGGATCTCACCCGATCGATGTCCTTGCACACCGTGCACACCTGGTGTGCGCACATGTGGCAGCTGCTCCGCCACAACAGTTTCCAGAACGCGGCGAAAACCCGCTTCAGCCCCCGTCAGTGGCGTACCGACCTCCGGCGTCTGCGTATCGCACTCGTCGAAATTCTTGGCTACCTCCCGCCACGGCTGGCCTGGCGTGGCATTCGTATCGCCAACCGGCGGGGTGGACGGCACATCGCGTACGCAACCGAGCCCCTCGACGCGCGTGGGCTGACCGGATGTCAGGTGTTGGCACGCTGGCTATGCGACACGGCGGATGACCACACGGTCTCCGAGTCACTGAGCCCCGCCGCCTGAACCGAACGCGCTACGACAGCCATCGACGCTCCCTCACCGACCGCACTGTGCACTGCCATCAGTCCGCCGAGCGAAATGAGAGCCACGCCCGCGTCGAGCGCCAACCTCCCGACAGCGAGTGCATCGGTCACCGTTTGTCGCACACTCATCTGGATCTCCCTCCGGTGGTCGACCGCTCTGACACCTTCCTATACAGACGTGCCCGGATACCCGATTGCTCAACCACAGCTTCAGACCTGCGCCTTGAACGCCTCCTCTGGCGCCGACCGCCTCCGAAGTTCTGGAACGCCCTGGTTCCACATCGAAGGGGCGCGGGGTCATAATGGGTCGTTATGGACGCATATCACGCTGATGCGGCCACCGCAGACTCCGTCCTCGCCTCACCCGAGGACGCCCCCGCGGTGGTGAAGAAGGTTGCCCGGTCTGCCGCGACGCTGAGCGTCGAGCGGTTGGCCGCGTTGGTGACCGCTATGGGTGGATCGATCTCCGACGAAGATCACCTGGTGGTTGTACTGCAGCGAGCAGTGGAGATCGCGCACGAGGCGATCGACGGCGCCGACAGCTGCGGCATCACCATCGTGTCCGGCGGCCGTACCTTCACCGCAGTGCACACCGATGCGCGAACACTGCAGGTCGACGCCCACCAGTACGAAATCGGCGAGGGTCCGTGCCTGCATGCGGCCACCACGGGCGAGACCGTGCGCGTAGACGTCGACAGTGCCGACGCACGCTGGCCCCAGTTCATCGCCGCCGCGAAAGAAGAAGGCGTCCGCTCGTTCCTCGCTGCCCCGCTCTACACACCTAGCGAGCGTTTCGGTTCGCTCAACATCTATGGTCGCAGGCCCGACGCCTTCACCGAGCAGGACGAAGCCGTCGTCGATGCCCTGACCGCCGCTCTGGCCCGTGCCATCGGCGACTATGCGCGCTTCCGGCATGCGCGGGATCTCGCCGACGGGCTACGCGAGGCCCTCGAAAGCCGCGCCCCGATCGAGCAGGCCAAGGGCATGCTGATGGCCATCCACCGGATCGACGCCGACGCCGCCTTCCAGATGCTCGCCGAGAATTCACAGCGCAGCAACCGAAAGCTGCGGGTTGTCGCGAAAGAACTGCTGGCCGCCGTCTCCGGAGTCGACGCCGCAACCGCCGACGAGACGGCCAAAGAACCCTCCTGATCCGCTCACTGCAGCACAAAGTCCTGCCCGGCATACGACCACCGAACAGGACCGTGCGCGCCCTCGGAGCTGCTTTCTCAACTCCGCGCGCTGAGCAGATGCACACGTAGGAACGAGCAGCCACTTCCGGACGAGAGTACGCGTGCTTCGGCGGCCCACGCCTGCGACAATGGGACGGTGTACGACGACGTCACCACACTGGGCAGTGACAAACTGACCGCCATCCTGGCGGAGCAGCGGGCGCTCCTCGGAGAATCTGTTGCCAACGACTACGGCGAGGCGTACTGCATCCACGCCCGTGAGCGCATCGAAGAACTCGAGGCCGAGGTCGCTCGTCGCGGGTTGTAGTTCTCGCCGCACTGTCCCGGGTACGTGATCTGCTCAGAGCTCATAGTCCACGACCACCGGAGCGTGGTCACTCATCCGGCGGTCCGCCGCCGGATCCCGGTCGGTGCCGGCCGCGACCACCGCCCCCGCCAAACCTGGCGTCGCAAGGTGGTAGTCGATGCGCCACCCGACATCATTCACGAACGACTGCCCCAGCCACGACCACCACGAGTACGGACCGTCGATGCCCGGATGCTGTCGCCGGACGACGTCGACGAGCGTGCGCGGCGACAGGATGGAGTCGAACCACTCACGTTCCTCCGGCAGATAACCCTCCACCTGGTTGCTGCGGCGCCAGTTCCGAACGTCGTGACGGGTGTGCGCAATATTGAGGTCACCCATCACCAGCAGTTCCCTGCCCCGTGCGCGTGCCGTGCGGCGCGCGCGGGTCAGCTGTCGCGCGAATGCGGAGAGGAACCGCATCTTGCGGTCGTAGCGGGCTCCACCGTCGGGCGCCTCCCGCATGCGCCCCGGCTTCTGCAGGTGCGCCGGAAGGCCGCCCTTCGGGAGGTACATCGACACCACGGTGATCGGCGCCTCGGCAAGGTCCACCTCGAGGTACCGGCCCTCGTTGGCGAACTCCCCCAGCCCACGGGCCAACGGCACGGGGTCGAGTTCGACTGTCTCCGTGTGCATTTCCCCCGGCCGTTGCACGAGCGCCGCACCACTCCACGTTCGAATCGCGAGAGGCGCACACCGGGTCAGGACCGCGACACCGTTACGGCCCGCGAGCTCCCCCTCGTCGTACGCCAGGTGGTACTCGCCGAACACACCCGGCGGGATGGCGCTGGCACGAGCCCGCATTTCCTGAATCGCGACCACATCGGGTCGACGATCAGCCAGCCACTCCTCGAATCCGCGCCGCTGCGCCGCACGAATCCCATTGACGTTGAAGGTCGCGATCCGCACGAGGCACAGTGTAGGGAACCGTCTCGAGTGGCCGAACTCAGCTGGGTGGTCAGCCGGGTCTAGACGTTGAAGCGGAACGCTTGTGGCGCGCGCGAAGACCGATCTACCTGCGCTTATGCTATGCGCCGGGGGTGCCGTAGCCCCGTTGTAGCCCCCCATGGTGCGACCGTTGTCGGCGCACTTCGTCACAATGATCAACATGGCATCAGAAAAGATCAGGATTGGTAACGACGCCGACAAGACCGCGGATGAACCGGAGCGCAACCCTGACACACTGCCCTACAGCGGGGACCCCAGCGGAACATGCCCCCGATGCGGACGCACGAGCAACTTCGACCAGGTCGCTCAATGGACCCTCGTGAGCCGCGGCATCCCGGGAAGCAGCAACAGGGTAACGATGCAGCGGGTAGTCGTCCTGAGGTGCCATGGATGCGAGGAAAGTACGGTTGTAATTGAGGAACGACAGAAGGCTCCTGCAGGAGCCAGCCGGAGTATGGCTCCGATTCACTGGTGGCCGTTCCCTGGCGCAGACACCTCCAACATGCGAGGCATCGTGCCGGATCGCATGGCGACGATGTATGAGGAGGGTATGCGTTCCCTCTCCGTTCAGGCCCCGCATGCAGCCGCAGTGATGGCACGCGGCGTCCTAGCGTTCCTCGTTCAAGAGCGCGGTTCGGGAGAAGCCAAGAGCCAGCGCAACCTGTACGAGAAGCTTAAGAAGATGGTGGAGGAGGGCGACATCCCGCCTTCCTTCAAGGAGTGGGTGGACGTAATCCGCACAACGGGCAATGCCGGAGCACACCCCGACGAATACGAAGAGGTCAGCCAAGACGAAGCAGCCGACCGACTGTCCCTGGCCTACGGACTCATCGACCAGCTGTACATCCAACCTGACCGCGTGGCGAAGATGAAGCGGGCGCGGAAGGTTCCCAAGGGCTAGCTCCTGGTCGCCAATCGTCAGAGCCGATCCAGGTACTCAGCTATGTCGTCGGCGATCCACGTGTACCGTTCTGCATCTTCTTGAGAGAGTTGAAGATCCTCATGCACAGCTTTGTTCCGAAGAGTCGCGAGGTCCGCAACAATGCTGCGTAGGCCCTGGTCAACGTCCGCCTTCGCAGAAAGGAGCTTCAGCGCCCTATTCGGAGGCATCTGCCGTTGCAGCGCAATGCCGTGACGGTCCAAGGCTCGTGCAATCGCCTTCTCGACAACCCGATATGCTCTTAGCAAAACAACGAGCGGGTCTTCGCCAAGCGCCGTGGTCTCGCGCTGTTCTGCCCCAGCTGTCCGAGTCCCCTCCCCTACCTTGGCACCGTCGGTCGCGCTAGCGCCATCGGGTTCAGCCTCGGTCGCGCTAGCGCCATCGGGTTCAGCCTCGGTCGCGCTAGCGCCATCGGGTTCAGCCTCGGTCGCTTTCGCTCCTGCCGCCGATTTCGTGGCAATCTCTTCGACCTCTCTCTCAAGTTCGTCCAGCTGCTCGCTGAACCTGAAGGAGAAACCTGGTCCATTGAGCTCAATAAGCTCGGCAAATCGCGCGATCAACTTCCCCGCGAGCTCTTTGATCTGGCGACGCAGGACGACTACAACGATCAACACAACGATCGGCCAAGCCAGCGATCCGACTATCGCTGCGATGAATTCGAGGGCACCCACAGGCGGAGCATAGACGACGGCCCAGACAAACCTCGCTAACCCCTGATCGCTCGCACGTTCGTCGGCTCCGCGGTTGCCTGGGCCGTGAAGGCGGCGTCCATGGCATTGGCGACCGTATCGCTGGCATCCTCGTACAGGTGGCCGTAGGTGTCCATCGTGATCTTGAAGGACGAGTGGCCCAGGTGCACCTGGATTGCCTTGGCCGGGACGTTGGCCGCGATGAGCAACGCCGCGCAGGTGTGCCGCAAGTCATGGAAGCGGAGTGCGCCTGGTAACCCGGCCTTGGCAACGGCCAGCTTCCAGTACGGCAAGTAGAAGTCGCGCCCCCACATCATCGGCTCGGTGCCGAACGCGGCCTCCTCGGTCGCGGGACCGGGCCAGACGTACAACTCGGGGGTGAATGCCCCGTGCGAGCTGCGCTCGGTCGCCAGGGCGTTCAGTGCGTCCCGCAGTGCGGGTGGGACAGGCACCACGCGGGTCTTGCCGTTCTTCGGCGGCACGACGGTCCAGTCACCATCACTCAGCGACGAGATGGACTCCGACACGGTAATCCGGCCCCGCAGCAGGTCCACGTTCTCCCATCGCAGGCCGCAGCACTCCCCTGCGCGCATCCCAGACTGTGCAGCGAACCGCACCAGCAACGCCAGGGCGTGGTCGCCGCTGGTCTCCTCCATTGCGACGGCCAGCCGTTCCACCTGGGCCGCGCTCAGGTACGGGGTGGAGGTGGTGTCGCGGTGAGCCTTGGGTAAGTCGTCGCGGGTGAGGCCGTGGGCCGGATTACCGCGCAGGTACCGCGCACGCACCGCTGCGTCCAACACCTGCCGCATCACCCGCACCGCGTTGTGGACCGTCCCAGGTGCGAGCGGCTTCCCGATCGGTGTCTTGCCTGCTCGCTCCCGGTAGCGGGCGTCTCGGGCGGCGCGCTTATTGGACGGGTCCGCAGGTCCCTTGTTGTTGTGGCCGACCCGCTTGCCGTGCAGCGAAAGGTCCGTAACCCAGGCAACCAAGTCCATCGTGGTGATACTGCCGATGGGCCGCTCAGCGAACGTCGGGTAGATCCGCTGTTCCAGAATCGTCCGGTACGACTGCGCCGTCTTCGGCCGCAGGTTGCGACTGCCGATCCAAAGTTCCGCGACTTCTCGGTAGGTGCGCTTTGAGTCGCTGGGGTCTATGTAGTCACCCCGGTTGCGGTCGGCCTGAATCCCGTCCAAGAACTTCTTAGCTGCGGTCTTCGTCCCGAACGTCTTGCTGCGACGCTTCCCTCCGTCGTCATACCAACGCGCCTGGAATCGCCCGGTGGTCTGTTCACGAATTGCGTAGCGGTTCGCCATCTTTCAGCCTCTCGTCTGTCCAACACATACCACCCTACCCGTCCAAACGTTCAGTCCAAACGCCATAGGGTCTGTCAGACTTGATGTTTCACCTGCACGATCATGCGAGGCGACCGTCCACTTAGCCCCACACCAGCCCTGAAACCACGGTTCCTGCGACCATTTCGGGGCTCTCCAGTTTGCCTGCGCGCTTGAGTATTGGCGGGTAGGTGCGCGGGTTGCCCAGCAGCCCCGCAAGGCCGCAGGCGGGACGCTCAGACGGCCGCGAATGGCCTACTGGCGCTTATTGCGGCGGCGGGCCTGTGGTGCGGGTGGCGGCGACGTGGCCTGTAGCTGCGTCAGCGCTTCATCGAGCGGGAGGAGCCCCGAGGACGCAGACTCGGGAGCCGGGGTGGGGTTGTCGCGACGAACGAGTGGACGCGCAGGCTCGTCCTCGTCCACGAACTCGGCATCCACCACGTTCAGTTCGTCCGCCAGCCAACCGGGTAACCCCGAGTCTGGAACTCCCCGCGCCGCTCGGCTTTCCGCCCTACTGCCGCCTTCAAGCATGCCCGTGAGAATCGCTTCAAAGGGCTTGGTCGGGCCGACCTGAACCTCCAGAGCAGTCTTCTCTGTGATGCCGATACGACCCAGTGCGTCCCGGATCGCCGCCAGCTTTATCGCGTCGGAAACGTCCGGATCGTCAATAGCGATGCGCAGCAACTCTTTCGCGAGTTTATCGCCCGCCATTTCGAGACGTATCCGCGCCTTCTCTTTCACCTGCGGGGCTCGGCCCCCGTGCGTAGTGCAGACGGTCGCACCCGTCACGCGCTGCTTGCGGCAGGGTTCGCCGTTCGTCTTCCGCGCGGTGCAGATGCTGTCCGGCCGGGGTGTACGCCCATCCTTCCACTCCACAACACGATTCGATGGGTCGCTTGATTCGTTCTGCTCGAACATCTTCGTTCCTTTTCGTTGAACCTGCGAATAATGCGGAGGGGGTCCGCGAGAGCGATACGGCTACGGAGGCCCGTCGACTGCCCCTTGACCGGGCAAGTGACCGGGCTGGCTGTAGCGCATTTCCCCAGGTGGCGGGGTCTCGACAGGTGCATTTCCCCAGGTGACCGGGCTGACCGGGCAAAACGCACAAACTAGGTGCTATACAACAAACAGGTACCCACTGCCCTATGCACCATGCCCCCTACACCAGTACCCCTATTTACTTGCTACACACCCAAATACGTTGTTTCTACCTGGTCAACCCGGTCAACCCCTGCAGAAACAGCCCTCTACCAGCGAAAACATGTGACCGGGCTCAGGGCCATTTGCCCGGTCACTGCCCGGTCAAGCCCGGTCAGAAGCCTTTCGAGCTTCTGCTCCCCCGTCCCCCTGATCACGGGGCAGGTGGACAGTCCTGCTCTTCAGGGCCAGCCCTTCGTAGGCTGGCCTACCGTCAACTCCTCTCTTCTTGCGGTCGAACGCCACATCGGGGTACGCCCCCTTCATGTAGGACCGCAGCTCAGCGCCGAACTTCGCTTTTCCGAGAGGCTTCCCGTTGCGTCCCACGAAGCGCTCGTACTCGTCGTAGAGCCGTTCCGTGGAAAGGCGGAAGCCGTTGCCAACGTCGCAGCAGTCGCGGACAAAGGCCCCCATCGGCGAACCGAGTTCTGCCGCGTCTTCCAGCACTTCGCGGCCAGACGCAGGCTGTACGAACCTCCCCCGCGTACTCAAACAGGCCAGGCCGTCCAATGCCCAGTTGAGGATTCCCGACACCTCCTTGTTCAGGTCGTGCTCCAAGGTGGAGCTCATCGCGTCTGTCCCTCGGAACTTCTGGTTCATCGCCAGGGCGTAGAGGCGATCCAGCGGAGCTCCCGAGTTGTCTCGGAAGTCGGGCGCGTGGTTGGAGGTGAACATCATCCGACCGGGCAGAACACCTTCCCAGTCGATGCGATGCTTGCGACGTACGGACCCGAATTCACCGCTGGCGATCTCTTTGAACTTTTCCACTGCTGCCTTCGCATTGCGACCGAAGGTCGCCTCGGGGAATACGATCAGCGTCTTACCGATTGCCTTCTCTAAGCCGAAGTTATCGTTGTTCAGGTCGCTCGTGCTCATGCTGACCACGTTGGCCTTGCCGACCAACTTCTCCAGCACCTTGCGGACAGTAGTCTTCCCCGAACCGGGGATGCCCTGAATGTAGAGCGCGGCTTCCAGGTCGAGCCGGCCCGAGATCACATAACCGAACCACTCCTGCAGGAGCTGAATCGCTTCTGCGTCTTCCGGGAACCACTGGTCCAAGCACCGCAGCCACAAGTCGGGTTCAGGGGCGTCCGGGTCGTAAGCGAACGGCAGCGACGACTCGTTAAAGAATTCCCGCACGCACGGAACAAGCTCTCTCGTCCGCCAGTTGAACAGCCCGTTACTGAACGCGATCCAGTTGCCGGGAGCTCCGAGTGGATGGTCGCTCACGGCCGCACCATCGCTGCTGATCCACGCGGGTACCAGCGTGCCGCTCTTCACCAACGAAATATCACGGAGCGCATCAAGCGCCTCGCCGAGATTCTTCCGGTTGGGATTCCACGGAACAGGCACCTGCTCGAGACCACTGTCGCCACTGCCCGACTTGAGATACAACCCGTCTTCCAGAATCTTTCGCAGGTCGGAGCTGACGTCATTCCTGGCTACTCGGCTCCAATGCGCCCCGGTCCAGGTCATCCAGTCGTCCTGCCAGAACAGCGGCGAACCACCCCCGAACGCCTTCCGCTCGACAAGCTTCCGAGCGACTTTTGTGGGTTCGTTGGGGCTGGGCCAGTGCGTCGCGGCTTCGGCTTCCATCTGCGCCTTGGCGTGCTGGGCGTCGCTCTCGTCCACGAGGCGTAGATCACCCGAGGAACGCTTACCCTTGCGAGCAGAGCCGAAGTGGAGGGTGAGCGTGCCGTCCGGATTCTCCGTCTTTCGCATCTCAGGCCTCGGCTTCGGTCAGCTCGATGCGGGCCTTGTCGCCGTCGGGAGGGGTCTTGTACCGCGCCGACGCGATGGCACCCTTAACAGCTCGGTTGAAGTCGTCCTCGGCAACGAACCGCGAACGGCGTTCGCCCGGTAGCTCTCCATCTCTGCGACGCTGCATTGTCTCCAGGTAAGCGTCGCGGATCAACGCGAGAGCGAGCCCGAGTCCGGCTTCGCCTTCGGTCGCGCACTTAATCGCGTGGTAGACGCGGTTACGCATGAGATTGTGCGCAGACGTGTCGTCATCGGTACCGTGCGCGAACTTGTCCAGCATGTCGCGATAGTTGCAGTGCCACCGCAGTGCCGCACCCATGTCGTCGTACTTGGCGTCCCAGCCCGGAACCGAATGAATCCACTGCTCGGCTTCCTCCAGGTCTGTCGCGACCTTGGGAGTCGGGCGGCTCACCTGACCGCCCAGCGAACGAGCGTCCCGTCGATCCAAAGCCGCGAGCAGTTTCGTCCGGCTGACGGCGCGCGCTTCGGAGTTGACGGTCGCCGTCACTACGGGTCTGTCGTCATACTTGTTGTTGACCGAACCAGGGCACCGCAGCACGCGCGCAAGTTCGTAGACGTTGTCGATCTTTGCGCCGGGTCGCACTTCGTCCACGATCTGCTGCACCAGGCCTCCGAAGCGCGCGAGCAGGATCTTCCAAGCCAGCCGGTCGTCTTCGTCGTGAATCGTGTTCGGAGCGCTGGCCGTGTTTGCGATTCGCCAGAACGGCTGCAGACCCCGCCCGGTCTCGATGATGACGGCGGGCTTGATCCCGAGCGCGTTGGTCAGCTTCCCAACAACGCGGTGGCATTCCTTCATGGAACCCAGGGCACCGGACTTGACATCCAGGTCGGCGAACAGCGTCACCACGCGGGTGACATCGGTTTCGCCACCGCGCCCATACTCGAGCCCCTCACGCCGAGGGTTCACCCCGAAGTAAAGATTGACGTCGCGGGGGATCTCTAGTTCGGCGGCTTCATATTCCGCGAGGGGATGGAGCTTAGTCTCGGTGCGATGCGTCGTAGGGTCTACGGCGAGTATAGAGGCAATCTCGTTGTGCCGGAAGCCCAAGGCTCGCCAAACGTCCACAACGGTCCGAGTATGCGTATCTTGCAGGGGCACAATAATACTGGTACCATTTACCACGGTCAATCCTTTCGCATGAGGATGGGGTTCAGCCCCGAGAGGTGACAATCTCGGAAGCAAATTTCATATTCAGCAGACGCCCGTCAAACTCCTTGCCCAAGGTAGGACGGGCGTTTCGCTGTGCCATAACCAGGCAATGCCCACCCTACCACCCTGGTATCTGACTTTGGTTGCGGCACAGCATTTTCCGGCTGTAGGAGTCGCCGGTCTGAGAACACTCAGACCGCCGACTCCACAAGGACGCGGTCACTTTCGGGTCCCGAACGTGTGAACTGCCTCCAATACCCCTGCGTTGCAGTGGCGTATGCTTCTGGGTGGCCAGCACTTCCGGTTGGCTGGAGAAGGCTCCGCTCTCCATGCAGTGAGAAGGCGCGTTTCGGTCGAAGGCCGGAGCGCGTCTTTTCTCTTGCCGCCCGGTGACTTGCCCAACACCCCCGCCCGTACCCCCTCCTGGGGTTGCTGCTCCGATGTGGCGACGCTCAGGGGCCTGCGAATGGCCCTGTAGTGGCGGGGGTGTGCCAGTGCAGTGCTTCTGGGTACTTGTGATCAAGGAGTCGACGGCACCGCCTGCACACCACGAGCGCTACGACGTACTGCCCCCGCGCAACCGTCAGGTATGACGCCTCGTCTCGCACCGATCCCTGGTGGTGCTCGCATTTCATCTCAGCGGGCGGAACAACCATCCGCAGTATGTCCCTCGGACTGAGTGGCATCCGCACAATCCATCGGTTGCCTGGCTTCCAGCTGAAGATGACGACCGAGGCATGCTCGGGGAAATCCTTGCTCCATTTCGGCATTGCCGGATCGATCACAGGGGCAAGGTCGCTCCCGCCTCCGCCATGGAATCCATTATCCCAGAGGTCTTCAGGGACGGTAGTGCAGGCACGTCGCATCCCCGCCATGACGCGATCAACACTTCGGCGTAGCTTCTCGTCCTCTACATCGGTGTCGTACTTCGCGGTCTCCGTGAGTACGGCCAGCACTTGGTCAGCTTCGGCACGCTGCCTTGTTAGCTCGTCCGGCGTCCATCCGTCGCCAGAGCTCCAGTCGGAACCGCTCATGCCCGGCCTCCGCTCGCGAGGCCCTGCAAGAAGTCCCAGAGGTCGCGGTCGGAGTACCAGTTGTGTCCCGCGATCTTGAAACGGCGCAGTTCGCCCTGCTCGGTCGCGTTGCGTATACGGGTTTCGGTGATTCCGGCGACGCCGATCTCGGCAAAGAACTCCACCGCCCCGGCTCGCCCTTTCCTAGTGGGCAGATTGGACAGGTCGTCGGGATTGATCGCTATCCGTCGTGGCCGGTGGTTCGGCGCGGGGTGTGACGCAGCGGGGCGCGTCCGCTCGTATTGATTGGTTGCCTGCTGGCTCATTGGAAGATCCCTTTCTCGGGGTCCCTGAGAACCGCAAAATCCCAGGTACCCACGATGATTGTTGGGAACCTGGGAGTACCGTTCTAATCCCGGCTAGTCTTGAACCTTCCGAAGTTCGAGTGATCGCCCCACCCACTACCGCAGGTGGTCGTATGCTTCGCTCCGGCCAGGCATCCTCTCGGACAGTCATTTAATCAAGCCATTCGCCGCACCAGGTAACGCCGCTGAGGCCGCTTTGGTGCTGCCGCTACTATGCCACGCCCCAGGCATAGGAGGCAAATGCTAGTGCGTCGATAACCGTTGCAGTACAGTCATTTACATCGATACGTCCTGGATTTGCGCGACCACGAGGGTTCTGATTTGGCCCCTGAGGTCCACGGAGAAGCCCTGGTTTCGACCGAGGGTCTGGCGACCCTGCCCAGAAGAAGTCAGGGAGCGCTTCCGAGCACGGCCCCATGCGACAGAACCCCGCCGTGGAGACGACGGGGTTCTGGGTCGTGAAGGCGCGCTTACTGGGCTGCGGCCTCTCTGTTGACCACCAGGACGATGGTGTCGTACGGCATCGACATAAGCAGTGGTGCCGTGATGCAGTCGGTGGCCGTGGCCCCATCCATCTCGCACATCGCGGCGACGTACTTGTCGTGTGCCTCCTGGTAGCTGTCGATCGCCCCCAGTACGTCAGCGCGGGCCTTACTCGGAGGAAGCGCGGTTGCGTCGCGTTCAAACGAGTCGATCATCGCATTCTGAAGCCCGAGGCACACAACGTAAGACGGCGACTTGCTATCACTGCCGCACTTCATCCCGAGGAACTTGGCGTGCTCGCTCTGAAGGTACTTCCACGTGACACCCCCCGCCTGCGTCGTCGTCGCTACTGCGGCGCTTGTTGTGGCGACGTACGCCCGCACCTCGGCGTAGTAGCGCTCCCAGACCGGACCGCTGCACTCGCTCGGGTTCACGTCTGGGTCGTAGTCTGACTTGTCCGAGATGGTTTCTTCGAGAACACGTTTGGCCTCGGCGCGTTGTGCGGCCGACAAAGACATGTCCTCGCTGTCGCGCAGTGCGTACTTCTGCCTCCGGGCTCGCTCGCCCACCGCCTGAAAGGCCTCGCATGCCTCGCTGAATTTCGCGTCATCTGCCGCTTGCGCCGTCGACCTCGCTGCGGCGGTCGTTGACTGAGGGTCTGCTGCATCGCCTCCGCCGCCGTTTGTGCATCCCGCAACAGACAGCGCAGCAATCAGCCCGATCACTAGTGCCCACCGCTTCATCGTTCTCCTATAGGGCCTGGGCGACCCTCCGGCGGGATCGCTCCCGCATCCTATTCTTCCGTTTCTGGTCTTGAACAGCAGATACGACGTTTCCACTCTGGACGTTTGCACCTTAGACGTATGAGCTGCACACGATGCCCGAGCTCAAGCCACCGATCAGCGCCACTGTGGCGTCGTTTGGGGCTCGCGTGCGCGCGAGACGGTTGGAGCTCGGTTGGAGCCAAGAAGTCGCCGCCGACCACATCGGTATCCACTTCACGCACCTGGGCCAGATCGAGCGCGGGCAGCGCAGCTCCCGTATAGAGAACATCCTCAAGGTTGCTACGGGGCTACAGACCACTCCCGGCGCTCTACTCGACGGCATCCCACCACCGAACTAGACAGATCGCCCCCGAGGGGCGAATCCTCAGGGGCGATCTGTGAGTAGCCACCCCAGGGACAAGTCGACCTGTGAGGCCTTGCTCGCGCCGACCGTCAGAACAAGTTCACGTCCGGTCGGCTCTTCCGGCGGGGTAGGGGATGTCCACCCACTGCCGCCGAAGTCTGTGAAGTTGTGCGGCGCGGCGCGGCGCGGGGTGGGCGTTTAGCGGTGGGCTGCGCCGCCGTTTAGACCGGGCAGCTTGGGCAGGAAGCGGGTGTGCCGGGTGGGGTGGGGTGGCAGCCCCCACCCGGCAACCGCTCAAGCGGTTACCGCCTCAGCTTCTTCCCTGCGGACGCCCTCCGAGCGGCGGCAGGGTTGCGGGTTGCGGTAACCGCGAGCTTCTTCTGTTTCTTGTCCAAGACGGGGGTGATGTCGAGCCGGCGATTGGGCGGGCCGTGGTAGCCGACAATCCCTTTGACCACAGCGCCGCGTCCAGCGGGTGTCCTGAACTCGGCTCCCACCTTCAGGCCCTTGTAGGCTCCGCCCCGGCCCACTTCGAGGTTCTTCTCGAACGAACCGTTGACGTAGGTACTGCCGACCTTCCGGGCTCCGGTCTTCGCGGCTGCCTTGGCGACCGTACGCGCACCCTTGGCTGTTGCGGCCACCTTCACCCCCGCACCAGCGAATCGGCCCATCCGGTCACGCCGGTAGTTCCGCCGGGCGCTCATCGTCTGCCCCGGCGTGCCAGCTCGTCGGCCAGGACGGTCAGTCCGCTGTCGTCGGTCATCGGCGGCGTCTTGCCGCGATACCGTCCACCTTCGCTCGGTGGTGCTTCTTCCAGGCCGGGCGGCGTCAGGCCCGGTCCCCAGCCAAACTCGCCGGGAATCTTCTCGGTGTCGCGAGCCATTACGACCACTCCCAGGTCGGCGCGGTGTAGACGCTGCCCGCCGTCACCTGGACGACGCACGCAGCCGAACGGTAGCGAACACCACACCCAAAGGACCGCTGGAAGAAGCTGTCCTGCAACGGGTATCGCTGGTCCCGGCCGGGAATGATCCGCAGTCCCTGGTAGGCGAGGTTCGTATGCTGACGGAAGGCGACCGGGTTGAGGCTGCTGTTCGGCCCACCGGTCGCGACCACCGCCAGGTACCCCTGCGGAACGAAGTAGCTAGGGATGATCCAGGCCGGGCCATAGCTACCGGAGACCTCCAACCCGCCGAACTCACCGGGCGCGATCTTGCCGACGACGTTCTCTTCAGTCAGGTATGCGGGCGCGGTCTCGGACGGGATGAAGTCGAACTTGCTCGTGACGCCGTTGGTCTCCACCCCCGCCTTGAACGTGCTTATCTCCTCGGCCTCGTTTGGGTGGCACAGCACGATCAGCTGCGTATTGCCGCTGATGCCGAAGCCCTTGCTGCGCACCTGGTCGATGGCGTCCACCAGGTCGCCAGGGTCAATGGCGGCATTGTTGGACGCCAGGTAGTGGCTCGTCGTGCTGGGGAACGACTGACCCGCGTGCGGGGGCGGGGTCATTCCGTCAGTGCCGTTCCACAATCCGAACACTCGGTGGGCGTGCTCGTTCAATCCTTCGGTTGGATCGAACAGCCGCCGCAGGAGCGTGCCCGTGACCAGACGGTTGTCGGCCTCGAACGCAGAATTGATCGCAGCAGAGACCTGTTCCGCCGTTGCTGCGCGCAGGAACTTCCACGTCATGCGCGACGCCAGATCGTAGTCCTCGAAATCGTAGCTGAGAATCAGCGCGTCGGGCTGGCTGCGGATACCCTGCGGTTCGCCATACTCGGACGCCTTCTCGAAGTTCGCGCCGCCCAGCGCCTGTGGGATCGCGTCGCCCACGGCCACCGTCGGATACGAGATGAGCGAAGCCAGGGCGGATCGCTCCCGGTTCCACGAGGACAGCGCTTGCGCGGCCTGGTTCCAGATGGAGTTCAGATCGACGCCGTCGCTGGTCTGGTCGACTAGGACGTCACCCTGATTCGCGTACCCCTGTCCGCCGTCGCTACCCCAGGCAAGTAGGGCGGCCACTTCGGGGCGCAGTGCAGCGCGTCCGGGATGGGTGAAGAGCGGGCGGTCGTTCCAGGGCCGAGTATCGGCCGGTCGTGTGGTCGTCATGATGGGTTCCGTTCGGTTCGTAGAGTCAGGCTGTGGAACCGGGAGCAACCTTGCTGCCGGGTGGAAGCCGGTCTCTGACCGAACTGGAATTGCCGCGAGCGCTGCTCGCCGAAAGTGCTGATGCTGATCCCCAGACTGGTGTCCGGAGATCTCTCGTACCCGACCACTAGCCAGGACCGTGTACCGGCTGCGGGGCGCTGCCCTGCGGTGCCGTACTGGGGCCAGGCTAGCCCGCACCTGTGGCGGTGCGCCACTACTGCCGCCGGGTGAACTCAAGCGGTAGGCATTGGGTGGCCACAGCCCCATCTAAGCCCCGTCCGGGGCTAATCAACTAGTGACCAGCCGTGCGCCGCAGGTAGTCAGAAAGTGGTCGTGACCAGGACATTCTTTCGAAAGTAGAACCGCCCACCTGCGGCGACTTAGCCCCACTAAACGTTGAAGCGGAACTCCACGACGTCTCCGTCGGCCATGATGTAGTCCTTGCCTTCCATGCGCACCTTGCCTGCGGCTTTGGCGGCGGCCATGGATCCGGCGGCGACGAGGTCGTCGTAGGAGACGATCTCGGCTTTGATGAAGCCACGTTCGAAGTCGGTGTGGATGACGCCGGCGGCCTGGGGGGCGGTGTCGCCCTTGTGGATGGTCCAGGCCCGTGCTTCCTTGGGACCTGCGGTGAGGTATGTCTGCAGGCCGAGGGTGTGGAAGCCGGTGCGGGCGAGTGCGTGGAGGCCGGGCTCGGACTGTCCGATGGAGTCGAGCATCTCCTGCCGGTCCTCTTCGTCGAGCTCGAGCAATTCCTGTTCGACCTTGGCGTCGAGGAACACGGCGTCCGCGGGGGCGACGGACGCGCGCAGCTCGGCGACCTTCGCCTCGTCCGTGAGCACTGCCTCGTCGGCGTTGAACACGTAGAGGAACGGCTTGGTGGTGAGCAGGCTCAGCTCGCGCAGCAGTGTGAAGTCGAGCTTGTCTTTCGCGCTGAACAGCGTCTTGCCGGTGTCGAGCACCTCCTGCGCGGCCAGTGCGGCCTCGTGCAGGGGCTTGAGGTCCTTGTTCTTCTTCGCTTCCTTTTCGAGCCGCGGCAGAGCCTTCTCCAACGTCTGCATGTCGGCGATGACGAGCTCGGTCTCGATCACCTCGATGTCGGACGCCGGGTCGACGCGGCCGTCGACGTGCACCACGTCGTCGTCGTTGAACACGCGTACCACCTGGCAGATGGCGTCGGCTTCCCGAATGTTGGCCAGGAACTTGTTGCCGAGACCGGCGCCTTCGGAGGCGCCCTTCACGATGCCGGCGATATCGACGAACGACACCGTCGCAGGCAGGATCCGCTGGGAACCGAAGATCTCGGCGAGCTTGTTCAGCCGGGGATCGGGCAGTTCGACCAGGCCGACGTTGGGTTCGATGGTGGCGAACGGGTAGTTCGCGGCCAGCACGTCGTTGTTGGTCAGCGCGTTGAACAAGGTGGACTTGCCGACGTTGGGCAGTCCGACGATTCCGAGGGTAAGGCTCACGGTCGTTGGATTCTACGGCCTCGGCCGCGGTGACCGGTCACCAGTTGCGCGGGTCACCGTTCGGGGTGTAACCCGGTGATAGCCCGGAGCTGCCACACGGCTGCCGAAACTCCTGGCCGGGACCCGTAACGGGGGGCGTCGGGTTGACGATGTAACAAGGCTAAGCACCACACCGGAAGGACACAGTCAGAACGCGGTCCCGAACGATCACCGCACCGTAACTGAAACCCGTACCCCGGGCCCCTCTGACCTCCACGCCCCACGGGTGTGGCGGTCACCCGCGACCCTCGGTCGTTGAATGGAGGGATCCTCCCCTTGGATTCTTCAACTTCATCCGACCCCCACACCGACAGGTTCGGTGCCGGCTTCCCGCTGTCGTCGGCGCAGCGCGGGATGTGGCTGGCGCAGCGGCTGACGCCCGAGGTTCCCCTCTGCATCGCGCAGTACGTCGAAGTGCACGGACCCCTGGATGTGGCCTTGCTCGACGAGGCGTCCGTGACCGCCGCGCGCGAGTTCCACTCCCCGTACCTCCGGATTTTCGAGGTGGACGGCGAACCTTTCCAGGTGGTCGACCCGACCCTCGAGTTGTCGACCGAGTACGTCGACCTCCGGGCCGCCGCCGACCCGGTGGCGGCGGCGCACACGTGGATGGAGGACGACTACACGAGACCCCTCGACCCCGAGGCGGACATGCTGGCCGCATCAGCGGTTCTGCACGTCGGGGATCAGCATTACTTGTGGTACAGCAGGATTCACCACGTTGCGCTGGACGGATACGGGGCGATGACCATGGTCAATCGCATCGCCGCCCTCTACACGGCTGCCGTGCAGGGGCGCCCCCCGGAACCGAATCCCGCGGCGGATCTGCGCACGCTGTACGCCCTCGACCAGCAGTATCGGTCGTCGTCTCGATTCGAAGCCGACCGCGACTACTGGGCGCAGCGGATCTCCGGGTTCGCGGAGGGGTCGAGCCTGTCCGAAGTGGTCTCGCCGGCGGTCGCGAAGAGCATTCTCCTGACTACCTCGCTGTCGGATGCCGCGTCAGAGCGCCTGATGCACTCGGACGAGGTGTTCGGAGTTCCCGCAGCGGGCGTGGTCGTGGCTGCCTTCGGCTGCTACCTGGCGAGAATGAGCGGCCGCGAGAATGTGTTGCTCAGCCTGCCCGTCTCCGGTCGAACCACCACCATCCTGCGACGTTCCGGTGGAATGCTCGTCAGCCTCGCCCCACTGCACATCAGCTCGCCGCCCGAGGACCGGGTGGACGAGATGCTGCGCCGGTCCCAGTTGGAGCTCATGGGCGCACTCCGCCATCAGCGCTACACCCTCGAGGACATTCGCCGTGATGCCGGCGACCGATCGTCTGGCCGCCGGCTCACCGGTCCGATGGTCAACGTCATGCTCTTCCACCCGGAAATCACACTGGGCCCGGTGACCGGGGAATTTCACGTCGTCACGTCCGGTCCCGTCGAGGACCTCCTGGTGAACGTCTACCGCAGCGGCACACCCGAGAGGACGCTGGTCGAGTTCCGGGGCAATCCACACCGGTACACCGACGAGGACTTGCGTCGGCATCATTCCGCTTTCGTCGCCCTGCTGCAGGAGCTCCTGGAGGCCCGCCCCGAAGACGCGACAGCGGACGTTCATCTCGAATCCGCCGCCGAAGGAGCACGCCGACGGCGGAAGGTGGCTGCGCTCGACTATTGGAAGCAGACCCTCGACGGCCTTTCCGCGAACGACATTCTGCCCACCGACCATCCGCGGCCCGTCGATCGCACACTCGTGGCGGACGGACGGGTCGATGTTCGCATCCCGGCCGAACTGCACCAACGCATGCACAGTGTCGGCGCCGACTGCCGATTCGCAGCCTTCTCCGCGATCCATACCGGGCTGGTCGCACTGCTCTCGCGACTGGGGAGCACCGACGACATCGCGGTCGGCACCTCCGGCGGTCCGGGCGGTGGGCCGCTGATCCTGCGCACCCTCGTCGACAGCGCTCAAACGTTCACCGACGTGCTCGGACGGGTCCGCGACACGGAGCTGGGCGCGTACACCCACTCCGACGTCCCCTTCGACGAGATCGCGGCGGCACTGGGCCTACGGGACGAGTCGTCCGGCCGGTACCCATTCCAGATCGGTCTCGAATTCGTGGGTACGGCAACGGACGCGTCACCGACCGACGGCGCGGATCTGTCGGTCGTCTGCTCGGCGCACCCCGACTGTTCGGGCGTCGATATCCAGCTTCTTTTCGCGACGGCCTTGTTCGAACCCGACACCGTGCGGGAGTTCGGGAACCGCTTGGTGCACCTGCTCGATGTCGCCACGCTCGACTCCGGTTCGGCCGTCGGCGATTTCGACGTCCTCACTCCCGCCGAATGCGCGAACCTGGTACCCGCTCTGGGACCACCTGCGCTGCCGCCCCGACTGCTGCCCGACATCCTGACTTCGGCCGCGGAGATCGATCCCGACGCAGTCGCCGTCTCCGAGCGGGGCACGGACATTTCGTACCGGGAACTGGACGAGGAATCGAATCAGTTGGCGCGCCTGCTGATCGCGCGCGGTGCCGGACCGGACACCATCGTCGCGCTCGCACTGCCGCGATCTTCCGAGTTCGTGCTCGCGCTCTGGGCCGTCGCCAAGTCCGGTGCAGCGTTCCTCCCGGTAGACCCGAACTACCCGCAGGCCCGCATCGAGCACATGCTGACCGATTCGGGCGCAGTGCTGGGCGTGACCGATCACCGGCACCGCCTGCGTTCGCCTGCCGTGTCCTGGCTCGACTTGGACGACACACGAACCGATACCACCGTCGCCGGGTGCTCTCCTACCCGTGTGACCCAGGCGGACCGATTGCGGCCACTGCGACGTGACCACGCGGCCTACCTGATTTACACGTCCGGTTCCACCGGCATCCCGAAGGGCGTGTCGGTCGGTCACCGGGGCATCGCCGACCTCGTCAGCGCGGAACGCGAAGGTCTGGAAATTTCACCCGAGTCGCGGGTCTCCCATTTCGCCTCGCCCAGCTTCGACGCCTCCATCTTCGAACTGCTCGGCGCATTCGGAGCCGGCGCGCGAGTGGTGATCGTGCCACCGGCCGTCGTCGGCGGCGCCGAACTGACCCGGATACTCGCCGACGAGCACGTCAGCCACGCAATATTCACGCCGACTACTGCGGCGACACTCGATCCCGCAGCCCTCCCCGAGCTGACCGATCTGGCCCTCGCCGGCGAGGCAAGCCCGCCCGAGTTGGTCGCGCGGTGGGCGTCTGCCGCCCGGAGGGTCCGCAACGCATACGGCCCCACCGAGGCCACGATCATGTCGACGCTGAGCCCACCGCTCGCACCCGGGCAACGGGTGACCCTGGGCGGGCCGATCCGGGGATTCTCGATACTGGTTCTCGACTCCCGACTCCATCCGGTTCCGCCGGGAGTCGCAGGCGAGGTGTATCTGGGTGGTCCCGGCCTTGCCCGCGGGTATCACCGGCGACCCGGCTTGACTGCAGCACGTTTCGTCGCCGACCCGCACGGTCCACCGGGCGAGCGCCTCTACCGCACGGGCGACGTCGCCGCGTGGCGGAAGTGTGCCGACCTTCCGGACGGAACACCCACCAGCCTGTCGCTGGAGTACCTGGGCCGCAGCGACTTCCAGGTCAAGATCCGTGGCTTCCGTATCGAACTCGGCGAGATCGATGCCGTCCTGATGCGGCATCCCACGGTGAGCTTCGCTGCGACGGTCGACCGCGCCACCAGCGCAGGCGACCCCACACTCGTCGCCTATGTGCGACCGGTGCAGGGCGCGCAGGTGGACGTCCCCGGATTGGAAACGCTCCTGCGACGCACCCTCCCCCGGTACATGCTTCCGTCGGCCATCGTGCCGCTCGACGAGGTCCCGCTCACTCCCGGTGGGAAACTCGACCGTGCGGCGTTGCCCGCACCCACTTTCCTGCCCGGCAGCACTCATCGGAAGCCGGCCACCCCGACGGAGGCCACCGTCGCCGCTGTCTGGGAGACCGTGCTGGGAGTCAGCGGCATCGGCGCCGACGACGACTACTTCGATTTGGGCGGGAATTCGCTGACGGCGACCCGGGTGGTGGCCCGGGTGAACGCGGCCCTCGGCACCACGATCGGGGTCGCTGAACTGTTCGAGGCGCCGACGGTGGCGACACTGGCTGCGAGACTCGACCGGGACGAGCATCGCGGGCCCGACCGTCCCGCCCTTGCCCCGGTGGCACGCCCCGCCGTCATTCCGCTGTCCTCCGCTCAACAGCGCATGTGGTTCATCAATCAGTACGACACCACGTCACCTGCCTACAACATTCCGCTGGTCGTCCGCTTGACGGGACGACTCGACGTGCCCGCCCTGGTGGCCGCGATCGGTGACATCGTGGAACGGCACGAATCGCTGCGCACCGTGTTCCCCGCATCACCCGACGGCCCGCACCAAGTCGTGCTGCCGGCCGCCGACGCGGTACCCGTCATCGAACCGATCCCCGTGGAGAACGAAAGCGAGCTGGCGCAACGCCTTTCCGAGGTGTGCTCGACGAGGTTCGACGTCGCCACCGCCGTCCCTTTGCGCTGCACCCTCCTTCAGCTCGGCGACAGCGAGTACCTCCTGGCACTGGTTCTGCACCACATCGCGGCGGACGGGGCGTCGACCGCACCATTGGCTCGGGACGTGACCACGGCGTACGCCGCGCGCACCGCCGGTCACGCCCCGCAGTGGCCACCGCTCGCCGTGCAGTACGTCGACTACACCCTCTGGCAGCGCGCACTGCTCGGAAGTGACACGGACCCGGACAGCCTGCTGTCGCGGCAACTCGACTACTGGACCGAAACACTGAGCGGAAGTCCCGCTCTGCTCGAGTTGCCCACCGACCACCCGCGCCCGGACACCCGGTCGCTGCAGGGGGGCCGCGTCGAATTCGCGATCGACCCCGAATTGCACGGCGCCTTACTCGAGCTTGCCCGTACCTCCACGTCGACAGTGTTCATGGTGTTGCACGCCGCACTGGCAGTTCTCTTGGCCCGGCTCAGTGGATCCGACGACGTCGCCGTCGGCACTCCGGTGGCAGGCCGGGGCGAGGCAGCGCTCGACGATGTGGTCGGCATGTTCGTCAACACCGTGGTGCTGCGTACCAAGACAGACCAGTCGACGGGTTTCGGCGACACCCTTCGGCACGTGCGGGACACCGATCTCGCCGCCTTCGGTCACACCGACATCCCGTTCGAACAGCTGGTGGAGGTGCTGGACCCCCCACGTTCATCGGCATATTCACCGCTCTTCCAGGTATTGCTCGAGTTCGAACACATCCTGCCTTCGGGCAGGGAACTGCACGGTCTCGAGCTGCCCGGCCTCCGCCTGGAGCCGGTCGATTACGACGCGGGAATGGCCAAGTTCGATCTGCAGCTCTGGCTCTCCGAACGTCTCGACACCAACGGCTCCCCCCTCGGTATGCAGGCGGGGGTCGTGTATGCCACCGATCTGTTCGACGAGCAGACGGTGCGGAATTTCGCCGAGCGTTTCGTGCGCATACTGGAGGCGGTCACCGACAATCCGCAGACCCCGATCGGTGACATCGAGATCCTCGATGCAGCCGAGCGGGACGCCGCGCTCACGCCTTGGCGGCAGCCCGTCGCTCTGAGTGAAAGCCACACTCTCGCAGACGCATTACTCCGCGCGGCGGCGACGTCCCCGAGTCACGGAGCCGTCACCTACGCGGGTGACACGGTCTCGTATGCCGAGCTGGCTACCAGCGTCACTCGCCTGGCCCGCCTGCTGATCAACCGCACGCTTACCCCCGAAACCGTAGTCGGCGTGGCGATTCCCAGATCCGTCGATTGGGTGGTCACCGTACTCGCGGTGATCGCAGCGGGCGGTGCCTGTCTGCCGGTCGAGGTGACCTGGCCCCGCCCCCGCGTCGAGCATGCCCTGACGTCGGCGGATCCCGCGATGATCCTCACTCACCTCGACCTCGCGGCTGAACTCCCCGACACCGGTTCTGCTGTCGTCGTGCTCGACGCTCCCGACACGGTGCACGAACTCGCTGCGACGTCGGATGCGCCGCTCACGCATGCTGCGACGCCGGACTCGGCCGCCTATGTGCTGTTCACCGCCGGTTCGACGGCGCCGCCGAAGCCGGTCTCTCTCTCGCACCGCACCGTGCTCGCCGCCTTCGCTTCCGCATCCCAGTCTTTCGGCTTCGACTGTTCCGATGTGTGGACGACGTTCCCCACCCACACCGTCGATCTCTCCGTGTGGGAGCTGTGGGGTGCGTTGCTGCACGGTGGGCGGTTGCTGATCGTCGACGACGACACCGCCCGATCACCGCGGGAGACCGCAGCACTGATTGCCCACGAACACGTCACTGTCCTGAGCCGGACCCCCACAGCATTCGATCCGATTCTTCGCGCCCTGCCTACGGCGGGAAGCACTCCACTGTCAGCTCCGCGACTCGTCGTCCTCGGCGGCGAGGCCGTCTCCACCGACCTGGCCGCACGATTGTCCACGCTGCCGGCGTCGACTACCGCGGTGCAGATGTATGCCTCCACCGAGACCGTCACCTGGGTGGCTGCGTCGGAGGTGCTCGCGACCGCACACCAGAAACAGACCCTCCCGCTGATACCCGCGCCCGGGCGGCCGCTCGCCATTCTGGATCGTCGGCTGCACATCGTCCCCGCGGGTGTCGTGGGCGAGCTGTATGTGGGTGGTCCCGCCCTCGCACGGGGCTATCACGGCCGGGCACGTGCCACCAGCACCCGCTTCGTGGCGAGTCCGTTCGGTGGTCCCGGCGAACGGATGTACCGCACCGGAGATCTGGCGCGAACCGACCGAGACGGGTGCCTGCACATCGTCGGCCGTTCCGACTTCCGGTCGTCGCTCCGCGGATACCGTATCCCCCTCGACGAGATCGACGCCGCGATGTCCGCGCACACCTCGATCGACCAGGCGGTGACGGTCGACTACACCACCCGTTCGGGTGACCACGCCCTGGTGTCCTATGTGACACCGGCCGCGAGTGCCGAAGTGGAGCAGGGCCGTCTGACCGAGTTCGCCGCGACCCTGCTTCCCGCGCACTGCATTCCCGCCGAGATAGTCGAGCTCGACACTCTTCCCGTCGACGATACCGGTGCGGTCGACCGCACCGCCCTGCCCGTGCCCGAGTCCCTCGGGTACGCCGCCGAGTTCCGCGCGCCCAGGACACCACGGGAGGAAGCGGTCGCATCGGTGTTCGCGCAGGTACTCGGTGTCGAAGGTGTGGGCGTCGACGACAACTTCTTCGAACTCGGCGGCACCTCACTGATCGCCACGAAGGTGGTGGCCCGCCTCAACTCGGCGCTGGGCACCGGAATCGGGGTGCGCGCCCTGTTCGAGGCGCCGACCGTGCAGGCCCTGGCCGCCGTGCTCGACGCCGAGGACGAGGAGGCGTCCCTTCCACCGCTCCGACCGAGGGATCGCACCCGGCCGGTCCCGGTATCGTTTGCACAACAACGGATGTGGTTCGTCAATCAGTTCGATACCAGCTCCGCGGCCTACAACATACCGATGGTGGTGCGCATCAGCGGACCACTCGATATTGCCGCTCTCAGCGCTGCCCTGATGGACGTCGTCACTCGACACGAATCGTTGCGGACGGTGTACCCCCTCACCGACGAGGGACCGGTCCAGGTGGTGCAACCCGTCGACGCGGCACAACTCGAACTCACGCCGATACCGATCCTCGACGACAAGCACCTGCGGGAACGGATCGACGACGTCATCGCCACCACCTTCGACGTCACGGTTCGGGCACCGCTGCGTGCCGAGGTATTCCGCGTGGACCCATTCACCCACGTCTTCGCGCTCGTGGTGCATCACATCGCGGCGGATGGGTGGTCGCTGGTTCCGCTGGCGCGAGACATGACCACGGCGTATGCCGCGCGCACGCAGGGTCACGCCCCGGACTGGAAACCACTTCCCGTGCAGTACGGGGACTTCGCACTCTGGCAACGAGAGGTCCTGGGGTCCGCAGAAGACCCGACGTCGCCACTGTCCGAGCAGCTCACCTACTGGCGGACCACGTTGGCCGATCTCCCTGAGAGGCTGGAACTGCCGGCCGACCGTCCCCGACCCTCGACCGCCACCTACCAGGCGGCCACCGCCCGCTTCACCATGTCGCCGGCGACACACCGTCGGCTGACCGAGATGGCGCGGGAACACGATGCCACTCCCTTCGTCACCGTCCACGCCGCTCTCGCGGTGCTGCTGTCGCGGCTCGGGAACACCGGCGACGTCACGGTGGGATCGCCGATCGCGGGACGTGGCGAACAGGCACTCGACGATCTCGTCGGCATGTTCGTCGGCACCCTCGTGCTGCGCACGCGAATCGACCCGGCACTGCCGTTCGACAAGGTCCTGGCCCGCGTCCGAGAAACGGATGTCGACGCCTTCGCGCACGCGGACATCCCCTTCGAGCGTCTGGTCGAGGAACTGAACCCGGCGCGTTCCACGGCTGCACACCCCCTGTTCCAGGTGATGCTCTCCTTCCTGAACCTGGCGGAGGCGAAACCGGAATTGCCTGGACTGCGCGTGTCCACCCTCGACCTCGACTCGCACCTGTCCCAGTTCGACCTGAATGTCGTTCTGCGCGAGCACCTCACCGACGACGGCGCGCCTGGCGGAATCACCGGCGAGTTCGTGTATTCCACCGATCTCTTCGACGAAGCGACCGTGCGCAGGTTCGTCGACATGTTCCTCCGCGTGATCGACACGGTGTCTTACCTGCCCACCACGGTGGTCGGTGATATTCACTTGCTCGACAGCACCGAGCTCGAGCGAGCGCTCGACCGGAAGTTCGTCACCAGACACGACTTACCCGGTGACACGATCCTCGACCTCTTCGATGCCCAGGTCGCCAGGGCACCCGAGGATACCGCTGTCGTGTTCGAGGGGAATGCCCTGACCTACCGCGAGTTCGACTCCTGGACCAATCAGCTCGCGCGCATCCTGATCGGGCGGGGCATCGGACCGGAGTGCGTGGTGGCACTGGCCTTGCCGCGATCGTTCGAACTGCTTGCCGGAATGTTCGCCGTCGTCAAAGCGGGCGCCGCCCTGCTTGCCCTCGACCTCGGACATCCCCCCGAACGCATCGCCTATCTGCTCGAGTCCTCCGCGCCCGCATTGGTGCTCACGGTTTCCGGCGTCGATGTTCTGATCCCTCCCGGCACCGAGGTTCTCGCCCTGGACGTCCTCGATCTCGAGGCTGTGGATGCGCGTCCGGTCACGGACGCCGACCGCATCGCTCCCCTGCATCCGGAGAACCTCGCCTACGTGGTCTATACCTCGGGCTCCACCGGAAGACCCAAGGGCGTCGCAGTGTCCCATGCAGCGATCACCAATCAGCTGGCGTGGTCCCAATCCCAGCTGCCGCTCCTTCCCGGCGACCGCACCCTTCAGAAAGCACCGATCGCGTTCGATGTCGCTATCTGGGAATCGTTCTCGGCATTGTGCGCCGGCAGCGCATTGGTCGTTCTCCGGCCCGACGGCCATCTCGATCTCGAGTACCTGACTACGGTGCTGTCGACCGAGAACATCACCGTCGTCGAATTCGTGCCCTCGATGCTCGAGGTGTTCGTCGGCGACCACCGACGCGCATTCCCCTCGTCGCTCCGCCGGGTGTTCTCGGGAGGTGAGGCTCTGCCTGCCCGCACCGCCGACCGGGTGCTGTCCCGAAGCGTCGCGCTCGGGAACATGTACGGTCCGGCAGAGGCGTCGGTGACGGCCACCTATTGCGATGTCACGTCGCTGCCGCTCACACCCGTGATTCCGATCGGCACCCCGGTGTGGAATACCCGGGTGTATCTCCTCGATCACCGGTTGCACCCGGCGCCGCGCGGAGTGGCTGCCGAAATGTACATCAGCGGTGCGCAACTGGCCCGCGGATACCTGGGACGACCGGACCTGACCGCACTTCGGTTCATCCCGGATCCGAACGGTGCCCCGGGGAGCCGGATGTATCGCACCGGTGACCTCGCCCGCCACAACAGTCTCGGACAGATCGAGTATCTGGGACGCAGCGATTTCCAGATACAGCTGCACGGCTACCGCGTCGAACCGGGAGAGATCGAATCCACACTGCTCCGCCACCCAGGGGTTGCCCAGGCCGTGGTGGCACTCCACCGGGACTCCCACGGCGCCGACCATCTGATCGGTTACGTCGTGCCCGAGCCGGATGCGGAGATCGACGGGAACATCCTGATCGACCATGCCGCCTCTGCCCTGCCGTCGCACATGGTGCCGTCGACGATCCTCATCCTGCCGTCGTTCCCGCTGACACCGAACGGCAAGGTCGATCGCGGGGCACTTCCCGCCCCCGACTTCTCCGTCCGTGCAACGAGTCAGCGGATGCCGAGCTCGGAGGTCGAGCGCGTACTCGCGGCCCTGTTCGCAGAAGTACTCGGTCTCGACGCCGTGGGTGTCGACGATTCGTTCTTCGCGCTCGGCGGCGACAGCATCATGGCCATTCAATTGGTCGCGCGGGCACGAACCGCCGGCCTTACCGTGCAACCGCGGGACGTGTTCGAACACAAGACCGTCAGCCGGCTCGCGCGGGCCGTCTCGATCCAGCCGTTCGCCGCACCCACTCTGGAGGAACTGCCCGGTGGCGACATCGGAGAGCTCCCCCCGACTCCTGTCATTGCCTGGCTGCTCGAGCTCGGCGGCGACTTCAGCCAGTTCTCGCAGGCCGCACTGCTGACCACCCCGGCAGGGGTCGACCAGGAGACGCTCACGCGTACCCTCGAGGCCGTCGTCGAGCACCACGCCGCCCTGCGCGCTCGGCTCCGTCTCACCCCGGGCCGCGACCCGATCATGGAGGTACCCGCGGGACCCGCCCCCGGCGGCGGCGATCTTCTCCGACGGGTCGCGGTCGCGAGCGTCACAGGCCCGGAGTTCCATCGCCTGGCGGTCGCCGAACTGGAGGCCGCAGCCGGCCGGCTCGACCCGGCCCGGGGCGTCATGCTGCAGGCCGTCTGGTTCGACGCCTCCCGGGACCACCGCAACGGCGACCTGTCGGCGCAGGAGGGTCGGCTACTGCTGGTGATCCATCACCTGGCCGTCGACGGCGTGTCCTGGCGAATCCTGGTACCCGACCTCGCCGCCGCGTGGGAAGACATCACCGCCGGCCGGGACCCCGACCTGCCCGAGAACGGGACCTCGATGCGCCGCTGGGCGCACGCCCTCGTCGACACCGCCCCCGAACGGGCCGGTGAACTCGACCTCTGGCGCCG
>NZ_JAWLSG010000021.1:0-61657 GCF_033142305.1 Rhodococcus sp. IEGM 27 | reverse complement strand
TACAGCGGCATTTCCGCTCACTCTCCGGCGCGGACCCCCAGGGAACAAGGGGATTCGGTGTATGCAGCGGGTCAGGCCTACCGAGGAGGGGGTGCTCGGTAAGCGGCTCACCGAGAATCGCCAGCCCGCCGCGGTGCAGGGTCAGTCCGGTGATCGACGCCACCAGCACAACCGTCTTGTCGTGAACCATGAGGACGATCGTTGATGCAGCGACGTGATCGGCACGGAACTTCCACACTCCGCGTCCCCGCTCCCAGAGGTCTTGCGGCGTGAGCTCCGGGGCGCAACCACGTCCGTTCGGCCGAGGGGGGTCGTCGGGGGTCCTCCGCCTCGGACTGCACCGCCTGCCGCACAGTAAGTTTCCCCGGTTACGCTCCCTCGCTTCCGAACTCGCCGACTACGACGGTGCACACCTTCTCGACAAGGGCCTCGTCATCACCATCGACGGCCTCGAATCCCTCTTCCGCACCACGGCCACCGCCACCGGTCAATGACCGGGAGCTCGCAGCAGTGCGTGGGCGCGCCTTCGTGTCCGCCGGTGTGGCGAGGTCCTCCGGAGCCGTGCCGCGGGAAGGGGAACGACGCAGATCGCAGCTCTCGCCCGTCGGCTCCTGAGCCGGTCGGTGACCGCTATACCGCTCGGTCCTCGTACGAGCTGAACAGCGCGAGCTCACCAGGCGGGCGGGAGACCTTCGCCGACGCCTCATCTCCGCTCACGTGGGGATGCCGGTCAGTCCCGTTCCCCCGAAGGGGTATCGGGATGCTGGTGTGCGGTCAACAGTAGGTGATCGAATCGGGCGCGAAACGACTCGGGAAAGGTCGTCTCGGTGAGGGCGGCGACGAAGCGTTCGGCGAGGGTGCGGAGTTTGGTATTGGTCTGCTGTGAGCGCCAGGTGAGGATGCCGAACGCGCGTTCGGAGGAGATGCCGTACACGAGCATGAGTGCACCCTTGGCCTGCTCGATCACCGCCCGCGATTTCCCGAACTCGGCGACGGCCTCGGTGAGCGCCTCGCTGAATTCGCGGGGGTCGGTCTCCAATGATTCGGTGACGTCGATGTAGTACCCGTACGTGCCGATGACCTTCTCGTTCTCGTCGAGCAGGCGATCGCCGACCACGATGACGTGGTGAATGCGGCGGTCGGTGTCGATGATGCGGTGCTTGCTGCTGAACGGCTCACCGGCGTGGATCATCTTGTCGAAGAGCGCCGCGATCTGCGCTTTGTCGTCCGGATGCTTATGGGAGAGCAGAAGTGCGGTGGTGGGAATGATCTCCCCCGGTTGGTAGCCGTGCATCCGGGCGACCGGATCGGACCATTCCCAGCGCTCACCGTTGAGGTAGAACCGGAAACTCCCGCCCTGAGGGGGTGCATTCGCGACAAGAAGCTCATCACGGTCCACAACTAACCCCCTGCCCTCCGCGCTCAAACCACCCTCGCCTCGGGTCGCCACCGCCACAGTATGCCGAACACAACGGCGTGCACAGAAATGACCTCCACCGTTGCATCAAGTGCAGGGATTCTTCGACGCACGGCGGACCGGGGGACGAAGAGCGGCGCATGGATTTCGAGATCTGTCCCGGGATGGATGAATCACGGCTGGGGCGCGCCGCCACCCGTGCCGGAGGTGCACCCGATACTGATGTGCACATCAGTCAACGCCGGCAACAGGAGAACAATCCCGTTAGCCGATCCGCTTGCGGAACGGGCCGGGGACTCGACGTTCGGACGGATCTGTCCCGGTATCGTTCCCAACGTCCTCGGTGGTGAAGGACCGGCCTCGCCTGGACGGGTACCGGACGCGCGAATCTGCTCTTTGGCCGGCTCCAGGACTTCGGTCGAGAACCGGCGTCCGATCAAGACTCGGCAAAATTAGTTTATGAACGGCAAGGCCTTCGGCGCAGATCAGGTATTGCCGGACTCCTCGGGGCCGAACCTGAGACGGGCGGCGATGATGTCCTGCGCGATCGCCGTGATCCTGCGGTGTTGCGCGAACGCCATGGCCCGTAATCGGGTGAGGGCATCGGCGGGAGACACCCGAAGCTGGACGGCCATCATTCCGGCGGCCACGTGCACCTTGCCGCGCGGAGACAGGGCGGGATCGATCAACGTCGGGTTGCGCGCGGGATCGAGTTCCTCGACCACGATCGGGCCGAGGGCAGCGGCGTAGTCCGCGGCGGCCCGATAGTGCTGGGCATCGAGCCTGCCGGGCTGGGTGCGGTAGAGCGTGAGGACACCGATGCGGGCGCCGTTGCACAGACGCAGGGGGAACGCGAAGACGGCGCGAACGCCGAGCTCGAGTGTCTCGGGGACGAGCATCGGCCACCGTGTCGTTGCGGTGGGATCCGCCATATCGGGGTGTAGTTCGGGCGCCGATGAGCGATACGCGGCGAGGCCGGGGCCCTCGCCCAGGGTGAACTCGAGTTCGTCGATCCGTTCGGCGGTGCTGTCGGTGGCGTACACCAAATCCCGGGTGGTGTCGTTGGCGAACACCGCGACGGCCGCGCCGTCGACACCGACGGCGGCCGCGCATTCCTCACACTGGGTACGCGTGCGGGCGAGCAGAGCCACCGTCTGATCGTCGTCGGGGCGTGCTGGGTCCTGTTCCTCGCTCATGGTGCCGACTTTCCCTAACGATGCGAGGTGCAAACACCCCGCGGCTCACACCACGAACCTCCGCTACTCGCGAGAATCCGATGGCATCGGCAGCCCATATCCGATGCCTGAAACCCCTGGGCGATTCGCGAGCGTCACCTCGAGCGGATCGCCTTATCGGATATCGACCGGGCTGAGGATAACGACAAGTTCGTGAGAATCAGGCACTGACACGATGTTGAGAACCTGCAGGTCAGATGCACAGAGAAGTGACACCGAGCAGTGGAACCTACAGCGTTTTGTAGGTCTTCGTGTCCTGTGCCATCGGATCTGGAGCATTGCCACAGCACCCGAGGCAACGCCGGATTTCTGCCACAAAGTTGAGGCAGGCAGGCAATCGCCCTACCTGCACGTTCTCGCCGAAACCCGGCATGCTCGACGCCCCCTTGCCTCAACAATGTGGCAGAAACGCCACGGCGCCGCTTTGCCACATTGTTGAGGCACCGCTGGTCAGCGACCCGTCAGCTTTCGGCGTTACTCCAGTTCAGCGACCTGAACGTCTCCGGACCATTCGAGGATTCTGACAAGTTAGTGAGAATCGCTTGGTAATGAGCTTTTGCAAAGTCTCAGGTCAGCGCGGCGTGCGACTGACACGATCGGCGAAAACCTACACCGCGTGTTGTTGCTTCGCCATGATGGAAGCGTCGATACGGCAGCGCAGGGTTTCGTCGTCCAGGCGTGGACTGTCGCCCGGTCACCACCGCCAGCTCGGATCCGATGCGGATGTGAGCAGACTTATTGACCACCGATCCGTCGTCACGGCACGCCAGGTCGCGCCTAGCGGCGATGACCTAAGCCATGGCGTCATCGCGATCGGACGCTTCCGCTGCACGCACCGATGTCCGCGGAATCTCCAGATCCCGAAACGCCACGAACCACTCCACAACCGCTCCCTCATCTACTTCTCTTGGGTGAACTGTATGAGTCATCGGCGTCCAGCATGCAACGCGGCGCCCGTCCACCTGCAATGCGCAGATGATCCCCGACGTTGTGATGGTGTTGCATCTGCATTGCGGTCCACACGTCCGATTGTCTGTTGCATCCGAATCGGGCGTTGCGTTGCCAACCTCGTACTGTCGGCGTTGCGTTGCCGCAACCGGGCGTTGCGCTGCCGACCTCGTCTGGTTGGTCTGCAACGTCGGGCTGTGTTGCGGTCAGAGGCGCTGGGTGTTGCGGACGTTCGGAGTTTGGTGGGTGCGGCCCACCTCGTTCTGCCCGCCTCGTTCTGCTGGTCGGGTCGTCTCCCCGTTTGAGCCGGGGAGTACGAGCTGGCTGTCGCCGCCTTGCCGGGGGCGGGTGCTCAGGGTGCCCCGACCAATGTGTACTGCGGATCGAGCGTTGCCGCATTGCGTCCGTCCGCCATCTCCTCGAGCTCCGGCAACGGGGGCGTTCGGAACCCGGCGTCGACCGCACGTTGCGCAACCTTGTCGAATCGGCGCATTGCGGTGCTTGCGGCCTTGGCCCGCGTGAGCGTGGCGATTTCCGCGTAGCTGTGCTGTTCGAGGATTCGCAGTCGGGCCGTCTCTTTCACTACGGGCTCGAAGTCGGCGCACGTGTCGATGAAGTCGAGGAGGTTCTCGATGGTCTGGGCCTCGTCCGGCAACACGAATGGCTCTTGCGAGTCCTCCGGCGCATTGCCGACCGTCAGTGCATCGTCATTGCGCTTGCTCAGTGCGCTGGGCGCAACGTGCTCCTCGGTGAGGGTCGCAACGTCGGTGAGGTCATCTGGGTTCGCCTCGGTTGGTTGCGCGGCATCCGCAACGCCAGTGGAACTCTCAGGTCCGGCCGCGGCGGCCACACGGCTGTCGTCGGGTGCCGAGGAGTCGTCTGCCGTTGCAACGTCGGCGAACTGCGCAACGGCCTGAGCAATGCGCGGCGCAACGTTCAGGCCCGGCGCAACGTTCAGGCCCGGCGCAACGTTCAGGCCCGGCGCAACGTCGGAGTCCCGTGCAACGTCGGGATCCGGCGCAATGCTCCGAGCAACGAGGGCCGCAATATGGCCGAGGTTCCGTTCGGATGCAGGCATCGCCTCGGCCGCCACCGTCGGGGGATCGGTCGCGATGTCCTCACCTTCCCGCTGTTCGCGGTCGCGGGTGTCTCGGACGACCGCGGTGTACTCGGTGTGGGCGGTGCCGATGGCCTTGATGAGGATTCCGACACCGTGGGTGAAAGCCAAGACCAGAAGTGGCGGAATGACTGCAATGAGCGAGGCGCCGGTTGGAGTCAGTGGGGTATATCCCAGGTCGATGCCAGCTGCAACACTTCGTGCGGCGGCTTCCCCGGCGCGGTAGGCGTGGTAGGCGTTGCCGAAGACGCTGATGAAGACGACGACGACTGCGAGCCAGAGGAAGAAGTGCTTGCCCGTTGCGCTGCCGTTGATCTTGCTTAGCGCAACGATGGCGATCGTTGCGCCGAGGATTGCGCCGTCGACAATGGCGGGGAAGATCCAGGTGAGGTAGTGCGGGATTCCGGCCTGCAATGCGAGGTCGCGTTGCACGGCGAAAGAGAGTACGAACGCTCCGGTGGTGATGCCGACCGCAATGGCGATGGCAACGATTAGGGCGGCAATCAGGGCGCGGAGCTGGATTCGTGCTGCTCGGATACTAAGGTCGTTCATGATCGGGTGTCCTTTCACGGGGTCCCGGTCCACGAGGCCCCCGCCGGCGCAATCGGCGGGGGCTTCCTTGTGTTGGTGCGGCCAGCGCGGTCGCGGTGGGCATACCTCGAACCACGAGCGCTCGCCTAGCACGGATAGCTAGTGTTGCTATTGGTGCTAGCAGCCGTTGTTGTTCAGGTACTCGATGAGCGCGGCGTCGGTGACTGACGAGATGGTGATGCTCCGGTCCCCGGTCTCGTAGCGCAGCTTGTCCACACCGCGCGTCAGGCGAGCCTTGGTCGAGGGCCGCACCCGTACGTTGTGTTGTTCGCTGAGTTTCTCGACAGCCGATGCCGCCTCGGGTGCAGGAGACAAGACTGGCGTGACGGGCGCGTCGGCGACAGATCTGATGGTCGATTCGGGCGGAAGTTGCGTCGGCTGCTCGTCGACGGCGGCCGGGGTGGGGTCTTTGACGACCCGGGGGCGCTCAGGAAGATCTGCGGCAGGGTGCGCGGGCCTGCGGATAGCGGGTTCACGTTGGACGCTCATACGGTCGCTCCTGCGGTCTTGAAGGGTAGTTCGCTGAGTAGGTCGGTGTACGCGAGCTGCAATGACAGCGATTTTCCGCCCGCGAACTTGTGGATGGGGGTGCGCGCACTGTGTGCGTCCTGCCGAGTGGCGTACTCCGGGATGGCGGTGCGCGCGACGAGGTCGCCGTAGACTTCCCGCAGCTCGCTCTCCCGGTATTGGTGCTCGCCTGTCCCCCGTCGTCGACTGAGGACGATCTTGTCGATAGCCAGGTTCGGGTTCGGGCGTCGCTGGACGTTCTCGACGGTTTCGAGGAGCTTGGTGACGCCTTGAACACTGTCAATGGTGGGCTCGGTTACTACGATGACCCCGTCCACTGCACAGAAAACGGCGAAGAGCAGTTTTCCGAGCGACGGTGGGCAGTCGAAAAGGACAGCGTCATACGCGGACAGGTCGAGGCCCTCGAAGGCAATGTCGAGGCGGAAGATGAGGTCGTTGGCCCCATCCGACTCGATGTTCGCGAGCGTCTGGTCGGCCGGGATCAGATCGACGCCGTCCCAAGGAGTGGCAATGACGGCGTCGATCGCCGTGCCCGACTCCGTTCGGCTCATCAGGTCGTAGGTTGTCAGCATCTCGTCGGTGATGGTGACGCCCACGCCGTTGGTGGCGTTACCCTGGGGGTCAACATCGACAACAAGGACGTGTCCGCCAGCGTTGCTAATTGCGCTCGCGAGACCGAGGGTCGTGGCGGTCTTGCCCACTCCCCCTTTCTGATTGCAGATCGCGCATTTGCGTGTCATGACTTGGTTCCGTTCCGTCGAGGCCAGGAGACTTCCAGATGCGCGCGATGAGCGTTAGTGCAACTCCGCACGCTCGCGTAGGGAGCATAGCGAGGCTTGGCTACTGGGCTAGCTCGACACGCCGAGCAACGCTAGCCCTATTTGCTAGGTGAGCTAGCGTGCATAGCGTATCTAGTCTCTCTAGTTCAGCTTTCGTAGCGATCGACGCTGCGAACGCAGCCATAGCTGCGCTCTCTATGAATGCGAACGTAACTACGCTGTCTGCACTTGCTTTGCTTGCACCGCTTACTTCACTATTTTGCATAGCTTCGCTAGATACGATTTCGACAATAGCGATGACAGCGATGGTCGATAATTGAACTTCTCTAGCAAGCATTGCGCTCGTAGTACTGTTCGCACACATAGCTCTGAATGCACGCCTACGACCACTAGGCTGCGTAGCCAGCTTATTTAGGCTAGAACGGCGAGTTCGCATAGACATGCGAGGGTCCATAGAATGCGGCGCTACTGTAGCGCACATAGGGCGTCTAGCTCCGGTAGATATCGTTGCTGACATCTCTCCGATAGCGACGGTTGCGAGCATTGCTGCGATACGCTCGGTAGCTGTGATCGTCTCCATAGCAGAACTATTCACGATATGAAGGCTAGAACCGATAGTCCAGATAGCCTGGATAGTTACGCTTCCCTTCCTGCCAACAAAAGTAGATCCCGTCAATGCTATAGAAACTAGCGTTGATAGTTGCGCAGGTCAGAGGGTCGCCGCCACAACTATGCCACGAGGCAACGTCACGCGAAACGCGTCCTCCAGCCCGATCGCATCTGCCGAGGCGCGGCGGAACGCCGCGAAACGGAGCAGCCCAGGCTTCGAGCTTTCACAGCTCGACATGCTGCCCGAGCGTCTCGCCCCGGAGCAACCGTGCGCCACTTTCGGGCTAGCCGCGCTCCGCTAGCTAGGCTAGCGTCCATATCTCTGTGAGCGAAACCTGTCATTTTCCGCCAGCGTCCTTAGTGCGACGGTCCCTTCACCGCTAGCTACTACTTCAGTCCTAGCAGCTATAGGTGGGCAAGCAACCAACGCTTGCATAGCTAGTCGGGATACCTTGAATCGCGTTACTACTCTATCTAGTGCCGCTAGCAACGCTAGGTAGCCTTACTAGCATCGCACTGTAGAGTTACGTCGCTTGCCCAACGAGCGCGCATACGCTGGCCAGCGCGTCGCAGGAATTCCACGGGTCCAGAACGAATCGGACGTGTAAATCGGGTGTGCACGGAGCCGACGGATCAGGGCAGTAATCGGTGGGCGAGTTGTTCGGCGTTGAGTTGCCGAATGGCGTCGTCCATGGCGTCGCGGTCGGTGAGGCCGACGCCTCGCTCGGTGAGCGCTGCGGCCACGTGTTTGGCGGGGCCCCAGGTAGTTTCATCGTCGAACGCGTCATGGAACTCGGGCAGGAAGGTATCGACAGCATCGACGACAGGGCTGATCCACTGGCGGTCGATCCCCTGCTGGGTCAGCGCGAAGGTCAGCCATCGGCGAAACACGAAGGGCAGTGCGTTTCGTTGGTCGGCGTCGAGAACAGCTTTGCGGGGAAGCCAATCTGTAAGCAGCAGCATCACTTCGCCCGGGCTCCAGCACAACGGTCCGGCGCCGATGTAGCCGTCGCCGTAGTCCAGGAACAGCTCGGCCAGCGACCGGCTCACCTCGTCGTCGCTTCCAATATCGGTGAGGAAGTTCTCGACCAGTTGGCGGCGCCTTTGCTCGGGTAGTCCGGCATGTTCGGGCCATTCTGGCAGGTAGTCCCGGCAGCGGGACCATGCCAGCGCCCGGTGATCGAAAAAGTCCTCGTCATCGGTGCGGGGCCAGGTCATGTCGGTGGTGCGCAACGCGTGCGCAAGATCAGCGAGTACCTCGGCGACCGGGGCCGATTGGAGCGGCATCGGAGCCTCGTCAGGTTCGCGCAGCTGGTCCCACGTGGCGGCTGCGCCGGGATTCAGGAGAGCGAGTTTGTCGATCATCAGCCCGCCGACCTGGTAGATATTTGCCATCAATGTGTGTGGGTGGGGTCCGTCGTAGTCGATGAACAGGACCCGTTCGCTGTCGTACACGTCGACCGCGCGCCACGCCGCGGTCGGAGTCCACGCCTCGACGGTGTGCCAGGCCGGCAGTGGTTGGGTTTCGGCCAAGATGTGGAGGGTGTCGGTCAGCATGGAAAGGTCGGGCGCAGGTGCGACCCGCGCGAGCGCGTCGATCGCGGCCAGTGAGTGCGGAGACGGTGTGGTGCATGCTCTACCGGTGACTTGCATACACAGTTGATGCTCGGGCTCGCGTTCGGTCACTGCCGCTGTCGACCACGCCTCGCCGAGCCAGCCGCTGGCCCAGGTCTCGGCGGTGAGCACATCGTTGATTTCGAGGAGTTGCCGGGCGTCGCGCAGCAGAAGATCGGCGGGGTGGAGTTGCCGGGGAGCACGGCGAATGGGTCGGCTTTTGCCGCCCTTGCGGCGGCCTCGGCTTTTGGGCATATTCGCAGTCCACCACAGACACCGACCAAGTCGTCATCATGACGCGCCGTTCGGTGAGATTTCGGCGACGTCCGTATCTGCCGTCACGTGACAGAAAGCGGAGGTACCCCGGGTATCAACGCTTGCCTGACTATTCAGGCTCGCGGGAGTCGCCTAGCGATGCTAGCTCGCGTTGCTAGCAACGCGAGCTAGGTTACGTAGCTTCACAGCCAGGCATATGAAGGCCCTCTTGCAACTGCGGGTGGACAGGTGGTGCGTCAACGGAGCGGAGACTGCGGATGATCCGGGAATCATGCTGTGCACCTGATGGTTACGTTCTTGCGGGCCGGTCCGCGAACCTCAACTGCGGTGTCCACGACTGCGTGTGCTTCATCGGAAAGCGCGAGTATCGCGTGGTCTCTAGCTTGGACCGTGGCTTCGTCGTAGGCGTGTACAACGACGTTGTCGTCGGCCCACACAGTGGAGTGGTCGCATGCTCTGATGAATGCATGATTGTGGGCTACCACCTTGCATTGGTCGAAGGCAGTAATTGTCGCGTGGGTGTAGGCCCAGACATGAACTTGCCCTGTGACTTCCATGGTCGTCGCGTCAGTGGCAACGATGTGCGCGGTCGCGGGTAGTGGTGAGTCGAGATGAATTCGTGCTTGCGATCCAGCGGTGAATCGTAGGGTCCATTCGTCGCCGGCCGATGCGAATGTTTTGTCGTCGAGTTCAATTAGCTGACCTGCCGTGTCAACGACGACAGTTTTTGCGCCGCTGCGGAGGCGTTCGCGGATCGAGTCGGCGTTGCGGCTGATGCGTGAAGCCGCCTGGACTCGGCTGACATACACGCGCGGGTGGCGATGGGTCGATTGGGACGCCGTCTTCTTCCTACCCACGAGCGCACTCCGTCCGGTGCGAGGCCACGATGATTCTCGCAGTATATGACCGGGATGCGGTGGCGAGTGGTACCTCGGTCGGCGCGGTGGTTGTCGTCCGCGGCCGGTCCCACGCTCGTTGCCGTATGTGCATAGTGCGCAGAGCATCAATGGGCATGGTTAGGCTGCCTGCCTTTGGGGTGCCAGGGTGGCGCGGATCTGTTCCATGAGTGCCCTCCGGTGCTCAGGCGAGGCTGCTGCGCGACGAGCTCGTTCGCGTTCGGCGTCACGCGCAGCTCGGCGCTGTGCGCTGTGCGCAGCCTCTGCGGCGCGCTGCTCGCTGGGGGAGGGGCCCGACCAGTCAAGTCTGGACAAACGCCAGGTCAGATATCCGATTGGCGAGCGCACCTCGTTTGGCCAAAGCTCACCTCGCGAGACTGTGTCAGCCGTCAAAGTTCGAGCGATATCGCGTCCTGTCCAGCGGGTGGTGTCGATTCCTGAACGGACGAGGACGTCGCACACGATTCCGATGTGGCCGCTGGGGGCGATGGCTGGAGCTGCAGCGACCAGTGCGGAGGCTGCTCGTTGGAGGTTCAAGGGGCGAGGATTGGTTTGATTCGAGGATGGGGATCGGTTCTCGCGCGCGCACGCGCGTTTGGTGATTACTTCTCTACAAGAGATCCCCTTCGGGGAAAAACCACTCAAAGATAGGGGGTCACGGCCGTTGGCCTGGGGATTGAGATTCGAACCAGCCGTGGCGGTGTGGCGAGCATGCTTCGCCGCGCGGTGCCTCCTGCCGTGGGAGCTGCCGCGTTTTTTTGGTTGTGGGGGAGCGGGGATGGCTGCGACGAGATCGAGTGGGGAGGACAGGGCCCATACGCTGGCAGCGCGGTGCTGACGCCCACCGTGGTGGACTTCTGCTGCTTGGAATTCACGCGTAGTCAGGGTGCGGCCCCGGACCAACTCGAAGCCCAGGTGTAGTGCTTTCAGCACGCGTCGACCTCGTTTGACCACCGACTCGGACACACCTGCTCGGGCGGCGAGGTTCTGGACTGTGGCAGTAACGCGACGCCCAGTTTTCGAGTCGGCTGACGACGCGTGCGCGGCGGCGATGGCGACCATGCTTTCGACGCCGATCCTGTGTTTGGCGACTGCGGCGCGGCCGGCGGCGGTCTTGGTGACTGCGTACCGGACCTGTCGCATCCATCCGTCGCGGCTTGTCCAGATCGGGATTCTCGCCTCCTGTCCGGCGTTTACGGGCAGCGTCCAGGATTTGCCGCGCTGATCGGTGTCCGCATTGAGTCGACGCAGCTCGTCAATCCACGGGGTCTCCAGTGGTTGCGTTGCTTGCGTAGCGGTTTGAGGAACTGGCGAGTTGTGTGATTTGTCCCACGACACGCCGCGATCGGAATGTTGAACCGTTGAGAGATATTCAGGGTATGCGTTACCCTGAGACGTACCTAGCACAGGTAGTCCCTTCGGGGAATGCAGTACCGAGTCGAAGAAGCTGCTCACTTCTTCCACTCACCTCAGGGAATGACCGTCCTGCCAGACGATCGCCCTAGACGGGAGGACCTGCCAGTCCTCCCAGCGGGATTCATTGACTAAACCCACCCCCGCCTGGGGGTCCCTTTGGGTGGTACCGCTGCTCTTGAATTAGCTATCGAGTTAGTTCCGATCAGCTATCCGCCAGGCCCACCGCCTTCCTCGGTTAGAAGGGCCGGGGCGCGCGTAAGCGGCACCGGAAGTGGAAGCTCAGAACCCGCAGATTCCGTTGTGTAATGGGAGCCCTGGTAAGCAAACACAGGGATAGCGCCGTCGAAAGGGTCCTGACCGTGTGGGAACGCTGTAGCCGGCATGTGGTCTCGTTGAGACGGACACGTGACCGACTGGGGGTTCGCAGGCAAGGCAGAGTTGCGGCCGTGCGTTATCATGGAGTAAGCACCGCCTCTTCCTTTCGAGGTAGTGGTGGTCAGGGAGCTGGTAAGGTCCCGAACTTTCATAGACGGACAACCCCCGACGCCGCCAAGCCCTGGGGGTTGTTCCGTGTTTAGGTGTCGTTCATGCGCCCATCGCCAATTGCTCGACGCGGTGCAGCGACCCTGCAGCTTCGACTTCGAGTAGTCGGAGCTGTTCCGGTCGAAGTTTCTCGCTGATGTATTCCGGTATGTCCAGTCCGTGCGTGATGGCGAGAATGAGCACGGAGTAGTCGCCAGCAGGGATGCCGAGTTCGGCTGCCCGACTCTCGTAAACCTTGTGGTGTCTGAGGGGCGCGCGGGTAGCGATTTGCCCGCGGGGCCCCTTGTTGTGCTGTGCCATGAGGAAACCCTAGATCGAATCTGTAACCGATACGGGTAACCGTCACTGTTCGGTGTGTCGCATGTGACTGAAGTGGTCATCGAAGGTGGCTGCCTCTCGTGAACGAGTTGGTGTGTCAGAACTGAACGGACTTGGCCGCGGGTTCAGCGATCCCGCTTCCGGCCAGGGCGCGACAAGATTGGGTGATCGGGACCCGATCTGCCCTGCTCTGAAGCGCGCAGAATCTTGACTACTGCTACGCGGGATGTCGGTGGAGAAGTAGACGGGCGAGCGAAGCGACCTCACGGATCTGCTCGATGGAAGCCGTTTCAGGGGCCGTCACGACCAGGTCGATGATATCGGCGAGCTTCTCTCGGGCGCCCACACTCAGGGTGGGCGCCGCAGCCGAGATCATAAGAGGGCCGCATTCGGCGAGAAGTTGCTCGGAAAGCACGATAGGTGTCGCGATACCGTCCGCAATAATCCTGGCGCAGATCACATCCCGTATCGGGACGAGCTCCCACTGACGCCCGTGGACGTCGACAGCACTGACTGTGGTCATGCAGCGACTCCTGTCGCCGAACCCTGAAGACGAGCCTCCCAGGCGTCGATAGCGGCGTTGATGCGGACCTCCGCGACGTCGGCGGGTTGGGTGACAAGTTGGGCCCAGAACGCGCAAGAGACAGTCTCGGCGCCGCTGAACTCGATGCCAGCCAGGTAGTCGTAGGCGTCGACAGCGGAATCCGACACTGCAGCCCAGGCATAGTTGGCGGCCTCGGACCGTGCGCGGCCGCCCTTGATCGTGGCAAGGCGATCGATGGCGTGCCAGCGTGCCGTGAGTGAGCTGACCCGACCAGTAACCTCGACAACATCAGCTGTGGGACCGAGAGCAGTCGCCCGGCAGAGTCCGGCCACGGCGTGCGCGGCCGCCGTACCGAAGCCCGGAATAGTGATAAGCCCCCACCGAGGGTCGGCGTACAGGTCAGCGAACCAGTCCCATCGGATCTCTGCGAGACCTTCGGCGGCGGGAGTCTCTGCCTGTCCGCTGGCCATCAGATAGACTCGGTCGGCGAGTGATGTCATGCCGCAACCTCGCGAGTTCTGGTGGCCGGCCTAGACGGGATCCCTTTTGGTGCCTGGGGCTTCTGCTGCTGCTGCTTCTTCTTTGTCCGCCCCCGGGAAACTGCGAACGCATCGACCCCAGCGGCTTCGACCTCGCGGCCGGTGACGGTGAACAGCCGTCCGGCCATGATCTGCTCGCGGACCTTCACACCGGAAGCGAGCCTGTCTTCCAGTTGCCTCTCGCACTGCGCGAGCAGCGGGCACACCGAACAGGCAGCCATCGCACGCTTCCAGGCCGCCGCCTTTGTGCTGGTGACGGTCCAACCGGAGCCCTTACCTACGCACAACCCCTGACCTGTGTGGGGCTGGGTCGCGGGCGCCTGGCCGCGGGTCTCGAGTTCAGCGGCGATCCGCCGCGACGTCGGGCATAGACGCACCTGACCGGCGTAGACGAACCCGCACCGCCGGCACCGGCCCTCACCGGTGTGCTCGCGTGCCATCGCGCGGAGTCGACCGCTTGTGTAGCGGCCGAGAGACAGGTCCTGGGGCCGCACGGCCCCCGTGGACAGTTCACGCAGAGCGTCAGCGACGGGCGGGCACAACGGGAGATCGGGGGTGTAGACGAACCCGCAGGCCGTGCACGACGCGTGGTCATAGCTCGGACGGTGCTTGGCCAGGATCTCGCGGAGAGGGCCGTTGGTCACGCGACCGTGCCCGTCGATCTTCTCCCGACCAGCATGAGAACTTCCAGTCGCTAGGCGTAGAGCACCAGCGCCATCTAACGTTTGCATTTGCAGGCTCCGTTCTGCATTCGAGGCCGCGGGCCGCTAACCCGCTGGTCTCATGGCTTGTCCGACTGCGCTAACAGTCGACTTGCTGTTCTGACGGTCCCCTGGCTGCGCTAACAGCCGGGGGACCGTTCATGTTTGGTGAAAACTCCCACCGCTCTCTCCGAATCTAAACCTATTGATTTATAAGTACCGTTATGTGCGCATCGTAACGAGGGGATTGCACAGTGTCTAGTGATGACGACTTTTCTGGTAGGGCTCACTCTGTGAGCCGTCGAGTTATGCGCGGATTCCAGCCTGATCAACTGGAGAGAGCCCGCCGATCTGCTGGTGTATCGCAGCGCGAACTCGCGCGCCTGGCGCGACTTAATGCCGACACGATTCGGCGATGGGAACTTGGCGACTCGTCGCCGCAGGTTGATTTGCTTGCCCGTGTCACCGCCGCGATTGGGGTGTCCATTTCCGACCTCGTCAAGGTTCCGGAGGGTGACCGCTACCCTGGCGATTGGCGGATTCTGCGAGGGCTTACCCAGCCACAGCTCGGCGCCGCTGCCGGCGTCACCACCCAAATAGTTGGAAGTGTCGAACGAGGCGAGATTTCGCTGTCTGACAATGTGGCAAGGAAGCTCTCTGCAGCGCTTCAAATCCCTGAAAGCGAACTGCGGGCGAGCTACGAGCGGGTACGAACCCGCCCCGGCGGCACTCCCGCGTAGCCCTCGGGCGTCGCGGATGCGAAGACGGTTCCAGTCGTATTGGACGTTGGTGTTGGCAACCGTGGTGGTGCAGTAAGCAAAGTGAGTGTTCATTCGACCTTCCCGCGATCATGACGAAAAGCCCCTTCGAGGAGGGGCTTTCTGCGTGCTGCGCGGGCAACGCGAAAAGGTCGCGCCGCAACCTCGGGTGAGGTGCGCTGACGTCGGCCGACCGGGCACGTGCCGGAGGGGGCATCGCGCAGTCAGTCCGCTCGGCGGACTCTATGTCGAACCAACGTCGGAGGGGATATTACATAGCTTCGTCGGATTGGTGGTCGCGCCATGCCGTGAGGATGTAGTTGCGATGCCAGGTGGCTTGGGTAGCAGCGAGAGCCAAGAGGCTTCCGGGTGCGACGAAGACGCGCCAGTTGACCCAGGTGTCCGTGGACATGGTGTACGCGACCACGAGGTTGGCGGCGCCGACCGCGACCAGTGCCACGAACCAACTCCAGCTCAGGAAGCGCCAGACAGCGTCCGGTGCGCTCACCCATCGTCCGATGATGAGGCGCACCGGGTCACGCTTCGCGACCATCAACGACGTCAGGAAAGCGCCGGCGATTAGCCAATAGACTCCTGTGGCGCGCCACTTGATGAAGGTCTCGTTGTGGAACAACAGAGTCGAACCGCCGAGGACGAGGACGAGGCAGAGGCCGATCCACTGCAGTTTGTCGACTCGTTGGCGTCGGGCAAGCGTCACGATGATCTCGCCGACGACGCCGGCCATGACGACGACCGTCGCCGCGAAGATTCCGGCGGTCTTGTAGGTCGTCATGAACGCAACAACCAACGCGGCATTGTAAAACACTCTCCACACGAGTTCAGTCCTCCGAAAGATCGTCTCCGTCAGAATGTTTCGTCAGGGATAGTTTCGATTTCGGGGGAGATCACAGCGACACCGATCGAGTCGCTGACGAGAGGATCGAGAAGGAAGCCCCGGAATTCAGCCTTCAACCAGCCGCCGCCGCCGCGTCGTGCCCGCACCGTGCCGGAGACTGGCCCCTTACGCACCTGCTGGACCCACTCGATGATCTTCGGCCAGTCTTCCTCATGGAGCGCGAATGTCTGACCGGTGCTCACGCCGTGTCCGAGGCCGGGAACGTGTTCGGTCACCCACTTCAGCCAGTACGGGTACTGGTACGACAGATCCCCGACCGCGATGTACATCCCCGATGTCGATGCCAACATCGTCGACAGCCACGCGTCGAGCATCGATTCGTGGACAAGGGCTTCGTCGGTGCCTGCGTCCCAACAGATCCCGCGTACGCGTCTACCCGCCGGACCCTCCACACACCGCTCGGCGTAGCGCAGCTCCCGGGTGACGTCGGTCTCGGCCCGGATGGTGAACGTGCCGTCGAAAGTGTCATCGACTTGGCAGTCTCGAATTTGGCGTACATGCCGCAACGTGTCGGACAGGCGGGCCGATCGGGTGTAGAGATCCGCGGGACCGAAAACCGATCGATCCTGATGCCGGGCGGACATCCCGATGAGCTCGATAGCTCCGGGGTCCAACTGCAGTTGCGGCGGGGGAGGGGTGTCCTCGGAGCTCAGAACCCACTCCCATGCCCCGACATTGGGGCGGTCCGGCGGGTTCTTCTTCGGGTCACCGCTCCAGATCTGAACTGCTACGACCACGTTTTTGTCGGGAGTCAGGATGGGGTGGGCTGCCCCTACCGGGCCCAGGGCTTCGGCGACCTTGCCCTCGAACGTATCGATTTTAAGCTCGCGATCGGCGATGCACTTACGGATCAACCCCAGGACAGCTGTGCGAGCAGGTCCACGAAAGACATTGCCGATCTTTCGCCAGTCGCGGTGTTTGGGGCCTTCGGCGACGACATGGTGCTCGTCACCGGTGCCGACGAAGACCGTCGTCCATTCGCGGATCGGGTGGGTGGGTTCGGCGGGGGCGCGCACGAGGGCGTCAGCTGTCATCGGTATATCCGTTTCTCCCGTACTGGCTTTCGGATCAGTCAGGTTTACTGGTATCTCGGTGGGGCCGTGAGTGCGCCAGGTATGTCGCCGGTCGAGTGTTTCCCATGGCTTCACGAGGGACAGGCCGGGGTGGCGTTGGAACAGGCGGCGAGTAGCGATGTCGAGCTGCATCACGGCGAGATCGGCACCGAGACAGTAGTGAGGTCCGCGGCCGAATGCCAGGTCCGGGCGATCGCCGCGGGCGGGGTCGTTGGTCGCTGCGCGCAGAGATAGATACAGAGGACTGCCGGTTGGGATGCGGGTTCCGCCGACGGTGATGTCCTCGACCGGGAATCGCCGTATCGCATAGGACCCGGGCGCCGCGTCGAGGACCAGCTGGGTCACCCGGTCGCGCCAGAGCTGGTCGTCGGCCATTTCGACGAGTAGCTGGTCCCGATCGAGTCCTGCGAGAATGCCGATGGCATTGGCGATCTGGTAGACGGAGTTCTCGAATCCGGCGAGAAACGTCAGGAACGCCAGGGAAATGAGTTCCTCTTCGGTCAGGCGGTCCTCGGCATCGCGGGCGGTGATCCAGTCAGTGATGGCGTCATCACCGGGCGATTTCCGTTTGGCCTCGATAACACGCATGAGTACGAGAACGATCGTGGTCATGGCCGGGATACGGGGGTCGTCCGCGGTGGGTTCGCCGGGATTCATTGCCATCACGGTCGCCGCGGCGGTACGGAACTCGTCGGCGTCTGCATCGGTCACGCCGAGGATCTCGGCGATGATGTCAGCCGGCAGGGGAGAGGCGTAGGCAGGGAAGAGGTCGACAACACCGGCTTCGTTCGGGGCGAGGTCGTCCAGGAGCCCATCGACACGGGCGGTCACTATCTGCCTCACCGCTCCGATCCGTCGCCGTGAGAATGCGGGCGCTGCAAGCATGCGGACGCGGCGGTGATCATCGGGGACCATATTGAGCAGGTTGCGGGCCAGCGCCGGTGGTAGGGGCAGACCCGGGCTACCTGACGGTCCGCCTGGCCGAACATTGACGATTCCAGGGTCAGCCAGCAGTCGAGAAACGTCGTCGTACCGGGTGATGATCCAGACGCGCAGTCCGTCGGCGTCGGTGGCCTCGACAACTGGGCCGGCGGCGCGAAGGCGCTCATGCAAGCGATCGGCCTCCGCGACACTCAGGCCGGGCGCAAACGGATCGAGCACCAGATTCCCTTCTGCGATGTGGCAAATACCTCAGGACGAAGATACCGGCCGACCGGGAATCCGCATTGTTGAGGCGGCTAGGGTGCGCTACGTGAGTGCTCAAGTCGACACCGTACTGGATGAGAACGTGCACAAGGCGGATGCCACCGACCGTCGAGGCTGGAGGAGATCCGCAGCGGTCTGCACTCTCCTCGCGCTCGGCTCGTGCCTGCTCGCCGTCGCTGTCTTGGTCCCTACCTACGGTGCCGACAGGTTGAAGGTCATCCCTCTTGATGTGCAGTCGGCGACAGTGTCGGTTGCGAAGGACACGGCGGTACTCAAGGCCACCTCGGTAGTGATGAAGGGTCCGCTGAAGACCGACCGGGGTGTCCCGCTGCGGATCCAGGTCTATGTGACGACCGAGAATCCGGTTTCAGCCGATTCGACAACTCTGCAGGCGGCGCAAAAGACGGTCCGGACCGACTGGGGCGAAGGATTGGGCCCGGTCTCGGCAATGGTCGATCGCGTCACGATCGACCGACGATCAGGCATGCCGCTCGCCGAGCCCGTCCCGACAACCCAAACCGAGCTGGGCAAGCCCCCGACTGAGACGCCTCGGAAGGGTATTCAGTACAAGTTTCCGTTCGACGTCGAGAAAATCAGCTACCCGTACTACGACGGAACCGCACGTGAGACCCATCCGATCGAGTACGTCGACGACGATCGTGTGATCAACGGCATGCAGCTGTATCACTTCCAGCAGACGATAGGCCCTCTCAATCTTGGGAAATCGATCGGCAGTGTCGCAACGATGACCTTGCCCGCCGAGAAGTGGGGGTTACCTGGCACGGAGCCGACCACGATGGATCTGCACTACTCCACCACCCGCGATGTGTGGGTCGAGCCTGCCTCTGGTGCGATCGTTGCTGTGGAGGAGCAACCGAGACGATGGTTGGCGCGGTCGATTGACGACCCGAATGCGGTGACCACGCTGGAAGCGCATACCCACTTCGACGACGAGACGATCAACGGACTTGCCCGACAAGCGAAGGACGCCCGTACCGCGATCCTGTGGGGAACCCGCTATGGGCCCGCCCTCAGTGCTGTGGTCGGCATCGTGCTGGTGGGGACCGCGATCATCCTCGCGCGCCGCTGGTCACGCAGCTAGCCGAACTGGTCGAAAGCCGCCTACAACATCTCCGGACCCGGCATCAATTTCGACGGCACTATCTGCAGCGCAGCATGCCAATGACCTGAGCAAACGGCACGTCCCCGCTCGTAGCCCCACCTACTGCGAATCGCGCAGCTCGGCGTACGCAGCCTGGGCCTTGGGCAGGGCGACGGCGTACTCGGTGGCTGCGGTCTCACCCTTTTTGTAGAAGTGTTCCTTTTCGTTGTAGCCGCGGGGGTCTGCGGTCTGGACGGCCAGCGCGTAGACGGCCGGGTCGTCGGCGCTGACGGTGATGGTGGCGGCGTTGTCCATAAATGTGTTCGTCGCGGCCTTGACTGCATCCGTGGAGTCCGCAGCAATGTTGTACCCGAAGCGCCAGCCGTAGATGTCCCGGATGTCTACCGATGGCGGGGCCATCGAAAGTCCCGATCTCCATCCGGTTTCCGCCTCTGCCGCGAGGAGGGCCGCGAGTGCCTGGTCAGGGGAACCGCTACGTGCCTCCACGGTCTCGACAATCGCTGTCGCGTTGTCACGGTGAATCTTGGTGATGAGGGCGCTATTCGCCTCGGCCCCGAATGGAGATGCGGCTGCGGTGGTACTCGGGACACTGGGGGCGGTGGTGGGCGATCCGTCCCTGCTGCATGCGGTCAGGACGACGGCGAGAGTAGCAGTGAGTAGTGCTGCGGTAATGCTATTGCGGGTCAAGGGCCCTCCGGTCAGTAGCGGATGTCGTCGATGAGCCAGCGGTCGCCCTCGCGGACGAGGATGACCCACACGGTGGTGTCAGGTTTGACCGAATCGGTGCTGTTGCCGGAGATCGCGGTCTGTTTGATGGTAGCCACGCGGTGGACGAGGGTGTCGGTGTCCTCGGGACACCCGGAGCATTCGATGCTGACATCGGCGATGACCTTCGCCTGCTGCTGCGCCCACTCGTCCCACTGCACACCCGGCCCGCGCTCGGTGCGGGCGTCGACGAGCATGCGGTCAGCGAGCTTGGCGGTCAGCCAGTTCCGGGCCCGCCCGTACGCGTCATTCTGGGTGATGTCGGTGGCTGGGTACCAGGTGAACGCCACGGTCAGGCCTTGTCGGGCGGCCTGTTCGGCGGCGCGGGAGGCTGTCGGCAGCTCTGTGGCCTCGGCGTCGACTGGTGTCGCCGCGGCGGCTGTGGTCGAGGGTACGCTGGTCAACGTCGACGGCGCCACGCTTGCCGAGTCCCCGTCATTGCTGGTTCGGAAGAGGTACGTGTAGGTCAGTAACCCGACGACAGCGACCACCAACACCACGATGACAAGCTTTCGTGCCTTCACACCAGCATCCCTTCTGTCAGCCGAATTGGGCTGTTTACCAGGGTAAATGAATTGTTCCCGGGTTCCGAAGGGGTGGTCCGCGCGAGGCGGGCCGGGACGATTGCCAGAGGCACGCCCCAGAATCTGGCGGGGAAGTACCGTTTGACCGGCGAACATTCTGTTGCGCATACGCGAGATTGACGAAAAACAGGTGAGAAGGCGAAAGGTACTTCAGCATCTGCACCTGCGGAGATAGCACGTCCCCCTACATCACGCGACGTGCTTTCATCCCTGCCTGGACTGCGGCTTCCTTGACGGCGTCGCCGGTCGTGGGTGCGTGGACCATCTGGCCGTTGCCGGAGTAAACCCCCACGTGTCCAGGCCCGTTCGGGCCCCAGCTTCCGAAGACGAGGTCGCCGGGCTTGGCCTGATCGATCGGGATCTCGATGCCGACACCCCACTGCTGCTCGGACGTGCGGGGGAGGGAGACCTTGCCTGCGCTGGCCGCGTGCACCGCGTAGGAGGTCAGACCTGAGCAGTCGAACCCACCGCCGGATGGCCCGCCGGTTCCGCCGCCACCCCACACGTACGGGGTGCCGAGATATTCGCGAGCGGCCGTGACGACTTGGCTACTGTCACCGGAGGTGTTCGGGATGAAGCGACCGCGGGCATTGGGATTGGTGAACTGCGCTCGGGCCTGCATGATCGTGGGGACGTAGTTCTCGGTCTGAGCGAAGGGCGGGATACCGCCGAACTCCAGCACGGCGCCGGGACCGGCGTTGTAGGCCGCAAGCGTCAGTTCGATCGGGTCGCCCTTGGCCTTCCCGTCGGTGATGTAGCCGGAAACATCGTGGTACAGGGCGCACATGAAGTGCGCCTGCGACATCACCGCGTCTCCGAGGGAGTTCGGGTCGACCTTCCCGTCCTCGTCGTAGTCCTTACCCCACGTTGCCCAGGTGCTGGGCATGAACTGTGCGGGGCCCAGCGCTCCGGTCGATGACACCGGAGCATCGGCGCCGTGCTGGAATCCGTTCTCCTGCTGGAGCTGAGCGGCGAGCAAAGGGCCGTCGATCTGAGGGCAGACACTGCCGGCGCGGCGTAGCCACGGCTCGAACTCGGCCGGCACGATCCCGAATGCCAGCTCGCCACCGCCGGCCATGCCGAAACCCGAGCAGTCAGCCGTAGACCGGGAGGCGGCCACGAGTTGAACGGGTCTGTTACTGACGGTGTCGAGGTCGCCTCCGTCGGTGCTGTTCTGTTCGGCGATGTCGGGCAGGACCGTGACGGGGTCGAGGGCTGTTCCGCCCTGCAGTCGACCGCCCTGCCAGTACTCGAAGTGCAGGTGCGGGCCTGTCGATCCGCCGGCGTTGCCGATATCGGCGATGTGTTCGCCAGCCTTGACCTGCTGGCCCGGTTTGACGTGAATTCCATTGGCGAACATGTGGCCGTAGACGGTGCTCACGGGCTTGCCATCGACGTTCGAGTCGATGACCACCCAGTTCTCGAACCCGACCCCGGGTCCTTCACCGGAGGCCCCAGCTTTGACGACGTTGCCGTCGAGCGCGGCGAGGATCTTTGTGCCGACCGGCCCGGCGAGGTCTACACCTTGGTGCTGAGCTCCCCAGCGTTCACCGAATCCGGAGGTGAATGTGGTGGTTCCGGGTTCGACCGGCAGACGGATTGGTTCTGACACGGTCAGCGTCAGGTTCTTAGTGATCGACCCGACCCCGTCGGTGTTGTCGGATCTCACGGTCCGGCACGGATCTCTTGGGATGACCGGTGCGCCCAGTGAGCAGGCCGATGTCCCGATGAGGATGCTGATGGCGCTGGTGAACAGCAGCGCCGACCGTGCGCGGCGGATGTTCACCGTCCCCCCGGGATCGGGGTGTCGAGTTCCGGGATCGGAATCGGTCCGGGAACCGGCGTCGGGTCGTTGCCGCGGCTTGCGGCGGTCGTCGGCTCATCAAGATCGACCGCCGGCTGCGGCGTCGTTGACGGGCTCGACGTCGGTATCGGCTGCGGCTGTGTGGTGTCGGTCGCGGTGGTGGTCGGTGGCGTCGAGGTGCGCGGAGTGGCTGTGGTCGGCGGGGCGATGTTCTCGACTTCGGAGAGGTCGAGGGTCGGTAGGGGAGTGTCGACCACCCACCGCTTCTCGCCGTTGGCCTCGTCGACGGTGACCGTGATCCGAAGGTCCCCGGCCTGCGTCGGAATGGTCACCCGCGCGGCCTTCGTGCCGTCGGGCTCGTCGGTGAGCGTGCTGACCGTGGGGCCGGTAATGGCCACTGGGGTCCGCGGCCTGGCCGCTACCACGTGCTCTCCCAGCTTGTCGGCGGTGTGTCGGCCGATAGTATTGGCCCACAGAGAATCTGACGGTGCTGTGTTGACGAAGGCGTGCGCGTAGGCCATCGCTGTGGCAGGTGCGCTCGAGGCGGCCCAGGCTGCGGTCTTCGCGACGACCAGGGACTCGGTCACTTCGTCGAGGTCGTAGCTGATCGTCTCCGCGGGCGTGACCGGTTCCACGGTGGTGTCCGCCTCATGAGCGACCGCCCGCGGCGGAGGGGGCTCTCCGAAGACCGCGCCGGCAGCGAACAACAACGCAACGGCGCCGGCCACCGTGATCGCCAAGTGGGTGCGGGAGTAGAGCACCCACCGGCGAATCGGTGCGAGGACAGGGTTGGGTCCGGATGCCGACATCAGATGTACCGGTCCTCAGGCGTCGTGCGGGCCGGCACGGCGGCGTTCCACACCTTCGCGTTCGGCGACGCCTTCACCGGTGAGCGGTGCGGCGAGGACGCGGTGGCGCGAGATCTCCCTCGCTGGCCACGGGTGGGGGTATAGACCTTCATTGGCGCGATGGCCGAGCGGTCGCCGCCGTCCCACCGCTGCCCGACGCTCGCGGTCAGCAGTTCCCTGCGGGCCCGACGTTCCTGGACGCGGTTGTCAGCCTCGTTCTGGTCGAAGAATTTCCACGCCGCGGCGCCAGATCTGATTGCGCGGTCGGCGTCTCTGTCGTCGACCCCGCCCTTGCCGCGGGCAATGTCGCGGCTCGCCACGGCGGCGATCCCCGCGATACGTGCATCGCGCTCGATCGCGGGGTCGGACGCCTGTCCCAGGCGTGCAGCCTGGCCCAGCCCCTGCGCTTTCCGGGCATCCGCACGCGACTGAGTGAGCGCCTGCTGGCGACGGTTGCCCAGCGCGCGACCCTCGGGCCGAGTGATCGTGGTCGCCCCGTCGTCGTCCTCGTGTCCGTCGCGGCCGCGACGGGCGAAGCGCTCGGCGGCCTTCTCCGCGATCGCCTGCGCCGGCCCACCGACCGCGAAGCTCGCAGCGTCGAATGCCTTGCGTTTGATGGACTTCTTGACGCTTCGGGCTTTGCGGTTGACCATGCTCGCGCTGTTCTGTGTGAACGTCTGGCTCATCCGTTTAAACGGCCGCATGATCGCCCAGCACACGACGGTCAGCAGCACCATGAACCACAGACGCCAGGACCCGTCGACGACACCGTTCGAATCGGCGTAGAGCTGGACCAGCGCCATCAGGTACAGCGCGACGATCACCGCGCCGGCCACGCCCCACATGTAGGCCGAGGCGAGCATGCGCATTACGCGGGCAAGCCACCCGCCGTAGGCGATCGCGACGGGAATCCAGATCGGGGCGAACAGGACGGCGAACCGAATTGCGAGCAGCGCAGTGAGTTTCAGCAGGGACGCGCCGATCCACAGCAATGACGGCATGGCTAGCTTGATCATGCCCATGAAACCGGTGGATGTGCGGCCCGAGTCCTTGCCCTGGAATTGGTAGTAGGAGAGCTGGTAGTCGGTTTCGAGATCGGTGACGATCTCCCGGAACTGGTCGGCTTTCTCCTCGGCGAGCTGCGCCTGCGCCTTCGGGTCGTCCTTCACCGCGTTCTGCTGGTCATAGGTGAATGCCAGTGAGTCTCGGAGCTTCACACCGAGGCCAGCTTTGTCCTCAGGGTCGTAGTTGGTGCCGAACCATCCCTTGCGCCAGTCTGGAAGGAAGATTTTGTCAATTAGCACGTTGCGTGGGTCAGTGCCGCCGGCAGCGAGCGTGCCACCGTCGTCGCCGAACTGGACCGCGAAGATTTGGTCTTGCGTCTCGGTGATCAGCGCCCCGAACGTCTCGTCGGCAACTTGGAGCGCCTTCTGTGGAGCCCCGACCATCAACGCTCCGAGCGCGAGCCCCGCCGCCGAGATCGCCGCTGTCTTCGTGACCCCGGCCGCGTCGGCTTTCAGGGCTTTCCACAGGATGATCGCGGCCACGATGACCAGGCCGATGCCGACCCACTGCCCGTAGAGGCCTCGCATGCCTTCGGTGATCGAGAAGACGATCTGGTCGAACCGCTCGAGCGCGGGAGTTACCCCGGCCTCGGTGGCGTCCTGGCCGGTCTTGGTCTGGTCGTCGAGCCAGAACGCGGCGGCCGCCATCGACTTGCCGATGGTCAAAAAGGTATTGCCCAGGGTGGTGTCGCCGACTGCACCTGGTGCCTTGACCAGGTCTGCGCCGCAACCCAGGTCGTAGGTGTGCCACTTGAGCCCGGCCCACCCATAGGTCTGATAGCCGGTGCCGCCGGTGGCCGGCAGATCGGCGCTGGTCGAGTCGAAGGTTGTTTCGAGGACTTCGTTGGGGAACTCCGGCGAGGGAACGTCCTGGCAGTCGAATCCGCCGGCCGATGCGACGGTGCCACCGAGTCCGATCAGCGACACCGTGGCCATCATCAGCACCACCAGGACGCGCCCCACGATCCCTGTACGCCACCGGAAGCGGAGCGGGGAAGGGGAGCGGTCCATCTGTGCGGCTTGGGCCCGCAGCGGGCTCATGCCGCACCCCCCATCGCTGTGCGGGTTGCTCGCGAGTCCAGGGCGTCGAACACATGGGCCAGGTGCACGTAATGCGTCCAGTCCGAACGGATCAGCTCGATGTCGTCGGCCATCTTCACGATGAACCGGCGGGCCTGGTCCAGGTGCTCGGTGTCGGTGTCCTCGTCGAGAGTGTCCTCGCCGCCGCCACCGAGACCGGCCAGTAGTGACTCGTAGCCCTCGCCGAGGGGAAGGTTGAGCAGCTTGAGCGCGCCCTCGATCGCATGGGCGTTGCCGCCGAGGTCACCGATGATCACCTCGTACGTCAGCGCGGACTTGTCGTCGGTGCCGTCGACGCCGAGGTAGTCGTCGGGCAGCTGCGAGCACACCAGCGCACGAACCTTGTACTTCCGGCTGTCGCGGGCGATCCGCAGGTTCAGGGTGCGTCCGGCGCCGGTCTGCTCGAGGTACTTGTTTTCATCGAGAAAGAGGACCTTGCGTTCGTAACGCGGCAGCTCGTAGATGAGCCGGTTCGCCATCCACGCCGCCATATGCATGAGCGGGCCGGCCATCCGCTGCTGCGGGGTCCACTGAGCCGGGTCGGTGCCCGTCGGGGGCAGTTGCAGGCCCGGCATTGTCAGGACCGTCAGGCGCACGTTGCGGTCGACGCTCTCGCCGTCGCCGATGGTTCCCTCCTCCGGGAAGAGCACGCGGGCCTCGGCGAGCTGGGACATCATCGCCAGGTCCTGGTGGATGGACCGCGCGCAGGAAATCAGGTCGACGTTGGTCTCGTCCTTGCCTTCGCCGATCGTGGCGATGGCGGTGAGGACTTCGCTCAGGTTGTGGTTGCGTTGGCCGCCGACCATGTTCGCGGCAGTCTGTAGAACCGTCTCGGTCCATTGATGTTCGAGCCGCGAGGGTGTGAGCATCATCTTCAGCACCGACACCGCCACCGAGATCCGCTCCGCCTCCGCGGCTCGTAGATCCGCCTCGTACTGCGACTGCGCTGCTGCGACCGGATCGGTGTCGTCGGCGTAGTCCGGGCTCATCGGGTCGTATTCCGGGTCCTCGCGCCGTGGGTCGACGATCACCCGGTACGGGTTGAGCGATCCCGGCCGAGAGGTGCGCCCTGTCAGGGCCTGCACCTCGGCGATGCCCCGGAACTCGGGCAGCTGAGCAAGCTTCTTCAGCGGCCCGGACGGGTCGAGTACCACACCGTAGGCACCCGCACGCACTGCCTGGTAGACAAGCAAACCCGCGAGGAACGTTTTACCCGAGCCGGGAACAGCGACGATCGGCGTCAGACCCGATTTGTGCTTCTTCTCGTGCGCGGCAAACAGATCCCACACCGCGGGCCGCGGAGCGATCGACGCAGTCTGTCCCACCACCACGCCGGTGCGGTCACCGATCCGGTCACCGACCGCAGCCATGCCCGCCGACAGTGCCTCGACGTTCATCCGCCGGCAGTGCGCGATGTTCGCCAGCGGCTCGCCCGGAATGAACTCGCGCAGCAGCTGGTACTGGCCGTGCTCCTGTTCCAGGCGAATCCGCGGCGCGTACATCTCCTGCAACAACGCAACCTTCTCCTTCGCCTCCTCCGGCGACGAGCCGACGATGAGGACGCGGTACCAGCCCTCGGTGCGCACCGACAGGCCCGAATGGTCCTCATCGATGTCGGAGATCACCTGTTGGGCGAGTGCATGCTGCTCGGCAAGCTCCTGCGGCGGGGACTGGTCGTGTTCGACGGTGTAGTGGTCGAACTGGGCCTCGATCTTCGACGTCAACCGGCGCAGGCTACGCAGCGTCTGCCCCTTCGTCTTGAGCGAGATGCGCTCGGACCATTCGAGCGGTTCCCCAGACGGATCACCGATCACCTGCCACGGCAGCATCTTCTCCGGTATCGGCAGTGGCGCCATGCGCCCGACCGTCAGGACGATCGCGTAGCCGGTGTAGTCCCTGCCGCCGACCTGCCCGCGCACCGTGGTGTAGCCGTCGCCAGGAGTCAGCTCGAGATTGGTGAGGTCTTCGAGTGTGGCGACATCGGATTCCTCCCAGTCGCCGGCACCGGAGATCACACCGTCCGCATCCAGCGGCAGCCCAAGCGTCGCAGAGCGCAGCAACAGGTAATCCATCTGGCCTGGAGTTGCGGGTTTAGCGTTCACACCCTGACCGGACAGGTGCCGCTCGATCGTGGAGAGGTGATCGGCGATCGCCTTCTGCTCGCCCAGAAATGCATCGCGCGCCCACTTGCGCCACAGCTGAGCGAACTTGCCCAGCAGTGGCCAGTCGACGACCGGAAGCAGCCACTGGCCGACCGTATCGAGACCCTGCGCGAGCACCGAGCGCGGCGGCAGCTCCACACCCCAGTAGCGGCCCTTCTGCGTCGGGTTTCCCCACAGCATCGCGTGCTGTTGCCCGCGCAGGTAATCCGCCCACGACAGCGCCCCAGGCACGTCCGGAATCGGATCGGCCCACGCGTCATGTGCCTGCGCCCACTGCCGCACTGGCCACGGTGTGCGCACCAGCCGCCGGTGCAGCCCCGTCACACCGGACTCGGCGAGGTTCGCCACAACCAAGCCCTCGTTCTGGATGTAGCGTCGCTGTTTGCCGACCGGACGCATGTTCCACGGTCCCGGTGGCTGCACGAACCATGCCGTCGACTGCCGGCGCGTGCGAGTGACGTTGCCCTCCACCCCGACCAGTCCGAGACGCACCGCCTTGCGTTCGCGGTCCGCGCGTTTCTTCGCCGCTGTGACCTGCCGGGTGACCTCCGTGTCCGGGTCCCCACGGCGGCCGTCCCGCTTTCCGCGCCGCGTGCCTTGCGCGGCGGGTCCCGGCTCCGCGTCAGGTGCGGGGGAGGGGACCACGACAGGTGCGGGAGCTGCGATGTTGCTGTCCGGGGCCTGAGACCATGCCAATTCCTGGGCCGGGACCGGCGCCGGAGCGGTCGGTGTGGCAGCCGCTCGGTTCGCGGCCATTGCCGCCGCCCACGACGGCGGCAACGCACCGGGCGGAACGATGGCCGGCTCGGGCTCGTCGAAGTTCGGATCGAACAATGCGGCGATCTCGTTGTCGGGCTGCAAAGTCATCGGGAGGACTCACCTTCGATCGGCGTGATGGCACCCGCACTGCCAGCAGGGCGGGAAATGGCGGGAAGGCGGAGTACGACGGTCTGACCAGGCTTCGGCGGGCGCGGTGCATTCAGGTCATTCCACGCCGCCCGGACCACCGACCGGACCGGGCGATCGGCGTTGACGAACTTCGTCACCCGCGCGGTGAGCACGACAGTGATGACCACCATTACGACGAGGGACTTGAACCCCAGCGGCACGTGGACGATGCCGCGGGCGATGACGAAGATCGTTGCCATGAATGCGGCCCCGAGTCCGAGCGACGCGTACCGAATCCGGATCGGCAGGGTGAACCCGGTCGGGCCGAGGTAGTGCTGGTCCACCCGGTGCAGCAGGTCGTCGTTGTCGATCACAGTCGGCTCCCTTCGATCGTCGATTGGTGATCGGGCACGGTAGGTCAGGCCACCTCGATACCGAATAGGCTGAGTAGCCAGTTACCGACGCCGGTCGCGGCGCTCTCACTGCTTGCCAGGGAAAAGAAGGCGATACCGACGAGTGACAGCCCGCCGACCGTGAAGACCTTCGAGAGCTTGCCTTGCGCACCGCCCATCAGGACCACACACGCGATCAAGATCAGGATCGTGAAAACGATGTTGTCACCGATCCACGAGCGCAGCGTGTCGGTATCGACTTCGGTGTTCTGGGCGAGCATGTCGATACCCGGGGTGGTGGTGATCGCAAGATCGACGACTGCGGACGAAAGGGACATAAGCACTCTCCATCGCTGAGATTTGGTGCACCTGAATGTGGATGCGCACGACCGTAAGTCGATTTCGCTTTTCATCTCAACGGGGTGCCCCGCGGGGGTCGGGCCATCGGTGCAGGTGAACGGGGGCGATGCGGCATCGGGAATGCCGTTTCCGATGGGCGCGCAGTGGCGGCGCGGACGACTTCGACCTCGATGGGCAGCCGGTAATCAGGCTCGCGTGAGCGGATTCCCCGCGCGGTGTTTCGCACGATGGGGGCGGCCCGTGTGTCGTTGCGGTGATCAGGACCCTATGGGGCACAGGGTTGGAGACTCGCGTATAGGCGCCACGGAGCGTCGAGGCTATGGGTACGCACCGAGGCTTTTCACAAGCGCGAGGTCGGGCGGTCCGCGTACGCGGTGCAGGCGGCGTCGGAGGCCGAACCGAGACGGGCAGTCCGCAGCGAGCGGATCCAGCGTTGGTGAGCCGGTGCGCGGAGAGAGCGCTCTGATGCGCGGTGAAAACGGCGCCGGATTCGGCGTAAGATTTCGGCAGTGGATTCGAGCGCTCGAAAAAGCGCCTCCCGCGCCCACCCCCTCCGGGGGCCACTCCCCCCCGGCGTTCCTTGGGGGGGAGTGTAATCCAGAATTGCGCTCAGCGCCAACGTTATTCGGAACGCCCATGTGGAACGCTATGAGCGGTGCCAGAACTACTGCCGTCGGCGAGCGCGCACCGCTACGCATGTCCACGCGTTCCGCAGCGCTCACAACACCTCTCGATCGAGCTGGCACAACCGCCCGCAGAGGCGCGCGGCGAAGCGCTCGAAAGAGCGCTCGAAAGAGCGCTCGAAAGAGCGCTCGCACGAGCGCTGAAGACCGCGCCTCACACTGTGCCAGTAGAGCGCTCGGGGAAAGCTCCGATGAGCGTTCGACCTAGCGTGTCGATCAGCGGCGACCGAGCGCCCAGGCAAGAGCGTTGACGGGCCGATGCAACCACCGTTCACGCAAGGGTGAGAGCTCCCGTCAAGGGCGAGTGGAATGCGTTGAGGATCCGATTCGGCGATCCGACCTGGAGATTCGGCGCGAGAACGATGTTCGTCGCGCCGCCGTGGTGCGCCACATGAGGGGGACACCCCGTTGAGGAAAATCGCGGGTTTCTGTCACTGTGCTCAAAGACGCCTCCCGGAGGGTGTCCAGGTCGAAACGATCGAAAGGTGCAGGCGGTGAGCGGAAATCACGACCCACTCAAAGACTGGTTGGTCGCGACGTGGCGCGAGACCTTCGGCGATTCCGGCGACGGTCGCGGCAACCAGGTCGGCGAGGACGGCCAGCCGACGCGCATCCGCCGGTTCACCCCGCTCTCGCCGATCGCCGTCGTCGCCGCGGGTGTTGCTGTGTACTCCCAGCGCCTGATGTCGGCTACCGCCGCCAACGAGACGGTCGTCGAGATGCTGACGAAGCTGCACGGCTACCGGGTGCTGCTCGTCGTCGCGGCTGTCGCTCTCGTCATCGTCGACGTCTTGCGCCACCGCGTGCACAAGTGGTCGCAGATGCTCGAATCGGTGGTCCGACAGGCTATCGGGCACCTGCCGAAGGCGATCGCCGTGCCGTTCCCGTCCGGATGGCGTGTGATCCGACGCGCGACGATCAAACTGCACCGTGGCACCGTCATCCGGCCCAAGCAGTTCGAGGAGTTGTCCCGAGCGATCGATACTGCGTTTCCCAGCAGTGAAAAATGGGAGGTCAAGGTACGCCACGAAGCCCACCGCGACCGCATCATCATCGCCCGGGAGGCCATCGAGCCGGATACCCGCTCCTACCGTCAGAAGGTCCTCCAGACGGCGCTCGACGACGCCTCGATCTTCAAGGACCCGAAGGTCACCGTCGACACTGTCGACGAAGCCGGTATCGAGACCGGCTACCGGATCGCGTTCGAGAAGTCGATGAACGCGGGCGCCAACGGTTTCCAGCTCAAGGTCGAGGAAGCCCTCGCCTCCCTGGCAGGGCAGCACGAGTCCGGCCGTAACTGGACTATCGACTGGTATCCAGACAAGGGCTACCTGGTGATGCGTCTGGTGACCGCGATGCCCCCTCGGGTCGACCATCCGCTCGAATTGGTCGACGAGAACTTGCGGCACCTGCCGTATGCGACCGGTACCGCGGACCGAATCATGTACTGGGACGTCTCCACCAGTTCCAACAAACCGCACTGCCTGATCGTCGGTCCCACCGGGGGTGGCAAGACGTCGGTGATCCGTACCCTGCTCACCGAAGCGGCCCGCCGGGGAATCCCGTTCGTCGGCGTCGATCCGAAGATGATCGAACTCGACGGACTCGAGGGTTACCCCGGCTGCGGCGCGATCATCTACGACGCACTGCGCGCGGCGATGTTCGTGCGCGCACTGCATGCCGAGCTGATGGCCCGCAACGCCTACATCCATCAGATGAAAATCGAGGGCTCGCAGCTACCACTGATGATCGCGGTCCTCGACGAGTTCTTCATTCTCTCCGGCAAGTGGCAGCGGTTGGCCAAGACCGGCGACGACGAGACCCGCGCACTGCTCAAAGAACTCGACCCTCTCGGTGCGTGGGCCGACCTCGCTGTTCTCGCCCGCTCAGCCGGCATCCGGCTGTTGCTCGGTGTGCAGCGTCCCGACGCCAGCCTGTTCGGTGGCGCCTCCGGCAACGCGCGGGACAACTTCGGTACCCGCATCAGCCTTGGCAATTTGTCGCAGGATGGCGCGCTGATGATGTGGGGCGACTCGACCGTCGGTCGCGAGGTCGACACTTCCGTCAAGGGTCGCGGCATCGCGCTCGGCGACGACGGCATTCCCGTCGACGCGCAGATGTGGTGGACCCCCAACGTCGACCGCCACCCCAACAAGTGGAACCAGCTCGCCCAGAGCGAGAAGGCGATCATCGACGGCCTCATGCCCGCCGAGGCCCCGCAGTTCACCTGCTACTCGCAGGATCTGGCCTCGTTCATCGAATCCGAGCGCGCCCTCGCGAAGCGGGCACGGAGAAACGGCAGTGCTCCCGAGCCGATCGTCATCGGCACGACCGCCACCGACGGCGACCGGGCGGCCACGGCACCGATGGTGGACGTCGCGCCCACCGACGATGACGACTTCTCAGACGTCATTCCGGCCTCCGCAGTCGAGGCCGGAATGACCGTCCTCGTCGACGACGACAACGGCGAGCTCGTCGCGGTCACCGTCGACTCAGTCGATGTTCGCCGCGGCACCAGGGGTGAGGTCATCGAAACCGTCCTGACCGTCGGCACGGGCCGCGTGAAGACCCGCATCACCTACGACGCCACCGGCGTCGTCGTCCTCCCAGAACCCGACCTCGTCGGAGCGCCTGTATGACCACTCGAGGTAACGCCAAGTTTCCTCGAGGGCACCTCCCGAGACTGACCCCCAGCTACACCAACACCATCGCTGAAAGGGAACACCCATGAGCCGCCGTATCTCCCAGTCGATCACCCCGACGACCGAGGACGTGGCCGCGCTGCGCGGTCCGTTCGTTGCCAAGGGTGCGAACGACCCTGTCATCAAGTCGCTGCGGGAATACTTCAAGAGTTCGGTCCCCGCGTGGCTGGCGAAGCTCAGCGAGGAGCAGGAGCTGACCCGCGACCGGCTCGCAGAGATTCGAGCCGCCTCGTCGAAGCGCCGCGTCGTTATCGAGGCGCTGCCCGAGGGAAGCGCCCGCGAGAAGGCCCTTGCCGAGCTGGAGACGGCCGAGGCCGTTGTCGACGACATGGACAACGCGCTGTCCGGAGCCAGCGCCTTCGGGGTCAGCTAGAGATGACGCCGACTGTCGATGTCGAGATCACCTCCAAGACCACCGCCCGCGCCACCCTTGCGGACGCCAACGTGCCTCCAATGAATCTGGAGGCGCACGAAAGCAAGACCCTCTCCACGGTGGTGCACGAGTTTTTGCACAATATGGCGCAGGCTCAGGGCGTTGATGTCGAGGTGGTCTACCGGACAGCCAAGGACACTCGGTTTCTGACCGTCGGCCCGGACGGGAAGGCAGAGGAGCGTGCTCCGAGCATGCCCCTGTCGATCATCACCGAGGCCGCACCTGGACCGGTTGTGGAGTCTGTCTCCACGCCTAGGGGTGGGCCGGTGGTGGTGGCGGCCGAACAGATGGCCTACGAGGCTGCCCCGCAACCCGTCGATGCCTCTTCACCTTCCCGGGTCGGGCAGCGGCCGACCGGGCCGGTCACAGACCCGATCAAGGGTCCACTGGATGTGCGCCCGCCGCTCTCCGCGCCGCACGTAACCCTCGACGACTCACCCGACGTGGTTTCGCCCGCCCGCAAAGGACTGCGCGGCACCCTCAACACGCTCGGTTTCAAGCTCCCACCGAAATCGGGATCCTCCGAGGAACGCGCACGCCGCACCGCCGCTGTGACCGGTCGGTATATCGCTACCATCGGCCGGCAGGTGCACGCCGACGCGACGATTGCTGTACTCAACCCCAAAGGAGGCGTTGGAAAGACACCGCTGTTGCTCGGCATCGCCGACACCCTCGCGATGTACCGGCCGGCGACCTCGATCGTCGCCTTCGACGTCAGCGACTCCGGCGGCGGCCTCGCTGACCGGGCCGCAGTCGGCGCCGACCACGGACCCGACGTATGGGATGTCCTCGAACACGCCGAAGAGCTGACAGCCCCCGGAGTGCGGGCCAGCGCGCTGGGAAGGTTCACGATCCGACAGCCCACCGGCGTCGAGATCGTGCCCGGCTACCGGCGGATCGCTGCCGCGGCTATCGACCGCCACGCCTGCGAGACCCTCGCCTCGGTCCTGCGCCGACACCGACAGATGCTGCTCGTCGATACCGGCAACAACACAAACTCCTCGGCATGGCAGTGGGCCACCGAAGCCGATGTCGTCGTCATTCCTGTCCCCCTGCGCGGCACGATTCCCGGCACGGTCGCCGAGATGATCGATGACTTGGCGGGTGTGGCACCAGAAGTTCTCGACCGAGTGCTGATGCTGATCACCGAAGGGCCCGACGATGACCCGGAAACCGAATTCGACGACGTGGAGACCTTCATCAGGGGCGGCATCGCGCCGGACAGGTTCGTGCGCATTCCCTACGACAGGCTGCTGCACAGCGGCCGCATCAACTACCCGCAACTCCAGCCGAAGACCCGAACAGCGCTGATCGCCGCCGCCGCGAAGGTCGTCGAGCTGCTGAGCACCATCGACCCCACCACCGAGGGACTGATCGACACCACCGAATTGCACTCGATCGCCCGCCCACAGCCCATCACCCGTATCCGCTCGTAATCCTTCGCTCACGTCGGTCTTTCGAGCACCACAGAACAGGAGCAACACCATGCCCGTCACCAACCGCGCCACCCGCCGCCATGGCCGGCACCGCCGCCAGAGCGCCACCCAGGCCGCGACCGTGCTCGCGGTGATCACCGCCGCCCTCGCCTCCGGTCTCACCCTCACCCCGTCCGCGGTCGCAGAACCGATCCAGGGCGGCGTCACCGGCGACAGCAACCAGGAAGGGGTCACCGGCGGTGACACCCAGACTGGAACCACCACCCCGATGCCTGCACCCGAGCCCGCATACGTGCCTGAGACCCCGGCGGAACCGGTGTACTGGGTTGATCCGCCCGCCGAATACCAGAACATCGAGTACCAGCCCCTCCCGAACTATGACTACGAGACCAACGCGTATGTGACGCCGGAGGACTACTACGTTGCGCCGGTGCAGTGGGAGCAGTTGCACCTTCCGACGCCGGTGGAGCCGACGAAGCCGTTCATCGCGCCCCGGGACACCCTTCGTCTGGGTGAGCTGCACATCAAGCAGCCGAACTGGGTGTCCGACATGGACCGGGACCGTACGAACAACACGATGGCGGTGGTGCAGGCAGGGGTCTCGACGGGTTGGCGGTCGATCGGTGTGGAAACCTCGCGGGCCGACCGGATCGCCGCCGCGCAGGTCGGTGCCGGAGCAGCCGGAGCAGCGCTCGGTGCCCTCACCGCAGGCGGGGCGGCGGCCACCGCAGGCGCTCTGGTCGGTGGCACCATCGGCGGCATCGCCGGGATGACCGCGGGAACCGTCTTCCTCCCCGGAATCGGGTGGGTGCCCGCCGGGATCGTCGGCACCGCCGCAGGGGCGGGTATCGGTGCCGCAGCAGCGGGTATCCCCGCCGCCGCTGCCGGCGCCCTGGTCGGCGGCGGAATCGCGGTGGCCACGGTGACACCTCTCGCTGCCGGCGACAAGGGTGAACCGAAGGAGATCGACGTCCCGGACATCGACTCCGAAGCCGTGACCGCTCAGACCGAGACGGTCCTCACGGACTGGGAGAACTCCGGCCCGATCGGGCAGGCCGCCGCCTCGGCCGTGCAGGACACCGTCGAGGCCGCGCCCGCGATCGACCACCAGGCCCGCGACTTCGTCGCTGCGCAGCCCGGCGGGCAGCAGATCATCGAGCAGGTCGAGGGCACCCTGAACTCGTTCTTCAACGACGCCACGCCCGGCCTGGCCGCAAACCTGTTGTCGGGCGCCATCGGCGGCGGCATTCCAACCGCGAACTGAAACCACGAAGGCGGGTGCACAACCATGAAGAAGCCGACCATCGGCCGATCGACGCCGCGACATCCCGCGGTACTCGACCTTCTCGGTAGCCCATCCACCGTCGACCATCCGCCGGGCGCCCGCACCATGGCGCCCGGCGGCCCGGCCACACCACCGCCCCCACCCCGGTCTCCTCTACCGTCCCCGCGCGGTCGCCGCCTTGGAAAGAACGCGGTGGCCGGCTTTGCAGCGGTCGCCGCCGTGGTGGCCGGCGGGGTGGCCATCAGCCACCTGCGTAGCGGAGACAGTGAAACTGCCTCTCCGGCGGCCACAACCGCCGCCGTTGCAGTTAACGAGAACGGGTTACCCATCCTCAACTTGCCCGAACCCGAGCAGACCGACAGGACATCCGCGTCGGACGGGGATTGCCGGGCAGACCGCGGTGATCAGAAGAGCGGCGCAGGCGTGATCGCAGCCTTCAACCATGCGTACTACAGCCAGCGCAACGGTGAAGCAGCCCGCGCCCTCGCCACCCACACCTCATCGGTGCTGCCCGGTCCCGACCTGCAGAAGGTCATCGACGCGGTCCCGATCGGCACCAACTATTGCCTCCGCACCGTCGAACTGTCCTACGGGGTCTACCTGGTCGATCTGTCCGTGATGCTGCCCGCCCAGCCGGCCAAACGCGGCACCCAGACCGTCACTACCCAGGAAGTCGACGGCAAATGGTACGTCGACGTCTTCAACTGAGCATCGCCCCGAAAGGACCTCAACGAAATTGATGCCCGTGTCCTGCACACGGCCGCGATCTGCGGCCACCATCGCAGCATTGTCCTGGTTCGCTCTCGCAGCACTGACCGCCTGCGGTGACGACGACGGTCGCGCGGCCGCGGCGGTCACCGCCTCGATCAGCGGGTCAGTCGTCACCAACGAAAGTACCGACCTGGGCAGCATCGTCATCGGATGGGGCGAGACCCACTCGGATACCGAGATCACCACACCCCGACCCGACGAGGTTTCCGCTCGCTGCTACGGCCGTGGAGAACAGCTCGCCATGGACATCACGACCCCCCACGGCTGGAAGATCCACGCACGCCACGGGTCCCAGATACTCACGATCGAGAATACCGACCAAGACCTCGCCCCCGCCGACGTCGATACCACCAACAAGTACCGGGGCGCCCTGCAGGCCGTGGATTGGACCCAGCCCCACCACGTCGACATCGCCGCCACCATCGACGCCCCGCAGGACTGGAACCGGGCAGATCAGCAACGTCGCATCTACTTGTCCCTGCACGTCAACTGCAACGAGTAACGAAAGACGCTATGAGCATGCACAACATCCGAGTGAAGACTTCGGCCACTGGGTAGACCACAACTTCAAAACCCCAATGCCGCAAACAATTCAGCTCGACAGGGACACGCAGGCAGCATGACCGACACCATCACGGTCACCGTCCGCGACCGCACTGTCGAACCCGATTGGGGAAGCGGAATCCTGCGGGTATGCACCCGCGAGGTCGAGATCTCCACCAGCTGCGCGCGCTGTGGCGGCCGCCGGGGGATCCCGATGAGGATGGCATCAACTACTGGGTCGACACCTGGGGCGTGGGGCATGGTCGCCTTCACGCAGATGTAGCTGGCTGACAGCCTCCCTGAACAACTCGAGTTCTGATGACCATGCGGCGGACCGCGATCGAGTCCAGCTGCTGTGGGAACGAGGCCTTGCAAACCTCGAGAGCCGGGGTGTCCGACCGTGATGATCTGATAACGCTGTTGTGTTTCACCGACTGACAAGAGGGGGAGTTTTCGTGGGACTGTTCAGATCGATCCGACGCAGTGCGAGGATCACCGACCCGTCGTTGCCCACTGGGGCGATCGACGTGCGCGCCGATCTACCGACTCTCACAGCCGCGGTGGCCACGGCCGCCGCGGCGAACGAGGAACGGGACCGGAGAATCCGCATCGGCGTTGAACAATCTGGTTGGGAGGGTTGCCCGACAGTCGAGGAGATCGCTGACGCGACTGGGCTGAGCGCGGGGGAGTTGCGCGAGATCGCCGCTGGGCCGCCGCACCCGGCGGTGCTGCGGCGGGCAGTGAGCGAGGTCGATGAGCCGCTGCCATGGGACGACCATCGGGGGGATCGTGTTCTGGCGCTCGCCGACGTCGCCCCGCAGGCACAGTGGTGGGAGTCGGAGTACGCGTTTTTCCAGGACAATCCGCGGCGGCGGCACCGCTTCTATTCGATCCAGCCGGATGTGTACGACGTTGATCCCGCCCAATCGTGGGAAGTTCTTTACGCCGGCACCGGTGAGGTCTACGCGCGGGAGCTGATCACCCGGTCCCTGCACGAAATCCAGGTCCAGTCGAGGGATGAGCCGCCGGCACCGGAGGGGTGGACCATGCGTGACGGGGCGCTCAATGGTCGTTGCGTCCTGCTGGGACGTCTTCCTAGCTTGGAGCTGGTGCGCGACACGCTCAATGATCCGGCCGCTGTTGTCGCGCGCCGCCGCGGCGGCCTGGCCTGGGTGTACGGGCGGATCAACCTCACCAACCGCATCCTGCGAGCCGGATTCCGGCTGAGCGGCGGTTTCGGTGACTACGGCGACCCCGCCGGTGGATTCGAGCGAGCGTGGCGATACCTGGACGGGATCTTCCCGGAGTCGCCGCTGCTGCCACCGTCACGGCGCTCTGTCGCCAGCGAGGACAAATAACCCGGCATCCTCCGGAGGCGCGCTGCCGCGCGAGAGTCTGTCGTAGGCACCCTCTATGGTGATGGCCGCGACGAGCAACAGGTCGCCCACACACCGAATAAGACCGATGACCCAGTCACGGTCCTGATCTGCGGGGTTCCTCGCGGATTGGTCGGCGTAGGGGCGGCCTGTTGCTCTTCGTAATGCTTTCGCGGCGGCGGTGATCCGATCACTGACGAAGAGAGGCGTGCACCCGGGAGTCCGGCAATCGTACAATCGCCGGACTACAAGGCGGCTACGACCGGTCCAGACCTACTTCGCAGGCGGGGTCTACCACCGATCTTCTGCGGTCGCGCCCCTCGCAAGGGGTATCAGCACCGTTTCCCAGCATGCCCGGATGCCGTCATATGGGGCGGTCCTTTTTGCACGCCGTCGGTGCTGTCTGGTTTGTAGCGAAAGAACGGTCCGGGATGCGCTGGACCGTCCGGATGGCGCCGTGAACTGGGGCGCAAGGCCGCTGGTGAGCATTGAGGGATTGCGCGTATCGAACCTATGTTCGACTACACTGTCGGGTAAATCAGATCGGGTTCAGGGATGTGCGAAGGCGGCGAGTATGAGCGAACTGCCCATTGCGCCCACCTCCAACGGGCTCACCAAAGCGGAGAAACTCGAACAGCTGCGGCGAAAGATGGCGGCGATCCCTGCTCGATCTGAGGGCACTGAACCGGCCGTGCCCGCAGTGATGCTCCGGTCCGTCGACGAACCGGCGCCCATTGTGGCCACCGCTCAGACCACGCTGCGAACGCTTCCCGTGCCCTCTCCGATCGCGGAACTTCTTCCGCGTGGAGGACTCGCCCGCGGCACCGTTGCAATCGTCGACGGAACGACGTCGGTGCTGGTCGGTCTACTCGCATCGGTCACGGCGGCTGGCTCACACGCGGCCGTGATCAGAATGCCGGATCTGAGTCTGCTCGCCGCTGTCGAGCAAGGCGCGGACCTCTCCAAGATTGCGCTGGTGCCCGAGCCGCAGGACTCTGCTGTCGAGGTCGCGGCGATTCTTCTCGATAGCGTTGACCTTGTGATTCTCGGGCTTTCGGGCGCGGTCGTGACGCCCTCGAGGGCGCGGGCGGTGGTGGCGAGAGCACGGTCGAAGGGCGCCGTCTTGCTGGTGACCGAAGGGCGCTGGGACGGGGTGGATCTGCGGATCGAGTCCCGCGTCGCCGGATACTCAGGTCTCGGCGAGAGGCACGGCCGCGTCACTGGGATACAACTCGACGTCGCGGCCGCCGGCAAAGGATTCCAACGGCGCACACGGCGTATGGAGATCCGCGGAGACTCCGGGTCGGTGGCCTGGCGAACGGTCCCCGAGGTCCAGGCCACCGACCACGGCCCACTGCGAGCTGCGCTGTGATGAACACCGACGGCTGGACCGAACGCTGGCCCGAACACCCGGTCATCAGGACATTCGACCCGCCGCGGGCAGTCCAGGTGGACATCAGCAAGGCGTTGCCGCTCGGGCGTGGCGGAGCAGCGCGCGCCGACTACGTCAGCATGAGGGTGAAGAGCTCATCGGTCTACTTGTCGGGTATGCGGCCAGCGCTTCAAACGCATTGGTTTCAAATCCACGACTCGCAGTGGTTGGCGGCGATCACCGTGTATGTCACCGACGCCGCGGGTATGAACAGCCTCGAGCTCGACATGATCGTCACTGCCGACGCCATCAGCGAACCGCCCTCCGCTTAGTGGGCGGAGGTGTGTCGCCATCTCTGTGAACCAGTGACGCTGTATATGATCTGGAGGTTTGGGCTGGTGCCCGATAGCGCTTCCCGGCACCCTGAGAGTTCACTCGTGACGCAAAGAAAGCGCACCTCATCGTGAGTGAGCCACATACTCAGGCAGCGCTTGAGACGCTCTACCTCAGATACGCGACGATTCATCGAACTGAGCACGACAGCCTCGAAACAAGCAGTGATGCAGCGGTCCGTGCCCGACCTATCTGGACTACGCGAGTGCTACTCGACGATCATCAATCAGCGTAAGACGCTGACAGAGATTGTTCGTGAGCACCTGGCGCAGGTTCCACCACTAGCCCAAAATGACGCCACCGAGGACCGCCAGCGCTGAGAAAGAAGGCAGGCCGTCTATTGCGTGTGGGCTTATCTCAGGGCGTGTCTGACCCGTTCGCGGATGATCCGGTCAGTCAGGCGGTACACCGCCCGCTCGTCGGGGATACCAACCTTCGTGGCGGCATCGCGGGCCACGATGAACGCCCGGACCTCCGCGTTCCCTTGCCTGCGATCTCGGTACAGGAACCGGTGGCGTGCCTCTGCGAGGTCCTCGAGCACCGCCCATTGGAAACGGTCGAGGCTGCTGGCGATCTCATCGATGCGCGATCGCTCCAATTGGCGGGTGCGCCACCGGTCAGCCAGATCCGATCCCCCGAGCAGTACACCGAAGATCATGGCGCAGACAGCAGTGATCATTTCGCACCCCTTCGTACGACCGCGGGCTTCTTCGGTTGATTGGTGACCGCGACCAGGGCGCCGGTCGCAACGATCGCGACAACGACGGCCAGCAGCAGGGGCAGCGAGACCTCGGCCGCGGTCACCGCCCCGACAGCCGCGGCCGCGAAGACGAGCACCGCAAACAGCCACAGGGCGCGGGCCGCCACTGCCTGACGTTTGATCTGGGCGGCTGAGCCGCCGACGACCAGCAGGGCGCCGAGCCAGAGGGTCCAGGTGGTCATGGGTGTCGCGGGTCCTTCCGACGTTCGACGAATCTCGTTGGACAGGGTGTCATGCCGGCGGTGGTCGAGCAGGCCGGCGGGTGGGGATGAACGAGCCGCATTCTCAGGCTTCAACCGTAGAAGGTCGCCCGAGCTGCGCAAATGGGCGCACAATCGGCCCATGCGGCTGATCTCGCCGATGTTGGCCACCCCGGGTAAGCCACCGGAGCAAATGGACGGTGCCTGGGCCGCGGAAATGAAGTACGACGGGTTCCGCCTCTTAGCTGCGGTCGGCGGCGACGAGCATCCGGTGTTGTGGACCCGCAACCTCAACGTCGTCACCTCCTCGTACCCGGAGGTGACCGAGGCACTGGCCGGCGTGTTCGGCGGTCGTGGCCGCATCGTCTTGGACGGCGAGATCGTGGCCCTTGCCCAGGGGCGGCCGTCGTTCGCGCGCCTGCAGAAGCGGGCGAACACCCTGCGCCCGACCACCGCCCTGCGGCGGCAGGTGCCAGTCACCTACCTTCCGTTCGACGTTCTCCAGCTCGACGGCGACGATCTGATGGACGCCCCGTACCTGGACCGCCGCGCCGCTCTCACCGACCTCGGCCACGAGCTACACGGCGCCGGCCTGCCCATCCAGATCCCACCGCACTGGGTTTCCGTGGAGAGCGCTGTCATTCTGGAGGCCGCTCGAAATTCGTCTATGGAAGGTGCGCTTTTCAAGAGGGTGTCGTCGACCTACCAGCCCGGCCAGCGCGCCCGGTCGTGACGGAAAGTGCTTCTGCGCACCAGAAGCTCTGTGCTGGTGATCGGCTGGATCCCTGGAGGCGGTGCGCAGCGCAACATGGTCGGCTCCCTCGTCCTCGGCGCCTACGATGACCAGGGTATTCTTCGCTACGTGGGCAATGTTGGGACCGGATTCACGATGGCCGTCCGCCGCCAGCTGTGGGTAGAGCTGGCCACTTTCGAACGCCGCACCAGCCCGCTCGGCACCGATGCCACAGCCGCGGAGGAGCACGGGATCGTGCGCTGGGTCGAACCGGTGATCGTCGTGGACGTCGACTATCGCGAATACCTCCCCGGCGGGCTCCGGCATCCCAGCTTCAAAGGGCAACGAGGAGATCTCGATCCGGGGTCGATCACCCGGGATTCCCTGTGATGGAACGTATCCGAGCAAAGGGAAGCCGCTGTCCCCTTCCCCGGTGACAGCGGCTTCGGTTCCTGCCCGAGAACGCTACGCAATGTAGGTCTTACCCGGTCGGGAAGACGGTGACGCCATATCGCCTCTCGGCAAGTGGTCGCTCGCAGCGACGATTCTGATGTGGTACCCGGGGTATGCCCGCCACCGTCAGCCTCTTCAACCGTGACCTGTCCGCCAATATTCCAGAGAGTCCATGCGCGAAGAATCGTGCTTCGGAACGCACTCACGACACTTCCCGCGGTTCACTGCTGTTGTTCGGCGTGTGCCGCGGCCACGAGGCGGTCGCGCATCCAGGTGTCGAGGCGCTGACCGGCAACGCGGGCGGCGGTCACGCAGAGAGTGTGTTCGGTGTCAGTGAGACGAATCGGTGTGATGTGGGTGGGTCTGTGTCCGGGGTTCTCGGTGAGTTGGTGTTGGAGGCGTTCGCGCATGTCGGCTGCGCTCATGGAGGCAAGGCGGGTGAGAAGCTGTGTGCCGGTGGAGGTGGTGTCGGCGAGGAGGCCGAGCAGGAGATGTTCGGTGCCGATTTCCTCGTGGCCGAGCAGCGAGGTTTCCCGCATGCCTTGTTCGAGGACCTTTTTTGCTTTCGGGGTGAAGGGGATGTGTCGGGTCTCCTCGAAGTCCGGTGGTGGGGCGATTTCGTCGAGGGCGGTGTCGAGTCGGCTGGTGGTGACTTCCCAGGAGGTCAGGGCGGCTGCGGCGGGGCCGCCGGCCGCGTGGATGCCGGCGAGGAGATGTTCGGTGCCGAGGTGATCGTGTTGGTGGGTGCGCGCGGCGTCGGAGGCGAGGACGACAGCGCGGCGTGCCTGGTCACTGAATCGCTCGAACACTCTCATCACTTCTTCGGCGACTGCACGGGGTGCGTCTGGGCGTGCATCGAGTATCCCGTGACCGGCCCGGAAATCGGTGCACAACGGATAGGGATCTCGCCCGACATGGCACGGCGCGGACGGATCGCCGGATATCGCTTCAGAACCGATAATTCCATTGACGGCCTATTCCATCAATGGAATACTGTGGGGGTGATCGTTGACATGCCGGAAGACTTCTTCGTCTACCTCGATCGCCTCGAGGAGCAGGTGGAGCGTGGGGATGGTCACGCGGTGCGGGTGTTGGCGCATGTGACGGCCGCGTTGGCGGATCTAGCGGCGCTTCAGGAACCACCGTCGGTGGATCTGCCGGGGCTCAAGCGGGTGCGTCAGTCCCGACGGTATCCGGTATGGCGGACCTCGCACCCGTTCGACGAGGGTGTCGCGGTTCGGGTGATCTGCTGGTTCCCACCGGGCACCGATGTGGTGGTGGTTGCGCTGTTCGCGGGGGACAAGGCGCAGATGGGGGATGTGTTCTACAACAGCGTCGGTGTTCGTGCCGACGCGGCGATCGAGCGGTGGCTCTTCGAAACCCGAGGTGAGGATCATGACCGATAAGCGCACGTTCCGGCGGGCGAACGAGCGGATCGCGCAGCTCGCGGCGCACCCCGCCATCGCCGGCGAGGTGGAGCGGGTCCGCGAGGAGACGGCGGAGATGAACCGGGTCTACGTGCAGACCCTGGCAGACATCCGTAAGGCCGGAGATCTCACGCAAACCGAGGTGGCGAAGGTGCTCGGGGTGGAGCAGGCGGCAGTGTCGAAGCTCGAACGGCGTGACGACCTGCTGCTCTCGACGCTGCGGCAGTATTTGGCGGCGACCGGGGCCGAGCATCCGCGCATCGTGGTGGAGAAGAACGGGGTTGAGGTCAGCCTCGACCTGGACACCTTCTCGGGAACGTAGCCCGTGCCGAGCCGACTGCGGAGCGGGCATGGGGAGACGCTTGGTGTCTTCTGATGAGCGGTGGCGTCACTCATGTTCTTGCGTCACGGTGCGCGCGAAGTAGAGCGCTTCGCTCGAGTGCTACGTGGCGGTTGTGTTGAGACTGTGCTCGACGATCAAGCTCCGCGGTCTGAAGGTCGAATGCACTTTGGCCCGCATACGGCTCGTGCCCCGTTGTCCAACAGCGAGCCGCGTATGCCGCAATGCCGTCCCTACTCTGAGTATGCAACCATGCGATCTTGCCAAGGCCTCGGAAGGCCAGCTCGTAAGCGGTCGCGTCGGGTTCGCTAGCTGTGCAGTGCTCGATGTACTCGACCGCGGCGCGAGTAAGTTGCGCACGTTCGGGGATCGTCGGTTTACGTCTTGTCACAGGTCCTTTCTAGCAACCTGTCCCGCTCGGTCGACGGAATGGGACTGACGTTTGTGCGTACTGGTTCGGCGAAAGTTTCCTCCGTCTCGCCGTCTCTTCTTATACATGTTCTGTCCCAATGGCTTTCGGCGATGGTTCGATGCCGGGTTGGCGGGTTGGCGGGGGTCCTGAGCCGGCGCCGGTGGTCGGGACGGCAGAAGGTTGTAACGGTTGCGCCCTCCGAACCGACCTCCCGGCATGAGACTCTCGCGGCTTGCCCGATGCTTCCCGTTGCTGGTGGCTTTCTGCGCAGCTGCGGCCGTCTGGGTTTCACCGTCGGCCGCAGCCGACGTCGTCGACGTCACGATCGTGCCCGGGTTGAGCGTAGGCCCCACGACTGCGTTCGGCGTCGGTTGCACCTATCTCGCGGTGGCCACGACCGCAGATTCGTTGTCGACTCCAAGTGAGCGGGATGTGACATTTCTCGACTACAACTCCGAGACCCGCGGTTCGTTCGGGCCGGAAATCGCTACCTTCTTTCCGCAGAATTTCGTCTCCGACTACTACGTGACACCCGTCGTGTTCGATCACGCGCTCGTTCTCTGGACCCCGACCGTTCCGGGCGAACACAACCTCATGGCGTATCAGACTTCGGCGGGTGGGCCCGTCGAGACCGTCACGGTGAACCCGGGTACACCGATCGGACCCGCCTGCATCGTCGCGCCTTGACCGGCAACAATCGGTGCGGCGCATCACATCGCTGCGTCGTGATCCCGAGGCCATCGTCGGTGCGCGGGGCGCTCTGCAGGCCGCAAGTAAGACCGTGCTGGAGTTCGTCAGATGTGAAGGACTGCAGCGCCGAAGTTGTTCACGGAGATGTTGTAGCATCTCCGGTTCGCGGGGATGACCTCGAAGTGCGTGGCGTAGATGCATATGCGCGTGCCGTCGAAATTCAGATCGATGGAACCGAGTTTGAGCTCGCGCAGTTCGGCCACCGCCGACCGTGCCGGGGAGGCGGGCTGCACCAGATCGACGATCGATCGGGATGACCTCGGAGCGGGGCGGGCGTGGCATTACCGCGCGCCAGGAGCAGGGTGAGCAGTCCAGTCATTACCCGGGAGCGATTCCTGTGGGCGATGTCGCGGAGCGGTTGTCCTTCTGGGACGCGATCACGGTTCCCGTGCTCGCGCAGTTTCCTGCGGATATCGAGACCATGACCGGGCTCGACGCGGAGGGGCGCCCGGTGATGGCGCAGCAGATGCCCGGTACCGATCCGGGGAAGCGAACGAGTTGCGGGCGGACACCAGTAAGAAACTCAGGAATGTCCGGGCCGAGGACATCATGAAACGCGCCGGGGTGTTGCGGCCGGACGGAACACCGAAGACGGCGGTCATCCGGGTCAAGGGTGGTGTCATGGTCCGCAACGGTGCCGACGAGGGCTACGACTACCGAGTTCGCACCTTGGATTTCGCGAACTCCGACACCCCGTTCGGCACCGACGAATCGCGCGAACTCGCCGCCGCCCTGGCCAACGACGACCACGCCCGGGTCGTTGCACTCCTCGAATGGCACGCCACCCTCGACTACCCCGAGAACAAAGGATTCGACAAGTACAGCGACCAGTTCGGATTCCACTTCGACTCCATCGACTCCGTCCACATCGACTAGAACTAAACGCCGGAAGCCACCATGACCGGATCGCTGCGGCACCGACCGGGTGGCCCTTGTCGCATCGCGACTGAAACACCCTCCGGCGGACATATTCGCCGGTCAGAGGACGAAAAAGGAGCCTGGGTCACGCCGATACCCCGTTGAGGCGAAACGCCGAAATGGGTGAAGGTAGGCGTCAGTGTCCGTTCCGGTAATCGAGGTGCCAATGCCCGCCAGACGTTCGAGAACCCGTCGCACCGTCGCGCTGATCGCCACTGCGACCGTCGCCGGCGGCGGCGTCGCGCTTACCGCACCCGCGATCGTCAACGCCGCCCCGATGAACTGCGCAGCGGCGTTCAACCTGTTCATCCCAGGCACATGGGAAACCAACGAGAACGCCGACCCGCAACAGCCCGTGGGGATGTTGGCTCCCGTCGCCGAGGCGATCAAGGCGAAGAACGGTGCCCGCGCGCAGGTATACACGCTGCCGTACATGGCGAGCGCGTTCGACAACGGCCACACCTACGCCGACAGCAAAGCCGACGCGGTCAGCAAGGCCACCGCCGTGCTGAAGAATTACACCGACAAATGCCCGGACGCGAAGATCACCATCACCGGATACTCCCAAGGTTCCGATGCAGCAGGCGATCTCGCGTCGGCAATCGGAAACGATCACGGACCCGTCGATGCGGACCGGGTCCTCGGTGTGGCTTTGCTCGCCGATCCCGGTGCCGGTACGAAGGGCGCCGCGACGGTCGGACCGAAGACCTCCGGGGAGGGGATCGCCGGTCCCCGGGAACAGGGCATGGGCAAGCTATCGGGGCGGGTGGCATCGATCTGTGATCCGAAAGACCTGTACTGCTCGATCCACAAGGGCGCCAACCCGTTCCTCGGATCGCTCGGCTCGATCCTGTCGAAGACCACAGGCAACACCGATGCCAGTGCCGGTGGAGATAACGCGGCAATCGCCACCGCGCTGACCTCCGATTTCACCGACGCCGACCTGCCCGGTCTCGGCACGAATGTCGACGCTCTCGGAAAGCAACTGTCCGGCATCGACACCGGCGGCTCGGTCGATGTGAACCAGATCGCCGAGACTGCGACCTCGCTGTCGAAGACCCTCGGTCCCTTGGCCGAGCTGCTCGAGTCCGGGGCCGCAAACAGTGCCGCCACCAAGGGTCTTGCCGCAGCCCCGGCCGGCACGCCGGAAAACGCGGCCGCGCAGGTCCTCACCACAGCCAGCCACGCGGACCTGACCGGTGCGCTGGACTCGGTAGCCACCATCGCGAACACCGCGGCCAGGCTGTCCAATTCTGGCACCACCACACTGCCCGCCACCGACCCTCACATCTCGCAGCTCTCCACCACGGCCGCGTCACTCGGTAGCCAGATCGCCCCTGTGGCAACCACCCCGGCGGATGCCCTGTCGACCGCGTCGAGCGTGTTATCGGTCCTCAAACCGACAGTCGTCGTCGACCAAGCCCTGGGCGTCGTCACCGGCATCACCGCGCTCGACATCCCGACAATCCTGCACAACCTGATCGTGCTCCCGCAGAAGATCGCCGCCGGCGATGTCCGCGCCGCCCGGGACGCCGCCCGGGAGCTGAACGTGCACTTCGAACCCCTGGTGAAGATGGTCGCCGGTGTCGACCTGAAGTGGATCTCCCAGATCCTCTCGATCATCCCGGACCCGACCGGCTACACCCAGATCGCAGCACTGGTCACCAGCATTCTCGGCAACGTCGACGTGATCAAGCTGGCCAACATCGCCGGTCAGGCCCAGGAAATCGCGTGGGCCGCCGCCGACAAACTCTTCCCCCCGCCCGGAGTGCTTCCCGACCCGGTCGGTGCCGCGTCGCAGACCGCGGCGTTGATCCCCCTCGGACTCGAACTCGCCTCGGTGGCCGCGAACATGCTCACCGGCAAAGCCAGCAAGACCGACCCCACGCTACTGGGCAAGCACGCCAACCCCGTGGGTGACGCGATCACCACGCAAGCGCAAACCCTCGACCTGCAAGGACTCGCCGGATCGGTATCGACGATGGCGCAATCGCAGGGAGCCGAGGATCTCGCCGCGGTCGTCGGGGAGGGCCTGAACGCGGCCAGCTTCTTCGCCTCCGGAGCCCACCAGAGCTACCACACCCTGGTCGTCGACAACGCCGGCCGCAATGCCATCGAATGGGTCTCCGATTGGCTGAACCTGCAGATCACCCGCGCCGTCTGACCATCCCCGGCAGCCTTCCCAGTCGAATAGGAGCACCGAATTGTCCCCTCGCGCCCACCGACCTACCGCCCGTTGGGCGACCTGCCCACACTGCAACAAACGCACCTACTTCACACGCAAAGACGCCCGCGCAGCCCGCACACACCACGAAAAACGGCGCGGCCTGTCGATCTACCCCTGCCCACACCAAGGCGATGCCGGCGACGGCTTCCACATCGGGCACCGACCTAAGGGTCTTACTCGGGGTTGCATCGGCCGCGACGCACTTGTCGAGAGCCAACGAGTTTCGCTCCATCAACGACATCGCGACACCGGGGGTGCATGGTGACGTTGATGAATGCGACCGGTACGCCGACGACACCCATCACCTTCGAACCCGGTGACCGGATCCGCTTCGGACTCGAACCACGCCGCCCCTACACCGTCCGGGCGACGTCCGAACACTTCGTTGTCTGCACCCGCCAACGCGACTTCGCCCCCAAAGGTGACGTCGTCTACACCGTCATCGACTGGAGGAACGGGGTCCGCGGACCCATCAACGTCATCGGGCAGGCCTGGGACGTGCGCACCGACGAACAATGCCAGCTCCTCGTCGACGACCTCGACGCCGGCCGGTCGAAGATTAGTCACCGCAACCGTGTTCAACTCGACATCCTCGATCGAGGTCAGTCATGACATGCCATAACCCTCGTACACGCTGACGGTGGACCGATGACTAAAGGACCGCAACAGGATCGGAGCCCACACGAACGCATTCGACGCTCGCCGGTCACACAGTCCGGTGTTCACAGCACCCCGAAAGGTGAATACATTGCCCCTCTTCATGTGGATTTTCTACTGGCTCGGCCTCGGTGGCGTCCCGGGCACCGGCCCGTTCTAGCAGGCTTTCCCTCATCTGTCATCTCAACGGGTGCTCACACCCGCACGGTGAAACCGCACAATCCCGGAGCCGCTGCCACGGATTCTCACCCCTGGGGCTCCCACACACTCACCAGATCCCGTAGTCCGAGCAGAGCGGTCCGGAGGCTGGGGAGCGGACGTAGTGGCCACGGCGTAGGCAGTGAACCGGGATGCCCGAGGTCGACGAGCACCCGTTCTGCGTGGGCGAGCGCGACGGGCGGCAGATCGATCCGGGAGCGAAAGAAATACAACCCTGCACCGGCGGGTCGGGGAATCTTCATGGGTTCGGAGACCACGGCGCGGCCGGCGGATAAAATCCACTGCTGATCGGTGGAGACGAAGAAGCGGAGGCTGAGCTGCGACTGGATGTTTCGGTATAGTGACGGGCATCCGGCGGTGAGGCCGGCGATACGCACGGGAACGTTGTTGATGGTTTGGTCGCCAGGTGACGCACGTTCCGGTGGCACCCACCCTGAAGTGGGTCCGAGCGTGGCAGATGGTTACTAAGGCCCGTCTGCCACGCTTCGTCGTATCCAGGGGCTCAAGGTCGGGGAGGCGATCGTCGGTGGCGTACCAACTGAGTCCGGACGCGCCGGCGACCCGGCTGGACCCCGAGGCCGGCATCGGCAACACTCCGGCGGCCAAACCCGCCGGTTACCGGCCGGCGGCGAATTATGACGACCGCGCCGCCGACCGCGACGGGGCCCGGGTATTGGACGGGATGGTCGAAGACGCGGAGTTCACCCGCGCCCGTAAGGACTTGGAGCGGGCCTTTCCCCGGGCTACGGTGCCCGAGGTGCCGGTGCGCAAGCGGCGGGAGTTGCCGATCCCGGATTCGATTCGCCAGCCTCCGAGTTCGCGGCAGCGCAAGGTCCGGTCGGTGAACAAGAACCGGGCGCAAACCCAGTTACCGAAGGTCGGCTACACCGCGGTGCAGAAACTGATCACCGACCCGGCCCGGTGGGAGGAGGTCGGTGGCGCGCTCTCCCGCGCGCGCGGCGATGCCCAGCAGCTGGAGGAGACGATGCGCTCACAGGTCCAGCGCGTCGACCGCGCGATTCAGACTGTGGAACGATTCAACGACCGCGGCCACATCCTCTACGCCGCAGTCCGGCTCCCGCACGCCGCCCCGCAGGAAGCGGTGAACCTGCCGTCGACCTTGCAGCCGGGTTCGCGTCTCGAGTTCGATCGGCACACTTCTGCGGCGCACACGATTCACCAGTTCGACCCGACGCTGACCGATCGGGATGTGGTGTTCGAGATCGCAACCGACCGGGGCATGTATCTGGGCCGGTCGGACTCGGTCGACGACACCGCGCACTTGTTGCCGCGCGGAATGCGGTTCGAGGTGGTCTCGTCCGGTCCGGGACGCTACCGCCGCCCGGATGGGTCGATCGGCGAGCGAATGATCGTGCAGCTCAGAGACATCACAACGGAGGGTGAGGGATAGACATGGGACTGTTCACCGACGGCAAGGGCCGACCGGAGCTGGTCATGAACCCGGACGTCCTTCTCGGTAGCCGTGCACATTTCCGGCCTGTCGACGACGAGCCGGAGCGGGAGGAAACACCGAAGCAGCGCGCGCGGCGCGAGCTGAAGACGCGGTTGGGCGCTGAGAAGCGTGCACGGGAGAAGAAGAAAGAGAAGACCGGAGACACCAACCCCGAGTAGGGGTGACGCCTCCGGCTCATCCTGTGCATCTTCAGTGTTCTGAGGATACAAGGCGGAGTGCCGATTGCGGTACAAGGCCGTCAGGTCATCTGCCGTAGGCGCGGCAGTCTATCGGCGAGTTCCTCGAACAGCGCAGGCCAGCCCCGCCGCAGCCAGGTCAACCGTCCGCGGTCGAGGTGACTGCCGTCGATCAGGTGTGAGAGCCGGTGCTGGTGCTCGGGGACCCCGAGCCGGTGGAGTCTGGCGTAGAGGGGGTTGACGGGGAGTTGGTGTCGGGCGATGTGGGACCAGACGTCGGTGGTGGCCCAGTTCCAGATCGGCCCGTACGCAGTGGTGCCGTCCGTGCGGGTGATGGTCCCGTTGCGGAGACCGTCGCGGGTGTAGAGCATTCGGCGGGCGGCGGATTCGTCGGCGCGCACACCCCACAACTCGCCCGGTCCGAGGAGCTGGTGGGCGCGGTGGGCGGGCTCGGTGATCAGTACTTGGTGCAGATCCACGGCGGCCGCGGTGGTGTCGGTGGGTGCGTGGTGATCCCACAACCCGGAGTCGGCGAGCACCTGCAACAGCGGCGGATCGGTGGGGATGCGGTGCAGATCCAACCGCCACCGAGCAGCCAGTTCAATGAGGTAGGCGTAGGTTTCGGGGTAGTCGAGGCCGGAGTCGAAGAACACCACCGGCACATCCGGGTCCACGCGGCGAGCGAGGTCGAGGACGACGAGGGAGTCCTTGCCACCGGAGAACGCGACGTATCCGTCATGTCGTGTGAGATGGGCCTCGATCCGCGTCAGGATTGCGTCGACGGCGGCCGCGCCGGCCTTCGCCGACGGTGCCTGCAGACCACGGAGCACGCTCAGGTCCAGGCCGGGGTCCGCTGCATCCATCACAGGTGGCAGGTTACGGTGCCGCGCATGAGCATCGCTGCCGACATCGATGTCGTCTGGGCCGCCTACACCGCCGCCGTGGAGCCTGTCGACGCGGCCTCGCCTGATGATCGGATGACCGGGTGCGCGCGGTGCGGGCGGACCACTGCGGTGATGTCCCCGGTCGGTCAGGTGATCTCCCGGCGGTTCACCGGCTTCGAATCGTGGACGAACCTGTCCGGCCGCAACCTGTGTCAGGTGTGCGTGTGGGGGTACCGGCACCGCCCGTTGCGCACTGACGTGCATGTCGTCACCCGTAATCCGGCCACGCTGACATCGGCAACCCCGGCACTGCTACACCGAGTCCTCTCCACCACGGTCGACGCGGACACGGCGGTGATCGTGCCGCTCCGCCCAGGCCGTAAACACTTGATCCCCGATGCCCGTTGGGGTCTGGTCACGGTCGATGACACCCGCCTGCCCTGGCAGGATCACGATGCCGGACGGTTGGCGGTGCTGCACCGGCTCCGCGGCCACGGCTTCACCGAGACCGTGCTCCGCGAGGACACTCCCGCCTATGCCGTGCTACGGCGCATACCAGCCGACCAGTGGCCGCAGGTCTTCGACGACTGGAACCGCTTGGCGCCGTGGCGGCGCGCGCAGCCCTGGTGGGAGGTCGGCATCCGCGCCACCCGCTAGGGATCGAAGAACTCTGGACTCGAGAAAATCCCGGATCTTCTCTAGGATCGACCGTGATGAACACGTTGGGGGAGAACACGTTTTCGGTCACGGATCGGTGGTTGGCCACGGCCTGGCAACTGCCGGCATTGTCGGACCCGGCCGCGGTCGTGGCGGAGCGGTTGATGTTGTTGCTGCACTACGGAGTCGATTGGTCGGACGGAAATTGGGTGGCCGCCCGCCGCGGTGACTACTGGGACAACCTGCTGCCCACCCGGATCCGATTGGCCACCTACAACAGCGTGAATCTGCACCAGTGGTGGACCGCCTCGGCGGCCCGGCTCGGCTCGGCCCCGCGCACCGACGAGCAACGCGCCGAGCTGGCGTTGCTGCTCACCTACGAGCCGCGGCCGGTGCTGCAGGTGATGCGCGATCAGACCACCGCGCTGACCTTGCGGACCCGGATCGTCGCCGACGCGGTCCGCACCGCCCGCACCGAGCACGGGTTGGCGTCGTGAGCGTGACCCGGGTGTGGGAGATCGAAATGGCCGCGAAGTCCCCGATCTCGCACCGCGGGGAGCTGATCGGTACCACCGCGATCGGCCGGCGGATGAAGATCCTGCAACAGGATGGGTCGGTGGAGTTGGTTCCGGTGATCTCCGGCAACTCGTTTCGTGGGGTGTTGCGCCGGATCGGTGAGGAGCTGCTGCGCGATGTCCTCGGTTACGAGAACCAGCTGCCCCTGGCGGTCGCACATACCCTCCGCAACGGCGGCGCGATCGTGAAAACCTCGGCGGAACCGGTCACCGGGCGGCGCCTGCAGCAGCTGCGGGAGCTGATCCCGCAGATCAGTGTGTTCGGCGGTGCGGTCGGGGCGGCACCGATCGACGGCTGCCTACGGGTCGGGCATGTCGTGCCGATCGTCACCGAAGCCGCCCCGATCCTGCGGCGGGAGTATCCGGGCCCGTTGCCGTCCCGGTTCGATATCGAGGCCCTCGAGTCCTATTCACACCTCGACGACGTCGCCACCGGCCGGAACCTCACCGACCCCACCGACGACGGTTCCGGTTCCGGGTCCCCGGTGATGCGGTACGACATCGAAACCCTGGCCCCGGGCACCCGGTTCGAGTCCTGGGTGCAGCTGAGCCGCGGCTCGGACCTCGATCACGCCTTCGCCGCCGACGCGCTGGCCGAGTTCACCCGGGCCGGCTGGCTGGGTGGACGCACGGGGATCGGGCACGGCCAGATCGCCACCACACTCACCGAACCCACCGGAGGCGCCCCGATGGTCGATTGGCGGGAGATCGTCGCCGCACGACGCGATGAGGCCCTGCAAATGCTGCTTTCCCTCCCGGCATGACCGTTCAGATCGCGGAGGGGATGGTGCCGCTGGTCATCCGCGCAAAGTTGGCCGCCGGGGTTGCGCACGGTGTGCCGTGGGGCATCAGCCTCGACGGCCTCCTCGCCTCCGAGATCCGGGAGAACACCAAGGCCGCTGCACGCGAGGCCGGCACCGACTACCCGCCCTACAGCCTCGACACCGTCCCGGAGGACCTGGACCTGCCACTCGCCCGCTGCACCACCGGTGGCGATGAGCACTGGCATTGGGCGGCGACGTTCGCCTACCCGGAGGACGAGGTCCCGGGCCCGCACGTGCAGTACTGGTCGGCCCGCCCGGATCAACAGGCCCTCGCCCACATGTCGGCCGCGTTGCCGGCGTTGGTGTCCGAGCGGCAGGGCCGCTACCGCTCGCGGGTGATGCCGCTGCCGCTCACCATCTGCCGGAACTTGGTGTGGCGGGCGGTCGGCGACCCGGCCGCGGTCGCCGAGCTCCTCGCGCCGATCGTGTCGATCGGGAAGAAACGTGGGGCGGGCCACGGTCACGTTCTGTCCTGGACGGTCGACGAACATTCCGACGGCGGCCGGTGGGAATTTGCGCATCTGCACCCGGACGGCAGCCTTGGCCGCACTGTCCCAACTGCATGTCTGCGCGACCACGGTGAGATGCGAACGGGCGGCGAGGGGCCAATGGGGCTTCGGCCGCCGTACATGCACCCCACCCGCCGTAGCCACGTTGTGCTACCGGCAACGTGACTGCAGGTTGGGAGCCGATAGGCGTTCGCGCTTGTGTGAAACTTCTAGGTGATGGGCTTGGGTGAATTCGGCCTTCCGGGCGCTGCCGAGGTGGCGGTGGAGGCCCGCGCCTTGAACGCGGCAGGATTTCTTGCCATGATGGTGGTGCCCAGGGCACTAGTCCTGGTGAAGTGGACCCGGCAGCCTTCCGGACGGTAGGTGAGCCGGGTTTCGCGTTTCTACCGGACGTCCACGGTCTTCGTCACTAGTGGCCGCACCCGGGCGGGCCACTCTCCGCCCTTGGCCAGGCACCAGGCCACAGCGTCGGGGATCCACAACATAGGTTCCTGCTTGAACCGCGCATTGTCGTAGCAGATGCAACAAGCAGGGCCTGATCTGGAGATTTACGAACCCTTCCGACTCTAGACGTGATCGGATCTACCAGCATCGTTGACGCAATGCCGGACCCGGTGCAAGTATGTTGCTTCAAATGCAACCGCCGTTTTTGGGGGTGAAGCGTGACGGAAGTGCCCGGTTCCGCCCGATTAGTGTTGGTAAATGGGGTCATTCACCTCGACGAGCCGACCGCAGTCTTCAAAGCCATGGTCGAGGGCTGGTCACTGCAACAACGGAGCCGGTTGTTGGCTGCGTCGACGATCGGTTCGAGGGCTCGGTTGGTGCGGCGGTTTGCAGAGTTCACCAGCGAGTATCCCTGGCGGTGGACGCCGGGCGACGTCGAGGACTTCACGACCTCGCTGACCTCGGGAACGGATCGGCGAGCTCCATCGACGATCCGCGGTTATCACCTGGCTCTGCGTATGTTTCTCGACTACGTCACGGATCCGCGATACGAGTGGTTGGAGCAGTGCCGCAACCGGTTCGGCGTGATTCCGACGCAGGTCTGCCACGAATGGAACACCGTGGCGCACTTGAGCGACTACGAAGGGAACCCGGAGCGCAGACCGATGAGCTACGACGAGCTGCAGGCCTTCTTCGATCACGCCGACGACCGGGTCGACAAGCTCGCCCGGACGGGCCGTAAGGGTGCGTTGACAGCTCTTCGAGATGCGCAGATGTTCAAGACTGCCTACGGTTTCGGGCTACGGCGCCGCGAGCTCGCGAGGCTCGACTTGGCCGACTTGCGGCCGAACCCCCACGTCAGGAAGTGGGGCCAATTCGGGTCGTTGCATGTGCGGTACGGCAAGTCCGTCAAGGGCGGGCCACCACGACGGCGGACAGTGCTCGCCGTGCCGGAGTTCGACTGGGCATTGGAAGGAATGCGCCAGTGGGTCGAGCAAGGTAGACCAAAGTACCGAGCGCGGCAGCATCCGGCCCTGTGGGTGACCGAGCGGGTCAGCCGCGTCTCGATGCGTTACATCGACGAGCGATTTGCGCAGTTACGCAATGAAGTTGGGTTGCCGCCAGAACTGACGCTGCACTGTCTTCGGCACTCGTATGTCACGCATCTGGTCGAGTTCGGCTATCCCGAAAGGTTCGTACAGGAACAGGTAGGTCATGCGTTTGCCGCCACGACCGCGATCTACACCTCGGTCAGCAACGACTTCAAGAACCGCACCCTGGCGTCAGCGCTGAGCAGGGTGTACTCCACGACAGGAGAGCAACCGTGACCGACAAGTTGACCATCCGCTGGCATCTGCGCCAGATCATGGCGACCCGCGGCATGTTCCAAACCACCGACCTGGTCCCGCTGCTCGCTGAGCGCGACATCCATTTGTCACGCGAGCAGGTCTTCCGTCTGGTCACCAAGACACCGCAGCGACTGAACATGGAGATCCTGGCCGCACTGTGCGACATCCTCAATGTCGGCCCCAGCGACCTGATCGAACCGATCGCGCAACCACGGCACGAGAGCAAGACCGGTACCGAGGAGGCGGGGCCGTCGGGCATCGGCGAGCTCCGGCCCGTCCGCGCCCGTGTCCGTCGACCCGATCAGAATCGTCCGGGGCCGTCTGTCTGATGGTTCGGTGCAGCACGCTCACCTCCACGCAGACGCTCGACGCACTGGTCGCCGAGATCGCAACGGTCGAGCCGGAACTGGCCGAAATGACCATCCGCGGCATCCTGGAAGTCCTGGTCCCGCGACCCGAGAAACGAACAATCCTCCTGCAGCACTTCGACCGTTTTCCGAATCTGTTGACCTCAGGTGATCCACTCATCCCACCCATCGTTCAACGGTTACTCGAACGGTTGGCCGCCGCTGGCGCGGTGAGAATCGTCCGGCCGCGCTGCGCGGTCTGTGGCGGTGCGAAGATCCTGTGCCGACGTCTCGCCGATGGCCGGAAGGCCTGCGCGCATTGCGGACGGGAGGCCGACCCCAAACCGTGCTCCCGGTGCGGAAACATGCGGGTCATCACGCGCCGGACCAGCACCGAGCAGCTCTGCCTGCGCTGCTACCGGCACGACCCGATCTCACACAAGACATGTTCGCGCTGCGGACGTAACACCTACGCTGTCGCCCGAATCAAGTCCGGATGGCTATGCACCACCTGCGCGCCACGCAAACTCGATCGATGTGGCCAATGCGGGCACGACCGCAACCCACGAACGATCCTGCTCGGAGCACCCATATGCCGGCTCTGCTACGAACAGCTGCGCCGCAATCCCGGCACCTGCCCCGCATGCGGGCAGATCAAGATCCTCGCCTACCTCTCCGACGACGAACGCCGAATCTGCGCGACATGTGCTGGCGAACCTTCTCCGTTCGCGTGCGCCGACTGCGGACGCGAGGACCACCAATACGGACGAAGATGCGCAGTCTGCGTGCTCACCGAGCGAGCCACTGCCCTGCTCACCACTGCCGACGGCACCGTCAATCGTGGCCTCGAGCCCGTCCTTTCTGCACTCCTTGCCGTCGACCGGCCCAAATCGACCCTGTTCTGGCTCCAGCAAAGCCAAGGGGCCAGCCTGTTGCGGCGAATGGCCGTCGGCGACATCGCAATCAGCCACGACGCCCTCGACGCCTTGCCGCGCACTCGCGCACTGGACTATCTCAGGGACTTCCTCGCCGCCCTGGGCGTCCTGCCGCCGCAGCACGTCGAGCTCGAACGCCTCACTCCCTGGCTGCGCACCATCCTCGCCGACTTGCCCGTTGCAGATGCACGAGTGGTGCACGCCTACGCCGAATGGCACGTGCTCCGTCGCACCCGAGCAAAGGCCGACCGTGGACAACTCACCGCAGCCGGCGCCCGCAACGGTCGGGCACTGATCCGCGCCGCCGGCCACTTCCTCGGCTGGCTCACCGAGCACGGCACAACGCTGACGACGGCACGGCAATCCCACCTGGACGAGTACCTCGTCGAACACCCCGGCCGCGTCCGGTTCCTCGATGGCTTCCTCACCTGGGCACACGACCGACGCCTCATCGCCGATTTACGCACACCCCGTCAGCAGCGCAGCGAGCCCGATGTCACTCTCGCCGACGATCATCGCTGGTCGATCGTCGAGGAACTTCTCCACGACGAGACCCTGCCCCTCGATACCCGTGTCGCGGGCCTGTTCGTCCTCCTCTTCGGACAGCCCGTCACACGAATCTGCCGCATGACACCCGACCAGATCGCCACTACCGGCCCCGAGGTCACCGTCCGATTCGGCGACGATCCCATCCTGCTGCCCACACCGCTCGACGAACTCACCCGGGCACTACTACACCGGCGTGGAAGATCCTCTTACGCAAGCAAACCCACACGCTGGTTGTTTCCAGGTGGGCACCCCGGCCGACATCGAAGCGCAGAGGTGCTCCGCAACCAACTCGCGCAAGCCGGGGTCACCGTCCGCGCGGCGCGAAACGCCGCACTCCTCCAGCTCGCAGCAGAGGTTCCCGCCCCCATCCTCGCTGACCTCCTCGGCATCAAACCGGGCACAGCTGTTATCTGGGCTGCTCTCGCGTCACAAGACTGGGCGGGCTACACCGCACTCCGCGCCGAGAACCGAACAGAGCGCTCCGGGAATATCGCGCACAACGAATAACGGATCTCCACCAGTAGCCCGCAGGTGGTGGTACGTCAGGTGCTCGCGGATACCGTGCTTGCCGACGGCTTCGTACAGCACCCGCCGGTCCGCCTTCATTGTCGAATCGTCTTGCTCGAGGACCAGGCGGGAGGCCGACAACTGGGCCAGGTCCGCCACCAGCATCTCCAGGCAGCGTGGTCGGCCCTGTTTCGGGGTGAGGGTGGCGGCGTTGTAGACATGCACGCGTACATCCAGTTTCACCAGTGCGGAACAGATCTCCCGCCTGCGGGAATCGCGTTCGGATTTGAAATGCAGGCGCTCTTGCCCTTTCAGGCGAAGTTCGGTGAGCACCTTCCGCGCATGCGCCAGCGACTGAGGATCGGCGATGGCGGCGGCCACCATGATCCCGCGGACGGTGTTCTCATCGACGAAGGCATGCACGAGCACCCAGCTTAGAACCGTGCCCGCCGACACCTTGTGCGACCGGTGGCGAACGAAGCACAGACCCGGCCACGGCATCAACGCCTGCCACGATCGCTCGGGCTCTGGTGATCACCGATGCGACGACATCGGCGGTGGAATCCATCATCGTTGTCGACCCGCGATGCGCCCTTGCACCTACTCATCCCGTGCCCCGGCACGGGATGAGTAGGTGGTGTTTTAGGGGTCTGAGGGCTTGATTCAGGCGTGTTCTTATGAGCGGTGTACGGCTCGAAAACCTATGTTGTGCAGGGTATTTCGTGTTGCATGGTGTCGGTGGGATGGGTTATGTTTTGGGTGCCTTAGTCAGTGCGGGGCGGGAACTGACCACTTCCGTTCTGCCCGTTTCCCGGGGTTGTTCTCCGGGGTTGGGAGTGTGTGTATGTCTGTGGACGTTGCGGTTGCCGGAAACGTGTCGAATGGTGCGGGTGCGCCGTCTGCCGGTGGGGTGTTCCCGGCGGATGGGGTGTTCGTCGAGGTGCGTGAGAGTGCGGCGTGGACGGCGGGATGGCTGGTCGCGGACCGTGCGGAGGTGGCGGCGTTGTCGGTGGCGGGTGCCGCGGATGTTGCGGTGGAGCGGTGGGTGTCGGTGGTGTTGGTGCCGGTGTCGCCGGATGCGCCGCCGTGGTTCGGGCGGGTGCGCCCGGATCAGGTGGTGATCGCGTCGTTGCAGCGTCCGGTGCCGGTGTGGTGGGACCGGGTAGCGGGTCCGTTGGCGCAGGTGTTGGCGGAGCGTCGTCAGACGCGGGCGTTGCGGGAGCAATTGACGACGACGCAGACCGGGCACAGGGAGTGGATCGAATCGCTGGCCTCGGATGCGCGGGAGTGGGCCGATGACAACAGTTTGTGCGGTCAGTTCGATCGGTTCATGGAGGAGCACGGTCTGGCGGGCCGTTCCCGCGATTTCACGGTGGATGTGTCGGTGAGCCTGTCGGTGTCGGTGTCGTTGACGATTTCGGCGACAGGGGAGTCCGACGCGGAGGACCGGGTCGACAGGTACGACGTGGAGGAGGCGCTGCGCAGCCGGTTCGGGTCGTACGAGGAGTTCACTATTGACGACTTCACGGTCGAGAGCGCGTCGGAGGACTGAGCGGCATGAGCGAACAGAACCAGAACCAGGGGCAGAAGCGGATGCGGGTGCAGGCGGTGCGGGTCGGGTTGGACGGGCGCCTGGAGGTGATCGATCTCGGGGTGGGGGAGAGTACCGGGGCGGTGATCCGTGCGGCGATTGGGTGCCGTTGGTTCGATGTGGTGCGGTTGGGCCGGGATTTGGATATGTGGATCGACGACGATGGCGCGGTGTTGGCGGACGCACAGGTCAACGTTGTTGCGACGGCGATTGCGCGGGCCGATGGGGCGATCTGGCAGCCGTTCTGTGGTGTCGCGGTGTTCGCATCCCATGACCGCCACGGTGAGACTGTGGGCCTGTCTGAGCGGGTGCGCGATGCCTTGCTGTCCGGTGCGATCCTCACCCGTACGGCGGCGGTGAGCCGATGACCCCGGCCGCAGCACCCGCAGCACCCGCGACAGCGACAACGACGAAGATCCCCGCACCGGAGGCGTATATGTCACAGGCTGAGCGTGCCCTCGGGCGCGGCACCCATTACATCGAAGAATCGGTCTGGGTGTATCTGATGCGGGACTGGGACGGCACCGATCGGTGGGTGCTGGACCCGGTGACGGTGGATGGGTGCGGTTTGGATTCGGGTCTCGAGGACGGTGCCCGCAACTCCGAGTGCATGTGCGAGGACCAGGCGGAGTGCGATGCGATCCGGGAGCGGATGGACAAGGTGTATCTGCCCACGGCGGAGGACTTGATGCACCTGCTCGCGGAGTCGCTGGGTTACACGGTGACGAAGGCAAGCCAGTCGTGACGGTGGAAGCAGTGATCCTCCGCGATCCCGATGGGCCGACCAGTTTGTGGGTGTTCGTCGATGGTGTGCCGGTCGAGGTGGTGGAGAGCTGCGTCGATGCTGGTGCGGGCTGGGAGTGGGAGGACTGGACCGAGCACCGGGACGAGTTGCTCGCCGGTGCCTCTCCTGCGGCGCGTGAGTTGCTGCTGGGGCTGCTCGATGGTCCGCCCGGCGGGAAGTATGTGGAGGGCCGCGAGGATCGGCCCTGGCTGGACCCCGCAGCCTAGATCACCTCTCTCCGTACACGGCCCGCACCCGACTTCCGGGGTGCGGGCCGTGTACGGTGTGGGGCCGTAATGGTGCTGTGACCTGATGTGATGACATGTCCCCGATGTGTGATGTGGGGTGCCGGCGACCTGTTCGAGCGAGCGCCGGCGCCGGGGTGTCGGTGGGCGCGGAGGTGTCTGTTTTGCCCGGTTTTGCTCGTTTTGAAAGTGGTTGATTTACAACATGTTTGGTTAATAACTTGGAATATAAGGTTTTAGAAGCGTTATGCACGAATGTCAGCTTGTAAGGTTCGTAATATGTGTCGAGACAACATATTTGGTGATTTATTGGTTTTCAGTTGTTTGGGGTTGCGTGGGGGTGGGTGGTATGCTGTGGGTATGACATGGAGCAGCGCGGGAAGGCGAGCGGGCGGCAGGCCGGGCACTCCCGCCGGCCTCCCCAGCCTCGTTGGGGTGCGGGGGACCGGATCGAACAGGACGATGAAAAGCACTGGTAGGAGCCTAATCTCTGAAACTCAGAGGAGCGAAGCGACTCGATCGACGGCAACGGGAATCGACCCACTGCGAGCCGCGCAGCGGCTCCCTGGCGGGGAGCGAAGCGACTCGCTCCGTCTCCCGGCGCGGAGCGCCGGGAGCAGCGC
>NZ_JAWLSG010000020.1:0-66023 GCF_033142305.1 Rhodococcus sp. IEGM 27 | reverse complement strand
GTCCAACCTCGTGTCCCCCGCCTTCCGGCCGGGGTCGGTGTCCGTGTCGCTCTGACTTCGAATAAGTTACGCGACGGGAAACAGGTTGCCAAATCCCCAGGTCGCCGAGGCGCTCAGCCCCGTTTGCGCTGGTCAATCGGTTGGCGTCCAGCAACTTCGGTCCTTCGGTCGCCGCCTCGAGGACTGTGACGCCCGACTCACCCTGCGACCACTGGGGTGAATCGGCTGCGAACCCGTCAGGATCCGGCGTCGACACGCTCGATCTGGCCTCCGAGGCCTTGCAGGTTCTCGACGAAATATGGATAGCCGCGGTCGATGTGGAATACGTCGTGCACCTCTGTCACTCCGTCTGCCACAAGACCGGCAAGCACCAATCCGGCGCCGGCCCTGATGTCGGACGACCACACGGGCGCGCTCGACAGCAGCGGTATCCCGCGGATCACCGCGTGGTGTCCGTCCGTCCGCGCGTCGGCCCCCAGCCGGATCATTTCCTCGACGAAGCGGAACCTGGCCTCGAACACGTTCTCCGTGATCATCGAGGTACCTTCGGCCACCGCTGCGAGACCGATCGCCATGGGCTGCAGGTCCGTGGGGAAGCCCGGATACGGGAGCGTCGCGAAGTTGACAGCGGTGGGACGAGCCTGCTGCTCCACCCGAAATCCGTCGGCCTCCGCGGTGACCTCTGCCCCCGCTGCCCGCAACTTGTCCAGGACCAAGCCGAGATGTTTCGGGTTGACGCCACGGACCCGGACGTCCCCCCTCGTCATCGACGCGGCGATACCCCACGTCGCGGCCACGATGCGGTCACCGATGACGCGGTGTGTGGTCGGTTCGAGCTGGTCGACGCCCTGAATGGTGAGCGTCGACGTGCCCGCGCCCAGGATCTTGGCACCCATACGGATCAGCATGTTGCACAAGTCGACAATCTCCGGCTCACGCGCGGCATTGTCGATCACCGTCTCGCCTTTGGCGAGAACAGCGGCCATGAGGATGTTCTCCGTCGCCCCCACAGACGGGAACGCAAGCCGAATGTTAGCTCCGTGCAGATCGTCTGCCTGGGCAACGACACATCCGTGTTCGATCGTGCTCTGCGCGCCCAGCAATCGAAGCCCGGATTGATGCATATCGAGTGGCCTGGATCCGATGGCGTCGCCGCCGGGTAGAGCGACCACCGCGCGTTTGCACCTCGCCACCAAGGGGCCCAGCACACACACCGATGCTCGGAACTGGCGAACTGCGGCAAAGTCCGCGTGGTATTTCGGCTCCGCCGGCGTGGTGATCCGAACCAACGAATCTTCGAGAACCACCTCGCACCCGAGGCCGCGCAGGACATCGGCCATCAAAGGAACGTCCAGGATGTCGGGGCAATTGGTCACGACGGTGGTGCCCTCAGCCAACAGCGCCGCCGCCATCAGCTTCAGAACACTGTTCTTGGCGCCCCCGACAGACACTTCACCTACGAGACGGTTACCACCGGTAACAAGGAAGCGTTCGCTCACGAAGCACAGCCTAGAGCCAGCGGCACCGACCTCGGAGGCCGGTACCGTAACGCTATGGCCGTACACCTCACCAAGATCTACACCCGGACCGGGGACGACGGGACCACCGGACTCAGCGATTTCTCCCGCGTACCGAAGAACGATCCCCGTCTCGTCGCGTATGCGGACTGTGATGAAGCGAACGCCGCAATCGGCGTCGCGGTGGCGCTGGGGAATCCCCCCGAGGAAATCCTGTCGATTCTGCGGCAGATACAGAATGACCTGTTCGATGCCGGTGCCGATCTGTCCACCCCGGTGGTCGAGGAACCCAAGTATCCACCGCTGCGTATCACCGCCGACTACATCGACCGGCTCGAACGCTGGTGTGACGAGCTGAACGAGCGCCTCGAACCCCTGAATTCCTTCATACTGCCCGGCGGAACCCCATTGGGAGCGCTGCTCCACGTTGCGCGAACCGTGACACGGCGTGCGGAGCGATCGGCGTGGGCCGCTGTCGACGCACATCCCGAGAACACTCACGCGCTGCCGGCGAAGTACCTCAACCGGCTCTCGGATCTGCTCTTCATCGTGGGACGGGTCGCGAATCCCGAAGGAGACGTGCTCTGGAAACCGGGAGCGGGGAAAGCCTGATCAGAATCGGCGTCCGCGTACCGATCGGCCCGACGGACGAGATTCGACCCACGACAGGAACGCGGTCAAAGCTCCACCGTCCAAGGCGATCTCGTACGCGGCGCCTCGGTCCTTCACGGACAGGATGACGATTTCGTCGGACATGATGTCGAACTCGGAGCCCGCGGGTTTACGACGGCCTTCGACTTCGATCCCCTGCCGCTCGATGCGCGAATCAGGGCCGGGACGCAAACTCGACAACTTGAAGAAGACGAGGGAGCCCTCGCCGTAACGAATGACGCCGTGACGCCATCCGGTGTCCCCCGCGGAAGGCGCCACGCGGAGAATAGCCGCGGTTCCACCGCGACGAAGAACAGCCAGACGATAGAGAAAGACCGCGACGAAGGCGGCGAGCAGCACAACCAGAATGATCAACACAGTCATTCCGATTGTCACTGTTCGTCGGCTCCGTCGCGGTCTGTCTCGTGTAACCTATGCGCGCTCTACGGCGCGAACTCGACCCTTGGCAACAGCAATCGCCTCGAGATCGTCTCCGCTCTCCTGGAGCACCGCCCGGGCGGCCTCCACGTCGATGTCCTCCGCGAGTTCGGCGGACTCGGCGAGGATCGTGACGGACTTCGCAGTCACGGAAAGGAAGCCGCCGTGCACAGCTGCGACGATACGCTCGCCGTCGGCTGTCGTAATCGCGACGACGCCACCCTCCACGAGCTGTCCGAGGACAGGCTCGTGACCAGGCATGACACCGATCTCACCCTCGGTCGTCTGTGCGCTGACGAGAGTCGCCGAACCAGACCACAACCGTCGCTCGACAGCGACGAGTTCCACGGTCATCTCAGCCATCGTCGACTACTTCCCGGCGATCTTCTTGGCTGCAGCCTCGACGTCGTCGAGTCCACCGCAGCTGTTGAACGCCTGCTCGGGCAGGTGATCGAACTCGCCCTTGCAGACGCGGTCGAACGCCTCGATGGTGTCGCGGAGCGGCACCACAGAGCCGGGCTCACCGGTGAACTTCTCGGCGACGATGAAGTTCTGGCCGAGGAACTTCTGCAGACGGCGGGCACGGCCGACGAGGACCTTGTCCTCTTCCTGCAGTTCGTCCATACCGAGGATGGCGATGATGTCCTGGAGTTCCTTGTACTTCTGCAGGATTCGCTTGACCTCGTTGGCCACCCGGAAGTGCTCGGCACCGACAATGCCGGGCTCGAGGATCCGGGAGGTGGAGCTCAGCGGGTCCACAGCGGGGTAGATACCCATCTGCGAGATCGGTCGCGACAGCTCGGTGGTCGCATCGAGGTGCGCGAACGTCGTGGCCGGCGCCGGGTCGGTGTAGTCGTCGGCGGGCACGTAGATCGCCTGAAGCGAGGTGATGGAGCGACCGCGCGTCGAGGTGATTCGTTCCTGCAGCTCACCCATCTCGTCAGCCAGGGTCGGCTGGTAACCCACGGCCGAAGGCATACGACCGAGCAGGGTCGACACCTCGGAACCGGCCTGGGTGAAACGGAAGATGTTGTCGATGAACAGCAGAACGTCCTGGCCCTGGACATCGCGGAAGTACTCCGCCATGGTCAGTGCGGACAGAGCGACGCGCATACGCGTTCCCGGCGGCTCGTCCATCTGGCCGAAGACGAGGGCGGTGTCCTGCAGGACGCCCATCTCTTCCATCTCGAGGTGAAGGTCGGTGCCCTCACGGGTGCGCTCACCGACGCCTGCGAACACCGAAGTTCCGGAGAACTCGCGGGCGATACGGGTGATCATTTCCTGGATCAGAACGGTCTTGCCGACACCGGCACCACCGAACAGACCGATCTTTCCACCCTTGACGTACGGGGTGAGGAGGTCGATGACCTTGATACCGGTCTCGAGGATCTCCGTCTTTCCCTCGAGCTGGTCGAAGGCTGGCGGCTTGCGGTGGATGCCCCACTGCTCGCCGTCGCGTCCCGTGCCGGGAGCGTCGAGGCAGTCGCCCAGTGCGTTGAACACGTGGCCCTTGACGACGTCGCCGACGGGAACCGAGATCGGCTTGCCCGTGTCGGCCACCGAGGTGCCGCGGACGAGGCCGTCGGTCGGCTGCATGGAGACGGTGCGCACCAGGTTGTCACCGAGGTGCTGCGCGACCTCGAGGGTCAGCGTCTTGGCGACCGAGGGAAGCGTGATCTCGGCATGCAAGGCGTTGAACAGTTCAGGAATGGAGCCACGCGGGAATTCAACGTCCACGACGGGACCGATGACCCGCACGACGCGGCCGGCCACGGACGAATCCGAACCTGCCCCGTTTGTTTCGGTTACTGCTGCGGTCATTGCTTAGTCACTTCCTGCGCTCGAGGCGAGCGCATTCGCGCCGCCGACGATCTCGCTGATTTCCTGGGTGATCTGGGCCTGGCGAGCCTGGTTGGCCTGACGGCTGAGAGTGTTCACCAGTTCGTTTGCGTTGTCCGTCGCCGCCTTCATGGCGGTACGACGGGCAGCCGACTCCGACGCCGCAGCATCCAGCAGCGAGGAGTAGATGCGGGTGCTGATGTACTTCGGCAGAAGGGCACCGAGCAACCTGTCGGGTTCCGGCTCGAAGTTGTATCCGGCGACCGGTTCGTCGTTCCGGTGACCGTTCGACAGCATGTCTTCACCGAGTTCGATGTTCTCCTCGGAGACCGTGACGTCCAGCGGAGCCATCCGCCGCACCTCGGGAGACTGAGTGAGCATCGACACGAAGCGGGTGTAGACGATGTGCAGTTCGTCGACACCTTCGATGGTTCCCTCGCCGTTGTAGGCGGGAATCTCGGCGCCGGATCCGGCCATGAAGAGCTCCACCAGGTGGCGGCTCGCCTTGGCAGCATCGGAATAACCGGGGTCCTGAGAGAACCCCGTCCACGCAGCCCCCAGGTCGCGACCACGGAACGTGTAGTAGCCGAGGCCCTTGGCACCGAGCACGAAGATGACCGGGTCCTTGCCCTCGCTGCGCAGCAGTTGGAACAGTTCCTCGGCCTCTTTGAGGACGTTGGAGTTGTACCCACCGCACATGCCGCGGTCGCTGGTGACAACCAGGACGGCAGCACGCTTGGCGTTGGCGCGCTCGTTGAGCAACGGGTGATCCAACGACGCCGACGCACTTGCCAGCTCCGTCAGGACCTTGGTGATCTCCTCGGCATACGGCTTCGACGCAGCGACCCGGGCCTGAGCCTTGGTGATGCGCGAGGTCGCGATCAGCTCCTGGGCCTTGGTGATCTTCTTGGTCGAGTTGACCGACTTGATACGAGACCGCAGTTCGAGAATGCTTGCCATCGATCGATCACTCTCCCTTCATGTTTCGCGGCGTCCCCGTGGTGGTGCGACGCAGTGTCATGGACTGGGCGCTCACTTGCTGACGGTGGTGCGCTTGACGTTGATCTGCTCGTGCCCGACCTCGTTGGCGTCGAGCGCCTCGGCCTCGGCCTCGTTCACGACCCGGCTTCCGTCGGATGCAAGGAAGCCTTCCTTGAACTTGTCGGTGGCCTTGATCAGCGCGGCGGCGTTGTCGGCGTCGAGCGCCTTGCCACCCTTGATGCTCGAGTACACGTCGGAGGCACTGCGGTGCAGGTCTTCCAGCAGCTCGGTCTCGAACCGGCGCACGTCACCGACGGGCACGCTGTCGAAGACGCCTTCACCGGCGAGGTAGATCGAGACGATCTGGTCCTCGACGGGAATGGGGCTGTACTGATCCTGCTTGAGCAGCTCGACCAGGCGAGCGCCACGCTCGAGCTGCGCCTTCGACGCGGCATCGAGGTCCGACGCGAACGCGGAGAATGCTTCGAGCTCACGGAACTGGGCCAGCTCCAGGCGAAGCGAACCGGACACCTTCTTCATGCCCTTGGTCTGCGCGGCACCACCGACACGGGACACCGAGATACCGACGTTGATGGCGGGACGAACACCCTTGTTGAAGAGGTCCGACTCGAGGAACACCTGACCGTCGGTGATGGAGATGACGTTGGTCGGGATGTACGCCGAGACGTCGTTCGCCTTGGTTTCGATGATCGGCAGCGCCGTCAGCGATCCGCCGCCGAGCGCGTCGGACAGCTTCGCCGAACGCTCCAGCAGACGGGAGTGGAGGTAGAAGACGTCACCGGGGTAAGCCTCACGTCCCGGCGGGCGACGCAGCAGCAGCGAGATGGCGCGGTAAGCCTCGGCCTGCTTGGTCAGGTCGTCGAATACGACCAGAACGTGCTTGCCCTGGTACATCCAGTGCTGGCCGATGGCGGAACCGGTGTACGGAGCGAGCCACTTGAAGCCGGCGGAATCGGATGCGGGGGCGGCGACGATGGTGGTGTACTCCATCGCGCCCTGCTCCTCGAGAGCAGCCTTGACGCCCGCGATGGTCGAGCCCTTCTGGCCGATCGCGACGTAGATGCAGCGAACCTGCTGCTTCTCGTCGCCGGACTCCCAGTTGGCCTTCTGGTTCAGGATCGCGTCGATGCAGACAGCGGTCTTGCCCGTCTTGCGGTCGCCGATGATGAGCTGACGCTGTCCGCGGCCGATCGGCGTCATGGCGTCGATGGCCTTGATGCCGGTCTGCAGCGGCTCCTCGACGGGCTGGCGCTCGAGCACGGATGCTGCCTGCAGTTCGAGGGCGCGAGTCTCGTTGCTCTCGATATCGCCCAGGCCGTCGATCGGATGGCCGAGGGGGTCCACGACGCGTCCGAGGAAGCCGTCGCCGACGGGAACCGACAGAACGTCGCCGGTCCGCTTGACTTCCTGGCCCTCCTGGAGGTCCGCGTAGTCACCCAGGATGACGGCACCGATTTCGGTGGCGTCGAGGTTGAGGGCAACGCCCAGGATTCCGCCGGGAAACTCCAGCAGTTCGTTGGCCATCGCCGAAGGCAGGCCACTGACGTGCGCGATGCCGTCGCTGGTGTCGGTCACAACGCCGACCTCCTCGCGGGAGGCCTCCGGGGAGTAGCTCGCGGTGTAGTTCTCGATCGCGCTACGGATCTCGTCGGAGGAGATCGTCAGCTCCGCCATGATTGTTCCTGCTCTCGGTGTCTGGTTTTCGGAAGTATCTGGGTATTGATTCGGAAGCGGACTACTTGAGGGACTTCCGCAACGCTGCGAGACGCCCCGCTGCGCTGCCGTCGATAACCTCGTCGCCCACCCGGACGACCAAGCCGCTGAGGAGCTCGGGATCGACCTCCACGTGAACCGTCACCGGCTTCCCGTAGGTACGGGTGAGGGCGGCGGCCAGCCGATCGGTTTGCTCACTGCTCAGTGTAGAAGCGCTCCGAACCTTCGCGACGACGGCTTCTCGCCGAGCTGCCGCCAGATTCGCCAATGCGTCGAACGCATCCGCGGGGGCGGTCGACTTCAACCTGCCCACTGCCTGAACGGCCAGCGCCTCCGTGACTGCAGTCACCTTGCCGTACAGCAGCTTGGAGAGCAGGTCACGCTTGGCTTTCGCCGAGACGGATCGATCGGAAAGCGCCTGTTCGAGTGTCGGGTCACCTGCGACGATTCGACCGAGACGGAACAATTCGTCCTCGACCCCGTCGAGCTGTCCCTGGTCGGCCGCTGCCTTCAGCAGCGACTCCCGACCGAGAAGCACCAGCGAGTTGAGCAGGTCGGAGGTGGTGGACCAGTTCTGGCCCACCGCCGCCTTCACGGTGGCGAGGGTCTCCGCGGAGACCTTGCCACCGAACACCTGCTCGGCCAGGCCTTCGCGAGCGCTCCCGGCCGCCGAGTTGTCCGCCAGCGCGCTACGAAGAGTGCGCTGAACGTCCAGGGTCTCGACGACCGTGAACAGCTCTGCCCCGGTCTGGGCCGCGGCCGCGGTGGCTGCTCCGGCAGAGACGGATCCCAAGGCCGAAGACAACGCAGCACGTGTCTGCGTCAAGGCCTCACGGCTCGCTGCGTACATGGTGCTCACTTCCCTGCTGCGGAATTTGCGCCGATGGCGTCGAGCTCGTTCAGGAATCGGTCGACCGTGCCGGCCCGCTTGACGTCGTCGGAGAGCGACTCCCCGATGACCTTCTCAGCGAGGTCGACCGCGGTGCGTCCGAGTTCGCCACGCAGTTCGGTGACGATCTGCTGCCGCTGAGCAACCAACTGGCTGTGACCGGAGGCCACGATGCGGTCGCTCTCTTCCTGAGCCTGTGCCTTCATCTCGGCGAGGATCTGCTGCCCCTGGGTGCGCGCGTCCTCACGGATCTGCGCAGCTTCGGTGCGAGCTTCGGCGAGCTGGGCACGGTACTGCTCGAGCGCCGCCTTCGCCTCGGCCTGGGCTTCTTCGGCCCTCTTGATGCCGCCGTCGATCTGTTCGGTTCGCTCGGCAAGGACCTTCTGGAACATCGGAAGGACGTACTTCCAGAAGACGAAGCCGACGACGAGCAGGCAGACGAGCGACCAAACGATGTCATACGTCGCGGGCAGGAGAGGGTTGTGTGCCTCTTCCTCTGCCGCGAGCAATGCGATGTTGGTTGCCATGACGGTCTTAGAAAATGAAGCCGGCGACGAGGCCGATCAGCGCGAGAGCTTCGGTGAAGGCGATACCGAGGAACATGGTGGTACGAACCTGTCCGGCCATCTCGGGCTGGCGAACCATGCCCTCGATCGCCTTACCGACAACGATGCCCACGCCGATGCCGGGGCCGATCGCGGCGAGACCGTAGCCGATGGCTCCGAATCCCGTCGAGTTGGTTTCCTGGACAGCTTCCTGAGCGAGGTAGGCGAGGCTCATGGTGTTCCGTTCCCTTTCTGTTGACCTCCGCCGGATTCGGCGGGAGGCTCAGTTCTTGGTGTAGCTGGTCGTGGAGATGTTGGTGCTAGTGCGAATCCGCGTGCAGAGCCAGGTCGATGTACACCGACGTGAGCAGCGCGAAGACGTAGGCCTGCAGGAAGATCACCAGCAGTTCGAAGAAGGTGAATGCAATGCCGGCGGCGAGCGATGCCACACCGAACACGGCCTGGAAGCCACCTGAGGTGAAGAAGAAGAACTGGGTGGCACTGAAGAACAGCACCAGCAGGATGTGGCCGGCCAGCATGTTGGCCATGAGACGCACCATGAGCGTGAACGGCCGCAGGACGAAGGTGGAGATGAACTCGATCGGCACGAGCAGGAAGTGCAGGGGAAGCGGGACGCCGGGAACCACGATGCTGCTCTTGACGTACTTGAAGAACCCGTACTTCTTGATGCCCACGTAGTTGAAGACGATGTACGCCAGGGCAGCGAGCACCAACGGCATGCCGATCCGCGCGTTGGGCGAGATGTTGATGAACGGGATGATGCTGCCGAGGTTGCTGGCGAGCACCAGGAAGAAGATCGTCGTGATGACGGGCAGGAAGCGCTTGCCTTGTTCCTTGCCGAGAATCTCTTCCGCGATGTTGATCCGGACGAAGTCGAGAGCGATCTCGCCGATGTTCTGGACACCGCGTGGAATGATCTTCGGGCTGCGCATCGCGATGACGAAGAAGATCATCATGAGGGCGGACAGCAGGATGCGAACCAGCATCAGGCGGTCGAGTTCGAACGGAGTCCCTTCGAACAGGACCGCGGGCGGGAAGAAGTCGTTCAGGGAAGGCGGATGGAATTCTCCAGCAGCCACGTTGATGACGCTCAGCGTTCTCTCCCGTAGTCGGTCCGCAGCCTTCGTTGACTGCGGTTCGATCGGACATTGACGATCAAACAAGTCGACAAGCTCGACTCGCGTATTCGTCAGCTGCTGTGGACTCCAGGGAGTCCAGCGTCTGTCGGTGTCGGCGACTCTCGTCGACTCGGCGGCCTTGAAAGTGCGACCGCCTGCAAGCATGCAATACCAGCCAGTAACTTACTCGCCGTCTCATTGCTCTCGCTTGACCCAGACCTTATCAAGTCATCTACGACGTTGTGTAGACGGGGTCCGGCTCGATTCAATTTTACTACATCCCGTAGTACTACTGGGCGTCCTTCTCCCCCGGTTCGGCATCGCCCGCTGCGCGTGGCTCCACGTACGGGGCCTTCACGCCAAGTACCCCATAGGTTTCCGCACCGAGCACGATCACCAAGGACAACACGATGACCAATACCAACGCCGTTTTGTCGTAGAAGTCGAGCGGTTTCAGGATCGCCAGGACCGTGATCGCGAGGATCATTTTCAACAGCCAGGTACCGAGCAGCACCGCCCCCGCAGTCATGGCGGGAAGCTTGGCCGTGAACAACACCCCGAGGGCCGTGCAGAGAATGAACCCTCCGCCGACCGCCGCGCCCAACAGCGCGCCGTAGAGACCAGGCATACCTGCGAGCAGAGTTGCAACGATGGAACCGACCACTGCCAGCACGATCAGGCCGAGGACGCCGTAGCGGACGGCGGCCCGCAACGAGGCGGTGTGATCGGGAGCAGGCGCGGGGATGAACGTCACGGTCGCCAAGGGTAGTGGATCGTCCTCGGCGCACCGCAACCGTGACCTCACGTCTGGCGGTCGTGCTGTTGCCCCCGGATGGAAGGTACCGCCGTGACCACCAGCGCGAAGACGAGTCCGCCGGCCACCAGGAGCACCACTACGCGGCGGTCGAACAAGGCAGATCCGACCGCACCGAACGCCAGTACGCCGACCCATAAGTAGATGAGCAGGACCACTCGCCGATGTGAATGCCCGATCTGCAGGAGGCGGTGGTGAAGATGCATCTTGTCGGGGCTGAACGGACTGACGCCTGCGCGCGTACGCCGGACCACGGCAAGCAGCAGGTCGAGGATCGGGATGAACATGACGGCGCCGACGAGCAGCAGTGGCGACAGAAGACCCAGAAGGTCGCGGGTGCCGTAGGCGGTCAGCGGAATGCGGCCGGAGGCGCTGGTCGAGATGGCCGCGAGCATCAGGCCGATCAGCATCGATCCGGAGTCGCCCATGAAGATGCGCGCAGGCTGGAAGTTGTGCGGCAGGAAACCGAGACAGGCGCCTGCCAGTGCTGCGGCGATCAACGCCGGCGGATAGGCGCTCACATCACCGCCCTGATCGTGGAGCAATCCGACCGAGAACACGCAGATCGCGAGCGAGGAAATCAGCCCGAGACCTGCGGCGAGACCGTCGAGGCCGTCGACGAAGTTCATGGCATTGACCATCACCACGGCGACCGCCACCGTGACCAGTCCCGCCTGCAGCTGGTCGAGAATCACCGTGGTGCCATCGCCGAACGGAACGTAGATGATGAACCAGCTGACGCCCATCACGACGAGGATTCCGGCCGCCGTCACCTGGCCCACGAACTTGGTCAGCGCGTCGAGACCCCACCGGTCGTCGACCACCCCCACGAGAACGATGACGAACCCCGACACCAGGGCCGCGGGGATGTCGGAGGTGAACTCGAATCCCCGGGTGAGCGCGGGTAGTTGCTGGGCGAACAACAGAGCGACCAGCATGCCCAGGTACATTCCGACGCCCCCGAGTCGGGGCGTGGGCGTGACGTGCACGTCCCGGTCCCGAGGCACTGCCACTGCCCCGAATCGCAGGGCGAACAGCCGGACGGCGCCGGTGGCGAGGTAGGTGACCACCGCAGCAGTGAAGAGGACGAGCAGAAGTTCACGCAGAGGGACGCCCGCACCCCCACCTGCTTGAGCCAGCACCACGCCGGCGGATTCGGCAGCAATCACTGGGCAGACGCTACCGTTGCCCCGCGCAGCCCGGTCATGCCGTCGCGGTCCCCTCGAGCAGACTCTCCGCCGACACCCCGAGGACGTCGGCGACGTCACCGGTGGGTACGGCACCTTCCCGGAGAATGCGGGGGCTCGCGCCGGTGAGGTCGACGATGGTGGAGGCCCGGCCTTGTTCGGCACGCCCGCCGTCGAGGTACACGCCGGCCGATCCGCCGAGCTGGTCCCGAGCTTCCTGGACGGTGGTGGCCGGTGGTTGTCCCGAGACGTTGGCGCTCGACACCGCGAGCGGTCCGACTTCACGTAACAGTTCGAGGGCGACCGGATGCAGGGGCATGCGAAGCATCACCGTCCCGCGCGTATCACCGAGGTCCCACGCCAGCGAAGGAGCCTGCTCCACAACAAGACTCAGGCCACCCGGCCAGAAGGCCCGAATGAGGTCGCGGGTGTGCGGGCGCACGCTGTACACGAGGCCGTCGATGGTGTTCCACGATCCGACGAGAACCGGCACAGGCATATCGCGGCCACGGCCCTTCGCCCGCAGCAACGCGGCGACCGCATCGCCGTCGAATGCGTCGGCGCCGATCCCGTAGAGGGTGTCCGTGGGCAGGACGACGAGTCGTCCAGCCTTGAGGGCGTTCTTGGCCGCACTCATTCCGGCGGCGCGGGAATCGGGGCGGCCACAGTCGTAAACGGTACTCACCGGCTCATTCTTTCATCCTCGCCGGCGGCCTCCGCACGCTGCGCCTCGACATCGGTCGCGATGCGCCGAGCCACCACGAAGCGGGGCTTGCCCGCGAGGTCGGGGTGTTCCGCGACGTCACCGAACACCCGACGCGCCGCGAACAGCGCCGCAACGTCCGCACCATTGGTGTCGTCGTGCTCGATTCCCACTGCTCCCCCGATCCTCAACCACCGCGCGACATTCGAGATCATCGGCTTGATCACAGATAATCCGTCCGGTCCGGCAAAGAGTGCGCTGTGCGGGTCGTGATCCGCCACTTCCGGCTCGAGTTCCGCGCCTTCGGGAATGTACGGCGGGTTGGCAACGATGAGGTCGACTGCACCTTCGAGGCCGGTCAGGATCGTCCGGTCGGTGACGTCGCCCTGGTACAGCTTGATCGGGGTGTCGCCCGCTCCAGCGCGGGCATCGGCATTGCGCCGCGCCCAGGCGAGCGCGTGCGGTTCGAGTTCGACGGCGTGCACGACGGCGTCGGGGCGGGCGTGGGCAATGGCGAGCGCGAGCGCACCCGACCCGGTACACAGATCCATGACGACCGGTGGGTGCTGATCGCAGCTTCCCAGGAACGCGAGCGCCCACCCGAGGAGAAGTTCGGTCTCCGGGCGCGGAACGAAGACGCCGGGACCGACCTCGATGTCGATGTCACCCATGGCGGCGGTTCCGAGGATGTACTGCAGCGGGATTCGCTTGGCGCGCTGTTCGACCATCTTCTTGTAGGCGTCGATCACCGACTCGTCGACCAGCGGCACGAGACCCAATCGGGTCCTCTCCACCCCCAGCAGATGGGCAGCCAGCATCTCGGCGTCCGCGCGGGCGCTGTGCACCCCTGCCTCGTCGAGTTGCGCGGCTGCATCGATCAGGGCCAGGCGAAGGGGAAGTCGGCTCACGGGTACAGACTGCCACGCCCTGGGAACGGTGATACTCCGGTCCTGGGTACCGCGTTACTCCGCGGCGAGCCGTGCCTCACGATCCGCCTTGCCCAGCGCGTCGAGGAGAGCGTCCAATTCACCGTCCAGGACGGCATCGAGATTGTGCGATTTGAAGCCGATTCGGTGATCGGTGATGCGATTTTCCGGGAAGTTGTAGGTGCGGATGCGCTCGGAGCGGTCGACCGTGCGCACCTGGCTCTGCCGCCCGGCCGATGCCTCGGCGTCTGCTGCTTCCTCGGCCGCTGCCTGGAGGCGAGCGGCCAGCACCTGCATGGCCCGCGCCTTGTTCTGTAGCTGGGAGCGCTCGTTCTGGCATGTCACAACGATTCCGGTGGGCAGATGCGTGATCCGCACCGCCGAGTCGGTGGTGTTCACACCCTGACCGCCCTTACCGGAGGAACGGTAGACATCGATGCGCAGATCGGTCTCATCGATCTGCACCTCCTCGACCTCTTCCGGTTCCGGATAGACCAGGACGCCGGCAGCCGAGGTGTGTACCCGGCCCTGCGACTCGGTGACGGGCACGCGCTGCACGCGGTGGACGCCGCCCTCGAACTTCAGACGGGCCCACACCCCGTCCCGAACCTCGCCCCTCGACTTGATCGACAGTGTCGCGTCCTTGTATCCACCGAGGTCGGACACTGTCGCATCGAGAACCTCGACGCGCCACCCGTGCCGCTCGGCGTACCGGACGTACATACGCGCGAGGTCGGACGCGAACAACGCCGACTCCTCACCGCCCTCGCCCGACTTCACTTCGAGTACCACGTCGTCACCATCGTGCGGGTCACGCGGCGCGAGGAGATCCGTCAGTGCCTTGTCGAGCTCGAGCACTTCGGCCTCGAGTGCGGGCACCTCGGCCGCGAAGCTGGAATCGTCGACGGCGAGCTCACGCGCGGCTGCGAGATCGTCCTGCGCAGCCTTGAGCTTGCTGTACGTCGACATGATGGGCGCAAGCTCGGCGAAACGCTTCCCGGCTTTGCGGGCCGCGGAGGCGTCGTTGTGCAGCGCTGGGTCGGACAACTGCTGCTCGAGGCCGGCATGTTCGGCCAGGATGTCGTCGATCGCCGACGGCTGGGTCGTCCCTGCCATGATGGGCTCCACTCTCGTCTCAGCGCGCGCTGCGCACTACGGGGTGCCGAGGGAAACGGCACAAAAAAGCCGACGCCCGGCCTGCAATTATCGCAGGACGGGCGTCGGCGGACCAGCTAGGACTCGGCAGATTCCTTTGCTGCGCCCTTGCCGGCGCGCTTGCCGTAGCGAGCCTCGAAGCGGGCGACGCGTCCACCGGTGTCGAGAATCTTCTGCTTACCGGTGTAGAACGGGTGGCACTGCGAGCAGACCTCGACGTTGATCCGTCCGGTCTCCTTGGTGCTTCGGGTCTCGAAAGTGTTTCCGCAACCACAGACCACGGTGGTGGCCACGTAATTGGGGTGAATGCCTGACTTCATGGTGTCCCTTTCAATGGTCGCCGGGTCGCCTTCGCCATTCGAAGACGTGAACCGGAACCGGACTCAGCCGTTCAGTATGCCAGATCGCGCGAGTGCGATCCCAATCGGCATGTGTGCTTGCGGAGAGATCAACGCCGCTCCCCCGCATTTAATTCCACCTGCTCTGTACTGGAGAAACGGCATAGCCCGGCGACAGGTCGCCGGGCTTTGCCGTGTCGAGCACTCAGTCGTCGATCGCTCCCGGAGCGGTCTTCGACACCTGCATGAGGAACTCGAGATTGCTCTTACTCTTCTTGAGGCGATCGATCAGCAGATCGATGGCCTGGTGCGAATCGAGACCAGACAGCACCCGGCGGAGCTTGTGCAGCACCGCGGCCTCATCCGGACTGAGCAGCAGCTCGTCCTTACGCGTTCCCGAAGGATTGACGTCGACAGCCGGGAACACCCGCCGTTCCGCGATCTTGCGGTCGAGCTTGAGCTCGGCGTTACCGGTTCCCTTGAACTCCTCGAAGATCACGGTGTCGCCGGTGGAACCGGTCTCGACCATGGCCGTCGCGATGATCGTGAGCGAACCGCCGTTCTCGATGTTGCGGGCTGCACCGAGGAAACGCTTCGGCGGGTACAGCGCGGTCGAGTCGACACCACCGGACAGGATGCGGCCCGATGCCGGCGACGAGTTGTTGTACGCGCGGCCGAGACGAGTGATCGAGTCGAGAAGGACGACGACGTCCTTACCGGCCTCCACCAGACGCTTCGCACGCTCGATGGCGAGCTCGGCGACCGAGGTGTGGTCTCCCGGCGGGCGGTCGAAGGTCGAGGAAATGACCTCACCCTTGACCGATCGCTGCATGTCGGTGACCTCTTCTGGACGCTCGTCGACCAGCACGACCATCAGGTAGCACTCGGGGTTGTTGGTCGCGATCGCATTGGCGATGGCCTGCAGAACGCTGGTCTTACCGGCCTTCGGCGGGCTCACGATGAGCGCGCGCTGACCCTTACCGATCGGCATCACGAGATCGATGACGCGGGTGGTGAGGATGTTCGGTGTGGTCTCGAGACGCAACCGCTGATTCGGGTACAGCGGGGTGAGCTTCCCGAACTCGGGGCGCTTCTTCGCCGCCTCGATGTCGCCGCCGTTGACCGTGTCGATACGCACCAACGGGTTGAACTTCTGGCGCTGATTGCCCTGGTCACCCTCGCGTGCAACCCGGACCGCACCGGTGATCGCGTCGCCTCGGCGAAGTCCGTTCTTGCGGATGAGGTTCATCGACACGTAGACGTCGTTGGGGCCCGCGAGGTACCCGGACGTCCGCACGAAAGCGTAGTTGTCGAGGACGTCGAGGATGCCGGCTACCGGCTGCAGGACATCGTCTTCCCGGATTTCCGTCTCGCGTACGTCACCGCCGCCGCCTTCGCCGCGGTCGCGCCCACGACGACGCTCGCGGAAGCGCCGTCCACGTCGTCCGCGGCCGCCTTCTTCGTCGTCGCCGCCCCGGTTGTCACGGTTGTCGCTCGTGCGCGGGCCGTTGTTGCTGCCCTGGTTGCGATCACCCCGGTCGCGGTCACGTTCGCGCGTGTCACCGCGGTCCCGCTCGCGGGTGTCGCCGCGGTCGTTCCGGTCGGTGCGGTCACCACGGTCGCTGCCGCGGTTGTCCCCACGCTCACGCCGCGTGCGGTCGCCGGACTGCTCGCCGGAGCCGTCCTGCCTTCCGGACTTTTCCGCACTGTCCTGACGGTCGTCGACCTGCTTGCGCTCGGCCTGCTGGGTGTCGACGCCATTCTGGGCGGCAGCATTCTGCGAGGGAGCGTCCTGGCCGCTGTCGGCCTGGTCGCCCTGCTCAGGGGCACCTGCCCGGCGGGAGGAGCCACGGCGCTGACGCCCGCGTCGGCCCGCCTCGGGGACATCGGTGTCGGCCGCGCTGCCGTCGGCAACTGCAGGTTCGGGCGCCTTGCTTTCGGCCGCCTTCTCGGCGGTCTCCTGCTGCGGAGACACGTCGAGGGCAGTCTGCGCGGACTGCTCACGCTTGGTGCGGGACGTCCGGGTGCGGGGCGCGGCCTCGGTCGTCGCAGCCGCCGACGCCGACGCGGCGCCCTGCCGATCCTTGATCGCGGCGATCAGGTCGCCCTTACGCATCCCTGAAATGCCTTTGATACCGAGCTCGCCCGCAAGGGCACGGAGCTCGGTCAGCACCATCCCGGACAGCCCGGCACCTCGGCGCGCCTCGGCGCGCTTTGTGGAGGCCGTCACTGCACCGTTTTCCGGTGCGGTCGATGACGCCTGTGAAGAGTCGCCTGCCTGCGCGCCAACGGTATCCACCGAGGAGGCGTCCGCAGGAGCGGCGATGAGGTCCGTATCGGTCACGGAGGTCCTTTCCTTCCCTCACTCGCGCTGCGCAGAGTCGAGGGTTCGTCCCGTAATCCGGTTCAGTACCGGATTCGGATGTGCCGTACGTCGTTGCTTAGCTGAACTGCCGGCTTGCCCGCCATCACATCACCTTGAACAGGCGCACTCGCAATCCCTACACAACAGAAAGTGCGGAGGATCGTGCCAGGAGCTGCCAACCCCGATTGACCTGGAGTAATCGCCCTGGTGAAGCACCGGCGTCTGATGCGCACGATGTACGGACATTGCCCAGGATAGCTGTGAACGACCGTAGGGGCAAGAAGACCCGTTTCCGGCGTGTCAGCTGATCCGGACGCCTTCGGCGACGTCGAGTTCGAGCACCTGCAGCCCCTCGGCCTCCGCCTGTACTCGGAGATCGTCCGGTAGCGGCTCTGTACTCAACGCGAGGACTGTCGGTCCCGCACCGGAGACCGCCGCGGCAATGCCGGCTTTCCGCAGCAAGGAGATCCACCGGGTGGTCAGCGGGAGCGCGGGAGCCCGCTGAACCTGGTGGAGCCGATCCTCAGTGGCCGGCATCAGAAGGTCCGGCCGTTCCGTGAGCGCCACCACAGCGAGAGCGCCGCGACTGACGTTGAACGCGGCGTCACGGTGCGCCACGACCTCGGGCAACAATCCCCGCGTGTGAGCGGTTGACGAACGCTCACCCGGGATCAGGGCGATGACCCGGATCGCGGGATGCACCGTCAGGGGCACCGCGTAGTAGCGGTTCCCGGACGTGGAGGTGCCCGCGGATTCCTGGTCTTCACAACTCCACGACACCACGGCGCCGCCCAGCACGCTCGCCGAAGCGTTGTCGGGGTGCCCTTCGAACTCGGACGACAACTGGACCAGTTGGTCGGGCGAGAGGCCGAGTGCGGGATCGAGCTTCATCGCGAGACCGTTGGCCGCGGCCAACCCGCCGACCACAGCAGACGCGGACGACCCCAGGCCCCGCGAGTGCGGTATTGCATTGCGGCACACGACGTCGAGGCCCTCCGCCCACACGCCGGCCGACTCCAGACCACGTTCGATCGCGCGCACCACCAGATGGGAGGGGCCCCACGGCACGTCCTCTGCGCCCTCACCCTCGACACGAATCTTCAAACCCGAACCCGTGGTGGTGACCGTGATCTCGTCGTAGAGCCCGAGCGCGATGCCGAGGGTGTCGAATCCGGGCCCGATATTCGCGCTCGACGCCGGCACACGGGCAGTCACGGTGAGCCCGGTGGGCAGGGTCTGTGTCATGTCTGCGGTCTGATCCTGCGGCGTGATGGGCGTGGGCGCCACCACTACGCCAGCTCGAGGGCCGACGCGACAGCGACAGGATCAACCGGAATGGGTTGCACGACAGGCATACCGGCGAGTGCGGTATCCGGGTCCTTCAATCCGTTGCCGGTGACCGTGCAGACCACGGTGAGTCCGGAGTCGAGCCAGCCTTCCTTCCGGGCGGCCAGCAGTCCTGCGACACTCGCCGCCGACGCGGGTTCGACGAACACACCTTCGGTGGAGGCGATCAGCCGGTACGCCTCGAGGATTTCCTCGTCCGTCGCGGCGCGGAAGGCCCCGTGCGACTCCTCCTTCGCGGTGACCGCGCCGTTCCAGGACGCGGGCGAACCGATGCGGATGGCCGTCGCGATGGTCTCCGGGTCCTTGACGGGTGCACCGTGGACGAGCGGGGCGGCACCTGCCGCCTGAACGCCCAGCATGCGAGGCTTCACGCTCGTGAGCCCGTCGGCGTAGTACTCGGAATAACCCCGCCAGTAGGCGGTGATGTTGCCGGCGTTGCCGACGGGAAGCGCGTGGACGTCCGGAGCCTTGCCCAACGCATCACAAATTTCGAAAGCCGCGGTCTTCTGGCCTTCGATCCGGACCGGGTTCACCGAGTTGACCAGGCCGATGGTCGGGAACTCCGCCGTAGTCTTGCGCGCCAGCTCGAGGCAGTCGTCGAAGTTACCCTCGACCTGGATGATCCGGGCGCCGTGCATGACCGCTTGCGCCAGCTTGCCCATGGCAATCTTGCCCTGCGGCACCAGCACCGCGCAGCTCATCTTCGCCTTGGCGGCGTAGGCGGCCGCCGAGGCGGACGTATTGCCCGTCGACGCGCACAGCACAGCCTGCTGACCGCGCGCCAGGGCGTCGGTCACGGCCATCGTCATCCCGCGGTCCTTGAAGGAGCCGGTGGGGTTGAGACCCTCGACCTTGAGGTAGACGTCGCAGCCCGTGATTTCGGACAGATGCCCGGCGGGAAGCAGCGGCGTGCCGCCCTCACGGAGGGTCACCGTCTTCCAGTTCGGTCCGATCGCGAGGCGGTCACGGTAGGCCTCGATCAGCCCCGGCCACGGAGTGTGCACGGGGTTGCGGGTGCCGGTCATTGTTCGGTGCCTTCCAGTCGCAGCACGCTGGTCACAGCGGTGACGAATTCGAGTTTGCTCAATGCCTCAACGGTTTCCGACAACGCGGAGTCCGTCGCGACATGGGTAACGACCACCAGCCGGGCGCCGTCGCCCGCGCCTTCCTGCCGCACCGTCGAAATGCTCACGCCGTGCTCGGCGAATTCGGCGGCAACGGCCGACAGCACACCGGCCTTGTCCGTCACCTGCATGTTGACGTAGTAGCGCGTCGGGATGTCGCCGATGGGAGCGATCTTGAGCTTGGCGTACTTCGACTCGCGCGGACCGCGGCCACCGTGCACCTTGTTGCGCGCGGCCATCACCAGATCACCCATCACAGCAGACGCGGTGGGGGCACCGCCGGCGCCCTGACCGTAGAACATCAGCCTTCCGGCGTTCTCGCCCTCGACGACCACGGCGTTGAATGCTCCGTTGACCGACGCGAGGGGGTGACTCAGCGGCACCAGCGCCGGGTAGACCCGTGCGGAGATGCGCTCCTTGCCGTCGGGTGTGGGGATGCGCTCGCAGATGGAGAGCAGCTTGATAGTGCAGTCGAGGGCCCTCGCCGACGTCAGGTCGGCAGCGGTGATGTTGGAGATACCCTCGCGGTACACATCACCCGCGGTGACCCGCGTATGGAAGGCGATGGACGCGAGGATAGCGGCCTTCGCCGCGGCGTCGTAACCCTCTACGTCGGCGGTGGGATCGGCTTCGGCGTAGCCGAGTCTTCCCGCCTCCGCGAGCGTTTCCGCATAGTCGGCCCCGGTTTCGTCCATGGCCGACAGGATGAAGTTGGTGGTGCCGTTCACGATTCCGGCGACCTTGTTCACCCGGTCACCGGCAAGGGACTGGGTGAGCGGGCGGATCACGGGGATCGCACCGGCGACGGCCGCCTCGAAGTACAGGTCGACGCGGTGCAGCTCCGCGGCCTCGGCGAGTTCACCGGTGTGCTCGGCGAGAAGGGCCTTGTTGGCGGTGACGACGGACTTGCCGGAGTTCAGTGCCGACAGGATCAGCTTGCGCGGAAGGTCCATACCGCCGATCACCTCGACGACGATGTCGACGTCGTCGCGCGCCACGAGCGAGTCTGCGTCCGTGGTCTGCAACTCCTCCGGTATGCCCCGGTCCTTGCCGGGGCGGCGGACCGCCACTCCCCGCAGTTCCAGGGGCGCACCGACGCGGGCCTCGAGGTCTTCGCTGTGCTCTTGCAGGATGCGAACCACCTCGCTCCCGACGTTGCCGAGGCCGAGGACGGCCACACCGATAGCGCGATGCGCCGATTCGGTCACACCGACAGCACGTTGCGCCGATTCGGTCACACCGACAGCGCGTTGCGCCGATTCGACGGTCACTCTTGTACCTCCAAGCTGAGCAGGTCTTCCACGGTTTCCCTCCGGAGGATCACGCGCGACTGTCCGTCGCGCACCGCCACCACGGCAGGACGGGTGAGCAGGTTGTACCTACTCGACATCGAGTAGCAGTATGCACCGGTGGCAGCGACGGCAAGCAAATCGCCGGCATCGATGTCCTCGGGCATCCAGGTGTCACGGATAACGACATCGCCGGATTCGCAGTGTTTACCCACGACTCGCGACACCACGGGTTCGGCTCCGCTGACTCGGGAGACGAGCTTCGCTTCATATTCCGCTTGATACAGCGCCGTGCGGATGTTGTCGCTCATTCCGCCGTCGACACTGACGTAGCGGCGAGTGAGCGCGCTCCCGACGGTGACGTCTTTGATGGTGCCGACCTCGTAGAGTGTGACCGTCCCCGGCCCGGCGATCGCTCGTCCCGGCTCGACCGCAAGGGTCGGCTCGGGCAGGCCGGCGAGAGCGGACTCGTTGCGCACGATGTCGCCGAGTTTGGCCGCCAACTCGTCCACGGGCGGAGGATCGTCGCTGGGCACGTAAGAGATGCCCATACCGCCACCGAGGTCGATGATCGAGATCTGGGCGGTCTTGTCCACACCGAACTCGGCGACGACGTCGCGGAGCAGCCCGATCACCCGATGTGCTGCCACCTCGAATCCGTCCACGTCGAAGATCTGCGAACCGATATGGCTGTGCAGCCCGACGAGACGCAGATTGTCTGCGGCGAATACTCGCCGGACCGCGTCGATCGCCTTGCCACCTGCCAGTGAGAAACCGAACTTCTGGTCCTCGTGGGCGGTCGAGATGAATTCGTGGGTGTGCGCTTCCACTCCGACCGTCACACGGATCAGGACATCCTGTACGACACCGGCTTCGGCGGCGACTGCGTCGAGGCGGTCGATCTCCATGGACGAGTCCAGGACGATGTGGCCCACTCCGGCCTTCACTGCCGCCTGAAGTTCGGCGACCGACTTGTTGTTGCCGTGCATGGCGATTCGCTCCGCCGGGAACCCCGCATGCAACGCAATCGCCAATTCACCGCCCGAGGCGACGTCGAGCGACAGCCCCTCTTCTGCCACCCAACGGGCGATCTCGCCGCAGAGAAACGCCTTGGACGCGTAGTGGACTTTGGCCGAGGGCCCGAATGCGCGCGCCATGTCACGGCACCGGGACCGGAAATCGTCCTCGTCGACGACGAACAGTGGCGTCCCGTACGTCTCCGCAAGTTCGGTGACCGGAATCCCGGCCAATCGGACAACGCCGTCCGGACCGCGTTCCGCGTTGCGGGGCCACACCTCAGGAGCGAGCGCCGCGAATGCCGTTGCGTCCGTGGGACGCTCGGGTAGTCCGGGTGCGTGTAGCTGTTCGGCGTGCTTGGGACCGGCGGGATGCGCGTTCACATCTGCTCCGGGGCGCTCACGCCGAGGAGTGCGAGACCGTTTGCCAGCACCTGACGCGAGGCGTCGCACAGAGCGAGCCGCGCGACATGCAGTGGCCCGACCTCCTCGTCACCCTGAGGCAGAACCCGGCACGCGCCGTAGAAGCGGTGATAAGCACCGGCCAGCTCTTCGAGATACCGCGCAATGCGGTGTGGCTCACGGAGATTCGCCGCACTGGTGACGACGCGCGGATACTCGCCGAGCGTGCGGATGAGATCGCCCTCCTGCTCGGAGACCAGCAACGCGAAGTCCGGATCGGCAACCGTGACACCCAACTCGGCGGCGTTGCGCGCAATCGCCGACAACCGGGCGTGCGCGTACTGCACGTAATAGACCGGGTTCTCGTTGCCCGTGCTGGTCCACAGCGCGAGGTCGATGTCGATGCTCGAATCCACCGACGAGCGGATCAACGCGTATCGCGAGGCGTCGACACCGATGGCCTCGACCAGGTCGTCGAGCGTGATCACCGTCCCGGCCCGCTTGCTCATCTTCACGGCGACCCCGTCGCGGACCAGATTGACCATCTGCCCGATCAACACTTCGACGGTGTCCGGGTCGTCGCCGAACGCGGCGGCCGCGGCCTTGAGCCGGCCGATGTAGCCGTGATGATCCGCGCCGAGCATGTAGATACACAGATCGAAGCCGCGCGCACGCTTATTCTGGAAGTAGGCGATGTCCCCTGCAATGTAGGCCGCGTTGCCGTCACTCTTGATGACGACACGATCCTTGTCGTCACCGAAGTCGGTGCTCTTGAGCCACCAGGCACCGTCCTCCTGGAAGAGACTGCCGGAGGATTTCAAGGTCTCGACGGCCTTCTCGACCGCACCGGACTCGAACAGCGAGTTTTCGTGGAAGTAGACGTCGAAGTCCACTCCGAACTCGTGCAGGGTGCGTTTGATGTGCGCGAACATCAGGTCGACTCCGAGCGATCGGAACACTTCCTGCTGCTCACCCGCCGGAAGTTCCAGTGCGTCCGGACGCTGCGCGAGCACCTGAGCCGCGATGTCGGCGATGTATGCACCCGCGTAACCGTCGTCGGGAGCAGGTTCCCCCTTGGCGGCGGCGATGAGCGACCGGGAGAAGCGGTCGATCTGGGCGCCGTGGTCGTTGAAGTAGTACTCGCGTGTGACGGCGGCACCCTGGGTGGACAGGATGCGGCCGAGCGCGTCACCGACGGCAGCCCAGCGTGTACCGCCGAGGTGGATGGGCCCGGTCGGGTTTGCGGACACGAACTCCAGGTTGATCTTCTTGCCGTCGAGAGTGTGCCCGGATCCGTACGCGGTGGCCGCTTCGAGGATCTTGGCGACGATGGCGCCCTGGGCGTCGGCGGCCAGGCGGATGTTGAGGAAACCGGGGCCGGCGATATCGGCACTGTCGATACCCTCGGCAGCGGTCAGCGCCTCGGCGAGCCAGGTCGCGAGTTCGCGAGGGTTGGTACCGACCTTCTTGGCCACCTGCATCGCGACGTTGGTGGCGTAATCACCGTGCTCGGGGTTGCGCGGGCGCTCGACCGTGAGAGTTTCGGGAAGCACGGACACGTCGAGTCCACGTTCGGCGAGCACCTTCGCGGCGGTTCCGCGGAGCAGTTCGGCAAGGTCAGCTGGAGTCACAGGTATCTATCCTATGGCCAAGACGTCCCGGGCGGTGACCCGCCTGGCCCGGAGTCCCACAGACGGCCGGATAGGCCCCGACCGGCGTGGCGGATGCCACTCTCCCAGCTTGCGCTCAGGGTGGGTAAGTAGAGTGGGGTCGCCCTGAGTCCCGGTCTCAGCCTCGGGCGAACCGGGGTAGAGCGCCCGTAACCCACACACCGAAAGATCACAATCGATGCCAAGCGGTTCGGATAGTCGCGGTCCCGGTAAGAACTCCGGTGCCAAGTCGGCCAAGGCCATCAAGGCCGCCAAGAAGAAGAGTGGCGGCGCGAAAGCCAAGGGCGGCGTCTCCGCGCCCCGGCACATTCCGTGGCTGACGATCGGTGCGTCGGCGGCGGTCCTCGCGCTGGTCGCGATCCTCGCGGTCAACCTGGTGCCCAAGTATCAGGCGAAGGAGGAGGCCCAGCGGTACGCGCCCAGTGCCGAGAATCCCGACCCTTCGGTCAACATCGACGGCGTGCTGAAGATCGACTACCCGGCCGGCATCCACATCCAGCCGACGCAGCGCGTCGCCTACGATCAGTCGCCTCCGTTCGGCGGCCCGCACGACGCCATCTGGGCGACGTGCACCGGCACCGTGTACGCCAATGCGATCCGCACCGAGAACGCAGTGCACTCTCTCGAGCACGGCGCCGTGTGGGTCGCCTACAACCCCGACACGCTGTCTGCGGAGCAGGTCGACACACTGCAGGACAAGGTGGACGGCCAGAGCTACACCCTGATGTCGCCGTACCCGGGGCTCGACAGTCCGATCTCTCTGCAGTCGTGGGGCCACCAGCTGAAGCTCGACAGCGCCGACGACGAGCGGATCGATCAGTTCATCACGGCCCTGCGCATCAACAAGAACACCTACCCGGAGGTCGGTGCCAGCTGCTCGACCATCCCCGGCTCCGGTTTCGACCCGGACAACCCGCCCCCCTTCGATCCGAGCGCACCCGGCGCCGACGCAGTGCCGATGGACGGTGGCGGCATCGCGCCGGACCAGTCCGAGACCGGCGGGGCGGGAGCCCAGTTGCCGAGCGATCTGCAGCTGCCCTCCGACCTGCAGCAGGCGCCCGCCGAGGGCGGTAATGGCTGAATCGGCCGACTCAGCACCCGGATCCGAAGTCGGGTCCGGGGCCGAGCCGGCTTACTCCAGGCCGAGTCAGCGCGCCGCGCTCTTGGTGATCGGAGTGATCGGCGCCGTCGCACTCGGTTTCGCGCTCGGCTTCCTGGCGCGACTTCCACTGCAGGACAACAACTCTGCGGTTCCCCAGGCGGGATCCGTCGATGTGGGATTCTCTCAGGACATGAGCGTGCACCACAGTCAGGCGGTGGAAATGTCGGCGATCGCCCTCCGAAACACGAGTGATCCCACCGTCCGGACTCTCGCCTACGACATCCTGACCACCCAGCAGAACCAGCTCGGCCAGATGCAGGGATGGCTCTCGATCTGGGACCAGCCGTCCCTCCCGTCCGGCGGCTACATGGGCTGGATGGCGTCGGAGCACGACGGCGGACACGATCATTCCTCCGGCGAGAACGCACATACGGGGTCTATGCCGACGATGCCGGGAATGGCGTCGTCCGAGGACATGGCCAGGCTACGACAGGCCACCGGGACCGCCGTCGACGTCGAATACCTCCAGTTGATGTTGCGACATCACCAGGGTGGACTGCCCATGATGGAATACGCCGCGCAACGGGCCTCCGAGCCCGCCGTCCGCGGGCTCGCACAGACCATGGTCGAGACCCAGCAGGGCGAGTCGAGGTTGCTCACCGACATGCTCACCGAACGCGGCGCCGCTCCGCTCCCGATGAACTGACGGCCTCGCCCCTCAGGACCAGGTCCAGTCGCGTACCTCCGGCAGGTCCTCGAAGTGCTCGACCACGTACTCGCCGTGCCGCTCGAGCTGGGTGAGGCAGAAATCGGCGAGCTCGGTGGCCCCGGCGGGTTCGGTTTCTACACGGCGCAGCGCCTCGAGCGCGAGGTGGTAGCGGCTCATCCTGTTCAGCACCACCATGTCGAACGGGGTGGTCGTGGTGCCCTGCTCGCTGAAGCCGCGAACATGAAAGCGTTCGGGTTGCGGCCGACCGTGCAGTAACTCGTGGACCGCGCGTGAATAACCGTGGAACGCGAACACCACGTCGGTATCGGCGGTGAAGAGGTCGGTGAATGTGCGGTCGTCGAAACCGTGCGGGTGCTCCGTGGGCGTCAGCAACGCCATCAGATCGACCACGTTGACCACACGGGTGACGAGGTCGGGTGTGTGCTCACGCAACAGCTGGGCTGCCGCGAGAATTTCTTGCGTAGGAACGTCACCCGCCGCGGCAAGCACGATGTCCACGGTATCGGCGGCTGCCTCGGTACCCGCCCACGCCCAGACCGACGCCCCGGCCGCACAGTGCGCGTTCGCTTCGTCGAGCGTCAAGTATTGGAGGTGCAGTTGCTTGTCCACCACGATGACGTTGACGTGGTCGGTGCTGCGGAGACAGTGGTCGGCAATCGAGAGCAGCGTGTTCGAGTCGGGGGGAAGCCACACCCGAACGACATCCGGGGCGAGGGGAATGACGGCGTCGATCATCCCGGGCCCCTGGTGGCTGAAACCGTTGTGGTCGTTGCGCCAGCAGGTGCTGGTCAACAGCACGTTGAGCGAGGCCACCGGCGATCGCCACGGCAGGTCCACCGCGTGTTGCAGCCACTTCGCGTGCTGGACCAGCATCGACACACTGACCATGGCGAAGGCCTCGTAGCTGGCAAAGAGCCCGTGCCGCCCGGACAGCAGGTACCCCTCGAGCCACCCCTCGCACAGGTGCTCGCTGAGCACCTCCATCACCCGTCCGCCCGCGGACAGGTGGTCGTCGTAGTCGGTGACGGGTAGCTGCCAGCATCGATCGGTGCTCTCGAACACGGCGCCCAACCGATTGCTGGCCGTCTCGTCCGGGCAGAACAGCCGAAAGTATCCGCCGCCGTCCGGTGTGGTGGTCGCCGCGTAGACGTCCCGTAACAGTTCGCCGAGGACGCGGGTGGTCTCGTGCACCGTGGCCCCGGGCCTTTCGATGGTCAAGGCGTACTTGTGCAGTGGTGGTATCGGAAGATCGACGCGTAGACGCCCGCCGTTGGCATAGGGAGAAGAACCCATTCGTTTGTCGCCCCGCGGCGCCAGCTGAGCGAGTTCGGGCACCAAGGCACCCTGGGGATCGAACAGGGTCTCCGGGGAGTAGGACCGCATCCATTCCTCGAGCTGACGCCGATGCTCGTCGTTGGTGCGGACGCCCGACAGCGGAACTTGATGGGAACGGTGTGTTCCCTCGACGAGGACGCCATCGACACGGTGGGGGCCGGTCCAGCCCTTCGGAGTGCGGAGCACGATCGCCGGCCATTTCACAGGATGCCGGCGACCCGCCCGCGCCTCCTGGCGGATCTCGGTTATCTGGTCATACGCGTCGACCAGCGCCCGGTCGAGTGTGCGGAAAACCACGGCCGGGTCGTCGCCCGCGACCACGGTCGGCGCCCATCCCTGGCCACCCAGGAAGCGTTCGATGTCCGTGTCGGTGCTGCGCCCGTAGACGGTCGGTCCGGCAATTTTGGCCCCGTTGACGTGCAGGATCGGTAACACGGCACCGTCCCGTTCCGGGTTGAGGAAGGCGGGGAGCTTCCACGAAGCGGACAGCGGACCAGTCTCCGCCTCACCGTCTCCGATCACACACGCCACCAACAGGTTCGGGTGGTCGAATGCCGCACCCGCCGCGTGCGCCAGTGCATATCCCAGCTCACCGCCTTCGTGGATGCTGCCCGGCGTCTGCACGCTGACATGACTCGGGATACCTCCCGGTGTCGAAAACTGCCGGCACAAGTGCCGGAGTCCGGCAGCATCACCGGAGACCGCGGGATACACCTCCGAGTACGTCCCCTCCAGATACGTGGCAGCGACGAGGGCGGGCCCGCCGTGACCAGGCCCCGTCACGTACAGGCAGTCCGCGTCTGTACGCCGGATCAACCTGTTGAGAAGGGCGTAGATCATCGACAAACCGGGACTGGTCCCCCAATGTCCGAGGAGCCGGGGCTTGATGTGCTCCGGAAGCAGCGGCTCACGTAGAAGCACATTGTCCTGCAAATAGATCTGCGCGACGGTGAGATAGTTGGCCGCCGACCACCAGCGGAGATCCAACTCGAGTTCGCGTTCCGAATACTCCGCGTTCGAGTTTTCCGAATGGACATGCTGCCGATCGGTCATCCTCGGCCCTCCCCTGATGTGCGCAGGCGTTCTTTCCGACACTAGGCGGATTCGGTCGACCGTGCGGGGGTTGTGGGCCGAACTCGGGGACCGATTTGGTTCTTCCCCCCATCGATGCGCTACGATTGGCGCGCCCAATCGGCACACCGGTTTTCCGGTGCGCCCCCGTAGCTCAGGGGATAGAGCGTTCGCCTCCGGAGCGAAAGGTCGCAGGTTCGAATCCTGCCGGGGGCACCACGAGAACACTGCGCCGCATCTCGCGGTGCACATCTCTTCCTGGTGCTACCAGTCCTCCCCCGGGTGATCTCCCCGGGCTTTCTGCGAGAGCTGCAGCGTCGGCCCCGGCCGCATACATCGATTCGAACGCTGAGCTCCCTCGCACCTTCGCTGTGGGTTTCGCGGCTTCACCTTTCCGCCATCCTTTTCTCCATTTGCGTCGACCGAGGGACACTCCGTGCACCAGCCCCACCCACATCCGCTCACCCTCGGCGTGATCGCGCGCTCGAGCAAGGCCGACGAACGCCGACTTCCGATCCACCCCCTGCACTTCGACCGCATCGACGCCGACCTGCTGGGCCGAATCCACCTCGAGCACGGTTACGGCGAGCCGTTCGGTGTGTCCGACGAGCAACTGGCCCGCTCGGTCGCGGGAATGCGCACACGGAGTGAGCTGATCGCGCAATCCGACGTCGTACTGCTCCCGAAGCCGCTCGCGAAGGATCTCGAGGACCTGCGCGACGGACAGATCCTCTGGGGGTGGCCGCACTGCGTGCAGGACTCCGAGCTCACCCAGGTGGCCATCGATCGTCGTCTGACCCTCGTCGCCTTCGAGGCCATGAATCACTGGAGTGCCGAAGGGTCGTTCCAGCTGCATGTCTTCCACAAGAACAACGAGCTCGCCGGCTACTCCTCCGTACTGCACGCCTTGTCGATCGCCGGGTCGACGGGTGATTACGGCCGTCGACTCCGCGCGGTCGTGCTCGGTTTCGGGGCCACCGCCCGCGGGGCCGTCACCGCGCTGAATGCTCTGGGAATCCATGACGTTCATGTCGTCACGCAGCGTGGCGTGACCGCCGTCAGCTCGCCCATCCACTCGGCGGAGATCGTCCAGTTCGACCACGACGACGCCGACCCACGTCGAAGCCACGTCACGACGGACGACGGCCGGCTGCCGCTGGCGGGTTTCCTGGCCCGTCACGACATCATCGTCAACTGTGTTCTGCAGGACACCGAGGCGCCGCTGACCTTCCTCGGCGACGAGGACATCGACACCCTCCTGCCTGGTTGCCTCGTCATCGACGTGTCCTGCGACGAAGGCATGGGCTTTGCCTGGGCGCGTCCGACCTCCTTCGCGGACCCGACGTTCATGATCGGCGAGAACGTCCGCTACTACGGTGTCGACCACAGTCCGTCACATTTGTGGAACTCCGCCACCTGGGAGATCAGCGAGGCGCTGCTCCCCCATCTGCGCACAGTTCTCGGCGGACCCGCGGCGTGGGACAACAGCGAGACGATCCGGCGGGCGATCGAGATCCGCGACGGAGTGGTGCAGAACCCCAAGGTCCTGTCGTTCCAGGACCGTGCGGCCGACTACCCGCACGCGGTCCTTACCTGAGCGCCGCGTACGAACGGGACGCTCGTTCGATCTGACGCAACGAGCGTCCCGTTCGCGCGCAACAGCGCAGGGCGGATCGGCACAGGTCAGGCAGGCGCGCGGCGACGCATCTCGCGACGGAGAATCTTCCCGCTCGCCGTCTTCGGCAGTTCGTCGACGATTTCCACCCGCCGCGGGGCCTTGTAGGTGGCCAGCCGCTCCCGGCAGTACTCGACGAGGTCGGCCGTCTCCACCGTCGTGCCCGGCCGCAGGCTGACGAAGGCGGCGACGGTTTCACCGCGATAGCTGTCCGGTTCACCCACGACTGCGGCTTCGCGCACCGCCGGATGCTGGTAGAGAACGTCCTCGACCTCTCGCGGCCACACCTTGAACCCGGACGCGTTGATCATGTCCTTCTTGCGGTCCACCACGTACACCCAGCCCTCGGCGTCCATGAAGCCGACATCGCCGGTGAGGAGACGGCCACCCGGCAGTGACTGCGCTGTGGCGTCCGGCTTGTTCCAGTAGGCGGGTACCACCATCGGTCCGTCGACGGCAATTTCGCCGACCTCCAGTGGCTCCAGGTCCTTTCCGTCCTCGCCGATGATCCGGACCACTGCGGAGGGCAGCGGCAGGCCGATCGCCAGCGTTCCCGATGCCGGATCGACCGGTGCTTCCAGGTCGGGCGGAACGACGACGCAGGGTGCGCTGGTTTCGGTGAGCCCGTAACCGTTGCGAATGTATTTGCCGGTGAGCTCGCGGAAGCGCTCGACGATGGCGGGAGGCAGTGGGGCGCCGCCGGACATGACGGCCTCGAGGGAGGCGAAGCGTTCCCCGGAGAAGTCGGGGTGCGCCATCAACGCCATGTATGCGGTGGACGGACCCACCATGAAGATCGGCCGCTCACGTTCGAGGGCATCGAGGACGACCCCCGGTTCGAAGCGATACACCAGGATCAGCGGCGACGCCAGGTCGATCGCCGTGAGGAGCTGGCACACCATTCCCGTGATGTGGAAGAGCGGTGCCAGAGCGAAGATCGGCGCGCCGGCCGGTTTGTCCTCGTACAGTCGCAGGATTGTGCTGTTCACCGTCAGGTTGCGGTGGGTGTTGGTGGCACCCTTGGGTACGCCGCTGGTTCCGGACGTGTAGGACACCAGGGCAATATCTTCGGGCGTCAGCCCGGGATCAGGCACCGTCGCTCCGGCCCGCACCCGCGCCACCTCGAGAAGGTCGGGCACGTTCTCACTGCGGGCACGGGTTACCGTCCGGAACAAACGCTCGTCGTTCGAAGTCTGGATGTCGAGTTCGCTCGAGGTGAGCGCGATCCGCACGCCCGCTTCCGACGCGCGTGAACCCACCCGGTCTGCCCACGCGCTCTCGCTGCACACGATCGCGGTGACCCCCGCGTCGGTGAGAATGTGTGCGAGCTCGTCCCGGTACATCGGGTTGAGAGGAACGACGACACCGCCGGCCTTCCACGTTCCGATCAACGCGAGAACGAACTGCGGAATGTTCTGCAGGTAGATCGCGAGCCGGTCGCCCCGCTGAAACCCGTTCTCGAGCAGGTACGCGGCGATTCCGTCGGTGAGTTGGTCAACTTCCCGGTAGCCGAGCGTGCCGCCGAGGTAGCGCACCGCCGGGCCGTCTCCGGCGGTGACGACCGCCGACTCGAACATCTCGAGCGCGGTACGGGCGGGGATATCTCCCACGCGTCGAACCCTCTCCTCATATCGGTCCATCCAGGGCCTGTCGTCGTACCAGCTCATCGCCGCCGTACCGCCTCTCGATCTCGTCCGAATTCGTGATTCTGAATGCCCACCGGCGTCAACGTGTGCCCGACAGTCCCCCGTCGACGGGGATGACGGTGCCCGTCAGGTATGCGCCCGCCCGCGAGGACAGGAATATCGCGGTGCCCGCGATGTCCTCGGCACAGCCGACCCGGCCGAGTGGAACGGCGCTCTCGACGAGTTCCCGGCGCGCCGTATCGCCGAGGAGGTGGGCGATCATCTTGGTCGGAAATGGTCCGGGCGCAATCGCATTGACGGTAATATTCTCGCCGGCCAGGGTGGCCGCGAGCTTCCGCGTGAGCATGTGCACGGCAGCTTTACTCGCTCCGTACGAAAAGTTGTCGCTGCTCGACACGACCAGGCCGTCGATCGAACCGATGTTGATGATCCGGGCGGGTTGATCCCCGGTGGCCGCGGCCCGCAGTCTGGGCAGTAGTTTCTGCGTCAGCGAGAACACACTCTTGACGTTGATGTCGAAGATCTTGTCGAACGCGGCCTCGGGAAACTCGTCGACCGGTGCGCCCCACGTCGCGCCGGCATTGTTGACCAGCACGTCGAGTCGCGGGGCTACCTCCTCGACGTGGGCGGCGAGGCTGTCGATGCCGTCCGGAGTGGACAGATCGGCGGGATGGGCGTGGCAGGACCCCGGCCCGAGCGCGGACAGCTCGGACGCCGTCTCGGCGCAGTCGCCGGCTTTACGGGACGACACGAGGACCTGCGCTCCCGCCCGGACGAATCCTTCGGCGATCATCCGGCCGATACCGCGCGAACCTCCGGTGACGACTACCGTCTTTCCGGCGACATCGAACAGCGAATGAGCTTCCACGAGCATTCCTTTCACGGTTGGAAGACGAGCCGACCAACGGTGCTGCCCTCACCGAGCCGGCCGAGTCCGTCGGCGACGTCGGCGAGCGAGAGCCGCTCACTGATGAGGGGCCGGATCGCGCCGGACGCGGCGAGTCGGGTCAGCTCCTCGTGGCAGTCGGCGATGGCCTGCTGGTTGTACTGCTTGTACAGGCCCCAGTGCAGTCCGATGATCGAGTAATTCTTGATCAGCGCGTGGTTGAGTCCCGGAGTCGGGATGGTGCCGCCCGCGAAGCCGATGATCAGGATGCGTCCCTCGAAAGCGATGCACTTGGTGGACTTGGCGTAGGCATCTCCACCGACCGGGTCGTAGACGACGTCGGCTCCGCGTCCACCGGTGAACTCCTTGACGAGTGGGACGAAATCCTCGGTGCGGCGATCGATCACCAGGTCGGCCCCGAGCCGGCGGCAATACTCCGCCTTGTCGGCCCCTCCGACCACACCGATGACCTTCGCCCCGGCCGCCTTCCCCAATTGCACTGCGGCACTGCCCACTCCACCGGCCGCGGCGTGCACGAGCAGAGTCTCCCCCGCCGCGAGGTGCGTCCGACGATGGAGGGCGAACCAGCTCGTCTGGTATCCGATACTCAGCGCCGCCGCTTCGGCGTCGTCGAGGGCGGCCGGTGCGGTGAAGGTGTTCGCCTCGTCGAGAACCGCGAGCTGAGCGAACCCGCCGCCGGGCAGGTTCGAATTACCGATCACCCGGTCGCCCTGCGTGAACCGCGTGACACCGTCTCCGACGGCAACCACCTCGCCGCACAGTTCGACACCCGGGGTGAAGGGCAGCGGCGGCGTGATCTGGTACTCCCCTCGGCACAGGAGCACATCGGGGAAGTTCGCCGGTGCGGCGAGCACCCTGACGAGCACCTGGCCGGGACCTGCTACCGGGTCCGGGACCTCCTCGAGTTGCAGCGCGGTATGCGGCTCGCCGAGTTCGTGGACACGCCATGCCTTCATCGTTTTCTTCCTGACTGTCGGTGGGTGGCCCGGGTTACGCGGGCAGATCGATCAATTCGGCGAGACGCGCTCGGTGACGGTAGGCCGTGCCGAAGGCGAGCTGATCACTTTTCGCCCTCTTCAGATAAAGGTGCGCGGGATATTCCCAGGTCATGCCGAGTCCACCGTGCAGTTGGACGCATTCTTCGGCGGCATGAACGGCGGCACCACTGCAATACGCCTGTGCGATCGCCGCCGCGATCTCGGCGTCCGCGTCGCCGCGAGCAGCGGTGTCAGCCGCGTAACGAGCAGCCGCAGCGGCGGAGGTGATCTCCAGCCACAGGTCGGCTAGGCGATGCTTCAGCGCCTGGTACGAGCCGACGGCACGCCCGAACTGCTTGCGCTCCTTGACGTAGGCGAGCGTGGTGCCGAAGCACCACTGTGCCACTCCGAGTTGTTCGGAGGCGAGGAGCGCAGCACCGCAGAGAAGAGCGCCACGAATGGCCTCTACTGCCGCACCGTCGTCGACCCGAGTCGACGACGGTGCGGTGAAGTCGACATCGGCCAGGGGACGCGTCATGTCCAGCGCGAGAATCGGGGTCACGGTGACGCCGGCGCTGTCCGTGCGCACAGTGTGAAGCTCGAGCCCGTCGGGCCCCTGCACCGGAACGACCAGTAGTTCGGCTTCCGCGGCGCCCGCAACACTGGTGACGCGGCCGGTCAACCCGTCGGCGCCCAGTCGGACGGTCGCGCTGAAGCGGTCGGGCGGCGTGGCCAGGCCGATCGTGAGGGCACCGGTGGTGGTGCCTTCGGCGAGATCCCGGACGATGGTCGTGTCTCCCGCCTTCACCAGCGCGACCGTCGCGAGTACAGCGCTGGAGAGATACGGGACGGGCGCCACGGCACGTCCGATCTCTTCCATGACCACGGCGGCTTCCCTTGCGCCCGCCCCTGCCCCGCCGATCGATTCGGGGGCGAGGAGACCGGACAGTCCGAGTTCGACGGCGAGCGACTTCCAGACGGCGGAGAAGTCACCGGGCGACGAGTCGTAGGCGCTCATGACGAGCTCGTGCGGGCAACGGTCGGCGAGCAGCCGCCGGACACTGTCGCGGAGGGCGTCTTCGGTGTCGGTGTACAGCAGATCTGCGGTGCTCATCGGGGCAGGTCCTTCCAGGCGATGTCCTTGTCGACGCGATGCTCGGGGGGCAGCCCGAGAACACGTTCTGCGATAACGTTCCGCAGGATTTCCGACGTGCCGCCCTCGATCGAATTACCTTTCGCGCGCAGGTAGCGGTATCCGGGTTCACGTCCGGTGAAGTCCACCTTGTCGGGCCTGCGCATGGTCCAGTCGTCGTAGCGCAAACCCGCTTCGCCGTGCAGCTCGATGTCGAATCCGGAGATGGTCTGTGCGAGCTGGGCGAAGGCGAGCTTCAGTCCGGACCCCTCGGGGCCGGGTTGCCCGGCCGCGAGTTGCTGCCGTAGCCGTTCACCGGTCAGCCGGGCGACTTCGGCTTCGACCCACAACCGGAGAAGTTCGTCGTGCATTGCCGGGTCCCGCAGTTCGGGACGTTCTCGCCAGGCCGCGGCCACGGGGCCGATCATGCCGCTTTCGCGCGCTGCGGCCGACCCGCCGATCGCAACGCGTTCGTTGTTGAGGGTCGCGGTTGCCACCCGCCAGCCTTGCCCCTCGTCCCCGAGCCGATCGACGTCGGGAATTCGCACGTCGGTGAGGAACACCTCGTTGAACTCGGCCTCGCCGGTGATCTGGCGCAGGGGGCGAACGTCGACGCCGGGATCGCTCATGTCACAGAGAAAGTAGGTGAGACCCGCATGTTTAGGCACGGCAGGATCGGTGCGGGCCACGAGGATGGCCCGCTGCGCATTCTGCGCGCCCGACGTCCACACCTTCTGGCCGTTGACTATCCAGTTGTCGCCGTCACGGACCGCACGCGTCGCCACGGCAGCGAGGTCGGAACCCGCCCCCGGCTCACTGAACAACTGGCACCAGATGTGCTCGCTGGTAAAAATCGGACGCAGATATTTTCGCTGCTGTTCGTCGGTCCCGAAGGCCGCGATGGTGGGCGCGGCCATCCCCAGGCCGATGCCGTTGCGGCCCTTTGCCGGTGCCGGCGCGCCCGCCGCTTCCAGCTGCGCGTCGACCTGGGCCTGGAAGCTCTGCGGCAGACCGAGCCCGCCACGTCCGGGCGCGAAGTGAACCCACGCGAGGCCGGCGTCGAACCGCGCGCCGAGGAACTGCGTCGGATTCGAGGTGTCGTTCTGCTCGAGCAGCGCCGTGACCCGTTCGGTCAGTTCTCGCGCGATCGTTTGTTCGTCAGTAGTCATGATCTCCGCCTCAGTTCGTGGCGAGACGTTCGGCGATCGCTCCGCCGATCCCGTTTCCACCGCCGGTCACGATGGCGACCTTCTGTGCAACCTTCACGAGGCTTCCTCTCCTTCGCCGTACATTGTGACTCGCGTCTCTCTTTTGTATAGTTGAACCCGTCGTCAAGTTCAAGTGGCGGTGCGGCGAAACCGCAGAGCAGTTCGCCTCAGACATGACCGACACCCACCATCCGCGATCGAGGGAGACCGATGACCGACACGACTCAACTGCCCGTCCGCCCGGCGAGCTACGACGAGCTCACCGCTCTGATCGGGAGAGAATTGGGCCCCACCGAGTGGCATGAGGTCACCCAGGAACGGGTCAACGCGTTCGCCGACGCCACCGGTGACCATCAATGGATTCACGTCGACCCCGAACGCGCCGCATCGAGTCCGCTCGGCGGAACTATTGCGCACGGTCTCTACAGCCTGTCCCTCGGACCCGCCCTCTCCGCGACCCTGCTGCGATTCGACGGTTTCGCGCACAGCCTGAACTACGGATACAACAAAGTCCGGTTTCCCGCGCCCGTTCCCGTCGGTTCGCGGATCCGGATGCGGGCGACCGTGACGGCCGCCGAACAGGTCGGCGGCGGCATCCAGGTGACGATGACTCAGGTGGTCGAACGGGAAGGCTCCGACAAGCCGGTGGTCGTGTCGGAGTCGGTAGCCCGGGTCGTCGAAGCCGGTTAGGCCTCGGTCTGTACGTGCCGCCACTCCTGTGGCGGCACGTACTCGCGCGTGATCCCTTGATCGAAGCTCGACTCGGAGGCTGACGTATATGGCAAACGTGATCGACCCCGTGTGCTTCCACGCGGACACCACCCCGGACAACATTGCGCTGCGGGGTGCAGACAGCACCCTGACCTATCGACAGCTGCAGATCGCGAGCACGACCTACGCGGGCGCGCTTCGCGAATGGGGTATCTCGCCCGGCGACCGCGTGCTCCTCGCCGCCCCGTCCGTGCTCGAGTTCGTGGTGGCATACCTGGCGATTCAGGCGGCCGGGGCCGTGGTGGTCCCGGTGAACACGATGTCCACTCGGCCGGAAACCGAGTACGTCCTGAGCGACGCCGGTGTGTCGCTGGCGATCCTCTGGTACGAACTGGGGCCCGCGATGAGCCAGGCGGCGGCAGCGCTCGACGTCCCGGTCTGGACGTTGTCCCCGGAAATAACTGTCTCGGACGGGCTCCCGAAGTCCATCGTCGACCGGGACGGCGAGGACACCGCCGCCATTCTCTATACGTCCGGAACGACCGGGCGGCCCAAGGGTGCGGAACTGACCGTGGAAAACCTACTGTCGGGCGGGCAGATCGGCGCCGAATGCAGTCGCGGCTCGAGCGAGGACCGCACAGGGACGGGGCTCCCGCTCTTCCACGTCTTCGGACAGGCCTCGGTCATGATGGCGACCTTCACCGGTGGCGGCTCCTTGTCGTTGCTGGCGCGGTTCGACCCGTCCGCGATGCTGGCGATGCTGCGCCGCGACCGCCTGACCATCATGGCCGGTGTCCCGACGATGTGGAATGCGATGCTCCACGCGGCCGGCGACGCCGACCCGGAGGATTTCGCTCAGCTTCGGATCGCTATCTCCGGCGGCGCCTCGCTGCCCGGAGAGGTGGCCCGCGCATTCGAAACGCGCTTCCGGTGCACCATCCTCGAGGGGTACGGACTCACCGAGACGACCGCGTTCGGCACGTTCAACGACATCGATCGCGGTGGCAAGATCGGCTACACGGGACGCGCCGTTCCCCGTATGGAGGTCGAGGTCCGGGACCACGACGGGAACCAGTGCACACCCGGCACCGTCGGTGAAGTCTTCGTGAAGGGTCCCACGGTGATGAAGGGGTACTGGCGCAGGCCCGTCGACACCGCAGGCGTGTTGTCACCGGACGGCTGGTTCCGCACGGGCGATCTCGGCTGTGTCGACTCGGAGGGAGACCTCCGCATCGTCGACCGGGTCAAGGACCTCATCATTCGCGGCGGCTACAACGTGTATCCCAGTGAGATCGAGGAGGTGCTGTACACGCACCCCGACGTCGTCGAGGCCGCGGTCGTGGGCGTTCCCGACAACCACTACGGAGAAGAGGTGGCCGCGGTAGTCGCCCTCCTGCCTGGATCAGAACTGGACGGCGCCGAGCTCACGCGGTGGACTCGGGAGCGGCTGTCCGCGTACAAAATTCCCCGCATCATCTCGATCGTCGACGCCCTTCCCAAGGGCTCGACCGGAAAAATCCTCAAGCGGTCGATCGACAAGGCCGCGCTGAGACCTGACCCATTGACCGTTGAGATACCCCGAAAGGTGACACCGTGACATCTGTCAACAGACAGGTTCGACTGGCGAAACGCCCGATCGGCCTGCCCGACGACTCCACTTGGGAGATCGTCTCCGAACCGATTCCCACACCATCGGACGGCGAGTTCACCGTGCAGGTCGACTATGCCTCGCTCGATCCCGCCATGCGTGGCTGGCTCGACGACGTGAAGTCGTACGTGCCGCCCGTTCAGATCGGTGAGGTGATGCGCGCGCATGCCGTGGGCCGCGTCGTGGCGTCCAGGAATCCGGCGTTCCCGGAAGGGGCAATCGTTTCCGGACAGTTCGGAATTCAGGAGTTCGCGGTGTCCGACGGTCGGGGCGCTCTTGTCGTGGACGAGACACTCGCACCCGCGCCCACCTGGCTCGGTGCGCTCGGATTCCCCGGGATGACCGCGTATTTCGGCCTCACCGATGTCGGCAAGCTCGAGAAGGGCGACGTCGTGCTCATCTCGGGAGCGGCGGGAGCGGTAGGAAGCATCGCCGGCCAGATCGCCAAACTGAACGGCGCAACGGTGATCGGCATTGCCGGTGGCCGCGAGAAGTGCGCGTGGCTCACCGATGAGCTCGGTTTCGATGCGGCGATCGACTACAAGGCGGGGCCGGTGGGCCGCGCGCTGCGGGCGGCCGCACCCGACGGCATCGACATCTACTTCGACAATGTCGGCGGTGACATTCTCGACGCCGCACTGGGGCGTCTGCGCAAGAATGCGCGGGTCGCGTTGTGCGGTGCGATCTCCGGATACAACGCCACCGATCCACAACCCGGTCCGTCGCGGTACCTGTCGCTACTGGTCAACCGGGCCTCGATGACCGGATTCATCGTCTTCGATTATCTCGATCGGTTCGAGGAGGGCATGGAGGCGATGTCGGAGTGGATTCGCAACGGTGACATCGTGACCCGTGAGCAGGTGGAAACCGGCGGTGTCGAAGCTTTCGGCCGCACGCTGACCATGCTGTTCGACGGCGCAAACACGGGCAAGCTGGTACTGAAGATCAGCGACAACTGAACACCCCTGCCGCGAAAGGAATGCCCACCGCCGTTCGGGGTGGGCATTCTTTCGGCCTTGATGCCGTACTAGTAGAACTGAGCTCCGGGAACAGCGTTCGGGTCGTTGCGGACTTCCGCCGGGTTGGTCTCGTGGAGCCGCCACGCGCAAAGGAATGTGACCAGCCCCATCAAGGCGACGAATACGGCGACGAGTGTGGTGGTGCCGGTTTTGGCAATCAGCGCGGTCATGATGAAGGGAGTGCCACCGCTGACCGTGATCGCAGCCAGTTGGTAGGCCAGGGAGGCTGCCGAATAGCGCACGTTGGGTGCGAACAGCTCGCCCATGTAGGCCGCGATCGGACCGTAGGTCATGGACTGGAACACACTTCCGACGGTGACGGCGATGAAGAACAACATCAGGTTCTTCGTGTTGATCAGCCAGAAGTACGGGAAGGCCCAGAGCACGATCATTCCGGCGCCGAACAGGATCATCGGCCGACGACCGATCTTGTCGGACACGTGCCCCGACCACAACACCACACCGACGGTGAGGCCGGCACTGAGCAGGGAGATCGCCAGCAGATCGTTGCGCTTCATGCCCAGTTCGGCAGTGCCGTAACTGAGCACGCCGGCGATCGAGATGTAGAACAACGAGTTGGTGGCCGCGAGAAGGCCGCACCCGAGCAGAATCTTGCGCCAGTGGTCTTTGATCGCCTGGGTGAGCGGTGCCCGGACTACCGTTTCCTTACCCTTCTGTGCCTCTTCCTGCAGCTCGCGGAACTCCGGTGTGTCCTCGACCTTCGTCTGGATGTAGAGCACGACGGGGAAGAGCAATGCACTGGCAAAGAAGGGGATACGCCAACCCCAGCTGAGGAACGCCTCGTTCGAGATGGCGGCGGTGGCGCCCAGGAACACGAGGTTGCCGAGCAGCACACCGAACGAGACACCCATCTGACCGAAGGTGCCGGAAAACCCTCTGCGTTTGGGACTCGCCGATTCGGTCAGCAGAAGGACGATCCCACCCCACTGACCGCCGCACGCGATGCCCTGGATGAAGCGCAGCACCACCAGCAGAATCGGTGCAGCCACTCCGATCGTCGACGCACCCGGGAGGCATCCGATGAGGAAGGTGGCGATGCCCATGAAGAGCAGGCAGGTCACCACCGCGGGTTTGCGCCCGTATTTGTCGCCGAAGTGGCCGGCGACCAGTCCACCGAGAGGCCGGGCGACGAATCCCGCCCAGAACGTGCTGAACGACAGCAGAGTGCCCATCAGCGCCGATGAGTCGGGAAAAAAGACTTGCGGAAAGACAAGAGCCGCAGCTGTTCCGTAGAGGAAGAAGTCGTACCACTCGATGGAACTGCCGACGAGACCTGCCGCCAGCAGCTTCCGGTGTGCCCGCTTCCGCTGGACGGCCGTGTCGCCGGTTGCGTCCTTACTCGGCTGCACCGCGGATGTAGTCATCCAATCACTCCTCGAGATAGGTCTGTGGGGTGTGGCTAGAGATGAAGTTTTAGAACATGACGCCAACTTCAAGTCTGTGAGCGCTTGCTTAGTGTGTTTCACTTGTCGTGTGATGTCAATCACTCGAGGCGATGCTTTCGACATATACGTTCGGTGGGCGCTCCCGGCCCGCCGCACCGGTGAGGACTACGCATGACAGATCTACGGGACGAAACCCCAGCTCCCGGTCAACCCATTCGGGATCTGTCGTCCTCCGAGGAACGCCTACTCACCGCAGCTACAATGCTGTTCTCCGACAGGGGCTTCGAGGCCACCACCACCCGGGACATCTCCGCAATGGCAGGACTGAGTCCCGCCGCGATGTACGTACACTTTTCCTCCAAGGAAGAACTACTGTTCCGGCTCGTGTGCCGCGCCCATGAGCGGGCACTGGCCCAGGTGCTCGATGCGGTTGCACCGTTCACCGACCCGATCGACCGGGTTCGCGCCTTGGTTCGGGACTTCAGCATGTTGCACGCCACGAACTTTCGGAAAGCCCGTATCCGCGCAGTACGAGAGCCGGCACCTCCGCGCGGAGCACCGTGAGGCCGTGGCTCAGACGCGCCTGCGGATCCGTGTCGCAGCAATGCGCGAGGTGCGCAGGGGAATCGACGAGGGCGTCTTCCTGATCCCGGATCCCCGAGTCGCGGTGCTCGCCATCATGTCGCTCGCCATCGACATCTGCCGTTGGTACGACCCCGACGGCGAATTCACCCCCGAAGAGCTGGGCGACATCAACGCCGACCTCGTCCTGCGAATTCTGCGCGCGCCCGGCTACTGACCTCGGACAGAATCCGGCACACGCAGGGCATTCGTCCACATCCGCGCCAGGCCCGTCGCCAACTGATCGAACGACAGGGATTTCCGTTCGCTCACCGGTCCGACGAAATAGCTGTACGCCGTCCTGCCGACCATGGCAGAGAGCGCCTTGGACGTGAGCATCGGATCCAGTACCGCATCTGCGAGGCCGCGATCCTGCAGGTCCGCGATCGCTCGGGCGTTGCGTCGGAAGAAGATGTCGTCGCGACGGCGTTCGAGTTCCCGGAATTCGGGGTCGACGTGCGCCACCTGCTCCAGCACCGCCAGCAGCCGCGCGTTTCTGCGGCACGCGTGCAGATACGCGCGGACGCTCGCCTCGACGATCGCGTGTACATCGCCTTCGTCGGCCACTCGACCCATGCCGGGGTGGAGCAGGTCATTTTGGGTCACCTCGACGACGGCGGCAAAAACCTGTTCTTTGTTGGTGAAATACGTGTAGAAGGAGCCCGTCGAGAGCCCAGCCTCCCTGGTGATGTCGACGAGTCGGGCATCGAGATAGCCCTCCCGCTCGAACACAACCCGCGCGGCGGCAACCAGCCGATTCCGAGTACGGACTCCTCGTGCGGTAACGGGCGGCTCCCGGAGGAGGGTGGCGTTCGCCATCGAGGGCGGACCTTCGTCTCCTCGTTCTGGAAGAACTCCCCCACCATCCGACTTCTCCATACTCGAGTATTACTTGAATCCGGCCTCAGTTTCAAGTGAATCTGCTCAATACGCAGATGCGTTCTCGAAATATCGCCGCGGGACCTCCACCAGCATCTCGGAAATCATGTTCTCGGTGACACCACGCTCACGGACGTACGGCAGCACGTCGTTCTCGATGTGGAGGTAGTGCCACTGCGGGAGCGCCGCCATCAGATTCGGATCGATCCAGTCGATGTAACAGGATGCGTCCTGGGACAACACCATCTGTCCGGCGAACCCGCGGCGGCACATCTCCACGAGCGTGTCCGCACGCGCCTCGAAAGTCGTGTCCAGATTGATGCCGAACCGGTCCATTCCCAGGATGAACCCCTGCTCCGCCAGGCTCGTCAAATGCTCGACGTCCGTTGTGTCACCACTGTGCCCGAGGACGATCCGGTCGGGCCGTACCCCCTCCTCGTCGCACATGACCCGCTTGACGTGCACACCGGCGGCGCTGCCCGGATGGGTATGTACGGTGATCGGCACCCCCGTACGCCGATGGGCTTTCGCTACCGCCCGCATCACGCGCTCCACGCCGGGCGTCAATCCGGGTTCATCGATAGCGCACTTGAGCAACCCTGCCCGGATCCCGGTGTCGGCGATTCCCACCTCGATGTCCTTGACGAACATGTCGACCATCGGATCGGGAACCTCGGCGCCCACCATGGCGTCGAGTGCGGGACCTCGATAATGGAAGAAGAACGGTACGTCGTCGTACGTGTACAACCCGGTTGCGGCAACGATGTTCAGGTCCGGGAGCTGTTCGGCCACACGACGGATGCGCGGTATGTATCGACCGAGGCCGACGACAGTGGGGTCGACGATGGTCCGGACTCCCTGCTCGGTCAGCGCACGGAGCTTCGCCACCGCGTCCGCAACGCGCTCGTCCTCACTTCCCCACTCATCCGGATAGTTCTGCTGCACATCGGCGGTCAGCACGAACACGTGCTCGTGCATGTAGGTACGACCGAGGTCCGCGCTGTCGACAGGCCCACGGACGGTGTTGATCTGGGTCATCGGCGCCCTCCTCCTGGTCGGGCGGTGTTCGGCTGAATTACCGGGCGAATCAACACCCGGCACGGCCTCCCACCGCTCGCATGTGACGGCCGTCATAGTTCGGTCCGGTCACAGTAGAGCGCATGTGAATCTGACGTCAACTTGCGGCCTGCGCGGGAGTCAACCTCCGGCCGTTGCCGCCTGGATCGGGGCCATGTCGAAGTAGTCCCGCCACGCGGTGATCTTGCCGTCGGCGATCTCGAAGACGCCGACGACCGGCAGCTCCACCCGGGTGTCGTTGATGTCGAACACGTCGACCCGCTCGTTCATGATCACGCCGTTCCCGCCGGCGTCGTCAGCGCTGCCGACACTGCCGACCTGGCGCTGCACCCGGAACTCGATGCCGCCGAAAGCGGCGACAAAGCCTGCCACGAATTCGCGGATCGCCTCACGCCCGCAGACCGGCTCCATCGGAATATTGTGATAAACCGCGTCTTCCGAGAAGTACTCCGCGATCGCCGCGGGGTCCGGATCAGACCATTCGGCGCAGAATTGCGTGACCAGCTCATCGGGGCTCATCGGCATTCCCTTCGGTTGCGTGCGGTTCGATGATGGCCAGCACCGACTGGATCGCTCCCGCCGGAATGTGGAAATGCTCGGTGATGCGGACCGTCGTCACCTCGGTCGGCGCGGCGCCGAGGTCGAGCAGGAATCGCGCCACCACATTCTCCCCCCACTCGTGGAACGAGAGATCGCGAACTGCCTGGATGGCCTGGTATTGCGGACCGTTCTCGAGTTCGTCCCGGATGAACGCCCCCGAGTCGCCGGTGTGCTGACCGTTCTCCACACGCCAGGCCGTCTCGGAGAGGCGGACCTTGGTCGCGTCATGGCTCACGAGCGCGTCGATGTAGGCCCGGGCCATCGCGACGCGTCCGCTGTCGGCAGAGTCGGTGGCGTGGTCCGCGATCGCAGCGAGGAGGACTTGCGCAAGCTCAGGCCGACAGATCACCAGATCGGGGAGATAGGGATGAGACTGGTTGTACTGCAGTGGGGTCCCGTCAATGCGTGAGCAATGGAGGCCCGCGGCGGCGGCGACACCGACCGGGGCCGCCGAGTCCCATTCCCACTGTCCGCCCGCATGCACATACGCGTCCACGTCACCCCTCAGCACGGCCATCGCCTTGGCCCCAGCCGATCCCATGGCCCGGACCTCGGCGCCGACCTGGGTCGCCACGGCGTCGATGAAGGCCGGCGGTCTACTGGCACTCACCACGATGCGGGGCCGCGCCGGCAATTCCTCGGCGTGGACTGCGCGGCTCGGGTCGTCACTCGCGTACACCGCCCCCAGGGCCGGTTGTGCGACCGCGGCGGCGGTGACACCCCGGCCACGCTCCCACAGCGCGACGTGCACCGCCCAGTCGGAGTGCCCGGGTAGGCCGTATTCCTTCGAGCCGTCGAGGGGATCGATGATCCAGACCCGATCGCTGTCGAGGCGAGACCGGTCGTCGGCCGACTCTTCGGAAAGGATGGAATCCCCGGGACGCTCGGCGGCCAGCTTTCCGGCGATGAAGGCGTCGGCGGCGACGTCACCACGCCGGCCCAGCTCACGCCCGTCCGCGGATCCGAGTCCGGCAGCACGGATATCCAGCAACAGGGCACCGGCACCGGAGGCGATATCGGCCGCGAGCCGCGCGTCAGAGGTCACGCCTCAACAATTCCATAATCTTCGCTGCTTGTTCGGTCGGCGTGCCGTCCTCCGGCCGGAGTACGAGTTCCGCGCGCTCGGGTGCCTCGTACGGGTCGTCGACTCCGGTGAATCCCGTGATTTCCCCGGCCCGCGCTTTCGCATACATGCCCTTAGGATCACGGGCCTCGCATCGTTCGACCGGGGTGTCGACGAACACTTCGACGAAGTCGAGCCCGGCGGCCCGGTGCTCTTCGCGCACGCGCTCGCGATCCGCACGGTAGGGGCTGATGAGGCAGGCGATAGCGACGACGCCCGCATCGGCGAGCAACTGCGCCACCGCACCTACCCGTCGGACATTCTCCGAGCGGTCCGCGGCACCGAACCCCAGATCGGAGTTCAGCCCGTGTCGCAGGTTGTCGCCGTCGAGCCGGTACGCGGGCACGCCGGAGGCGACCAGCCGCCGCTCGAGTTCGACCGCGACGGTGGACTTCCCCGAAGCGGAGAGCCCGGTGAGCCAGACGGTGCGACCACGGGTGGGCCGCTCCTCGCGCGACACTTCCGCCGCATGCCACACCACCTTCGCCGGGGAGAGGGTCGGCCCGGTGATCATTCCGGCACCGACGGTGTTGTTCGTGCTCTCGTCGACGAGAACGAAACTGCCCGTCACGTGGTTGCGGCGGTACGGGTCGAACATCAGCGGTTGGGAGGTCTTCAGCTGCACTCGGCCGATCTCGTTGAGTGAGAGCGAGCGGGCCGTGTCGTCACGATGCAGGGTGTTGACGTCGAGCCGATAGTCGAGGCGGGCCACCGTGGCCCTGACGGCGCGGGTGGTGTGAAGCAGGGTGTACCGCGCGTCCGGATTCAGGGAAGCCTGGTCACTGAACCAGCACACCATGGCGTCGAGTTCGCTGCCGACGAGGGGGCGGTTGTTGGGGCGGCACAACATGTCTCCGCGGCTGACATCCAACTGATCGACCAGCTGGACGCACACCGCGGACGGTGCGAAGGCCTCGTCGAGGGCCGTTCCGCCCGGCCCCCAGATGGCGCTGATTTTCGAGGTGAATCCCGACGGGAGCGCCACCACCTCGTCCCCCGGCTTGAATACTCCGCTGGCGATCGTGCCTGCATAGCCTCGGAAGTCGTGCCAGGGGGAATCGGTCTGCCGTTGCGGCCGCACCACATACTGCACCGGGAAGCGCGCGTCGATGAGATTGCGGTCGGAGGCGACGTGCACCTGCTCGAGATGGTGCAGTAGTGACGCACCCTCGTACCAGGACATGTTGGCCGTCCGCTGCGCGATGTTGTCGCCACGCAACGCGGAGACGGGGATGAAGGTGAGGTCGTGCACCTCGAGTTTGATCGCGAACTGACGGAACTCTTCCTTGATCTCCTCGAACCGCTGCTCCGACCACCCCACCAGATCCATCTTGTTCACGCACAACACCAGGTGCGGGATCCCGAGAAGGCTCGCGATGAAGGCATGCCTACGGGTTTGCTCGAGCACCCCTTTTCTGGCGTCGACGAGAATCAATGCCAGGTCGGCGGTCGAGGCACCGGTCACCATGTTCCGGGTGTACTGCTCGTGTCCCGGCGTGTCCGCGATGATGAATTTGCGATGCGGGGTAGCGAAGTAGCGGTGCGCGACATCGATGGTGATGCCCTGCTCCCGTTCCGCGCGGAGGCCGTCGGTGAGCAGTGCGAGGTCGGCGTGCTCGTCGCCTCGTTCGCGGCTGGTGCGCTCCACCGACTCGAGTTGGTCCTCGAAAATCGCCTTCGAGTCGTAGAGCAGACGGCCGATGAGAGTGGACTTGCCGTCGTCGACACTTCCCGCGGTCGCGACCCGAAGTAGCTGCGGCATCAGAAGTATCCTTCCTTCTTGCGATCCTCCATGCCGGCCTCGGAGATCCGGTCGTCCGCCCGGGTCGCCCCACGCTCGGTGACTCGGCTGGCCGCCACCTCCGTCACGACGGCCTCGGCCGTGGTGGCCGAGGATTCGACGCATCCCGTACAGGTGGCGTCGCCGACGGTCCGGAACCGCACGAGCGCCTCGTACGGTTCGTCGCCGGGCAGCAGTGTCAGGAAACGAGTACGTGCAAGGAGCATTCCGTCGCGGGGCACCACCTCGCGGCGGTGTGCGTAGTAGAGCGGGGGAAGGTCGATGCCTTCCTCGCTGATGTACTGCCAGATGTCGAGTTCGGTCCAGTTGGACAGCGGGAAGACCCTGATGTGCTCACCCTTGCGGTGCCGCCCGTTGTAGAGGCTCCACAGTTCCGGGCGCTGCGCCCGAGGCTCCCACTGCCCGAACTCGTCACGGAAGCTGAAGATCCGCTCCTTCGCGCGCGCCTTTTCCTCGTCCCTGCGGGCACCACCGAAGACGGCGTCGAAGCCGTTGTCCGTGATCGCGCGCAGCAGCGCCGCAGTTTGGAGCCGATTCCGGCTGGCCCGCGCTCCTGTCTCTTCGCTGACACGTCCCGCATCGATGTCGTCCTGCACACGTGCGACCACCAACCGCAGTGCGAGACGCTCGACCGTGCGATCACGGAACTCGATCACCTCGTCGAAATTGTGCCCGGTGTCCACGTGCATGACGGCGAAAGGAACAGGTGCGGGCCAGAATGCCTTCGCGGCGACGTGGAGCATCACTACGGAATCCTTGCCACCGGAGAAGAGCAGAACCGGACGCTCGAACGTCGCGGCCACTTCACGAAAGATGTGCACTGCCTCGGCCTCGAGCGCGCCGAGGTGCGACAGCTCGTAGACGGGCGGTGCCATGGATGAGGTCATGGGGCGACTCCTCGTCGCGAGTGCCGAACCGAGCGCGGTTCATATTTGGACCGGACCGGTCGAAAAGGTCCCCTCGACAATAGAACGTGTTTCAGAAGTAGGTCAATGCCCGCCCGTACGAGGCCGCCGTCCCCCCACCTCCTGGGTGATCGCGTCCGCCGCCGCCGCGAGCGCCTTGCCTCGACGAGCGATGTCGTCCGATGCGAGCTCCGCGCCCACATACAACGTGAGCACCATGGCTTGATGCCCCTCCGCGTCGTATGTCGGCGCGGCAATCAGGCTGACCGGATGCATCGCGCCGGGATCGGCATGTTCGGCATCGAGGTGCACGCGCTCACCCAGACTGGACACCATCTCGCCGAGAACGTCGCGCAGTTCCGCAGGCAGATCGTGGGCGGCCACGCCGGCCATCAAGGTGTGCAAACGCTGACCCACCGGAGTGAGCGTTTCGACGAGATATCCCGTCCGTGAGCATTCCTCGACCACCTTGCGCAGCCGCTCCCGATCGAGACGAACCGGCAGGGTCGGTTCTCGCCGCAGCCACGCCTGCAGCGCGTCTTCACCGTCCCAGAGCACATACATCAAGCCGACGGGTGGTGCGAATGGGTACATCTCCCCCACCTTGGCAGCCGCTCGCACGCCGGGAGGACTCGTCAGTTCCAGAACGGCGATCCGGTCGCTAACCACCGCCGACGCCGTACACGTCGTCTGATACTCGGCACTGAGAGCCGCGAGATGCCTGCGCGCGACCGGACCGGCCGCGAATCCCTGCTGCGCCGCACGCCCGGCCGCGATCAATGCGGGGCCGAGGCCGTAGGACTTCGTAATCGGGTCGCGGACCAGATAGCCGCCGCGGACCAGCTCGGTGAGGATGCCGAGACACGTCGGCTTACTGATGTCGAGGGTCCGCGCGAGCTCGGAGAGGCCGAACCGGTGCTCCTTGCGGGACACCAGGAAGTCGAGCACCTGCACCACCCGTTCCGTCGGCGGGGACCGTCGCCCCTGGGCTCTGTCGACGCCGTCGTCCATGGCAGCCATTGACCACTCCTTAGAACACGTTCTATTGTCGGTCCATCACGTTCTACCACGCAGGTACATATATGTACCACCCCATCGTGAGGAGCACGATGTGCTGACCGACCCATTCGCCGACGCACTGGCCGAGGCCGAGAAACTGATCGAGACCGCCCCCCACATCCGGACCGAGCAAGATCTGCTCGAGGGCTACCAGTACCTCGCCGGCGGAATCCTCGCGACAACCCATGCCGCCTGGGCCACCGAACGATCCCACCCGACGTTCATCTCCGGCACGGGGCCATACATGAAGATGGGCCTCGACAACCCCGACACCCTGTACTTCGGCGCACGAATCAGTGACGACGTCGAATACGTCGTCACCGGCACACGAGGCACCACAGCAGACCTGAGCTTCCAGATTCTCAGCGGAAACTACACCGCCGCAGATGTGCCCGGCAGTGTGACCGCTTTCGACGATCGTGAGATCGATATCGCCGCCGACGGCAGCTTCGAGGTCCGGTTCGGTCCCGGAGCCGAGCCGGATGCGAGCCGGCGCAACTATTTTCCGCTCGCGCCCGGATCCTCCCAACTGGTGGTCCGCGAGGTCTACAGCGATTGGAGTCAGCGACGTGGAACGATCCGCATCGCGCGCGCCGACACGAGCGGTACCGCGCCGGATCCCCTCACCCGGGAGTCGGTGGAGAAGCGCTATGCGCGAGCAGGCAAGGCACTCGTGTCACGGGTCAAGACGTGGCTGCAGTTCCCCGAGTGGTTCTATCTCAACCTTCCGGTCAACACGATGACCGAACCCCGGCTCACACCGGGCGGATTGGCCACCCAGTACTCCTCCGTCGGTCACTACGACATCTCCGAGGACCAGGCCATCATCATCACCGTTCCGCGGTCCGACGCTCCGTACCAGGGCTTTCAGCTCGGCAGTCTGTGGTACGTCTCCCTCGACTACATCAACCACCAAACGTCGCTGAACGTCTCGCAGTCGCAGGTGGACCCCGATGGGATGATTCGTCTCGTCGTCAGCGAAGCCGATCCGGGAGTCACCAACTGGATCGAGACCACAGGTCATCTTCGCGGCTACCTCCAATTCCGTTGGCAGCGAGTGTCCCGGGAACTGACCGAGGCCGACGGGCCCCGTATCGAGATCGTCGGGATCGAGGAGATTCCCGGAAAGCTCCCGTATTACCGGTCCAACACCATCACATCCGAGAGCTATGCCGCGCGGATCGCCGGGCGGCAAGCGGCTGTCGCGGATCGGATGCTGGGATGAGCGCCGCCGTGAGCGACAGCAACCTGCTGCTCGGCAAAGTAGTCGTCATTTCCGGTGTCGGGCCCGCTTTGGGTCGCACGCTCGCGGTGCGGTGTGCGGAAGCAGGTGCCGACATGGTGCTCGCCGCTCGCACCGCCTCCCGGCTCGAGGAGGTGGCCAAGGAGATCATCACGCTCGGCCGCCGCGCGGTGACGGTTCCGACGGACATCACCGACCCCGCCTCGGCGGAGAATCTCGTCGCCGCGGCGGTCGATGCGTATGGCAAGGTCGACGTACTCGTGAACAACGCGTTCTCGGTCCCGTCGATGAAACCGCTGGCCCGCACCGACTTCGATTCGATTCGCAGCAGTTTCGAACTGACCGTTCTCGGCGCGCTACGCCTGACTCAACTCTTCACCCCGGCTCTGGCCGAATCTTCGGGTGCTGTGGTGAACATCAACTCGATGGTTCTCCGCCACTCGCAGGAGCGTTACGGCAGTTACAAGATGGCGAAATCCGCCCTGCTGGCTATGTCGCAATCTCTCGCGACGGAACTCGGTCCGCAGGGCATCCGGGTGAACTCCGTTGCACCGGGCTATATCTGGGGGGCCACGTTGAAGCAGTACTTCGCACACCAGGCCGAGAAGTACGGGACAACGATGGAGCAGATCTACGAACACACCGCCGCGGGCACCGATCTGAAGAGGTTGCCCGAGACCGACGAAGTGGCCGATGCCGTCATCTTTCTCGCGTCGCCGATGGCACGCGCCGTCACTGGTCAGTGCCTCGACGTCAACTGCGGCGAATTCCATCACTAGCGAGAGAGAACCGGACCATCATGAGTGAGCGCACCACCGTCGGCACGGTCGAGGACCTGCACGAGTCGGCGACCCGCATGACCGGGTTGACCGACTTCGGCTCCGACGACTACACCGAAGCACTCGGCGTACTGCTGGACTCCTACGCCACCGACGAGCAACTGACACCGCTGGGCAGCAAGGTCGCGCGGGTCTTCCTGCGCGGCGCGCTGGTGGCCCGGTTGCTCAGCGAGGCCGCGTGGAAGCAGCACCCCGAGTACGCCGACGTTTCGATCGACCGCCCCATTTTCGTCACCGGGCTTCCACGAACCGGGACCACGGCTCTGCACCGGCTCTTGACTGCCGATCCGTCGCACCAGGGACTCGAGATGTGGTTGACGGAGATGCCGCAACCACGGCCGCCGCGGGAGACATGGGCGTCGAATTCGGTGTTCCAGAAGATCGAGGAGGGCTTCAGTCGTCACCACATCGAACGACCCGAGTTCATGGGTGTGCACTACATGTCCGCGAGCGAGGTCGAGGAATGCTGGCAGCTGCTCCGGCAGACCTTCAAATCGATTTCCTACGAGTGCCTCGCGTATCTGCCGACGTACTCGCAGTGGCTTGCCGGTCAGACATGGACCAACGCCTATCAGCGGCACAAGAAGAACCTGCAATTGATCGGACTCCCCGACCGCGACCGCCGCTGGGTGCTCAAAAATCCCAGCCATCTGTTCGCGCTCGACGAGTTACTCGCGGTGTATCCGGATGCTGTGGTAATCCAGACGCACCGACCCCCACGCACCATCGTCCCCTCGGTGTGCAGCCTGGCGGAGCAGGCAACCGACGGATGGTCGGAGAAGTTTCGCGGCAACGTGATCGGTGAGAGCCAGCTCGACTTGTGGGCGCGCGGGCTCGAGCAGTTCACCGAAGTTCGCGCTCGGCACGACAGCGCCCAGTTTCTCGACGTCGACTACCACGACTTCGTGGCGGATCCACTGGGGACCGTAGAGGGTGTCTACACCCATTTCGGCCTCGAGCTGACCCCGTCGGCGCAGTCGGCCATGGAGGCCATGCATGCCGAGAGCCGCGCCGGCAACCGACGGCCGTCCCACAAGTACACCCTCGAGGACTTCGGACTCTCGGCTGAACAGGTGGATGAGAGGTTCGCCGACTACCGGTTCAGCGCTACCAGGTGACGGGATAGTCGAGGATCGACGACGCCGCCCGCGCCGCGACGAGGGGTCGCGGCGACAAGGGCAGCATGAACGTCGGCGCCGCCGTCGGCGCGGCGGCCCGGTCCGGCGTCGGCACGGGCTCCGGCTCCGGCTCCGGGCACAAGGCCTCGTCGGCCTCGGGATTCGTGACCGCCTCGAGGTCGAGTACATCGAGCAGTGACATCAACGATGCGGCGATCTGATCACCCACCTGCGTGAACGCGGCCTCGCTCAGCCCGACCGGGTCGCTGATGTTCAGATTTTCGATCGGCCCGTAGTCCCGTCGAGCTACGGCGAGTTCGGCGACGGTGCGGGCACCGGTGTCCCTCGCGATCCGGTGCGCTTCGCGCAGCGTGAACGTGCAGTGACTCGTCCCGAGGACCAGCTCCATCGAGCGATCCCGGAGCTGCTCGGTCATGGCGAGCACGAGGTCGGCTCTCTTGATCATCTCGGGGCGTAGTCGTCGTGCGGTGAAACCCTCGGCGCTGGCGCCGAGACCTTCCACTACTCTCGCCGCGATCGGTTCGATGGGGAATCCGACCAGCGCCCGCACGCCGGCGCTTTCCGCAGTGAGGTGCGAAATACCGCGGTCCACGGCATAGGCGCGCGTCAACCGCTCTGCGATCGGCGAACGGCAGACGTTGCCGCTACAAACGAACAGAACGTGCATGAGGGCACCCTAACCACCAAATCCACTCGGAGACAGACCGATGTCCACTGGCCGAGCGGTCTGTTTACGTCGTTCACGTTCCGGTCGTGAGTAGTTCATCTACTCGTCGCCGCCCCGACACCTTTCCGGGTGAATGCCCAGCTCGACCTCGGCCCGAGGGTCCCGAGGCGACGCGCGCGATCTGCGTCACATCGTGCCCACCGATGTTCCGACGTCAGTAGATGCCGTGTCTGCCCACAGCAGACAATCGCCGATCGAGTACTCATAGGGCGGTAGTACTGAGGTCATGACCACAGCCACACTTGCCGACCTCAACTACCGCGATCTACTGGCAGACCGGCTTTTCCGTCAGCGAACCATCCGCCTCACGGGCGAAGTGGACGACGCAATGGCGGAGCGTGCCTGCTCGGAGCTGGTTCTGCTCGCGGCCGCCGACCCCGAGCGCGACATCGTCATCTACATCAATTCGCCGGGCGGTTCCGTCTTCGCGGGACTGGCCATCTACGACACCATGAAACTGATCCCCAACGACGTGGTCACGGTGGCCATGGGTTTTGCGGCCAGCATGGGGCAAGTGCTTCTCTGCTCCGGAACCCGAGGCAAGCGAATCGCTCTCGCGCACAGCCGGATCATGATGCACCAGCCCTCGGCAGGCATCGGCGGAACAGCCGTCGACATCGCCATTCAGGCCGAAAGTCTCGAACGGATGAAACGTCAATCGCAGCAGATACTCGCCGACGAGACCGGTAGGCCTGTCGAGGAAATCGCAGCAGACAGCGACCGCGATCGCTGGTTCACCGCAGACGAGGCCCGTGAATACGGGATCGTCGACCGGGTGGTATCGACCTTCGCTGAAATCGCGCCCCACACAACCGCTCCCAGGATAGGACTCTGACGCCATGTCCCAGTACACCATTCCGAATGTCATCGAGCGGACGCCGGCGGGTGAGAGGTCGTTCGACATCTTCAGCCGGTTGTTGAACGAACGGATCGTCTTTGTCGGCACGGAGATCGACGACGGTGTCGCCAATGTGGTGATGGCTCAACTACTTCACCTTCATGCAGACAGCTCCGACCGAGAAATCGGGCTCTACATCAATTCACCCGGCGGGTCCACCACGGCGATGCTCGCGATCTACGACACGATGCAGTTCCTGCGACCGACGATCGCGACGTACTGCATGGGCCAAGCCGCTTCGGCCGCCGCCGTGTTACTCGCCGCGGGAACGAAGGGTCACCGTCACGTTCTCGCACATTCCCGAGTTCTGTTGCATCAACCGTCCACGCAGGGCAGTGGCACGATCTCCGATCTCGCCCTGCAAGCCGCCGAAATACTGCGGGTCCGTTCGCAGACCGAAGAAATTCTCAGCAAGCACAGCGGGCAGAGCGTCGACCGTCTTCGTCAGGACACCGACCGGGATCGAATCTTCAGCGCCCGGGAAGCCATCGACTACGGGTTGGCCGACACACTGATCACCACGGGCCAGGAGAACTAGGCCGCGAGCATCGTGGGAGTTCCTCGGCCGGCGTTTCTATTCGTGGCACCGATCCGGCGCCCCGACCGGAACAGCAGGTGTTCCACCGGCAGACCGAGCGCGCCACACACTGCGCGCAGCATTTCCGAGGACGGTTCCTTCTTGCCGCGTTCAATTTCGGAGAGGTACTGCTTGGACATGCCGACCTCTGCGGCGACATCCTCGAGACTCCGGTCCTGGTCCCGGCGCGCGTCCCGAAGCACCCGACCGTAGAGCTCGCGCACCAGCGGCTCCTCCCGCGGCTGCTCGGGAGCGCCCGTCACCAGTGTGAGTCTGCGCTGCGGTTCCATACCTCCGGAGTCTTCCAGACGACGTTCCCGGACGAGGCGGCGTTCACCGACAGCGGACAGCCGGTCGGTAGCGTAAATTCTCGCCGGAATCTGCAGCCGGCGCTCGAGATCCTCAGCTTGACTCCGAATCGTGGGCAGGCGCGGACCGCTCGATGTTCTCGTTGGTCGCGATCCAGCTGACCAGCAGGTTCAGCGCGTCCTGTGAGGGCGACGTGGGCTCGGCGGTGTAGGTGAGGAGGAACTGGCTGGGGCCGTCGCCGAGTGGGAAGGTCTCGCTGCGGGTGGACAGCTCCCCGATCAGGTCCGTCAGCCGCCGGTCGTAGAGATCACTGCCGGCCTCGGCGCGCAGCATGGCGAACGTGTCTCCTACGACCTGGTCCCGAGCGCAGTGCCGCTCAACTCGGCCGCCTGATCAACCTCACCCCCCGCCGCAGGCGAGCGCCACGACGAGGCGAACATGGCCACCATCGACCGCTGACCGCCGCGCTGCTCTCGTTCCGGAAGACAACGACGCCCTAGTACGACGGGACTCGGAGGTCGATGCCGAATTCGTCGGCGACGAGGCCGCAAAAGGTCTCGAATCTCATTGTTGCTGTGACCCTGTCGTATCGCGGCGGGGTGCTAGCTGCCGTGTTGCTCCACGCGTGTGGCCCGATACCGATAGCCGTCCTGATCGGTTACCTGTTCCCAGTCGAGAGTGACGGTGGCACCCACAGCTAAGGTTCGGAACCCTTCTCCGACGATGTCGCTGTAAAAGGCCCAGCAACCGCCCGGTGTCTGAGCGGAGTCGAAAACTCCCCACCCCTCTTCGTCATTCCACATCTGCACGGTGCCCATGGCTTGGCCGGTAACACGGGGCAGAGCTGGCACCGGCTCCGCCAGTTCTGCCTCGGTGATCTCTTCGACGGTGCCGTCCGCGTGTACCGTCCACGCCCGCGACCTGAAAGCCTTCGGCTCGTCATAGGGCTGCTCGCCGGCCGGCCAGGCCCGACTGCATTCGTAGAGAAGGCCCGACTCGGGCTGTTCGCCGCGATGCCATTCGAACTCCACCTGTTGTCCTTCGGACAATGCGGGGAATCCGTCTACCGCGACCGCACCGAACATGATGTGGCATCCACCTGGAATATCGTCGCCGTCGATAATGCCCTGCATGCCTTCGATATCCCAGCTACGGACCACTCCTCGGCTCGTCATCGGTCCATCTTCAGCGCCGCCACCTGGTGCGCCGGGAACGGAGGCGGGAATGGGGTCGGAGGCTGCACCGTTGATTAGCAGCCCTACTGCCACACCGGCAACCACCACACCGCCGGCCGCGAACACAAGGGGCTTGCGCACAGTGGCTCCTTCCACCTCCGGCCCGTCCGAACCCAACGGATCGATACCCGATCGTTGATGGAGCGTGCTTGGCACTAGCTTGTCACGCTGCGACGACTTGGGGGGACACCTAGATCATGTAGGCGCGGAGGACCGCACGCGACTCTTGGATGGTCCCAGACGCAGCCCGCGCGAAGCGCCTCCCGGCGAGTACCAGGTGTCGCGGCGGGTCGCTAGTGATCGCGCAAGTGGTTGCCGAGTAGTTCGTCGAGGCGCTCGGCGGCCTCGTCGGGGATCCAGTGGCTTACGCCGTGCAGCACCTCGTATGTGTACGGGCCGTCGACGAACCTCGCGGTCAGTTCGGGTCCGACCGGGCCGATTGCCGTGTCGCCGTCGCTCCAGACGAGGAGAGAGGGTACGCGGACCTTGCCGGTCACCGAACCCGGCGAGGCCAAGAACATTGCGCGATACCAGTTCAGGGCCCCCCGGGCCCGACTTCGGTCGCGCATCGATTCGAGGTCGCGCTTCGCCCGGTCCGGGGCCTGCCCGCTGGAGAGCAGGGCACGGTAGCCGTAACCGTCCGAGGCGATCATCCGCTCCGGGATCCACGGCAGCTGGAACGCGAACATGTACCAGGACAGCAGGATCTGTCGACTGGTGAGCATCGACCGTAGGAACGCCGCCGGGTGCGGCACCGACAACGCCGTGAGCGTGCGGATCCGGTCGGGCCGTTCCGCCGCGATACCCCACGCCACCGCAGCGCCCCAGTCGTGCCCGACGACATGCACCGGGCCGAGGCCTGCCTGGTCGATGAGCGCGACGACGTCCGCTACCAGCTCCGAGGTGCGGTACGCCCAACGGGCGCGAGGCCTGGCCCCGGCCGAATAGCCGCGCTGGTCCGGCGCAAGGGTGCGGAAACCGCGCCTGTGCAACAGTGGCGCCACCTTGTCCCATGATCTCGAATCCTGTGGGAAACCGTGGAGCAGCACCACGGGGGCTCCGTCGATCGGACCCTCGTCGCGAACGTCGAACACGAGCCCGTCCCGGGTGAACGTGCCGATCCGTCCCGTGCCGCTCATCGGACGGCCGGCTCACGCTCGCTGTGGTCTGCGGCCGACGCTCCCGCGCGGAGGAACCGTCCCGTCTTGGTGACGCCGAACCCGCCGGTGAACTCCCCGTCGCGGTAGACGAGCCTGCCGTTGATCACCGTCGCGACCGCCGCGCCGTCACTGCGGTTCACCATTCGGCGCAGACCGCCGTACTCGGGGACCTCGGCCTCGAACAATCCGTCCACGGTGGCGTCGAGGCCCGCCGGATCGATGACGACGAGATCGGCGCGGTCCCCTTCCCGCAGGTGGCCGGCATCGATGCCGTACCAGTCGGCCAGTTCTCCCGTCAGCCGGTGGACGGCGCGTTCGACGGACAAGAAGGGCTTGCGGTCGGACTGCGCGTCCTTGACCTTCTTCAGCAACCGGATCGGATAGTTGTAGAACGCCATGTTGCGCAGGTGCGCACCCGCGTCACCGAATCCCATCTGCACACCGGAACTGGCGGCCAGCTTCTTCGCGAACTTCGGCCGGTGATTGGCGATGGTGGTGCGCCACCGGAGGTCCGTGCCGTACTTCACGACGAGGTCGAGGTAGGCGTCGACCGGATGGACGCCGCGCAGCTCACCGACCGCGCCGAAGGTGCTGCCGATCAACGTCTCGTCGGGGCACCCGACGATCACCGCGTCGTAGAAGTTGCGGTGCCAGATGCGGGGGCTGAACCTGTCGTCGTAGTCCTTGCGGAACCGGCGTCGGTAGGACTCGTCCTGCAGCAGGGCATTTCGCTCCACCTGGTCCTTGAGATGCAGAGCCGCCGCGCCGGCGCCGAACTCCTCGAACACCACCAGATCGATGCCGTCCGCATACACGGTGAACGGCACGGGCAGGTGCTGCCACTTGAAGTCGGTCTTGGCGAATCTGTTGAGTAGCGGCGCAGCGCCGAGCATGAAGTACACGATCGGCGGGTACGCCTTGGAATCCGCCGCGGAGAGTAGCGACGTCTTGAGGGGCCTGCGGCGGCCGAGACCCGAACTCTCGGCGAAGAATCCGAGAATGTTGGGATGCAGGTTGATCGTGGGTGCGCTCTGCAGGATCTTGCCGCGCTCGCGCAGGATCCGGTTGAGGAAGCGGAATTCGCGCCACCGCGCATACGTGGAAGGCAAAGAACGCGAACGATATTCGTCGCCATCGATCTTGTCGAGCGCATTCGTCATCGATGACAGACCGAGGAAACCCGCATCGAGGGCCTCGGTGACCATCGCACCCATCCGCTCGAGTTCTCCGGCGCTGGGCTCCACCCGCCTGTCGGTGCCGCGGCCGAGCCCCAGCACGCGGGTGCGAATGTCGGAGTGCCCGATGAAACCGGCAACATTGGGACCGAGCGGAAGCGATTCGAGCGCGTCGACGTACTCGGCCGGATTCTGCCAACTCTTGTTGTCGTCGAGGATGCGCAGCACCGAGTCGTGGGGTACGGCCTCGACCCGGCTGAACAGGTCGGCGCATTCACGGGGTGTCGAATACACCGTCGACAACGAGCAGTTCCCGAGGACAACGGTGGTGACGCCGTGCCGGACGGATTCGGGCAGGCCGGGGCTGACCAGGACCTCGGCGTCATAGTGCGTGTGCACGTCGACGAAGCCGGGCACCACCCACTTGCCCGCCGCGTCGATCACTTCGGTGTCGGGCCCGACGAGGAGGGGCTCCGCGGAGGCCCTGACGACGACTCCGTCGCGAATGCCCAGGTTTCGGCGGCGAGGCGCAGACCCGGTTCCGTCGAACCACAGCCCTCCGTCGACCACTATGTCGAAATCCGACATGTTGCGCTCCTCACACTCAGTTGGTGTTACACGACGTTACGTACACCGTTGAGTGAAAGTCAATGGGGTGTGCCGTCCCGTCCCTTAGAGTGCAGAGATGACCGCCGCTCCCCGCTCCCCCGCAGATCGGCGCGCGCAGATCCTCGACGTCGCCATGCGACTCCTCGACTCGGTGCCGTTCGAGCAGCTGTCGATGGACCAGGTGGCGGCCGAGGCAGGCGTCTCGTCGCCACTGTTGTTTCACTACTTCAAGAACAAGCACGGGTTTCGCAACGCAGTGCTCGTAGCCTCGGCCACCGAGTTGCAGCGGAGGATGACGCCCGACACGTCGCTCCCCCTTCCGGCGCAGCTGCGCGCGGGTGTCGAGACGTTCGCCGAGGCGGTAATCGCGCACCCCGCAATCTATTTAGCCGTCATGCGCATGGCGAGCAGCGGGGACCACGGCATGCGAAAGATCTACCGGGGAATGCGGCGCACGTTCACCCGCTGGATAGGCGCGTCGCTGGCCGAGCTCGGGGTGTCGACGACACCCGCGCTCGAGGCGGCGATCTCGGGGTGGCAGGCATTGATGGAAGAGATCGTGCTGTCGTGGCTCGATGAACCGACCATGGACCGCACGGACATGATCGATCTCTGCGAACGCGCTTTCTATCACCTGCTTCCGGCGGCAGGCGTCGACGTCGACGCACTGGACGTGACACGCTGATCCGGATCACACCCGGACAGCAACCCCGGGCTCGCCTCCCACGCCTTCGCGGCCGGGTTGGTCGACGCGTGCCAGGTGTTCGTCGTTCCCGTCGTTGCGGGAGGCGGCACCCGGTCTCTCCCGGAGCGCGTCCGGTGCGGGCTGGAACTGCTGGACGAGCGCCGTTTCGGCAGAGGGTCTACCGGATGTCATTGGCCGGCGCGCTGCGCCTCCAGGAATTTCCGTCCCGGCGTCGGGTCGACGCCGAAGCGCTCGGCGTAGCGCTCGTGAAGTTCCTCCCACCCATCCCACGACCCGTGCGCCTCCGCCTCGGAGAGGTACCCGCCGGCGAGATGAGGTTCGAGCCGCGAGAAGTAGGTCTCCCAGCCGGCCGCGGTCTGCGCTGCGATCGCACGGTCGCCGAAGACATGGATGAAGATCAGCCGGCATCCGTCGCCCTCAGCGGTCAGATCGAAGCTGTACCGCTCACCGCCGAAGGTCCACGCCAGCCGATGGGGTTCATCGACCTCGGTCACCTCGCCGGTCGCGCCGTAGGCCTCGAAGGTCTCCCCTGTCGCCGGTGTCCACTCGGCGGCGGCGGGAAACCAGCGCTCGAGCTCCGCCGGCACGCTGACCGCCCGCCACACGCGTTCGACCGAGTGGGCGAGTGTGCGCTCGAAGCGCAGCGCCGGGCGGCCGTCGATCGTCTCCAGGGTTCCGTCGGTCATGGGTTCTCCTCCAGGTGTCGTTCGAGGGCGTCGAGGCGCCTCGACCAGTACACGCGGTACGGCTCCAGCCACTGGTCGACCTCGGCGAGGGGTTCTGGGCGCAGCGCGTACAGACGTTGTTTGCCATCCGCGCGCACCACGACGAGCCCGGCCTCGCGCAGCACCTTGAGGTGCTTGGACACGCCGGGCTGACTGAGCGCGATGCGCTCCACCAGTTCTCCGGCGGGCCGCTCACCGTCACGCAGCAGGTCCAGAATCTGTCTGCGGTGCGGCTCGGCCAGGGCGGCGTAGGCGCTCATAGCCTCATATTGCCAGATGGAAATATGAGCTGCAACCGTCGCTGGGGTGGCCACGGAACCCGGTCTCTGCCGAGCGGCGGGCGGGCCCCGACTTGACACTTCTCGTGTGACACACAACACTTGCGCACACCGACCGAGCGAGTGATCGGTCGGCCGCTCGAATTCGGACATCCCGTTCCGACCGAGCCGGAGAAAGGACATGCGGTGTCGTCGACGTTCATCAACGACGGAATCCAGGAGCCACCCGTGGCGACCACTCTCGACGCGTGGCGGTCGCGCGTGGAGGCGCATCCCGATCACCCCGCCGTGGCCTATTTCGATGGCACCCTCACGGCGCGCGAGGTCGACGACCTGTCGGATGCCCTCGCCGTCGCACTGGACGAGTGGGGTGTCGGGCGCGGTGACCGGGTGGGCATCTACCTGCAGAACGTGCCGCAGTACGCCCTCGCTCTGCTGGCGCTGTGGAAGGTCGGCGCTGCAGCGCTGGTGCTCAATCCGATGTACCGCGGAAACGAACTCCGCCGCCTCGTCGACGATGCGGAGCCGATCGGCATCCTCTGCGAAGACGTGAGCGTCGCGGCCACGGCGGAGACCCTGCGTGGCAGCAGCGTGCGATTCTCGATCAGCACCAGCGCCCTCGATTTCCAGACCCGCAACGATCCGCGGGTGTTCGAGTCAACCACGCGCGCCACGCCGGCGGCCGACGGCGACCTCGTCGAACTCCTCGCGCGGTTTCGCGGCAGGCGGCCTCCCCTGGTCGAACTCGACGAAGACGACCTTGCGCTGCTCACCTACACCTCCGGGACCACCGGCCCACCGAAGGGCGCGCTCAACTCCCACGCGAACGTGCTGGCCACCGCACTCGACTTCGGTGAGTGCGCCCGCGTCGTCGACGGGGACGTCGTGTTCGCCGTCGCTCCCCTGTTCCACATCACCGGCGCCGTGCTCAATGCGGGTGTCGCCCTCGTCCGGGACTGCCTGCTCGTCTTCGCGAACAGGTTCAACGCGGCCGTCGCACTGGAGACGCTCGTGGAGCACCGGGTGACCTACACAATCGGCTCGATCACCGTGTTCAACGCGCTGTCCGAGGTTCCGGCCGTGAGCGCGGACCACTTCGCCTCGGTCAAGACCCTCTACTCGGGCGGCGCGCCCATCCCGCCTGCCACCGTGGAGAAGTTCGAAGCCCGATTCGGCAAGTACATCCACAACGCGTACGGGATGACCGAGACGACGGCCGGAGTGATTGCGGTGCCACCCGGCCTGCGGGCGCCGGTCGACCCGTCGAGTGGCTCGCTGTCCATCGGACTCCCGCTGCCCCGGGTGGACATCCGCGCCGTCGACCCGAATGGTGACCCTGTTCCGCCCCACACCGCAGGCGAACTGGAAATCGCCGGACCGCAGGTTGTTTCGGGCTACTGGCGCAACCCGGACGCCTCGCGGGACACACTGCCCGGCGGACGGCTGCGCACCGGGGACGTCGCGATCATCGGCGAGGCGGGGTGGGTGTATCTCGTCGACCGGCTCAAGGATCAGATCAACGTGTCCGGGTACAAGGTGTGGCCCCGTGAGGTCGAGGACACCCTCTACGAACACCCGGCCGTGCACGAGGCCGCCGTCGTCGGGCAACCCGACGACTACCAGGGCGAATCGGTGGTGGCCTACGTCTCGCTCCGCAAGGGCGCGACCGCCACCGAGGACGAACTCGTCGCGTTCGCCCGCGACCGGCTCGCCGCGTACAAGCGGCCGCGGCTGGTGCACATCATCACCGACCTCCCGAAGACCCAGACGGGCAAGATCCGTCGCAGCGACCTGCGTTGACGGCTCCTCCCCTCGACATCTCGACTCCGCGACCCCGACGAAAGTGACTGCACGTGAACGTCGACCTCACTCGCCAGGCGCAGCCTGACACCCATTCCGGCACCACCCTCGCCTCCCGCAAGAAATCGCTCCTCGCCAGCTCCGTCGGCAACGTCCTCGAGTGGTACGAGTGGAGCGCGTACGCGGTGTTCGCCCCGTTCATCGCGGCGGCGATGTTCAGCAACTCGGACCCGGTCTCGGCCCTGCTGTCCACGCTCGCCGTGTTCGCGGTCGGGTTCCTGATGCGCCCACTCGGCGGGATCATCTTCGGCCGGATCGCCGACAAGCGCGGACGTAAGTTCGTCCTCGTCACGACCATGCTGATGATGGCCACCGGCAGCCTGATCATCGGGGTGATGCCCACCTACTCGACCATCGGCGCGTGGGCGTCGTTGATCCTGCTCGCGGCGCGCGTCATGCAGGGCTTCGCGCACGGCGGCGAGTCCGCGACCGCGTATTCCTACGTCGGAGAGATCGCGCCTCCGCACCGGCGCGGCATGTGGGGAAGCGTCGCGTTCATCGCGATCTTCGGCGGTTCGGTGCTGGCCTACACCGTCGGCGGCGTCGTCACCTCCTCCCTGTCCGACACCGCTGTCGGTCAATGGGGTTGGCGTATCCCCTTCCTCATCGGCGCGCTCCTGGCACTGTTCGCCCTGTACCTGCGCCGCAGCATGGACGAGAGCGACGTCTTCGATGCTGCGCAGAAGGATGAGGATCAGCCGAGCATCCCCCGCCGCACCGTCGTCCGGGCGATCCTCCTCATGATCGGGATGACCTCGGGCATCACGGCCGCGCACTACACGTGGACGTCGTACATCTCCACGTACGCGATCACGCAGCAGGGCATGAATCCCGACACCGCGTACTGGATGCTGGTGATCGCTCAGCTGATCGCTCTGGTCTCGCTGCCGTTCCTCGGGTTGCTCTCCGACAAGATCGGCCGACGGCCCATGCTGGGCGCCTTCGCGGTTCTGATGTTCGTCCTGCAGTTGCCGCTGACGATGATGATCACGTCCGACGGGTGGACCCTGCTCGTCGCCACCACCGCCGCCCTGCTGATTGTCGCGGTCCCGGCGTCGATTCTGTCCTCCACGCTGTCGGAGAGCTTCCCGACGCGACTACGCACGCAGGCGATCGGATTCGCGTACTCCTTCTCCGTCGCGGTGTTCGGTGGCACCGCCCCGTACCTGAACCAGCTTCTCCTCGGACTCGACCTCGGCTGGGTGTTCGGCGTCTACATCATGGTGCTGGCCGTCCTCACCGGCGTCGCGTGCCTGTTCATGAAGGAGACCAAGGGCATTCGCCTCGAAGACGTGTGACCACGCGAAGAGAACCGGCAGGTGCATCACCTGCCGGTTCTCACCCGAGCGAGTGACGGGATTCGAACCCGTGTGAACGGCTTTGCAGGCCGGTACCTCAACCACTCAGTCACACCCGCATCGGGGATTACTGTGCCCGGCCGGTGCCCCGGGCGCGAGGGTTGCGCTCACGGTGATTCTGAAACCGACACGCCGGGGCGGGAACAAACCACGTGCCCTCGTTGCTGTGTTCCTCCGTGACCGACACCGAAGAACGCGCCGCCCCGACCGCCGACCGGACAACCACCCGTCCCAGCCTTCGGGTGATCCTGGTACTCGGCGCGATGGTGGCCCTCGGCCCCTTCACGATCGATATGTATCTGCCCGCGCTTCCGGACATCGGAACCGACCTCGGCGCGTCCTCGTCCGCGGTCCAGCTGACCATCACCGGCACCCTGCTCGGCCTCGCGCTGGGGCAGTTGATCGTCGGACCGCTCGCGGACAGCCTCGGGCGCAGGCGTCCCCTGATCGCCGGTATCGGTGTCCACGTCGTCGCGTCCGTGCTCGCGGTCTTCGCGCCGACCGTGGCCGTGCTGGGCGTGCTCCGCGTCTTCCAGGGCATCGGGGCCGCCGCCGCAGCGGTGGTCGCGCTCGCGGTCGTCCGCGACCTGTTCTCTGGGAACACCGTGGCCGTCGTGATGTCGCGGCTGATGCTCGTGCTCGGCGTCGCACCCGTTCTCGCCCCGAGTATCGGCGGGGCGCTCCTCATCGCCCTCGACTGGCGCGGCATCTTCGTCGTCCTCGCCGTGATCGGCACCCTGACGGCATTGATCGGGGTGTGGGGTCTGACGGAGACGCTGCCGCCGGAGCGGCGGCGCAAGAGCAGTCTGCGCGCCGTGCTGGGCACCTACAAGAGCCTGCTGGGTGACCGCGCGTTCATGGTGCTCGCACTCGTGTCGAGTGTGGCGATGGGATCGTTGTTCTCGTACGTCTCCGGTGCGTCGTTCGTGTTCCAGGACCAGTACGGCCTGGACGAGCAGCAGTTCGCGCTGCTGTTCAGCTCCGGCGCGATCGCTCTGATCGGCGCCTCGCAACTCAACGTCCGCGCCCTCGCACGGTGGTCACCGCTGCAGATCACGGTGTCGGCCCTCGCCTTCGCGACGGTGGCCGGGCTGGCGCTGGTCACCACCGCCCACTTCGAGTTCGGCGGGCTCGTCGGGTTCGTCGTTCCACTGTGGTTCCTCCTCGCCGGTGTCGGCTTCGTCCTGCCCAACGCCCCCGCGCTGGCTCTCGGCCGCCACGGCGAGGCGGCCGGCACGGCTGCCGCGCTGCTCGGCGCCCTGCAGTTCGGTGTCGGCGCGCTGATCGCTCCCCTGGTCGGCGTGCTCGGCAACACCGGCGTCGCTCTCGCGGTCACGATGACGGCGTGCGCGGGACTCGGGCTGGTGGCGTTGGCGGCCGCCGCGAAGGCGGAAGCGCACTGACGACACGCTCGGCAGACTTTCGCGGCCCATCACCCGACATGGGATGATCGACGCATGCCACCACCGTCACCACTTCATCTCGACCCCATCGAAGAGGCCCACCGGCAGTGGACGAAGCACGGCTGGGGTGATGTCGCCGACGGGATGGCTGCGGTGACCTCGGTGATGCGGGCACAGCAGATCATGATGGCCCGGGTGGAAGAGGTGCTCAAGCCGTCGGGGCTCACGTTCGCCCGGTACGAATTGTTGACACTGCTGACGTTCACGCGCACCGGCGCACTCCCGATGGCGAAGGCCAGCGCGCGCCTTCAGGTTCACCCGACCAGCGTGACGAACGCCGTCGACCGGCTCGAAACGGCGAACCTCGTGCGGCGTGTCCCGCACCCTAGCGATCGCCGGGCGACCCTGATCGAAATCACCGACGCGGGAAGGAAACTGGCTGTCGAGTCCACCGAGCGACTCAACGCCCAGGTATTCTCGCGCCCAGGGGTATCCGGTGACAAGCTGGAACAACTTGTCACGATCCTCGCCGAACTGCGCCGCGAGGCAGGCGATTTCGACACCGGAGACGCCCCCACCAAGTGGTGAGAGACGACTGTCGCCCCGTACCGGATCCGGTACGGGGCGACAGTCGTTTTCGGGGCTTCTAGCGGTGCTTGAAGACGGGCGCACGCTTCTCGACGAACGCCGCCATCCCTTCCTTCTGATCTTCGGTGGCGAAGGTGGAGTGGAAGACTCGTCGTTCGAAGCGGACGCCTTCGGTGAGGGTGGTCTCGAAGGACCGGTTGACCGCTTCTTTCGCCATCATCGCCACCGGTAGCGACATTTCGGCGATGGTGCTCGCCGTCTGCAACGCCTCGTCGAGTAGGTCCGCGGCGGGGACGATCCGGGAGACCAGTCCGGCGCGTTCGGCTTCCTCGGCGTCCATGTTCCGGCCGGTCAGGCACAGTTCCATGGCCTTGGCCTTGCCGACGGCGCGGGTCAGCCGCTGCGAGCCGCCGATGCCGGGGATGACCCCGAGTTTGATCTCGGGTTGCCCGAACTTCGCGGTGTCGGCGGCGATCAGGATGTCGCAGAGCAT